>NZ_DALYUL010000024.1:0-1591 GCF_031981185.1 Anaerotignum sp. | reverse complement strand
CCAATGCAGAAAGCTGTAATTTCTTTTGTTGTTCTTTATTCCACTGCTCTTTAAGTGCGGTGGATAAAGCTGCTTTTAGCTTTTCAATGGTATTTAAAACGGAATTAAATTCTAAAATTTGGGTGGGGATAATATCAAAATCTAAATCCTGCTTACCTATTTTTTCGGTGGCAGTGATAATAGAATTTAAGTTTTGTCTTAATTTCTTACTGAATTTTGATGCTGTGATAACGGCGAACAAAATGATAAGTCCAAAAAGAACAACCAAAATAAATAGTTCAGGATATGGAATTATTTTATGAAGGTTTGGATTACTGAAATGTGCAAGCACATCATATTTAATAATAATGATATTGCCATTAAGCTGGTATATTTCCTTAAAAAAACCGTTGTAAGAGTTGTTGTTATTTAGTAAATATGTTTTTGTTTTTTTTAACTCTTTTTCGGTCATATCACTCTCAATAACCTGACCATTTACGTCTATAAGCACATAGCTACAATAAGGTGGCAATGTATTTTTATCAAAATGCTTGGTTAAAGTTTCTTCCAATTGATTTAATTTTACATCTGTATAATTAGCTTGCAAAATAAATCCAGATCGAAAAGCAATAGATATAATTATGATGAACACTAAAATTAAACCCATAATGGCAACAGAAAGCCCAATCAAATGCTCCAAAAACAACCGATAAATTGAAATTGTAGGTTTCTTTCTTATTTCCATTTATAGCCCACCCCCCAAACTGTTTCAATGGGACAGTCAGTGACTTCATTAAATTTACTCCGAATATTTTTTATGTGTACACGAATTGAGGAAATATCACTTTCAGATTGAAATCCGAATATTTTCTCTAATATATTTTCTAGGGAAAAAATCTGCCCTTTATTTCTTGCCAGCAACTCACAAATTTCATATTCGCTTTTGGTTAGAAGGATCAGCTTATTTTTAATGGACACAGTCTTTTCAGACAAATCAAAAACACAATCATTTAAAATTAGACTTTGGTGCCGATCCCTATGTTCCCTACGTATATGCGCATTGACTCTTGCCCTTAGTTCTGATACACTAAAAGGCTTTTTGATATAGTCATCACCACCCACGGATAACCCATCCACAACATCTTGTTCCATTGTTTTGGCTGTTAAAAATAATATTGGACAATCGATCATGCTTCTGTATTCTTTGCAAAAGGAAATGCCATCTAGTTTAGGCATCATAATATCCAAGAGAATTAAATCCATCTGTTTAAAATCATTTACTACAACTTCAGTTGCAGAATTTTTTATAAATACAACATGTCCATCCCTTGTCAGTGCAGTTTCGATTAGCCTACAAATTGCAATATCATCATCAATAACAAGAATATTCGCCATACGATCTCCTAACTTTTAATCTTCCGATTTTCTGCCTTCCCATTTATTTGAGAATAAAAGAAGTGCTATGAGAAAAAGAAAAGTGAAAATAAAAATAAATATTATACTTTGTATCATACCACCAAACTGCAAAAAATCAATATTCCTTAAATTTGATGTAAGTAATGATTCGGAAAATCTTGCGCAGATTCCCCAAGGGAGGAAGGTCCAAATGCCA
>NZ_DALYUL010000023.1:8355-52374 GCF_031981185.1 Anaerotignum sp. | reverse complement strand
AGCCTGCTGAGGACACAGGTGCTGATAAGCCTGCAGGTGGTACGGTTGAACTGACATTAGGCACCGGTGGCACCACTGGTACTTACTATGCAGTTGGCGGAACAATGTCTACGGTATTAAATAATGCTATGGAAAACGTGAATCTGAAGGTTGTTTCCACTGGTGCATCCAAGGCTAATATTCTAGATATTGATGATAAAGTATCTGATATTGCAATCGTTCAGAACGATGTAATGTACTATGCATACAATGGAACTGACCTTTTTGCGGCAGAAGGAAAATTTGAAACATTTTCTGCAGTTGCAGGTATTTATGATGAGACATGCCAAATTATTGCAGGCTCCAATATTACCAGCATTGCTGATTTAAAGGGAAAAACAGTAAACGTTGGTGACGCAGGCAGTGGTGTTGAGTTTAATGCTACACAGATTTTGGCAGCTTACGGCATTGACATTAATAAGGACATCAATAAAGTAAATGGCAGTTTTGGTGATGCCGCTGACTCTATTAAAGATGGCAAGATTGATGCTGCATTTATTACTGCAGGTGCACCTACCACTGCTGTAGTTGACTTAGCTATTTCTAAGAACATCAATTTATTAACTATTGATGATGAACATGCAGCAGCATTAATTGAACAATATCCTTTCTATACAAAAACGATCATTCCAGGCGGAACTTATAATGGCGTGACAGACGATGTTCAAACATTAAGTGTTCGTGCAACCTTGATTGCTGCAAATGATGCGTCAGAAGATACAATTTACGAACTGACCAAAGCGCTCTTTGAAAACAAGGATGCACTGGCAAGCAGCAATGCAAAATTTGCAGAATTGGATCCAGCTTTAGCAGTACAGGGAATTTCCGTTCCATTCCATCCCGGTGCTGAAAAATACTTTAAAGAGATTGGTGTTAAGAGCTAATTGTTAAAGGGCTGTAAGTTCAGTTTCAAGCAGATTGTTGGTATAGTGGTTGCAATAATAGTTGTTATTATTGCAACTGCTATTTTTCATGTGAACCATACAGAAGATTGCCTGATATTGCGGAACGGGAGAACAGGCAAGATTCTCGTAAGTTACCCCATGGAAGAAGGCGGGGAATTTTCTGTGCGATTCAAACATTCTGTGAATAAATCTCCGGTTGAAGACCGGTATCGAATTGAGAATGGAGGAATTGTTGTATATCAAACGGTATACTATAATTTCGGTGCAGGGGTACAGACAGAGTTGGAAGAAGGGCAGACATTAACCTACGGAAAAGATGGTTCTATGATTATTTCCGATATTGATAAGCCCATTGCCGATCTTTCCTATAATGTAAGCCCTGTATATGATCACATTTTACTGATTAATGGAGAGGAAGTTAGCCTGCGTCAGCTTTGTGGTGAGGAAAGAACGGTTTCTTTTTCCTATGCAAAAGGAACAAAGTAGCAAAGTACAGAGAACGGATATTATTTGAGACAGAGGGCCGACTAACTGTAACTCAGCCCAAAGGTCCATTTAGGTTCTCTGGGTATGCTAGAATAAAAAGGAGGAGGATAAAAACGTGTTTAAAAAGAAAGAGAAAATATCTTTGGAAGAAATAGCTGCGTTCCACAATGAAGTAAAAGGTGCGGACTTGGAAGCTGTTATGAAAAAGTATGATAGAGAAGCTAATACCCGTCATTTTGAGGGCATCCCTAAAATCATTGTTAGATGTATGCTCATTGGATTTGCATTATTTATGGTTTATATGAACCTATTTGTAAACTGGGGTGAACAGATTAGACGCTGTTTATTTTTGGGAATGGTAATTCTACTGATATTTACTATTTTTCCAAGAAAAAAAGGTTCACAACAAAAAGTGAATCATATTCCTTGGTATGATTGGATATTAGGCATTGCTGGTTCTGGAAGCTTTTTCTACTATGTGGTAAATTTCAGTGAAATCCTGCAAAAGGCAACAAGAATTGGCCAGCTAGAGGTTATTTTGGGTATCATTGGTATATTGGTATTGACAGAGGCTTGTCGCCGTGTAACAGGTATTCCAATTATTCTTGTGGCTACGGGATTTGTAATTTATGCTTTTTCCAGCGGTCTGCCACTTAGAAGAATTATTTATAATTTGTTTTATACAACTACGGGTGTAATTGGAGTGCCTATTGGGGTATGTTCTACGTTTATTGTGCTATTTATTATTTTTGGTGCATTTTTGGAGGCAACGGGAATATCTAATTTCTTTATTCAGTGTGCGAATTCAATCGCCGGAGCAAGTTCAGGTGGCCCTGCAAAGGTAGCTGTTATTTCCAGTGCTTTGTGCGGCATGGTATCCGGCAGTTCTGTAGGGAATACAGTTACAACTGGTAGTATTACAATTCCTATGATGAAAAAAACAGGTTACCCACCCGAATTTGCAGGAGCAGTTGAAGCGGCTTCTTCTACCGGTGGTCAGATTATGCCTCCTATTATGGGTGCAGCGGCGTTTTTGATGGCTGAAATGTGTGGGGTGGAATATGCCAGCATTATTCAGAAGGCTATATTACCCGCTTTCCTATATTTTTCAGGTATTTTCTTGATGGTTCATTTTAAGGCAAAAAAGCTGAAATTAATGGGAGTTCCCAAGGATGAATTACCAAAGTTTAGCCACTTGGTGAAAAATATCTATTTGCTTCTTCCTTTGGTTATTTTGGTTTATATGATTATTGATGGATATACCATGTCCCGTTCTGCAATTTTTGCAACATTAGTTGCCATTGCAGTTAGTATGTTTAATAAAGAGCATCGAATGACGGTAAATGGCTTTTTCAATGCTTTGGAGAACGGCGGCAAGGGTACATTATCGGTTGCCGCGGCTTGCGGTATGGCAGGGATCATTGCTGGTGTTGTAAGTATGACTGGTTTGGGACAAATTTTTATTTCTGGTATTGTATCTGTGGCAGGAAATAATTTGCTTATTGCCCTAATGTTAACAATGGTTTGTTGCATTATTTTAGGCATGGGCGTTCCAACCACGGCGAATTATATTATTATGGCTACAACATGTGCGCCGATTTTAATCACAGGCATGAATATGAATATCATTGCTGCAAATATGTTTGTTTTCTATTTTGGTATTGTTGCGGATATTACACCTCCTGTAGCCTTGGCGGCATATGCCGGTGCAGCAATTGCTGGTGCAAATCCTATGAAGACGGCATTTAATGCAACTATGCTTGCCATTGCAGCGTTCATTATTCCCTATGTATTTGCATATAATCAAGCGCTATTGTTTATAGATACAACACCATTACAGGTGATTCAGGTGGTCATCACTTCATTCATTGGTATGTTTTCTATTGCGGCAGGCATGATTGGCTATATGTTTAAGGACCTAAAGTTAATTATCCGCGTGCTTTGTATCGCATGTGGGTTGTTATTGATTCATCCAGGTGCCTTAACGGATGTTGTTGGGATTTCGGCAATCGCTGTTATTGTTATAATGCAATTGATTGGAAATAAAAAGAATCTAAAAACAGCGGTTTAATATATTGTGATTTTTAACGGGTGGCTTTTGCCACTCGTTTTTTTAGTGAACATATAACGAGGGTTTAGTATTGCAAAAGCATTTTTTACAAAGAGACTTTGGGTACAATATATAAATGGGTTTGAACTTAATTATTACAAGAGGGTTGTTTAATATAAAAAAAGTAATGTATAAATAGATAGAGTAGTATCCGGCTTTGCAGAGTGTTGGTATGATATGTATAAAATTACCATTGAAATTATTTTATTTTTTTATTTTTCTAATTGACTTTGACGCTACGTCAAGAGGTATTCTATTCTTACAAAGGGAGGTGGTCTTATGGAGTACAGCATAAAGGAACTATCAGACATGGCAGGGGTAAGTGCCCGAACCCTGCGATATTATGATGAGATTGGTTTACTTTTTCCTTTGCGCACCAACCAGGCTGGTTATCGATTTTACGGAGAAAAGGAAGTTGAATTATTACAACAAATTCTTTTTTATAAGGAAAGAGGCTTTGGGCTTGAGGAAATTAAAAGCATTGTTTATGAAAAAGATTTTGATATCCTTTTTGCCTTGCACAACCATTTAGAAGAGCTTGAAAATCAGAAGCAAAGGTTAGAAGGCCTAATCTCCATTGTGAAAAAGACAATTTCAGCAAAAAAAGGAGAGAGAATAATGAGTGATCAGGAACGTTTTGAAATGTGGAAAGAAAAGCTAATACAGGAAAATGAGGAGAAATACGGGCAGGAAGTGCGCGAGAAGTACGGAGATGCCTCGATGGAAGAATCCACACAAAAGATGAAAGATATGACAGAGGAAGATTATGGGAGATTTAAAGCATTGGAGGGGGAAATTCGTGGGAGATTAAAGGCGGCAGTGACCAAAGGGATGTCCCCTGAAAGTCAAGAGGGCAAACAAATTGTGCTTTTGCATAAAGAATGGTTGTGTATGACTTGCAAAAGCTATTCTAAACAAAGGCATCGGGGCATTGTTGATATGTATGTAATGGATGAGCGCTTTACTGCCTATTATGACAGTGAAGTAAGGGGCTGCGCTGCGTTTTTAAATAAAGCAGGGGTATACTGGATTGAAAAACTGTAATGCCTTATACATTCGTTCAACATGGAATGTAGGGTTTAGCGAAAGTATTTTTCAAGGAGTTTTTTGAAAGTCAACTTCAAACAATAATTTATAGGTGTTGATAAGTTTACTTGGCATGATATAATAAAGTTACCAAGTTTACTTGGCAAAAAATGATGGATGGTGTTGACAATGAATAAGGAAGAAGTTTTAGCGAGAAGTAGAAATGAAAACAAAGATGAACGAGATCTATTGATTGGAAAAACGGCCAATGAAAATGCATATGTTGCAGTAACCCTAGTTTTCTCGATTTTAAGTATTTTGTTGTTTGTGCAAAAACTCATTTTAGGCACGGCATTCGCCGATTATAGGGTTTTTGTATTGGCACTTTTGATAGGCACAAGCGGGCAGAGTATAACCACATATTATTATGACCGCCATCGAAAATCAATCTTGATTGCAGCTTTTCTAGAAACGACTGGTGCTGTCGCTTGTTTGATTTCAATTATTGCCAGTGGCATGGGGTGGACATAATTGAAAAAGACAAAGGATGGTCAGGAAGTAGAGTTGATACTCTATAATCGATTAAAGGAAGCAAGACTGGAGAAAAGGCTGTCTCAGGCACAGCTTGCAGATATGGTTGGGGTTTCCAGGAATACAATTAGTTCGATTGAAACAGGACAATTTAATCCTACGGCAAAATTAGCCCTGATTATCTGTATTGCTTTGGATAAGAAGTTTGAAGAGTTATTCTATTTTATGTAAATGAATTTGATGCCTTGATTTAGATTCTTCTTAGTAATACGAAATTAGAATCTGTCAGTGGTTAGACACCAAAAAAGCCCCATGCAGCGACGGGAAGAAAAATCTTCTACGGTGCTAAGGGCTTTTTTCATTTTAAAAATTATGCTGCAAAAGGATGGGGAAAAATCCCCTTTCCCTTATTATAAGCGTTCTGCGAAGTTTCATATTTTAAGCAGGAAAGTTTTACTTCATCAAATATTTTCTTCCCAATGCCAATTTGATTGGATATGGGCCTTTGCTCTATCAAAATCCTTCTTACGGACATAAAAAACATAGTCAATTTCCTGTGTCAGCAAAAGCTCAGGTGTGATGGCAGGATATATCCCTTTGGGTGCATGGGTATCCACAGCAGACACAGAATATTCGATGCCGGCTTGCTCTAGCAATTGGCGCATTAGTCCCTGTTCCTCCAAAGAATGGGCGGAATATATGGCAAGACTGTTAAAAGACGTAAACATTACAATCACCTCCGTTTTAATCAGTATATCATGATTTTGGGGGGATGAAAACCTTGGCATTTTAGAGGGTACTCTTTCCATATGAAGATCTTGGAAAGTAATGGGAGTCATAGCAGCCGTAGGATTGCGATAAAAATAAGAATCCCACCGGATAGCGTAGTCCAAAGGTTCTCACGAATTTTTTCGGTATTTGTTAGCTTCTTGCCAAAGAAAGCTCCAAGGGAGAGGAAAACAACTTGGAAAATTGCAGAAAACAGTGGGAGCTTGCCGATTTCCATGCCAGAAGCCGCCGCACTGATACCAACGCCCAAGGAATCCAGGGAGAGAATAAAACCAAGGAGGAGGGTCTCCTTAGGATCTAAAGTTTGGGATGCGTCTTTATCGCAAACAGAAGGCTGATGAACAGATGCCAAGGGTGATGGCGGTTCTTTCGCCTTCCGAAACCCTTGTAAGCAAAGCCATAGACCGAACAGAAGTAGGAAACAGGGCGCTAAGGTCTCACCCGTGGCGGAGGGAAGTAACAGTGCAAGCCCGCGTCCTGCTATAATAAATACTTCCATCATCAAAAAAGTTTCCAATGCTAATAAAAATTTGGATGCGGCTGGGAATGTGATACGACGCAATCCGTATGAGATGCCAATGCCCAAAGCATCTATGCTAAGTGAAAAGGCAAGGAGCAAACTAAACAACATAAGGAAACACCTCCTGATTTACATAGTATGCAGGAGGAATTTTTTTGGGCATGACCACATAGATATGAAAAAGAGGACAAACCGATAAAAATACAAAGGACGGGTGTGAGCATATGGATTGGTGGAATAAAGAATCAACGGAAGTAGGTCAGTCTTTGGGGACATCCCTGGAAAATGGGCTTTCCTCAGAGGAGGCGAAAAAAAGGCTGTTGGAAAAAGGTAAGAATCTTCTTCATCAGGAGGGAACAAATGCGGGCATTGTCAGAAGGTTTTTTGCCCAGTTTAATGACTTTATGATAATGCTGCTATTGGTGGCTGCAGCTGTTTCCTTTGGAGTATCTTATTTAAATGGGGAAAAAGAATTTATTGATTCCATTATTATTATTGCCATTGTTGTTTTAAACGCTTTATTGGGCGTGATTCAAGAGAGCAAAGCCCAAAAGGCTTTGGAGGCATTAAAGAAAATGTCTGCGCCAAAAGCGGTAGTGCTTCGGGGTGGAATTCGCACGGAAATTCCTGCAGAAGATGTTGTAATTGGAGATATTATGCTTCTTGAAACAGGAGGATACATATGTGCCGATGGAAGGGTGATTGAGACTCGTGGATTAAAGACAGAGGAAAGTGCCATTACAGGGGAGTCATTGGCAGTGGATAAAGAGACCAATATTTTCCCAAAGGAAACTGGGTTGGGTGATCGCAAGAATATGGTGCTTTCGGGAAGCTTCGTATTGGGGGGGAGCGGACGAGCTGTTGCAGTTGCAACAGGTATGGATACAGAAATCGGCAGAATTGCAAACTTACTGGCTGAGCAAGAGGATCAGGAAACACCGTTGCAAAAAAAACTGGGAGAGACAGGCAAAACCTTAGGCATGGGGGCGTTGGTTATTTGTGCAGTTATTTTTGCCATGGGACTATTGCGCCAAGAACCGGCATTTAGCATGTTTATGACCTCTGTTAGTTTAGCGGTTGCTGCAATTCCCGAGGGTCTGCCTGCTATTGTAACCATTGTTTTGGCCATTGGAATGCAACGGATGTCTAAGAAAAATACAATCATTCGACGTTTGCCTGCAGCGGAAACCTTGGGCAGTGCATCCGTGATTTGTTCTGATAAGACAGGAACCTTAACCCAAAACAAAATGAAAGTAGTAAAGCTTGCTGATTATGGCAAGAAAAAAGATGATGAAAAAAGGCAATTAATTCTTACCTTATTCTCTCTTTGTAACGATTGTCACAGACAGAAGGAGAAACTTGTGGGGGAACCAACAGAACGTGCATTGGCCGAAGCGGCGGAGGAAGGCGGTATCGCCATTGAGGAGGTACAACGGGAAATGCCAAGAGAAGGGGAAATCCCTTTTTCTTCGGAGCGCAAAATGATGACTACACTCCACGCCATGGGGGATGGAACTTGGATGACAGTGACCAAAGGGGCGCCGGATATTTTGTTTGAGCGCTGTAATAAATGTTTAGATGGGCATAATCAAGTGCATTTTGATAGCAGTAAAAAAAGCAAGGCCCGCATGCAAAACGGGGAAATGGCGGCAGGTGCCTTAAGGGTGGTTGCTGTAGCATTTCGAGAATGGGGGAAGAAACCGGATTTATCAAAGGTGGATAGCATTGAATGTGACATGGTTTTTGTGGGTATGGCAGGAATGATTGATCCACCAAGGCCAGAGGTGGCAGAGGCAGTACTTCTTTGCAAAAAAGCGGGTATCCGTCCTGTTATGATTACAGGTGACCATGCTTTAACGGCGCAGGCCATTGCCACTCAACTGGGTATTTATGAAAAAGGAGATACCTGTATTACGGGGCAGGAGTTGAGCAAGCTTTCCGATGAGGAGCTAGAGGAAGCGGCAGTTCATTGTACAGTTTTTGCAAGGGTTGCCCCTGAACATAAGGTACGTATTGTCAAAGCATATCAAAAGGATGGCAGTGTAGTTGCCATGACAGGAGACGGTGTAAACGATGCGCCGGCATTAAAGGCAGCGGATATTGGCTGTGCCATGGGAAAAAGTGGGACGGAAGTTGCAAAGGGTGCCGCAGATATGATTTTGATCGACGATAATTTTGCCACGATTGTAGAAGCCGTGCGAGAAGGAAGAGGGATTTACGATAATATTCGTAAAGCTGTTCATTTTTTGTTGTCCAGTAATATTGGCGAAATTATAACTATTTTTGCGGCAATGTGCTTTGGCTGGGCAACACCTTTGCTTCCAATACAGTTGCTTTGGGTAAACTTAGTGACAGATTCTTTGCCGGCCATTGCGTTAGGCATGGATCCTGTGGAAGGAGATTGTATGGAGCGTCCCCCCAGACAGCGAGAGAGCACCTTGTTTGGCGGCGGCTTAGGCGGTAAAATCATGGTTGAAGGTATGATGATTGGCATGTTGGCATTGCTGGCCTTTGCTATAGGACATATCTATTTTGATGATGAAAAAATGTATGTTACGGGGAGAACTATGGCTTTTGCAGTTCTTTCTATCTCTCAGTTGATTCACGCATTTAATATGCGCTCAGAGCATTCCTTACTTTCTATTCGACCCTTTGAAAACACATGGCTGGTTGGAGCATTTCTGATTGGTATAGTACTTCAAGTGGGGGTCATTATGGTACAGCCTTTGGCTACAGTGTTTAAGGTTACTCCCTTGGGTATCTGGGAATGGCTCATTGTTGCAGGGTTGGCATGTTTGCCTTTGCCTATTGTGGAATTGGAGAAATGGAAAGACAGGAAATTGGAACGCAGAAGGCAGAAAAAAGAATATGTTCTGTTATAATATGTGAATTAAAGCAGGCTTGGGAATGGTTCTCAAGCTTGTTTTTATTAGGATGCTATTAAGGGAAATTGGCTTTTCATTGCTGTCTTTGTTGTTTCTTAAAGTTGGATTTGCTATAATACTAGAAACATATGCTTTTATGAGAAAAAAGCAATCATTATTCTGGTATTACAAATGAAAAAGAAAGGGGAAAGAAAATGTACAGAACAGTTAATAGTCCCCAAGGGGCACGTATTCAATTGGATGGACGAGAAGTGATAAACATGGCATCAAATAATTATTTAGGCCTCGCCAGCCACCCCCAAGCAATACAGGCGGCAAAGGATGCCTTAGATCAATATGGAGTGGGGCCCACTGCCAGTCGAAATATTGTAGGAAATTTTCCAGTTCACGATGCTTTGGAAAGAGCCTTGGCAGAGTTTAAGGAGGTAGAGGCAACACTGGTTTTTAACTGCGGTGTTTCGGCAAACACAGGGGTAATTCCCTTTTTGGTAGGCAAGGGTGATGTTATTTACAGTGATGCACTAAATCATGGGAGTATTATAGATGGGTGCAGGCTTTCCGGCGCCCAAATTAAGGTGTATGAACACAAAAATATGAGTTCCCTGGAGGGGATTTTAAAAGAACCTGTAACAGGAAAAAAATTAATTGTCACTGATGGTGTATTTAGTATGGATGGAGATTTAGCACCCCTTCCTGAAATTGCTGATTTGGCAGACAGATACGGGGCGATGCTCATGGTGGATGATGCCCATGGCGATGGTGTGATGGGACCAATGGGAAAAGGGACGGTAGATCATTTTGGACTGCGAAGCCGGGTGTATGTGGAAACAGGGTCTTTGTCTAAGGCTTTTGGTTCAGCGGGAGGATTTGTAGCAGGCTCAAAAGAGTTAATTGATGCATTGCGTCCTAAGGCCAGAAGCTTTATTTTTACCGCTTCCCCTATGGCACCCTGCCTTGCAGCAGCAGCTTTAAAAGTAATTGAAATAATTTCTCGGGATAAATCCTATGTGGATAAATTATGGGAAAACAGAGAATATTTTGCAAACCGCATAACCAAGCTGGGGTTAAATATGGGAACGACAGTGACTCCAGTTATCCCCGTCATTGTTGGGGAGGAAGGGTTGGCTGATAGAATGAGTCAGGAGTTATTTGAAAGGGGCGTTTTTGCTCAAGCCATAAAATTTCCTATGGTGCCCAAGGGAACGGCACGACTGAGGTTTATGATATCAGCGGGACATAGAAAAGAGGATTTGGATTTGGTGGTTAACGCGATTGAAGAAATCTCCAAAGCAAATGGATTGATATCTTAATAATAAAAGCAACCGTTTTAAGCTGAATGTTTTTAATTTTAAGCTGAGGAAATGGCCAAAAAATTACTCTCGAACTGGATTGAAAGATGAATTTGTTGGCATTGTAAAAGGGTATTCTTAAGGATATCCTTTTTAATTTATAAATTTTTACAGGAATTTTCAGTATGTTCCTGTTTTTCTCTGGAAATACTGAGAAAAAAGGAGGCGAAAGAAATGTTAAAGGATGGATTATTTGAATTGCTGGAAAAAGCAAGGAAAGATAGCGATTTGCGAAAAAGAATATTACAAACAAGAAATGCAAAGGATCCCGAATTGGCTCTTTGCGAATTATCCACGGAATTAGGTTGTAGTGTTACTGTAGGGGAAATTTATCAGCAAGGTGCAAGATATTTGTCTGACTTGGAAGACGGCTGTATTGGTGCCACAGAACCCAGAAAGAAATGGGGAGATACCTACGATGAATTTCTTGCATCAATAGAAGGAATGGAAAAGAATAAGAAATAAAAATCACCCCGAATGATTTTAATTTTTTAAATCATTTGGGGTTTTTTGTGCAATAATGCTGTAAATTGGCAAAATTACGAAGGTAGAGCATATTTTTTGGAGATTTTTGAAGTTTATAATTATTTTTGATAAAAAATAGACAAAATTGCATCTATTTACTAAAAACATCTTTTGAGTTTTTTATTTTATTAACAAAATAAAGCATTTTTTATAAAGTTGACGTTGTTGGAAATTGGTGTATTACCACATTGACAGGTAGAAATGGCAGTGATACCATAGAATTGGATAGGTATAAAAATATAATAATTGTAGTTTAATGCAATTTTAGGGGGCATGGGTATGATAGAAATGGTAAACGGGATCGTTAGTTTGGACAGGCTTGAAGTAACAGATATTATTAACATTAACATTTTGCAGAATTTTTTAGACAATTTTGCATTGGGTATGAACTGTGCTGCAGTAGCGGTTGATCGAGAGGGAAGAGAAATTACATCCCCAAGTCACTACCGAGACTTTTGCAGTAATTACGTACATATGTCTTCCGTTGGTGATGCCAGATGCGCCAAGTGTCATAATGAAATGGGAATGAAGGCAGTAAAACTGGGAAAACCTTATGTTGGTTCTTGCCATGCAAACTTAATTGACTTTGCCTGTCCAATTGTAGTCAAGGGACGGCATATCGGAACTGTGTTGGGAGGACAAATTTTAGATAACCCTCCTAAAGAAGAGGTTGTAAAGAAAACAGCCAGAGAGTTAAACCTAAGTGAACAGGAACTGTGGTCGGCATCCCATAGAATCGATGTTATTCCTATGAAAAATATTCAAGCTGCAGCAGAGGTTTTATATATTGTTGTAAATGCGTTGGCAGACAATGGTTACAATAGATTGGAAATAGAGGTATTGACCAAGGAACTTGCTGTAAACTTTATGGAGATTTCTAAAACCATTGAAACATTAACTCATTCTGCACACGAAATGTCGGCGAACCAAAATGAGCTTTCCCAAAAAATTACAGAGGTGAGTGAGGTAACCCGTGAGGTTTCCGATGTTTTGAAGTCTATTGCAAAAATAATAAGTCAAACAAAGCTGTTAGGATTAAATGCTTCCATTGAGGCAGCCAGATTAGGCAATGATGGAAAGACATTTGCGGTGGTAGCAAAGGAAATACATACCCTTTCCGAAAGCTCCAATGAAACGGTTGTTAAGATTGATGTTTTAAACGGTTTAATTCGAGAGAAGATTAATCACACCATCCAAGATGCTGATATGAGCTTGGAAAATTCTGAACGGCAAAGCACAGATATGACTAATTTAGAAAAAATGGTTCAAAGATCCGTGGTGATTGCAAAGAATTTAGAAGGGCTGTTTAGATAATTCAAAAGGATTTTAGTTGAAATGAGAAGCTAAAAGGATTCATCCACAGGGGCTTTCAATGTGGTGTGGATTTATCTTGCGTAACTTTAGCCCATCGCCTGTTTTGGCGATGGGTGTTTTTGCGCGTTTGTTTACCAACTATGATGGTGGAGCTGGCCCTGGGTAAGCATTCCTTTAAAGCCTTGCTGGCGCAAAGCCTCATATATGATGATTGCCACAGAGTTTGACAGGTTTAGGCTCCTTGCCACCTCCAGCATAGGAATACGAATGGTTCCTGCTTCGTGTGCCATAAGTATTTCTTCGGGAATTCCCGCACTTTCCCGCCCGAACATAAAATAATCATTTTCTTGATATTGAACATCAGAATAGACATGTTTGGCCTTGGTGGTAGCCATCCAGAGGCGGATTCCTTGATTCTTATCCATGAAGTCTTGAAAATTTTCGTAATAGCGAATATCAAGAAGATCCCAATAATCTAGGCCGGCTCTTTTTAAATATTTATCATCAACAGAAAACCCCAAGGGTTTAATTAAGTGCAAAACAGAATTGGTTACTGCGCAGGTTCTTGCAATGTTTCCTGCATTTTGGGGTATTTCAGGCTCTAATAGTACGATGTGCATATTGCGTTCCTCCTTTCACATATGTTTCAAATTGTAGCATAAAGAAAAACTGAAAACAATAGATGGTACGAGTTTTTCCTTTTTGAGAAATATTTCTATTGACTAATTACTTCTTGTATATTACTATTAAATAAAAATAGTTATCGCTTAGGGGTTTTGATTATGAAAGAGACAGCACAAATTTTAAGAGAAAAAGGTTTAAAAGTAACGCCTCAGCGTATTGCGGTTTATAATATGCTGTTAAAATCCACAGAGCATCCTAATGCGGAAACCATCTACAGAGCTTTGGAGCCTACAAATCCGACCATGAGCTTGGCTACGGTTTATAAAACCTTAGATTACTTTAAGCAGCTTCGGTTGGTTCAGGAGCTAAATGTTGGAGAGGGTAGCTCTCGCTACGATGCAGTTGTAAAATGCCATCCCCATACAGTTTGTACACAGTGTGGAAAAGTACAAGATTTATTTTTAGATGAATTGACTGAAATTCATAAACGAGTTGAAGATGAATTGGATTTTCAAGTAAATTGTGAGCAGTTAATTCTATATGGAGTATGTGGGGAATGCAGAAAAAATAAGATTGAAGCTTAAGGTTCAAATTGAACCGCTGAGTGAATGCTCAAAGGCATAGAACTCCGAAAAAGCCCATTCTTTAAGTTTAATTCAAATAAAGCGGATAAATTCCAATGACTGTATTGTCTTGGGATTTATCTGCTTTTTTGTAATAAAAATTTAGTTCAGCTTATGAATATTTGTAGCTAATTTGACAGTAATTGGATAAATTTGTTATAGTATAGAAGAATTATTTTAGATTTTATAACTCTGAGGAGGTTCTCATGGTAAAACGATTGATACCTGTTAATATGTATGATACTACAACGATGGAACAATGGCTCTCTCAGATGGGAGAAGAGGGCCTGATTTTGAAATCGTTTTCGGGAAGAAAGGCGGTATTTGAGGATGGAGATTGCCAGAAAATAAAATATCGCATAATACCAACGGTGTATGATGAAGATGAGCCTCCCCGAGAGATGAAAGAGCTTTTTGAAGCAGAAGGCTGGCATTATGTAGCCACGTATCAAAAATTGCTTTTCGTTTTTGCAATTGCCACACAATATCCCAAAGTCATTCCTTTCTCAAGGGAGAAAGAGCAGGAAATTTATGAAGAGCTGAAGGTAAAAAAGCGAAATAATTTTTTTCTTTCATTATTAGGGATTCTAGTATTAGGTGGAATGCAGCTCTTTCTTATTTATGTTCATTTAGAGGACTATATTATGGGTAAAGGGCAATATGTTGGATATACATATATTTTGACAGCATTTTTATATTTGATTGGGTTAAACCGAGAATATCGTTCGTATAAGCTGGTAAAAGAAAAGTTGATGAGCTTAGAATCCAGAGAGGAATTGGATTCACCCTATATTCCCTCAACAAAATGGATTCGGATAGAAACGGTTTTGAATGGGCTTATGTTTATTTTTTTATTTATACCATTGCTTGCCATAGCGACAGAAGGTAACATGGCTGAAGGAATTACAAAAGAAGAGATTTCTATTCCTTATGTAACCTTAGAGGAGATTGAAACAGTTCAAGGAGATAGGAAATATGACGATACTTATGAACATATGAATAAAAGCTCCACTTTTTTAGCCCCCATTCAGTATGTAATTCAACAAGAGGGGGAAATACAATATGATGATAATGAAATAAAAAAAGTTGTAGAGGTAAGTTTAGACTTATATTACTATGAGCTTAGGTTTCAAGCATTAGGAGATCAAACCCTTGAGGGTTTGATGGAATATTACAATACGAAAAAAATAGAGTGGGAAGAGGTAGACCAGGCATGGATATCGGAACCTGGGGGACACACCCGTGTCTTTTTATTAAAAGATAATAAAATTTTACAAATTACATATCAGGGAGATTTGGACATTTCCAACTATATAGATAATTTTATTAAAATGCTATAATGCTATGTTAGTTCATGTAAAACTTGTTGATAGGCAAAAAAAACGGCAGACTTGTTTTCTGCCGTTTTTTTATGTTAAGCTGTGGGGATTGTATCTTTACTTTTTCCATTGTGTTGAATTTCTTTCCAGCTTTTTGTTTCTCGGAACAGGCTGATAACCTGCAAAGGAATCCATGATGCCATAAAAATCGGGAATAATAAAATTGCGGAGCGCATTTCCTTTGGAAATACTCTTTTTTCCTGATACAGGGTAAGTATTGTTGCCATGAGACACATTAAGGTATAATAGAGCAAGAAGTAGATTCCCATGGCTTGAGCGAAATTGAAAATCCCTTCTTTTCCATCAAAAATTGCGGCTAAAAGGGTAAGCCCCAAGGGTAGTATGGATAGGGCTTGGGCAAATGCTCCCATTAAGAACATGGTGAAATCTGCGGCGTAAACACCGTTAGGTTTGATAACACGTTGCAGGAGAGGTTTGAAATGCAGTTTTCCTACCTGCATGATACCACTGCACCACCGACGGCGCTGCAACAAGGATACCCGAAAGGATTCAGGCTGTTCATCATAGGTAACAGCATCAGGAACCCACCAAACACGTTCACCCAAGAGGGCACACTGGGCAGAAAATTCCGCATCCTCAGCAATGGTTGTGGTATTCCATCCGCCTAGGCTTTCCAAAACATCTTTATGTACGGCGAAGCCTGTACCTACCAGTTTGGCAGAAAGGCCACAGGCGCCTCTTGCCTTATTGAAAAACAGATGGAAAAGATTAAAATAGATATTATAGCAACCAGAAACCCAAGAAGCGTGGGGGTTACTTGCCAAAAGACGTCCCTTTGCCACCTTTGCTCCAGCATCAAATGCATCATTTATTTTGGATAAAAAGTCGGGACTTACAATATTATCTGAATCAAAGACGCAAAAGGCGTCATATCCCTTTTTTCTTAACTGCATCATAGCCTGCTGTAATGCATCCCCCTTACAGGAAACGGGAAAAGAACAGTGTATAATTTCTGCACCGTAAGCTTTTGCCATGAGCTCAGTGTTATCTGTACAGTTATTGGGAATCACAAATACATCAAATAATTCAACGGGATAGTTTTGCTTTTGAACGCTTTCTATGAAGTTTGCAATTACAGCTTCCTCATTTCTTGCAGCGGTAAGGACTGCAAATCTTCGCAATTTTTTTGCAGAAGGATACTGTACTTCTTTTTTAAAAGCAAAGCAGGCAATTCCACCGAAATATAGGCTGATTAGTTTCAGCACTGCTCCAAGGGCCAATGCGATCCAAAATAATTCGTCCACTTTTATGTACCACCTTTCAGGATTTTCAACTTCTTATTGTCTAATACTACTATAGGGTATATATTTTAAGAAGAACTTAATAAAAATCTTAATAATACCGAAATATCCAATCTTAAAGGAAAATTAAATGATTTCCTGTTTGATTCTTAAGGGCTTTTTTATACAATGAATTTACAGAATGACGGAGGTGTACGGCATGTACAATATTTTAATTTGTGATGATGAAAAAGACATCGTTTCTGCGTTATCCATTTATCTTTCCACAGAGAATTATAAGATTTTTACTGCTTATACAGGGAAAGAGGCTTTGCAGGTGGTGCAAAATAACGATATCCATTTGATTCTGATGGACATTATGATGCCTCAGATGGATGGTATTGCGGCTACAGCAAAGCTTCGGGAATCCTCCAATATTCCCATTATTTTGCTTACCGCAAAAAGTGAGGACAGCGATAAAATTTTGGGACTGAATATTGGAGCAGACGATTACATCACAAAGCCGTTTAACCCCATAGAAGTGATGGCAAGGGTGCGTTCTCAGCTAAGGAGATATACTTCCTTGGGAGGAATGGCAAAAAAAGCGTCCCATTTGGTCATTGGAGGGATTGATTTAGACGATGAATCCAAAACAGTTACCGTTGACGGCGAGCCGGTTTCCCTAACCCCTAGTGAATATAATATTTTGAAGCTCCTCATGGAAAACCCAGGACGAGTATTTTCCTCGACACAAATTTATGAACAAATTTGGAATGAGGATGCATATGGTTCTGGCAGTGTTGTTGCGGTTCACATTCGTCATCTGCGAGAAAAAATTGAAATCAATCCCTCGGAACCCCGCTATTTGAAGGTGGTTTGGGGGCTTGGCTACAAAATCGAAAAGGAGGCTAAAGAATGACGAAGGTCACCCACAATCTAGGGTTTAAAGTGCTGGCCTTGTTTCTTGTGGTTATTTCCGGGATGTTGAGTTTTATCAGTTCAGCCGCAGTTTTTGTTGGGGGTGAAAGTGGTTTTTACAGCGGAAACCCACGATCCTACTATGACACGCCTTGGTGTAAATGGATTACCAATCAATATGCCGATGAAATCATGGACTTGTATCGGTATAATCCAACAGAGTTAAAAGGGTGGGTTGAAAATAGGAGTACAAACTTTGGATTTGAAATTTATACCCCAAGCGGTGAAAAAATAACTGAAGGAAATATCCCTGAGGAAGTTGGATTTAAAGAAACCTACGATTTTTATGTTTATGATGAATATACTGTGGACGGAGAATGGGTTTCTTATGATGAGCCTATGGATACCAAGCTGGAGGCCTATGTAAAATCGCCTATCACGGCTTCGGATAACTATACGCTGACGTACAGGCTCTATGGCATAACCTATAAATTCCGCATGGGAGTTCTTATCTTAGCACTAGCAAGCGTGTTGACATTTTTAGCCACTCTAATTTATTTAATGTGTGCAGCGGGGCATAGAGGAAAAACGGATGAAATTACGCCAAATCTTCAGGATCGCATCCCATTGGAAATTTATTTCGTTGGGATTGCTTCATTGGCAGCAATGCCTATTTATGGAATAGAATCTATTTATCCCTTTGATCAATTCAGCGATATTATGTTGCTGCTGGGCGCTTTGGCTTATCTTCTCGTTTTGGGGATAGCTTCTTTAATGACTATTGCTACACGGCTGAAAATGGGGAAATGGTGGAGAAACTCTATTACTTATTGGTTTTTTCACATTGGATGGAAATTTACAGGGGCTGTATTTGTTACATTCAAAGATACTATCACAGCTTTGCCTATGACATGGAAATATGCTGCAGCATGGGTGTTTATTTCCCTTATTTATTTATCAAATTCAAATAGTAGCGGGACAGTTTTTATCGTAAACTGTATTATTTTGGTTTTGGTGCTTTCTGTTTCCAATCAGCTGCAAAAGTTAAAAAAGGCAGGGGAACAGCTGGCCAACGGTAATCTTGATTATAAGGTTGACACCTCTAGGATGTTTCGGGTTTTCCGCAGACATGGCAACAATTTAAACAGCCTGTCTAAGGGAGCGGCAATAGCCATAGAACAAAAAATCAAAAGTGAACGGCTAAAAACAGAGTTGATTACCAATGTATCCCACGACATTAAAACACCTTTGACGTCTATTATTAACTATGTGGATTTACTAAAAAAGGAAAAACTTTCTGGGCAGGCCCAGGAATATCTAGAAGTTCTGGATCGTCAATCCAGAAGGCTGAAAAAGCTTACAGAGGATTTGGTGGAGGCTTCCAAAGCATCCACTGGGAATATTTCCGCACATTTGTTGCCCACTGACCTTTGTGAATTGGTACATCAGGCTGTGGCGGAGTATGAGGAAAAACTGGAAAAGGCGAACCTTGAGGTGGTAATTACTGCGAATGAACCCATTTATGGTATTGTAGATGGAAACTTGACTTGGCGTGTATTGAGTAATCTTTTAAGCAATGCCTGCAAGTATTCCCAAACGGGAACAAGGGTCTATATTCAACTTTCTAAAAAGGGAAGTTTTGCGTTGATTTCTATAAAGAATACCTCAAGAGAACAGCTGAATGTGGCCCCTGATGAATTGATGGAGCGCTTTGTGCGTGGTGACAGCTCCCGTTCTACAGAGGGGAGTGGGTTGGGGTTAAACATTGCAAGAAGTTTGGTGGATTTACAAAAAGGGAAGTTTACTCTTTCCATTGACGGTGATTTATTCAAAGCTTTTGTGCAGTACCCCTTAGCAAAGGCACCTGAACAGCAAGGGCCGAAGGAAGAAGAAATTCATGAATCAGAAGAAACTGAAATAAATCAAACTACAGAAAAGATAAATCTAGATAAAGTATAAAAAAAAGCCTTCTTTCCAAATTTGGAAAGAGGGCCTTTTTTGTGGGCATAATTTATAATACGAAGTGAAGTTTAAAAAATAGAGAACATAAAAAGGGTGCTGGATTTTTATGTAAATAAAAAAAGGATGCCTACACTAGTCTGAATGAAGGGCTGAAAAAATACAGTTTGTTCTATTCATAGAAAGAAAAGAATTTAAAAAAGGGAAAATCCTAAGGATTCTCCCTTTTCTATTAGCCTATATTATTCTACCTTGTTCCAAAGAACCAAATTCTTTGTTTTAAGGGAGTTTTTCACGTCGATTATACGTTGATTTTTACTGCCGCAAAACAAAAGCTCCAAAGACCTTTGGTTCATTTGGAAGGGTCCGTCAACGAGCACATCGATTTGCTCTAAAAGCTCAAGGGTTTCAGGATTCCCTTTTTCTAAAACGTCCTCCCACAGGTAGCCTGTATATGCCCAAACATTTAACCCAAGCTTTTTGGCTCCTTGGGCGATATGTTTACAGGCGAGAGGCTGATCTAAGGGTTCACCCCCAGATAGGGTAACTCCATCCAGTAGAGGATTTTCCGCTAGAGCAGATAGAATTAGGTCAGTATCTCCCGCATACCCCCCGTGATAATCATGGGTTTGCATATTATGACAACCGGGGCAGCCATGGGGACAGCCTTGGGTAAAAACAGTCAAGCGTATTCCCGGGCCATCTACAATTGAGTCATTTACAACTCCACTTAATCTGATTTCCATATTATAAATCCTTCTTTGTACTCATTTTTATGTCAGTAACCAAGGAGTGCTTTACTCTATCTGCAACCTCGGCACGCTTTGCATTGTTGAAGCGTTCTAAGGTTCCTACCAAATAGCCTGTGATACGGCGGATACGGTGGAAACCCATAGGGCCTTCCTCTTCTTCCGCATTTAGGGCAGGTATCCCCGATGATACCTGTATAACCACAGATTGGATCTCGGTCAATGGGATGATTGATAGAACCATAGCCGATATTTTGCTCTTTCATGTAACGAATTACCTTTTCAAAGGCATCTGTATTTTTGCTGGGATCACCATCCAACTCCACATAAGTAATATGTCCTGCATTGGTAAGATCGTGATAAGGTGCTTCCAACTGGATTTTTTTAAAGGCGCTAATGGGGTAGTAAACAGGAATATGGAAGCTGTTTGTGTAATATTCCTTATCCGTAATGCCCTCAATGGAACCGAATTTTTCCTGATCCATGCGGACAAATCTACCGGAGAGACCTTCAGCAGGAGTTGCCAACAGAGAGAAGTTCATGCCTGTTTTTTCTACATACTCATCTAATCGTCTACGCATATGACTAACGATATCAAGGCCTAAATTCTGTGCCACTTCGCTTTCACCATGGTGTACGCCTATGAGAGCCTTTAAGGCTTCTGCTAAGCCGATAAACCCTAAGGAAAGGGTTCCGTTTTTCAACACTTCTCGTACTTCATCGTTGGGATTCAACTTATCGCTACCAATCCAAACGCCTTCTCCCATTAGAAAGGGGTAGTTATGTACCTTTTTCTTTGCCTGAATTTCAAATCGCTCTAAAAGTTGGGCGGCAACCAAATCAATTTTGCTATCCAGTTCTTTGAAAAACCAATCAATATTTTTATTGGCAAGCAAGGCTATCCGGGGAAGATTGATACTGGTAAAGCTTAAATTGCCTCGCCCAGGGGTTACCTCTTGGGTGGGATCATAAGCATTGCCCATTACCCGTGTTCTGCATCCCATATAAGAAATTTCAGTTTCGGGATGCCCTTCCTTATAGTATTTCAGATTAAATGGTGCATCCTGAAAAGAAAAATTAGGAAATAAACGCTTTGCACTGACACGGCAGGCAAGCTGGAATAAATCATAGTTTGGCTCTCCGGGATTAAAGTTAATACCTTCCTTTACACGGAAAATTTGAATGGGGAAGATGGCCGTTTCCCCATTTCCCAGGCCGGCTTCTGTTACCAAAAGCATATTTTTCATTACCATACGTGCCTCAGTAGAGGTATCCATGCCGTAATTTACAGAGGAAAATGGCGTTTGAGCGCCTGCACGGCTGTGCATGGTATTTAAGTTATGTAACAGGGATTCCATAGCTTGATAGGTGGCTTTATCCGTTTCTTCCGTACCTTTTCTTGAGGCAAATTCTTTTACCTTTTGATAAATTTCGGGGGCAATTCCTGCTTTTATAAGCAATGCTTCTTCTGCTGCATTAAACTGAGCATTTTCATCCAGTGTAGGATATAGACCTTTCTCTTCCAACTGGATAAAGGCTTCTGATGCTGCCTTACTCAATTCAGGGCCAGCTAAAATTTCCACAAAGGATGTAAAATTTGAGCGGTAACGTTTTTTATAGGTTTTAGCCACGCCGGGAGCAAGACCACGGTCGAAATTGGGAATGGACTGGCCGCCATGCTGATCATTTTGGTTGGACTGAATGGCAATGCATGCTAATGAAGCATAGCTGGCAATATCGTTGGGTTCCCTTAAAACACCATGTCCTGTGGAAAAGCCTCCCTCAAAAAGCTTTATTAAATCAATTTGGCAACAGGTTGTGGTTAAGGTATAAAAATCCAAGTCATGAATATGAATATCTCCGTTTCTATGAGCCTCGGAGTGGGCGGGGTTTAAAACATAGCTTTCATAAAAGTGCTTTGCTCCCTCAGAGCCATATTTCAACATAGAGCCCATGGCGGTATTTCCGTCAATATTGGCATTTTCTCTTTTGATATCACTGTCATTTGCCTCTTTATAAGTAATATCCTCAAAGGTTTTCATTAATCTATCGTTCATATTGCGCACGCGGGTGCGTTCAGCACGATATAAAATATAAGCCTTTGCAGTTAGCACATAACCATGTTCTATCAAAATTTTTTCTGCCATATCCTGAATTTGCTCAACGGATGGAGCGGTGATGTCATTTTTTTCAAAGGTATCAGACACCTCTTGGGCAAGAGCCAAGCAAGTGCTATAGTCTTTTGTTCCCACAGTTGCTTGAAAAGATTTTTCTAGGGCATTGGCAATTTTGTTAATGTCAAAATGGGCAGTTCTGCCATCACGTTTTTTAATGCTTGTTATCATAAGGAATACCCCTTTCAATTTTTATTGCATTTATTCATATTCCCTGAATTATTTGAATCCGTTTTTGGACTGTAAAAAACACAATATATAGATTTTACAATATGATTAGTCGTACATATTGTAGACCTTTCTGAAATCACCGTCAAGGGTTTTTTGAAAAATGAATTTTGGTGAATTTCATGAAGTAGGGGCATAAACTGATATTAGACAGGTGAAAAGGGGAGAAAAAATACATGAAATGGGAACGTTTTTCGTGTCTGCGGGAAAAAGAGGTTATTAATATTTGTGATGGGAAACGATTGGGTTTTGTCTGTGATTTAGAGTTTGATGCATATAATGGGAAGATTTGTACATTAATTATTCCAGAGGATGCGGGAAAATGGAATTTTTTTTGCAAGGAACGGGCGTATTTCGTACCTTGGCGATGCATTAAGCGCATTGGGGATGATATCATTCTGGTAGAGGTGGATGCATGTGAAGTTTTAATTGTTGATGAATGAAGCCTTGACCCAACGGTATTTCTTGCGTATAATTGAAAGAAGTGGCAAGAATCTTGAAAAAGGGGGGAACCATTTTGAAATGTCCTTTTTGCAGTTATGCAGATACGAAGGTGATTGATTCCAGAGCGCAGGATGACAATGCCGTTATTCGCCGTCGTCGCCTTTGCGAAAATTGCGGGAAACGCTTTACCACCTACGAAAGAATAGATATGATCCCCATTACTGTCATCAAGCGGGATGGTACAAGGGAGATATTTGATAAGACAAAGCTTATGGGCGGCATCATGAAATCTTGTAACAAGCGCCCAGTTACGGCTAAACAGATTGAGAATTTGGTTGATGATGTGGAAAATACTTTGACTGGCAGTGGCGAAAGAGAAGTGGACAGTAAGGTGATTGGCGGTATGGTTATGGATCGCCTGAAGGAATTGGATGAAGTAGCCTATGTTCGTTTTGCATCCGTTTATCGTCAGTTTAAGGATATCAATACATTTATCGATGAGCTGGAGAAAATGCTTAGTGAAAAGCGTGGAGAGTAAAAGCTTCAATGATTTGCGTAGTTAAGGCCCCTTTGAGTGTATACTCAGAGGGTACTTTTTTATTATGCTTCAATTTATAGTTTTGGAGGTTTGTTATGACACAAAGAATAAAAGCTTTATTTGCGTGGACTGCCCAGGGGGAAGAATCAGCCAGGCTGATTGGGGACAGATATTCTGAAGCGGGACTGGCAGTAACATTTCATGGGGAAGCGGAAAAAGATGAGTTGATTTGCCTTGGAGAGAAGCAGAACATGACCCATGTGCTATATTTTTTGGACCATGAAAAGCTGCTTTTGGTCAGTCTTGCCGATGAGATGGGGGGCTTTACTGTGGAGGTTTTGGTGAAGGATTTAATCCTTCCTTGCTAAAGCTTGTTCGGTAAAACCCGATTTTTGTAATATTTAGAGAGAAAAAAGTTTAAATATAGACAGGCAATATTTTACAAAATACCTCATAGGATAAAAATGTAAGCAAAACATATTTACTTAAGGAGGTATTATAGTATGAATGGATTTGGTTGTGGCGGCGATAGTTGTTTGTGGATCTTAATTTTATTGTGTTGCTGTGGTAACGGTATCGGTGGTAACAGTTGTGGCGGCGGCTGTGGCGGCGGCTGTGGCGGCGAGTCTTCCTGGTTGTGGATCCTGATTCTTCTTTTCTGCTGCGGTGGCAATAGCTGTGGTTGCGGAAATCAGCTTGGGAACAACTGTGGCTGCTAATTTAGGCTGCAAATAAGATCTACAAGAAGTATGGAATACTGAATCAATATTTTTTAATGATACAGCGGAATCATTGTTAGGAAAACTGGTATTAAGAAATATGTAATTGCTTTTCAGATAGTAAACACTTGTTGATTCCGCTGTATTCACGATTGAGCAGTACGTTTTTTCATAAGGGTGCAGAGAAAATCTGCAATCTTTGGCTTTCCCGATTTTTGGGGAAGCCTTTCTTTATTTGCGAACGAAAAAGAAGGCATGTCAGCCATCAATCCTTTACAATAGAAATATGAAATCGTGTTTTTTTGAAAGGGGTTATGGATGTGTTGGAAAGAAATTTAAAAAAAGAAGAACGCTGCAAGAAGTTAATTGAAGAGTGTAAATCATATTTTATTGAGCGTGCCTATCAATTGGAAAACCAATTTTATAGTGCTTTTTACGTACAATGTGCAGAGAGTACCGCTGCTGATGGATATGAGGTCTTTTTGGAGACACCTATGGAACATAATTATTTTAGAGAGAACCTTGCCAAATTGGATGAAACAGCGATGATGCGTTTTTATAAGCTTGCTGCCATACATCACACCATTCGTATGGTCAGAAGACGGAAAAAGGAAATGCTTTGGGGAAATATTAAGGAGGGATTGTTTGAAGTATACGATTTGACAGAGAATGAGAAGGAAATGGTGGACATTTTGCAAAGGTGCGCCTTTCTTTATCAGACTGGCTTTCAAGAACTGTTCATAAAAACAACGGCAAGATATATTTTTGGACATAAGGTTCTTTCTGCATTTTCGTTCGCTTTTATCGGGAACTTCTGGTATAATTCCTATAGTAGCTTTATGGGCTCGTTTGTTGGATATGTACCCTTTCGTGTGCGTATGGAGCGAGCCATGGGAGAATGATTTTGGAGGATGAGGGCCCATGGGGGAAAGCAGATGGACGAAGGAGCAATTGCAGGCCATTGAAGCAAGGGAATGTGACTTATTGGTTTCGGCGGCAGCGGGAAGCGGGAAAACTGCAGTTCTAGTTGAACGCATTATTCGGAGGATTACCGAGGAGAAACCACCGATGGATATTGACCGATTATTGGTAGTAACCTTTACAAAGGCCGCGGCGTCGGAAATGAGCCAACGGATCGGAGGGGCCATTGCGAAGAAGCTGGAACAGGAGCCTCAAAATCTCCATTTGCAAAATCAGCTTACCTTGCTTGCCCGTGCGGATATCAAGACCATTCACGCCTTCTGCCTGCAAACTATCCGTGAGTATTATCATCTTTTAGATATTGATCCTGCGGTGAGAACAGGAGACCCCGGGGAAATCAAACTATTACAGCAGGAAGTATTGGAAGACTATTTTGAAGAACTTTATGAAAACCAAGATGAAGATTTTTTTCAATTGTTAGAAACCTTTGGTGAAGAGACGAAGGACGCCAGGCTAAAGGATTTACTAATACAACTTTACAATTTTGCCCAAGGTTACCCTGACCCTGTAAAACTTCTATATGAGATGGCAGAGCAATTTCATCTTATGGAAGGGGAAACGGTGGATACCTGTAGGTGGATGCCAATCATCCGAGAAAGTATCAAAGACGGTGTAGCTTTTGCCAAAGAGCTGTTGGAGCGGGCAATGACCCTTGGGGCTTCAACATCGGGATTTGAAGCTTATTTGGAATGCATGGAAAAAGAAGCACAAGGTTTGGAGCAAATAGAAGAAGCATTGCCATTTGGTTATGGCAAGTGGCGTATGGCTTTTTTACAGATGGAATTTCGAAGACTGCCCAGTTACCGAGGAGAAGAAAAAGAGCTTGCTGAAGATATTAAAAGTTTACGTAACGAAGCAAAGGACATTCGCAGTAAGCTTGGGGAGACCTATTTATCTTTTAGCGAGGAGAAGCAAGGGGAGCTTCTGCGCTCCTTATACCCCGTGGCAAAGGGCTTGGCGGGTTTGGTTGACGGTTTCCTACAGCGCTTTTTAGCGGCTAAAAAAGAGAAGCTCATGATCGATTTTCATGATTATGAGCATTTTTGCTTGCAAATTTTAGTGGAAAAAGGCAGCACTGTGGGTCATGTTATGCCTACAGCTGCGGCATTGGAAATACAAAAACGTTATGATGAAATTATGATAGATGAATATCAAGACAGCAATATGGTTCAGGAAATGATATTGGCGGCAGTTTCTGGAGAAAGTGTAGGGAAAAACAATCGTTTTATGGTGGGGGATGTAAAACAAAGTATTTATCGTTTCCGCTTGGCCATGCCTCAGCTGTTTAACCAAAAATATCATACATATCCTTTAGAAAAAGGCGGCAAATGCAGAAAGATTATTCTATCTAAAAACTTTAGAAGCCGAAAAAATATATTGGATGGAGCTAATTTCCTGTTTCGCCAGCTTATGTCTACGGAGTTTGGTGATGTGGAGTATAATGATGAAGCGGCTTTATATGCGGGGGCAATTTTTCCCGATACTCAAACTTCTCATGGAGGAGAGAACGAAGTGATCTTGGTGGAAAGCCAAAATACTTCGGAAGAGGAAGGCATAGGGGAATTGGAAGAATTAAATAGGCGCCAATTGGAAGCCATGGCAATTGTGGATAAAATTAAGGCAATGATGGCAGAGGGCTTTTGTGTTGTGGATAAAGAAAGTGGAGCCTATCGTCCCTTGGAATATAGAGATATATCAATATTGCTTAGAAGCATGAAAAACTGGGGAAGCGTGCTTGACGATGTTTTTGGACAAGCAGGGCTTCCTTATTATGCAGAAACAGCAGAGGGCTATTACGAGGTACCCGAGGTGGATACGGTTTTAAACCTTCTTCGACTTTTGGACAACCCAAGGCAGGATATTCCCTTAATTTCTGTGCTTCATTCCCCTTTATACGGCCTTTCAGGGGATGAATTGATGCAAATGCGCCTGAATGGTGGAAATGGTTTATTTTTCGATTGTATTCAGGAATATTTGAATCAAGGTGAGGATACTGCACTAAAAGAAAAGCTCCAGGATTTCATTGGAGATTTTACAAAATGGCGGGGGCAAGTGAAGGAGTTGACACTTCATGAGCTTGTGCATTATCTCTATGAAGAAAGCGGCTACTATGATTATGTGGGAATGACAGCAGGGGGAAGTTTGCGGCAAGCAAACCTGCGGTTACTGCTGGAAAAGGCGGAGCAATTTGAACAAGGGAGTCGCAAGGGACTATTTTTCTTTATTCGCTATGTGGAGGATATGAAAACGTCGGAAGGGGAGTCGTCTTCCGCAAAGCTACAGAGCGAGGGAGAAAATCTGATTCGAGTCATGACCATCCATAAGAGCAAAGGGCTGGAATTCCCTATTGTCTTTTTGGCGGATTGCGGCAAGCAATTTAATGAGATGGATATTAGGGCGTCGGTGCTTACCCATCAAGAGTGGGGCTTTGGCATGGATTATAAGGATTTAGAACGAAGAGCAGTTTACCGCACTCTTTCTAAAACAGCATTGGCGGAGGTCATTCGTCTGGAAAATCTAGCGGAGGAACTTCGGGTGCTTTATGTTGCCCTAACCAGAGCCAAAGAGAAGCTCATTTTGACGGGAACGGTGAAGGATTTAGAAAAGGCTGTGAAAAAGTGGGCTGATGGGATCGAAGGCAAGAGAGACCGCCTTTCTGTATTTCGCCTAAGACGAAGTAAGAGTTATTTAGACTGGGTGATGCCTGCTTTGCTGCGACACCCTGATGCAGAATGGCTGCGGGTTGCATTTGATGTTTCCCATGATGTGAAAATTTTTGCTGATGAGCCTTCTACTTGGACGTTTACACGAAAAACAAGAGAGGATATCCTTCTGCAAGCAGTGGAGAAAAAAGTTCAGGCAGAAGAACAGGAGAATTATTTTGCCCTTTGGGAAACCGACAAAGATTTTAGTGGCAGGCGGGACGAATTGTTCTCCTTGCTTCAGTGGAAATATCCTTATATTAAGGCAACGGAACTCCCATCAAAACTTTCTATTTCTGAGGTGAAACGAAGGAATCTGGCGGAGATCACGGGGGAACCCATGTTACCTACCGTAGAAATAAAGCTTCCTCAAACGATAGAGAGGGCAGGGAGCTTGATAGCCGTTGAAATTGGAACTGCTATGCATGCAGTAATGGAATATGCCGATTTTCGTGAAGAATATGATGGGGAGAAAATGGAAGTTTTGTTGGAAGAAATGCTGAGGAAAGGAAGGCTTTCCGAAAAAGAGATTATGGCATTAAGAAGAAAAGAATTGCTTGATTTCTTCTCCTCTCCTTTGGCTAAGCGTATCAGAGGCTGCGATGTTGTGGAAAAGGAGCGTCCTTTTGCTATGCTTATGGCTGGAAAAGAGCTTTTTTTGGGAGCAGAATATGAGAATGTTGATGATATGGTGCTGTTAAACGGTATTATTGACTGTTACTTTATGGAGGGGGATAATATCATTCTTCTGGACTATAAAAGTGACAGAATAAACGACGAGGAAGCCTTGCGCAAGCGCTATGAAATTCAATTGCAGTTGTATCGACGGGCATTGGAGCAGGCTTTGGAGAAAAGAGTGACTGAGGTCTATATTTATTCCTTTGCCATGGGGCGTGGAATTTTGATATAAGAAGGGGTCTTGTTATGGCTTATGTATGGATTTTATTTGCGGGTTTATGTTGGGGGTTAATTGGACTTTTTACAAAGGCCATTACTCGTTTTGGATTAACGGAAATAGAAATTTTATTTATCAAAGGTGTCGTTAGTGTAATATTTTTAGCCATACTCCTTTTGTTTCAAGATAAAAAAAGCTTTCAATTGAAAAAGAAAGGAGACATCCTATACTTTGTTGGGACTGGAATTATTAGTTTTACTTTTTTTAGTTGGTGTTATATGAAAGCTATTAATCTCACCAGTGTTGGAATTGCGGCAGTTATGCTGTATACAGCCCCCACCATAGTGATGCTCTTCTCCATTGTTTTATTTCAAGAAACGATGACAAAGAGAAAAGCTTTGGTTTTGATAATGACAATTTGTGGCTGTGGTATGATTACAGGGCTCTTTCAGGGGAAGCTGATGCTTACACCAATGGGACTTTTGATGGGCCTTGGCTCTGGAATTGGTTATGCCCTATATAGCATTTTTGGTACCTTTGCCTTGCGTAGGGGTTATCAATCTTTGACCATATCCTTTTATACGTTTCTAATGGCCTCTGTATTTATGGCTTTTTGTGTTAATCCTATCCATGTTGTACAGGAAATTACGGCGGCAGGCCAATGGCCCCTTACCATTCTGTTTGCAGTGATGACTACAGTAGTACCTTATTTATGTTACACAAAAGGGTTGAGCCATCTGCCTGCAAGTAAGGCATCGGTAACGGCAACCATAGAGCCTGTGGTGGCGGCAGTCTTAGGGATTTTGGTGTTCAAAGAAAGCATTACGGTGGCTAAAATAGGGGGTATTTTACTGGTGGTTGGAGCCGTGGTATTGATGAATGTGGGGAAGAGGCCGGAAGGCGTTCAGATTAGAGATGAAAACCAGCAAGAAGAAGGGCAAGAAAAGGAGAATGATGAATCAGCCAAATAAAATGCTGCTTTGCTAAAGGATTCAGTGAAGGGATGGCATGAGTTTTAATGATAATCATTTAAATGTTTCAGCGCATTATGTGAAATAATAAAAAAAGGATGGCTCATGCCATCCTTTTTGATTATTGAAAATCCATAGGATCTTGAAAAATACCGTTTAAGATTACTTCATAGTGGCAGTGAATGCCTGTGGATTGACCCGTGGCACCGGTTGTTGCAATAATGTCACCTTTTTTTACCACATCTCCCGGAGAAACTAGGTTTTCTGTGTTATGGGCATAGCGTGTAACAAAGCCGTTTCCATGGTCGATTAACACGTAATTTCCATATTCGTTATGGTATTCAGCCTCAATTACTTTTCCCGCTGCAGTGGCTACGATAGGTAAAATTTTACTGCGGGTGGATAAGTCAAGACCATAATGTACTCTGCCGTCGCTGATGGTGGACAATCCCTCAGGATTAAATTCAGTGGAGATAATCCCCTTCACTGGCATTCCAGAAGGAATATCACTATATGCAGATAAGGTTTCTGTGACATTTGTTGCCACCTTTGTGAAGGATGTTTCTGTTTCGTTTAGACGAGAATTGATGCGGTCTAACTGGACAGCCAAGGATGTTACTTTATTGAAGGAAGTGGTTACAATAGGTGTAAAGTCTTGAGTTCCTTCAACTTGGGGTTTTTCTTGAACAAGGCAGCTGGCAACGGCGTTGCGAAGCTCTGTGGAAGCACTGTCGCTTGTGTTGATACTATTCAACTGGTCATTCAAATTATTTTTTACATTTTCCAAATCATTGATTTTTTGCTCAAGCTCTGCGGCTTTATTTTGCAAATTCTCAATATTTTGGGTATATTCTGTATTTTCGTTTTCCAATGCCTTGGAGTTTTGGCTGAGCTTGCGGTTTGTTCGCTCCACCTGCAATAATTGCTGTTCATAGGTCATTAGCTCGTTTTTGGTATTAAAATATGAGCCTAAGGCAACTGCTGAGCCGCCAACAAACAGGCATGCTGCAACACAGAACGCCAAAGCGTGTGTTTTTTTAACATGAATTGATTTTTCTTTCCCTTTATGGGCAATATGAAGAGATAAAAAGTGATGCTCTGACTCATTATTTAAAGGTAAATTTTCAAGGGATTCCATCAAACGTTCCTTTCTATTCAAAAGATATGATAGTATTATAGTGTAAATTTCTGTAATTGTAAATAAAAATTTCATTAAAAGTTCAAAGTTGTTAATAATTAGTTAATAATTGTGGATTTCCTTTATCTATGTAACAAAATATGGTATGATGTGAAAGGTCGACGGGGCAATTTTATGGTGAAATATTCTTGTAACAATCCTGTTGAAATCAGGTGTTTGCGGAAGAATAATCCCATTAGTTTACATGTGCTTATCCGTTTTCATGACATAAAGGAAACGCTGTTTTTTCTGTGAACACATTCAATCAAATTATCCATTGGATGGTATCAAAAGATTTGGCAATAGCAGTGCTATTGCTGTATTTTTTCTTAATTAATAGGAAAATGCGCATCTGTACACGCATCACCAGCGCTTTCTTAGAAAACTGAAACGAGGATTATCCTTATTGCGGTGGAAGGGAATGACTTTATGAATTTGGACCTAAAAAAGGTAATACGTGCTACAGAATTGGGCCTATTTTGTCTGAAGGTAGGCAAAGGTGTTGTGGCATTCCTTTGGCGACGACTATTTCGGAATAATAAAATCCAAAAAACACAAAAGAAGAAAAACAAAATTAAGAAAATTAAGCATCAGGGCCGGGGGAATTTTGCCTATGCAAATAAAGATATTTGCTGGCGGGGTAAAATAGGCCTTAGGGCGTACAGAATCATAAAGGAACGATATTTTTAACAAAAATTTCAAGGAGGCTATTACATTGGATGATCAGAGAAAGGAAGAACAGGAGTACCAAGGTACTGCTGTGGATAAAGCTGTGAATGATGAGGATAACAATGTGGATGAACAGGGAACGGCTGTAGAAAACATGGGGACAGATGAGGGGCTTTCACAGGATTTTGCGGAAAATGTGGGCAATTCTGTGGAAACATCGGAGGATTCTGTGAATAACTCTGTGGATAGAGATAGAGAAACTGTGCAGTCTTTTGTGGAAAAGGAGACTGACAATGAGGACACTGTGGAAGAAACTGTGGATAATGTGGATAACATAGCATTGGATGTGGAGAATGAAGGGGATTTCGAAAAAAAAGACAAAGGTGTTTGGTGGAAGGTCGTTTTGGGCGTAATCGCTTTTGCAGGTGTACTTGGTTACTGTTGGTTTGCAACAGGTGGTGGCCTCTGGAAAACAGCGGATCTTGCAATTACTTACTTAAAGGACAATGGTTTGTATGTGTACGATTTAAAAAATGATCCTTATATAGTAAATGACAGTGTAACCAAGGGCGGTGTTAGCAATTATTATTACTCCGCTTGGGGTGCAAATGTTTCTGAGGATAACGGAGACATTTACTATATGGCAGGGGTGAATGAGGACAGCATTGGAGATTTATATTACAAAGACATCGAAAATAAAGATGCTAAGCCTATTCTGATTGGGGAAAAGGTTTATCATTTTATAAGAAGCGCTGATGGCAATGAATGTGCTTATCTCGTAAAAAATGGAGATAAAATGGATTTATATGTGTTTGCCAATAGGCAAAGCCAAAAGATTGACCATGATATTTTACTGCAAAACGGCGCATACGAATTAAGCAACGACGGTTCCTATCTATTGTACAAAAAAAATATTGGCGAAAAGATAGCTCTGTTCTCCCGTACCATTGGTGAGAAGGAATCTGTAAAGCTATCTGATTCTTCTGCTTTAAGTTTTATTTCTAAGAAAACAAATATTGCTTATTATTTGGGACAAAAAGAAGATTCGTACCAGCTATTTCAGTTTACTCCTGGAAAACAATCCCGGTTGATTGCGGAGCAGGTTACCTATGCGGAGTTAATGCCTAATGATCTGGATGTTTTGTACTGTGCCATGAGAACGGAAAACGCTCCCGTTAGTCAGTTGATTGAAGATGACATCACGGATCTTTCATCCTATGACGAGAAACGTCAGACTCAAATTAAAGAGATTAGAGAAAAGATGAATGGCAAAGAAGGTATGGATCCTATTTTTCAGGATTGCTATTTGCTCAATGCTGGGGGCAATAAAGTTAAACTGGGCGAGACTGTAATTTCAGCAGTTTCTCTACAGGGAAAAGGCGATTATGTGGGAGGCTTCTACATGCAGGCGCCGGAACCAGTGAAGCTGTCTAAAGTCAGCTCCTTTGATGAAGCAATGTACAGCTATTATGCAGCGTTGATGTATGGACAAAGAGGAGTATTTATTGCCGACAAAACGGGTAAGAATTATCTTTTACAAGACATCAAAGCAGTGCCCAATACAATTCAGGTTTCTCCTGATGGGAAAACAGCAGCTTATTTTGTACAGGATGAGACCACCGGTGGTAACGTGTTGATGGTGGAAGCTCTTGATGGCAAGAGTGAACCTGTTCAGGTTCAAAAAGCAGTTGAACAAATGACCTTTTTGGGTGACAGCAACACATTGGTGTATTATTATGATTATAACGGTGGCGTGGGCAGCTTAGGTATGTATAAAGACGGCGCTCCACAGGAAATAGAGAAAAATGCTGTAGGTGTATATTTCCCTGAAGATAAGGGTGAAGTATACTATATGGCAAATACTGATACCAAAACTGGCAATAGTGCCTTGATGAAGTTTGATGGGAAAGGAAAAACAGAAATTGATCGAGATGTTTTTGTGTTCCAATATAAAGAGAACGGCAAATTTGCTTATTTGAAAAATTATAATATTTCAACGGGAATAGGTGATTTGTACTATTATAATGGAAAAACTTCTCGTATGGTAGATACAGGTGTAACAGCAATTTATATTTACTGAAAATGAGGTAGGATTTATGAAGGAACATTGGGAGACATTTTCTTCTAAAGAAACAGAGGCAATTGGTGAGACAATGGGGCAGGCTGCTAAGCCTGCCCAGGTATATTCTTTGGATGGGGATTTGGGAGTTGGGAAAACTGTTTTTACGAAGGGTTTTGCCAGAGGACTGGGTATCGCAGAGCATGTAACAAGCCCAACCTTTACAATAATCAATGAATATTTGGGCCGAATTCCCCTTTATCACTTTGATGTGTACCGTATTTCCTCTGAGGAGGAGATGGATGAAATCGGTTATGAGGATTATTTTTATGGGGATGGCGTCTCCTTGGTGGAATGGGCAACGCTAATTCCGAATTTAATACCTAAAGATGCTATTCATATCACAATAGAGAAGGATTTTGAAAAGGGCGACGATTATCGACGGATTACCGTTTGTCAGGGGGAAGAAGCATGAAGATTTTAGCCATTGATACAACAGGGCAAACAGCCAGTGCCGCTATTGTGGAGGAGGACAAGCTGATTGCGGAGTTTACCTTAAATTATAAATTAACACATAGCCAGACAATCATGCCTATGATTGCGGAAATTTGCGAAAAATCTGAAACAAAGGCAGATGAGGCTGACTATATTGCCTGTGCCAGTGGGCCGGGATCCTTCACAGGTTTGCGTATTGGTGCGGCAACTGCAAAAGGGTTGGCCTTAGCCCTTGGGAAGGAGCTCGTTCCCGTTCCCACATTGGATGCTCTGGCATATAATGTGTTTGAAACAGATAAAATAATTTGTCCGATTATGGATGCTAGACGTAGTCAGGTTTATACAGCTTTTTACCGTTGGGACAACGGAAAATTAAGCCGTTTGACGGAAATGATGGCGATTAGTATTGATGAAGTAATTCAATTGGCAAGGGACTTTAAACAAAAGGTTATTTTTTTAGGAGACGGAGTGCCGGTTCATCAAAAAAAATTATCTCTTTTCCCTGATTTTATTTTTGCACCTGCTCATTGCTCTTTACAAAGGGCAGCCTCTGTGGCATCTTTGGCCATAGAGCTTATAAAAGAGGGCATGGCGGTGGAAGGCAACATTTTTGAGCTAATTTATTTAAGAAAATCTCAGGCAGAACGAGAGCGGGAAGAGCGCTTGCAAGGAGAGGGGAAACAGAATGATTAAAGTTGTACCAATGCAGGAGGAGCATATTGAGGGAGTTCTGGCAGTAGAGGAGGCTTCTTTTTCGATACCTTGGAGCAGAAAAGATTTCGAGAGAGAAATTAAGGAGAACAAAATGGCAATTTATTTCGTTGCCATGAATGAAGATAAGATTGTTGGTTACGCAGGAATGTGGCACGTAGTTACAGAAGGGCATATTACCAATGTGGCAGTTTTGTACGAATATCGCAGGCAAGGCATTGGTGAGCTTTTAATGCAAAACCTGGAATTGATGGCAAAAGAAAGAGAAATGATTGGAATTACTTTGGAGGTTCGTATCAATAACGAGCCGGCACAGAGATTGTATCATAAATACGGTTTTCGCCCGGAAGGGATTCGGAAAAACTATTACGCCGATACCCATGAGGATGCCGTAATCATGTGGAAATATTATCCCGTTTTTGAGGGCTATGAGGAACATTGCAAGAAAGGATAAGAAAATGCGGGCGCAAAAATGTTTCAAATATTGGGCTGCAATATGTCTGCATTTTTGGAAGGAGGAGAGTAAAGATGGCGCAAGAATTAAAGTATACACAGCTGAAAAATGGCTGTTTTCCTGAAGATTTTTCCTTTCGTACAACAGGCGAAATTCCTCCATTGGAAGGGATTATCGGCCAGGAGCGTGCAGTAAGGGCGTTTGACTTTGGTTTGATGGTGAAAATGAAGGGATATAACATTTATATGTCGGGGCCTTCAGGAACAGGGAAAACCACCTATGCCAAATCCAGTACGGAAAAGTTGGCGGCAACTGAGCCTATTCCCAGAGACTGGTGTTATGTTTATAATTTTCAAAATCCAAGGAATCCTTTGGCTCTTCGGTTTGAGAAGGGTCTGGGACGGCAATTTAAAGAGGATATGAGTGAACTCGTTCAGCTTCTGAAAACAGAAATACAGAAGGTATTTCGCGCAGAGGAATATGAGAAGCAAAAAAGTGATTTGATGCGTACTTTTGATGAAAAAAGAAGCAGTCTGATGGAAGATATGAGTAAAATGGCTGCGGAATTTGACTTTCAGATTAAAACCACCAATTCCGGCATTTATTTTATGCCTGTTGTAGACGGGAACGCCATTGGTGAAGAAGAATATGATGCTTTAGATGAAGATGTTAAAAATGAAATCGAAAAAAATTCGCAGGTTGTTCAGGAGAAAGCCGGAGCAATCATGCGTGACATAAGAGAGCTAGATAAGGCCTCTAAAAAAGAATTAGAACAGCTTGAGTATCAAGTGGGTATGTTTGCCATCGGACACCATATCAGTGGGATACAGGAGAAATATCAGGACTGTAAACGGGTAATCGAATATATAAACGACGTACGTGAAGATGTTTTAGAAAATCTGGGACAGTTTTATGAGGATGAAGAAGATAGTGATGAGGGAATTTCCTCTCTGTTACCCATGCTTGGGAAAAAACCTGCAGAGGATGTTACCTTGAAATACAAGGTGAACTTGATTGTAGATCATTCCAAAAGTGAAGGCGCGCCTGTGGTAGTATCCTTTAATCCCACCTATTCCAACTTAATGGGCGAAGTGGAATATGACAGTGAGTTTGGTAATTTAACCACGGATTTTATGAAAATAAAGGGTGGCTTGCTCCATAAAGCCAACGGAGGATATTTTATTGTGCAGGCACAGGATATTCTCTCTATGCCCCAAGCGTGGGAGGCACTACGACGAGTAATAAAAACCAAAGAAATCAACATGGACAGCAGCAGAGACCAGTTGGGGGCGACAGTGGCACCCACATTAAAGCCGGAGCCCATTCCTGCGGATATTAAGGTAATTATGATTGGCAGCAACTACTACTATGAGTTGTTAAGCGAATATGATGAGGAATTTGATAAGTTTTTTAAGATTAAGGCTGATTTCGATTATGAAATGCCTAGAAATCCTGAAAACATGTGGAAATTGGCAGGATTTATTAAAAGTTTTGTGGAGCAGGAAAAGACCATGGAATTTGATGCAAGCGCAGTTTGCGCCATTTTGGAATATTCATCAAGGCTGGTTGAGAGACAAAATAAATTGTCAACACGCTTTAATCAGCTTGCGGAAATTCTTTGTGAGGCGGTAACTTGGGCAAAGATGGAAAATGCCCAGGTGGTTACAGCGGCTCACATCAAAAAGACCGTCTATGAAAAAGAACAAAGAATGAAGCTTTATGAAGAAAAGCTTGGTGAAATGCTGGATGAACATGTCATCATGATTGATACAGAGGGTAGTGTCATTGGGCAGATTAACGGTTTGGCTGTATTGGATATGGGCAGTTATGCCTTTGGCAACCCTAGCCGTATTACAGCCACCACTTATGTTGGAAAATCCGGGCTTATTAACATTGAAAAAGAAGCACGACTAAGTGGTCAGACTCATGACAAAGGGGTTCAAATTATTAACGGATTTTTAGGGCAGACTTATGCACAGGAATTCCCGTTATCTCTTTCTTGTAGAATTTGTTTCGAACAAAATTACAATGGAATTGATGGGGACAGTGCTTCCAGTACAGAGCTTTACTGTATCCTTTCTTCTCTTTCTGAGGTGCCCATTCGTCAAGATTTGGCGGTAACAGGCTCTGTAAATCAGAAGGGGGAAATTCAGGCCATTGGCGGTGTTACCCACAAAATTGAAGGTTTTTATGACCTTTGTAAAAAGCGTGGCTTAACAGGAACGCAAGGGGTTGTAATTCCCGCATCCAATATTAAGGATTTGGTGTTGAAGGATGAGGTTGTAGAATCTGTGAAAAACGGTGAATTCCACATTTATCCTGTCAGCCAAATTGGAGAAGGTATTGCACTTTTGATGGGAATGCCAGCAGGAGAGAAGGATGCCGAAGGCAATTACCCTGAAAACAGCATTCATGGCTTGGTGATGAAGAAATTAAAGAAATTCGACATCTTGGCACGGAATAAAGAAAAAGCATAAATAACTGTATTTTTGATGAACCTATTAGAGATAGGAGCTTATCATGAGGACTTTTCGAATAAAGAATCTTTTGCCACCTAAAATCTATTTAAAGGCGATGATTTGGTCGAATGCATTTCTTTTTGCAGTATGTGCATGTTATATGTTATTAAAAAAAGGAGTTTTTTCGCCCCTCCTAGCATTAGGCCTTTCCAGTGCAATTTTAATTTGCTATCTCATTGGGTTATACAAACATCCAAAGGTGAATCAAGCAACAAAATGCGAGGTCTGGTGGTGGGAATATCCATTGTTTGTGGTGGGATTGATTTTTGAAGCTACAAGAGAAAGTGCTGCTGCTTTTATACTTTTCTGGGGTTTCCTTTATGGGAACGGAGTCGTTTTTTTGAAATACAATGTTTCAAAGAAGGCAGTGTAAGAAGTAGAAACGAACCTATTTAGAATAAGAAATAGTAGAAGAAGAAGTTCAACCTCGTTGTATACAGCAGTAGTGGATGAACAGCTAACCAATAAGAATAAGCCCGTATTGCATGATATTAAAAGGGAGACCTTATAATGCAATCGGGCTTTTTTATGTAAACTATAAATGAATCATATGATCTATTTTCAAATCTTCTATTCCAGTTTTTACAGCCCCTTTTGCCTTACTGTTGATATTAAAGAAAAAGCTCTTTCGTATTTATTAAAAATATATTTCAATTCAGACATTTCCCTTTCAATTGCGACAAAATTTGATATACTAAAGATAATTGTGTAAATAATGAAGGCGTCTGCCTTTTTGATGATATGCTTTAGGAGGTAACTATGAAAGTTGGTTTTAAGCGGCTGTTTCTTTCAGCTATTGCCATAGGGATGATGATGACTAATGTGGCATATGCAAAAAAAATAAATATGAATTTATTTTATGACGGGAAGAATCACCCATATAATGCGTCTGAGGTTAAAATAAACATTGATGGGAAAGAATTGCAACCTGAGGATATGCCTCCTGTGATTATTGATGGCAGAACAGTGCTCCCTATGCGTTTAATTGCTAAGGCGCTTGGGTGCGAAGTTCTTTGGAACGAGGAAACGAAGCAGGCATTTGTAATGAATGACGATTTTACTGTGGCATTTACTTTAGGAAGTAAAAAAGGAATTAAAAACGGAAAAGAGTTTACCATGGATGTGCCGGCTATGGTTGTAAACGACAGGACTATGCTTCCTGTAAGGGCATTGGCACAGGCTTTGGATTTGGATATTACTTGGGATGATCCGAATAGAACCGTAAACATTGGTGCAGGAGCCTCACCAACAACTCCTACAACACCAACAACGCCAACAACACCAACAACGCCTACAACGCCTACAACTCAGGCGATCAAAGTTTTTCAAGCTTCCGTACCAACCAGCACAACGGCTTCGCAGGTTTTTACCATTGAAGCAGATCAGGCAATATACAGCTATGATGAAATCTATGTGGATGACGGAAGGATTGTTCTCGACATTCAAAATGCAACCAGCAGCCTTTCGGAAAAAATTACTGCAACAAACAGCAATATTGTTACGGCCATACGTACGGCTCAACATGATAGTAATGGTATACCTGTGACTAGAATTGTTTTTGATTTATCTGGTAAAAAGACTAAAACTATAACCCAAAGTGCAGATAAGAAAAAAATCATCATAACCTTTGAACAGCCTGTGATTGATGAAATATCTTTGAGCAATCGGGGCGATATGGACAAACTGGTGGTTGGTGCCAGTGGTTCTTTAGGTGCAAAAGTATCCACATTATCAAATCCCCAGAGGATTGTGGTGGATATCCCTAATGTTCAATCTAAAGTTGAAAATGAATTGAGCACCAAGGGTTTATCCTATATTAATGCTGCAAGAACAGGTATGTATGATGCGAATACATTCCGCATTGTTTTGGAAGTCGGGCAGTTGACTGACTTTAGCTGGAAAGAGGAAAATGGAGAATTAACCCTTGAAGTGCGGAAATCTTCTCTTGAAAATCTATCTTATGATTCTACATCTAATATTTTAACGTTGGAGAATGTTAAATCTATAGACATTGACGATATTAGAAAAAATGATCGACACACAGAAGGATACTATGAGCTTACCTTGCCAGGAAATTACGAGAGTGTTTATGGATATGGCACATTAAAGATCGGAAATGATGTTATGAACAATATTATAGTGTCCACTACGGGTGGTGACACAGTAATAAGGTTTAATCAAAATCGCTACAGTGAATATGTAGTGAAGGAAACAAAGAACGGTTATGAGATTGCTGCAAAAAATCCAAAGGATGTTTATGATAAGGTTGTCTTGCTGGATGCAGGACATGGGGGAAAAGATCCTGGCACCAATGGGAACGGATTAGTGGAAAAAAATATTGCCTTATCAGTAGCGCTAAAGGTACAAAAATGTTTAGAGAATTCTGGTGTAAAGGTATATATGACTCGAGATAGTGATGTCTACCCTGAAAATAGCTTGCGAGCGAAAACTGCAAACCAAATTGCTGATTTGATGGTTTCTGTTCATTTGAATTCGGCAGGATCGAACACCACTGCAAATGGTACGGAAACCTTATATCAGGTACATAGTAATGAAAACGGCAGTAAATTGACCAGCTTGAAAGCGGCAGAAATTATGCAAAGCAACTTGATTCAGGCCTTTGGCACCACCAATCGTGGTGTGAAGAGAAGAACGGATCTGTTAATTTTAAATGGTACCACTGTTCCTGCTATCTTGGTGGAAACCTGTTTCTTATCAAACCCCGGTGATGCCATTAAAATTTCTTCATCTACAAATCAGGATATTGTTGCAATGGCGATAGCCAAGGCAATTACTGAAATGATGGATGATTATACAATTCGGTAATTAGGGATAGAAAAAAGCTAGGTCGATAAAATTTTTTGTGCTTGGAATGAGCAAAGCCACTTTTGGGGATTGCCCCTAAGAACGATTAGTTGCCCAGCACATTCACTATTAAATACACATATTTTAGGCATTACAAGTAAATTTACTTTGTAATGCCTTTCTTGATTACATATATATTCTTAGATATAGGTCTGCTTGAAAAAGTTGCATATATGGAAGAAAGAATTCCAATTATTTTATGAGGATGAGAATACCTAGGGGTGGATTTTTTTGTTCAGTACTTTTTTGTGTTTTAGAAAATTTAACATGCCAAAAATCATCTTATTAACTACCTTTTCATGCAGGAGTCGTGCTAGGAAACCAATGGGAATGCAGAGTATCAACCAGATTGTGCTGAATAATAGACAAACCTGTCCAAGTATGTTACAGGGTTGCTCCGAATAGTCCCATATATGCCAGCCTAGCAATCTATTTACCACAATTCCCACGGAGAATTCTATAGCGGTTATAATTAGTGCACCAATACAACAGCATGCCCAATAGGGCAAAAAAAATTTGGTGTTAAATAAAGTATATAGGCATAAAAATGCCAGTCCCCCTGCCAAAAACATTGACCAATGGGAATAGCCACGGTACAGCACTTCAATACTATAATAACCAAAGGCTCCGATGAAAAAAATCATTGTTTTGCGAATAAAAGTATCCATGAAAAGCCTCCTTTCAGACAATCATAAAAATAGTATGATTATATTTTTACAAAATATTTGGATTTATTGCTGGTAATTTTTATTTTGAATTATGTTGCTGGATTAGATTTTTTTGAAAAATAAAAAATATTTTCTAAATTTATAGCCTAATCCATAGCGATAAAGTAAACTTTTATGGTTTTCATAAGCTTTTGACTAGACATGAGATGGAAAATTTTCTGTTCAAAGTGAGATAGACAGGATATAATGGAGAATAGATTGCACAAAGGAGGAAAGGAAAAAAATGTGTAGGTATGACAACAGAGAGAAAGATGAATTAAGACAAATCAAAATAACAAAAAATTTTAACCGCTATGCGGAGGGTTCTATTTTGATAGAATGGGGCAATACGAAAGTGATTTGTAATGCTACCGTAGAAGAAAGCGTACCTTCTTTTAAGAAGGGTGGGGGTGAAGGCTGGGTTACTGCGGAATATTCTATGTTACCTCGTGCCACACAATCAAGAAATAAACGAGATATTCATAAGTTAAAGATGAATCCAAGGGCTACAGAGATTCAACGACTCATTGGAAGATCTTTGAGAGGTGCCGTTGATATGAAGGCGCTGGGCGAGAGAAGCATTACTGTAGATTGTGATGTGATTCAGGCAGACGGTGGAACCAGAACAGCTTCAATCACCGGGGGATTTATTGCTTTGGCATTGGCTTGTAAAGGGCTTGTGGAACGAGGACTTTTGGCAAAAATGCCCCTTACCAGTTACATTACAGCAGTTAGTGTGGGTGTTGTTGAGGGACGGAGCCTTTTGGATCTATGCTATGAGGAAGATTCTGCTGCTGAGGTGGATATGAATATCATTATGAGCAATGCAACTAGTTTTATTGAGTTACAGGGAACGGGGGAAAACGGTACCTTCACTCAGGAGCAATTGGGAGAAATGCTTTCCCTTGGGAAAAAAGGAATTCAGGATTTAATGAAAATACAGAAGGACGCACTAGAAGGCTTGGATTTGAACTGAGATTGGAGATAGAAATATGGAAACAATTATTTTTGCTACGAAAAATAAGGGGAAAATCAAAGAAATCAATGCAATTTTGTCAGATTTGGATGTAGAAGTTGTCTCTATGGAGGATGCAGGCATTACCTTTGATGTCGTTGAGGATGGGACATCATTTGAGGAAAATGCTATGAAAAAAGCAGTACAAATCATGGAGATTGGCAATAAAATAACGTTATCTGACGATTCCGGCTTAGAGATTGATTATATGGACAAGGCTCCAGGAATATATTCCGCTAGATTTATGGGCGAGGAGACCCCCTATCCCCAAAGATTTCAAGCGATTTTTGAAAAGCTTGCAAATGTTCCTGGGGAAAAAAGAACTGCCAGATTTGTAAGCTGTATTGCTGCGGCGTTTCCTGATGGCAGACGGTTGGTGAGCTACGATACCGTTGAGGGAATGATCGGCTGGGAGGCCAAGGGGGAGAATGGGTTTGGATATGACCCTATTTTCTTTGTTCCTGAAAAAGACAAATATATGGCGGAGCTTTCTCCTGAGGAGAAGAACGCCATCAGCCATAGAGGAAAGGCTTTGCGGAAAATGAAGGAAATGCTGAAAAAGGAAATTAGAGAATGAAAATTTTGGTATTGAGTGATAGTCATGGACGCATTGAAAATGCCAGGGTGGTGCTGCAAAGGCTGGAGCAGCAGGTGGATATGGTTTTCCATTTAGGCGATCATGACGAGGATGCTAAAATCCTTCAATCTATATTTTCCGGGTTGCCCTTTCATTATGTGAAAGGGAATAATGACTATGGATGGGATACGCCATCTCATAAGCTGGTGACTGCCCAAGGAAAACGCTTTTTGCTTACCCATGGGCATAAAGAAAGAGTGAATTTTAATCTGAACACCATATCCTATTGGGGGGAAGAGAAGGGAGCAGATGCCGTCATTTTTGGGCATACCCATAGACCTTTAAATGATGGTGACGGGCGTGTGTATTTGTTTAATCCTGGCAGTATTTCTCTGCCTAGGGATGGATATACGCCTACTTTCGGCATTATTACTATTGAAAATGAAAGAATAGAAGGCGTGATCATGGACTTTGATCAAGGAACTATCAGACAGAGAAAACCTGGAATGTAAGGGAAAGGTTTTTATGGCGTATGAAATCCTATTTTAACTTCATCCCAGTACTTTAAAAGATAAACAATGAGATTATCTTGCAAAAAAATTATGGCTATTTCAAAGTGTTAGGGGGCACTTTATAAATGCAAAAGTGTCTTCAATACTTTGAATAGCATAAATTATAATATATTATTGTTTAAATGGTGGAATGTATTTTTTTGGTTTTGGGGAGAACAAGCATTTATGTTATGTCGGATCTCTCATTGAAACTGTGAAAATGGATTTCCTTCCTTAGAATTAAGTTAAGGATTTATCTGAGAATTCTCTCTCTGATTTCTCTATAAAAGAAGGGAAATGTATAAAAAATTGCAAAATTTAAAAAAAGTGTTGACGAAGCATGAAAGTTGTGGCATAATAATTTTTGCGTAATCGCTTTGAATCAGTAGCTCAGTTGGATAGAGCAACGGCCTTCTAAGCCGTGGGTCGGGGGTTCGAATCCCTCCTGGTTCAGATTTTGCGGGTGTAGTTCAATGGTAGAACGTCAGCCTTCCAAGCTGAACACGTGAGTTCGATTCTCATCACCCGCTTTTTTTTGTGCGAATCAGTAGCTCAGTTGGATAGAGCAACGGCCTTCTAAGCCGTGGGTCGGGGGT
>NZ_DALYUL010000023.1:0-8255 GCF_031981185.1 Anaerotignum sp. | reverse complement strand
TCGAATCCCTCCTGGTTCATGGCTCGGCTCCAAGAGAGAGCCTTTTTTCATATAAACGGTATTTATTCCTTGACAATCTTTCAAGGGAAGTTTAAAATAAATTCTATCATGCGGATGTGGCGAAATTGGCAGACGCGCTGGATTTAGGTTCCAGTGGGTTACCCCGTGCAGGTTCAAGTCCTGTCATCCGCAGTAAAATAAAGTCATGTATTGAGTTTACTCTTATACATGACTTTATTGTTTTATTATGATATTATTTTTTAAGGTACTTTTATTGAATCATTTGATTCTACATATAAAATGGGGGGTTATTATGTTTCGTGGCATGAGAAGATTCAAACAGCAATTAACAGAGCAGGAATGTGTGGATGTTTTAACCCATGCACCAAGAGGTGTTTTGGCGGTTCAAGGAGAAGATGGATACCCATATGCTTTCCCTATGAATTATATCTATCTGGACGGAAAGATATATTTTCATTGTGCCAAGGCTGGGCACAAACTGGATGCCATGGCATCTGATAACAGAGTATCCTTTTGTGTAATGGACGAAGGGTATCGCAAGGATGGAGATTGGGCTTTAAATATCAAAAGCATCATAATTTTTGGACAAGTTAAAAAGATAGAAACAGCTCAGGAAACAGTAGATATTGTACGTCAAATGGGTTTGAAGTATTTTCCTACAGCAGAAGGCGTTGAGGAAGAAATTCGTAAGACAGTTGCATATGTGCAGATTCTAGAACTGTCAATTGATCACATGACGGGAAAACTGGTGAATGAATCATAATTGAAGATTAGTGCAGGTTGAAAAAAGTCGAATTGAACTTATCAGTCAATTTGGCTTTTTTCTTTTCATCCTCATGGAGGTATGATAATATTATAGCAATAAATACCTTTAAAATGAAAGTGCCCTTAAGGAGGAATGTTTATTGGAGAATAAAGATAGAATAAAGTATTTTTATGAGCATATTACCTCTGAACACCGCCTTGAAGAGGTTTGTGACTACGTGTCCACAGGCTGTATCATTCGTTTAGGGGAGTTGCGTATTCCTGTAGGCGTGGAAGGAATGAAGCAGCATATGATTGAAGTAAGAAAAACATATCCTGATTTAAACATGACAATTTTAAATCAATATTGTGATGGAGATTATATTATTTCTGAATTTATGATGGAAGGAACTCACCTTGGCGAATGGTTAGGCATGAAACCCTCCGGTAAAAAATTAAAAATTTTTGGTGTAGATATTGATAAGGTCATTGATGGGAAGATTGTTGAACACGGTGGGGCTGCCAATACATTTGATGCTTTGTTTAAAGGTGGCATCATTCAGCCTGCTCCTTAAGGAAGGAAAATAACTTTCTAAGACAGTTTTGTTTTTCTGTTAATTATAAAAAAAGTCCCAATTAATGTTATTTTTTTTCTTTCCTGTGGCATACTTAAAGCATAGACAGCGGAAAATTAAGTACTTGAAGGAGAAAAATCATGAGAATACCAAAACACATTGGTGTAATACCGGATGGGAACCGTCGTTGGGCGGTGGAGAATGGATTGGATAAAAAAGATGGGTACGATAGAGGGCTAAATCCGGGGCTGGAGCTGTATAAGCTCTTTAAAGAGATGGGAGTAAAGGAAATTAGTTATTACGGTTTTACCGTGGATAATACAAAACGTCCCACTGAGCAGAGACTGTCTTTCACCAATGCCTGCGTAGATGCAGTGAAGCTTCTTTCTGGAGAGGATGCAGAACTGCTGGTATTGGGAAATGCAGATTCAAAAATGTTTCCTGAGGAACTCTTGCCTTATACCAAGCGTCGAACCTTTGGTAAGGGGGGAGTGAAGCTGAATTTTCTGGTAAACTATAGTTGGGAATGGGACACGGGATTTACAAAAAACAATTTAATGGGACCGTTGCAGTCTCACGAAGTTTCTCGTGTGGATCTTGTGATTCGCTGGGGTGGACGGAAGCGCCTTTCAGGGTTTTTGCCTTTACAGTCTGTTTATTCGGATTTTTATTTTATTGATGACTTCTGGCCGGATTTTAAAAAAGAGCATCTAGAGGAAGCTATTGGATGGTACAGCAAGCAAGAGATTTCTTTGGGTGGTTGATTGAGTTAACAAATGGGAGATACAATTTGAAAAAGGCAGTTCCGCTGAATGGGAAACTGCCTTTTTTCTTTACATAACGATTTCTTTGTACCTTCAATGTCTATTTGGTTGTTTACTAATATAAATATAGAGTTCGTATTTTATAATGACTCAAACTCATCTAATAACTCTTTAAAGAGGGATAGCGCTTTTTGAATAGGGTCGGCGGTGGATAAGTCCACACCGGCACCTTTTAGTAGATCAATGGAGTACTGGCTGTCTCCTTTGGAGAGAAAATCCAGATACGCATCCACGGCAGGCTTTCCTTCGGAGAGAATTTTACGGGAGAGGGCGATGGCCGCACTATAGCCCGTAGCGTATTGATATACATAAAAGGCATTATAAAAATGAGGGATTCTTGCCCATTCAATATCTATCTCATCATCCAACGTGATGTTATCTCCAAAATAGTTTTTGTTCAATTCACGATAAATGCTATTTAGCCCTTCCCAGGTTAAGGGTTCTCCTTGTTCCACCATTTGATGGGTAATTTTTTCAAATTCAGCAAACATTGTTTGGCGGAATAAAGTGCCTCGGAATTGCTCTAAGAAATAATTAATGAGATATTTTCGCATTTTTTTATCTTCCGTTGCCTGAAGGAGATGCTCCATCAGCAAAGCTTCATTACAGGTGGAAGCCACCTCTGCCACAAAAATTTTATGTCCACTATAAAGATAGGGCTGTTTTTCCCATGTGAAGTGACTGTGTAGTGCATGCCCCATTTCATGAGCCAAGGTGAACATACTATTGATTGTGTCGTTATGATTGAGTAATACGAAGGGATGAACTCCGTAGCTTCCCCAAGAATAAGCACCGCCTCGTTTACCTTTATTTTCGTAAACATCAATCCAACCACTGTTCATACCCAATTCCAATGCTTTGATATAATCTTCCCCTAAGACATGAAGGGCTTTTGTAACTGTTTTTTTTGCCTCTTCATAAGGGATTTTTACATCATTTTCAGAAACTAAGGGTACATACAGGTCATACATATGAAGCTCTTCTACCCCAAGTTCTTTTTTACGAATGTCAATATAACGATGCAAAAGGGGCAAGTTTTCATGCACTGTTTCAATCAGGGTGTCATATACCGATAGAGGAATATTATCATCGGCAAGGGCCATTTCCATAGATGAATGATAGTTTCTTGCCTTTGCAAAAAAAACATCACTCTTTACAGATGCACCATAGGTTGCTGCAAGGGTATTTTTTTTATCCAAGTATACGCTATACAATCCTTTAAAGGCATCCTCCCTTACTCTACGGTTGGGACTTTCCAAAAAGGTAACATAACGACCCTTTGTCAGCTCTATTTCTTTCCCTTCAGCGTCTGTTACCATAGGGAAATGGATGTCTGCATCATTGAGCATGGTGAAAATTGTTTGGGGTGCACCGCCTAACTCTGAGGATCTTGCCAAAAGAGCTTCCTCTGCGGGAGAGAGGGTATGTTCCTTTTGGCGAAGGAGTGAGTGGAAATAATGATCATAAATTTTAAATTCTGAAGAAAGCTCCTTACGAAAGCTTGCCAGCTTATCTTCTGGAATTGCAATAATCTCAGGTGAGAGGAAGGAAACAATGGCGGAATATTGAATCAAGAGCATTTCTGCACGGGAGGACATTCCCTGATAAAAAGCATTGGCACTATCCTCATGCAGTCGCATATTGGCATAGGTATAAAGATGATCCAGTGTTAGAGAGAATTCGCTATTTTTTGTTAGGCAATCCAAAAGGGTTTGGGCAGAATCTCCCAGATGTCCGGAAAACTGGGACATCTCGTGAAGTTTCTCTTGCAGGGCAGCGAAGGCTTCTTCCCACTGGGAGTCTTTTAGATAATAGTCTTCAATATGCCATTTATATTCAGGTCTTGCATCTTTTCTTTCGGGCAAAATATGATTCATGATATCATCCTTTCTGAATGAGATTTTATATATAAAAAATAATGGTATTGAACTGGTTTTTTCTGTGATAGTATACCACTTTTTTGTTGGGATATGAAGGAAAAGAGAAGATTTTCTTGCTACCGATAAAAAATCATAGTATGATAGCAACTGAGGTGAAAATTATGAAAAATGGGCTAAAGGTTTTGATCGTTGCCTCTGAGGCGGCACCCTTTATCAAAAGCGGTGGTTTGGGTGATGTTGTTGGGTCGCTGCCAAAAGCTTTGAAGGATCAGGGTGTGGATGTTCGTGTTGTGATACCACGCCATATGGCTGTGAAAAACAGTGAAATGCAAGATGTAAAATATCTTGGCGAATTTGATGTGCATTTATTTTGGCGTATTCAGAGGGCAAAGGTTTTGGTGAAACCTCAGGAGGTACCCATTTATTTTATAGAGAATGACTTTTATTTTGGTCGAGGCAATTTATATGGCTATGGCGATGATAATGAGCGGTTTGCTTTTTTTGGCAAGGCTGTTTTGGATATGATGGCAATGTTGGACTTCTATCCTGATGTTTTGCATTGTAATGACTGGCAGACAGGACCCATTTGCTTATACTTAAAAGAGATATACAGCAAGATGATTTGTTATTCCAGAATAAAAACTTTGTTTACCATTCACAATTTGCAATATCAAGGAAATTTTGACAAGAGCACCATGGAAATTTTGGGTGCCCCATATTATTGCTATGAAAATGGTGCCGTTGAGTTTTATAATAATGTAAGTTATATGAAAATGGGACTGACTTATGCTGACAGAATTTCTACGGTAAGTGAAACCTATGCCAAAGAAATTCAAACTTGGGAATATGGTTATGGCATGGACGGAATTTTACGTAGCCGCAGAGATGTTCTTAGCGGCATTGTCAATGGCATTGATTATTTGACCAATGATCCGGAAACGGACAGTCACATTACTTATCATTATAATGCAGAGCAGTTAGAGGGAAAGGCACAGAATAAGCAGGTGCTACAGGAACGTTTGGGACTGGAACGACGGGATGTACCCATTATTTCTATGATTACCCGACTGGCTGACCAAAAGGGCCTAGATATTCTATCCCATGTTTTCCACGAGATGATGCAAAGAGATGTACAATTTGTTCTTCTTGGTACGGGAGAAACAAGATTTGAATACTTTTTCCGAGAAATGGCGCATCGCTATCCTGGCAGAGCCAGCCTAAATATCTTCTTTGATGAAACGTTAGCCCAGCAGATTTATGCAGGAGCGGATTTGTTTTTAATGCCTTCCAGATTTGAACCCTGTGGGTTAGGGCAGATGTTCAGTCTGCGTTATGGCACGGTACCCGTAGCAAGAAAAACGGGAGGTTTGGCGGACACCATAATACCATATGATCCAAAGACGAAAGTGGGAAATGGATTCTTGTTTGAATCTTATGATGGGGGTGGCATCCTCTGGGCATTGGATCAAGCCTTACAGGTTTATCATCAGGGAAAAGAGGAATGGAGGTATGTTGTGGAAAATGCCATGAACAGTAATTACTCTTGGGCAATTTCCGCTGAAAAATATATACAACTTTATGAAATGCTGAGAGAAGAAGCTATATCAGCGCAATAACGCAGGAGCAAAGCCTCTGCAAGTAAGAAGATTCTGGGCAAGGAATGCTGGGAATTTTCTATTTGCGAGGTTTTTTTGTTTTTTATTTTGCAAAGAGGTACAACAAGATTGAATTTTGGAGGAAAATGCGATAGGTGTAAATTGTTTTTTCTGGTGAAAATTGCAAAAATGCAAAAATTATAGTATGATGAAATTTATGGTAGAAACATGCTTTGCAGGAAGGAGCAGTTTATGGGAAAGTACCAGCAAAAACCGAAAACGAAGGACAAGGGGCTTATAACGCTGTTAGCGATACTGACTTTAGTTATTGCAGTGGCGGGGCTTATTTACTTAGATACTTTTTATGGAGCAGGGCGGATTCAATCCTATTTTTCCAATGTATTTCAATCCAAGGAGAGTGGACAGAGCGCTGAGGTGGAGGCAAAAGGCAAAATACAGCTTGACGAAAGCAGTCGATCAACCTTTGCTGTATTTGGCAGTCGTTTTTTGCTTAGTACCAAAGATGGTGTAAAATATTTTAATGGGATCGGTGACCGTAAGTGGAACGATACCTTTAACATGACTATACCACAGCTGATTTCAGAAGGAAGCTATGCGGCAGTGGGGGATATGAACGGGAAGACAGTTCGCGTTTATGGAGAGAATGGTTTATTGTATATGGTGCAGACAGAAGGAACGCTCATACAATTTGCATTAAATAAAAATGGATATTTATCTGTTATCACCAAAGGTGACACAGCATATTCTGTTCAGATATATAATGCAGGAGGCACTTTGCTAAAGGGACGTATTGAGGAAAGCGCAGGTATATTTCCTTTATGTTCCGATGTATCCGATGACAATAAATCGTTTGCTATTAGTTATCTGGATACCTCGGATATTCAGCCAACAGGGCGTGTATTGTTTTTTTATGTAAATCCCGATGATAGTGAAAATCTAACAGACAGCATGTTTGCTGTGGTGGAGAAGAATGATGAAGTCATTCCCATAATTGGTTTTATGCAGGGGGGGGTACTTGCAGCTGTATCAGACCGAGGAATTTATGGGATTTCATCCGTTGGGCAGGAAACATGGAGCTATCCACTTGAAAACAGGTTGGCTCAGGTTTCTTTGACGAATAAAAACTACGTGGTGCTTGCCATGGGTGATTCCATTGCCAATAAAGATGGTCGGGAAAAAGGCACGATTTGTTGGATAGACAGCAGTGGCAAAGAAAGCGCAAGCTACAAAAGCGGCGGAGGGGTTGACTATCTTCAGGCTTCTGAGCATGGTGTTGTTATCGGTGTGGATAAAATATACTCCGGAATAAAAAACAGCGGAAGATTAGCATGGAGCTATAGAACTGCATCTGATGTGAGGGACATTTTGCCTATGGAGCAGTTGGAAGAAGTTATGCTGGTTACCAAAGGTGAAGCACTGATTACCCAGATGAAAGGAACTCAGACTGCAAGACCTATTATATCTCCTGAAGGGGAAACGGAACCGGAGGTTGTTGAGGGAACCACCGATAAAAATAACGGAACACCTGAAGATAGTGCACCTTCCTCTGGGAACGAGAAAAAGGGTGACGATAAAAAACAGGTGAAGACAGGCGCAGCACAATGAATAAAAGAATTTAGGAAATGAAGGTGATACATATGGAGCAAATGCCATTGCTATTGGATGCGGCGGTAATTATTTGGATTTTAGTTTTCGCAGGTATTGGCTACCACAAAGGCTTTGTAATGGAGGCACTGAGCTTTTTACCCATGTTGGCTGCAATGGTTGCAGTGAAATTTCTGACGCCAGTGATGGGAGTACTATTGAGAAAAACTCCTTTTTTTGGATCTTTAGCAAATTCTATAGGGAAATCAATGCAACTGGATACGGTAATCAGTAATGCGGCAATGCAGAGCCAAACACAAATCATTCAGAATATGCGCTTACCAGATTTTTTAAAGGATGCTTTATTAGAGAACAATAACCCCGTTATTTATAATCTGTTGGATGTACAGGGGTTGAAGGAGTATATTGCAGGATTTCTGGCTAATGTATGTATTAATATTGTTAGCGTAGTCATTGTTTTTGTTGTTGTATTGTTCCTTGCTCGTTTTTTGCTGAAGGCATTAAATTTAGTAAGTAAGCTGCCTATATTGAACTTTTTTAACCGCTCTTGTGGTTTTTTGGTGGGCGGGACAAAAGGTCTCTTTTGGATCTGGTTGATTGCTATGGGAATCACTTTTTGGCAATGTAACGATAAATTGATATCCTTCTTTCAGGTATTGAATCAATCTGTAATTGCGTTATTTCTATACGAAAATAATATTTTGTTGTATCTGATTTTAAAGATTTTTGCATGACAAATATGATGTTTCCTTGGTTTGAATTATTATGTAAAAAAAACGAAAAAAATCGTTGACAAAGAAGTTTATACATGATAGTATGTTTAGGCGGTCGCAAAAAGGCCGCAAATGAAATATTTGCACCTTGAAAACTGAATACAAGAAAAAAGAGTCAATCGAGAAAAAGTAAATTTTCTTTAGAAATAAAAGTAACAAAACGTTGGCAGACGATGCCAACAAAACCGTAGTATCGCTACTACGAAACATTCCAAAG
>NZ_DALYUL010000022.1:50717-55462 GCF_031981185.1 Anaerotignum sp. | reverse complement strand
CCTTAATCATGGTATAAACATCAACATTTTCATACTTAACACTTATAACAGGATTCTTTTTCAATGTGACTGTTCCAATAATCAAATCAGGAATATTTCTATTGACATTGGTTGCATTGATATAGTTTTCATTTAACAACTTAGTCACTAAATTAGAAACCGTAGTATCTCCTGTAAAACTTGTAGTTCTATTCTCTAGGATACAAGATATGCTTTTGCCAATGACAATTAACTTCTCTACTCCATAGCTATCAGTAGTAACATTCTTTTGCAGGATGAAACAAGCTTCTTTGTTTTGCTTATGGTAAAGTAAGGTATTGATTTTTAATAGCTTAAATACATCTTCATCAAACGGCATTTCAATCTCACATTCCCCAACATCATTAAACCGTCTAGTCCAACGCAATGAATCATATTGCGTGATTAGCCCTTGTAACTCAAAGTTTTCATATACATACAAATCCATAGCTTACACCCCCAAGAAACGTGGCGTATAGTAGAGAATAACATCCAGGTTGGTCTTATTCACATCTGCATCATATTGAAGGATATTTCGCCCAACATCCAAAGTAAAAAATGTACTTTCAATATCAAGAAAACGGAATCCATTTATAATGCTATTGACAGTAACCTTTTTCTTTTCCGGATAGGAAATCACTTCAATGCTATCCCCTTTTTCCATTGGATAGTTAAGCCTAATAAATTCACCTGTTAGCTTATTCAATAGTTTGGGATTTTTCACCGTCCCGCTTCTAGCCTTAAATACTACTCTAAAACCACTTTCCACATCGCCCTCATTTTCAATCAACTTTTCAAAGGCTGATTTCTTTACCCCAAATACAATACCTTTGTTTTTTGGTATGACTAAAGGAAAATGGAACTTAGGTGTCCATAATGCTATATTTTCAACCTTCTCAACATTTTTCCAGAATGGACTATAAGCCATCAAAGAAATATCATATCGAATCAAGCCACTATTCTCTTGTGGATCAGGTATTTCCTCTGGAATAACTTCAATTTCTTTTACTTCATTTTCATTCTGATAAATTAACGTTCCTTTCAATGTCGGGTTGACAACCTTAATAAGATTTCTAATTAATGCTTTTGTAGTTGAGTTCCTATCAATAATACCCGCTAAAGTAATATATCTACTTTCTAATGTGTTTGATATGTAGCTTTCACCATGAATTAAATTTGTCTTATTGGTTGTGATACTATTTTTCGTTTCTTCCTCTAATTGCTCTAAGAAGTAAGCGGAAAAAGGAGAAAATTCAACCTCACCGCCTACTTCATTTCTATAGATTACTCTTGTACTTTTAGTGATTAACATTGAATCCCCCCTTTATGCTAACTGTGGCCTTAAGCCTAAGTCTCTAACCGCTTTCTTTGTGGCTCTGTATGCTTTAAATGCTGTTTTCTCTTCATTTACACCATAAAAATTATTTGTTACATTGGTATTGCCGTTATTACCTTCATTTTTACGGTATCTTTCTGCCTCTGGTTTTGTTAGTACTCTTTCACCCTCGTGAAGTATGGATTTATAACCATCAAAAGGAACATATGATAAACCATTTCTGTTGCTACCGTCTACTGAATCGTCCTCAGCTTCTCTTTTTGCTTTCTTAGTTTCCTCGGCTTTATCTTTCCAGAACATCAATGTGTCTTTAATATCGTCTGCCCTTTTGCCAATCCAGTCAGTAATATCATTCCATATGTTCTTCATTCCGTCCCAGACTTTGGTAAATATCTCTTTACCTGCTTCTTTCGCTTTTGAACCAAATCCTTTAATGGTTGTAATGAAATCATTTAACTTTTCATCAATCCATGTGGTAATTTTATCCCAAACGTCAGCAAAACCATCTTTCACCTTGTTAAATAAAGCTATCGCTGCCTTTTTAAAGGCTTCTTTCATATTGCTTAAAGCTGTTACAATGCCATCAAGATTATTCTTCACGAGGGTGACAATACCGTTCCAAACATCACTAACTAATGTCTTGATACCGTTCCATGCCCCTTCCCAATCACCATTAAAAACGGCTGTAAATATGCTGAATATATCTTGAATGGCTTTCATGGTTGTATCAAAAATTATTCTAACTTGCTCGCATACTGCGTAAAGATATGTACCCTCAGTTTGAGCGTTTGTAACAAATGCTGATATAACGCTTCCAATAAACTCAAAAATACTACCGATAAATTCCGCTGTAGTTGATACTACTGCTCTTATTTCCTCTGCATGTTCTGAGATAAACGTAGCAAATCCACTCAACAAAGGTAAAATACTTTCCCCTATTGGTTGCATGAAAGAAGTTTCCCACAATCTTTTAATACCCTCCATTGCAGAACCAAAGTTATCAAACTTAATCTGATTAACTTTCCCCATAGCATCATTAGTGGCACTAATTTCACCGTTTGTATTGGATAAAGCAAGGATAGCGTCTTCACCCATATCTTCCCACATAGTGCCATAGAGAGCTACACCTGCTTGATTTTTTAACACTTCGTCATCGCAATTAGTTAAAGCACCGTTTACAATTTTAAAGGCATCCTCTGCACCTTCACCACCATTAGCAAACTTCTCAGTTAAAGCATCTGCATCTAAGCCTAAAGCATGAAAGGCATCTGTCGTGGTAGTAGAACCGTCTTTTGCACGAATACCAAATTCTTTCACCGCATCCCCAAGCTTATCCACATCGAAAACACCAGCCTCGGCGCCATTAGCAAACATATTGAACATTTCATCGGCATCAAAACCAAGCTGCTGGAAGTGTACCGAATACTCATTGATACTATCGAGCATATTTCCATTCTTATCTAATCCATTCTGGCTCCCTTGTACTATAAGGTTAAAAGCTTCATCGCTTGTGATCCCGAATTGATTCATCATCGTATCAACTGAACGGATACTTTCGTTTACTTCCATATCAAAGGTGTCACGCAATAGTAAAGCATTTTGCGTAGTTTTTTCCAGTTCTTCACCTGTAAGTCCAGTTTGTGTTTTAACTTCTCCTAAAGCATTGGCAACGTCACGATAATCTTCTCCTAAATTCTTAGCATAGATATTTTTAATGGTATCACCCATACCTTGCATTTCTTCGTCTGTCATACCAGTTTGGATTTGTAGGTCGTTTAGGCTACCCTGTAATTCTTGTGCATTTTTCGTGCAATTAATCAAACCAACAACTGTTTCCTTAATTGCAACCCCAATGTTGAAACCACCTGCTAATTTACTTAAAGCACCCTTTAAGCCCATACTTTTTATTTCTGCTAATTTCGCTTTAATTGAAAAGTTATCTAATTGTTGCGTTGCGCCATTATCATTAACCACTATTTGAGTAACCAATGTGCCTAAATCAATCATTCTTATTCACCCCCAAACCGTTCTCTCAATTTCTTTCTATCTGGTTTAGTTTGTTTGGAGAGATAACATTCTTCCAAATAATCTCTACCCTCTTGTGATTGCTTTAAGTTATAAACAAAAGCATCACGCAATAATACAGCAAAAGTATAAACATCTAATTCCATGCAATCAGAAAAAGTTAAACCGCTATAATCAGATACTTTTTTAATAGCTGTTGTTTCTACAATTAAGTATGGCTTTTCTTCATCCCCATTTATTGAAGGTTTTGTGGGGAATACTACTCCCCCAACTGTCCCACGCTAAATTGAAGATAATCCTTTAGCACTTCCATTGCAGCTCTTATATCCATGATTTCTGAGATTTCATCCTCTGTAAACTCAATACCATTTAAGTTACGGTTAAAAATTCTTAACATCAACCGATATAAGGTTTCAATAATTTCAATTTCTTCCATATCGCTTTCAACCATCTCATTCATGGTCTTAAACATTGCCTGTGTTGGCTTTTTAATTTTTAATACATCCTTATTAGGCAATTTTATCTTGTAACTATCCTGTGATACTTTGCTTAAATCAATCATGTAGTATCCTCCTTTGAATAAATAAAAGGGCATATCTTTAAAATACGCCCTTTAAATGTTTTGTCATTATGCAATTGTTTTATCTTCTTCGTTAAAAATAACAAGTGTACCTTCATCATCTAAAGCCGTTGCCTTAAACTCTGTATTTACAACAGTTTCCTTATCCTTGGCAAAAGCGAACTCAATTGGAGCTTGATTATTACCAACAATTGTTACTCTTACATTGCCATCCGCCGCATCTTTATGTAAGAAGTGAATTAAATACTTTTTACCATCAAAATTACCAGCACCGCCAATCTTAACAGTTCTTGTTTTCTTCTCTTTATCCTCTGTTACTCTTGCTGTAGAACATAATTTTTTAATCGTATTACCGTTTAACGTAGCAATACCAGTCTTTAATACTGCTGTTTCCTTCTTAATAAAACTTTTACTTACTCTGCCACTATCAACTTCAGCATCATACCATTCTACGTCATAGTTAATAACTACACCACCTTGGATTTCAGCAAGTAAATTTTCCTTCGTTTCAATTTCCGCGTATTCTGGAATTGTATCAATATATTCCAAACAGAATACGTCACCACTGCCTAATAGAATTCTTTCCATTCAATCACCCCTTCTGTATTTACTTAACACGATAAAATTAGCCTTAAAATGAAAGGTATTTGTTTCAAGATTTTCAAGACTTCCACCACCATTCAATGCTATGCTCAAAATACGATCCGTTAGCTGTTCATCACCTCGGGTAAGTAAAATTTCTTTTACACCTTCAAGAATCTTTAACCCATCGCTCATGCTTTTTGA
>NZ_DALYUL010000022.1:43366-50688 GCF_031981185.1 Anaerotignum sp. | reverse complement strand
GTCTGTTTTGTTCCTTAACCTTATCACTTGTAAGCGTTACAAAATTATAAACTATGCAATTTTCTATTGTTTCCGTCCCAAAGGGTTTTATCGGGTATCCTAAGCATTTTAAAATACTCAATAATTCGTCAAGTACCATCATCCAAGCACCCCTCAAACCTTTTTAAAATATCATCCATGCTTTCATCAACAGCCTTTTGCAAGAAGGGGTTCGGCTTTTGACCTTTTGTGCTATGATATTCACCTTTCCCATCCTGATAAACCCATGGCACACTTTTACGTCCTTTCCCCTCTTTGGCATAAAGCCCTGTTCCCTCATGAATATACGGGGCATACTCAACATTGCTGCCAATGTATCCCGTAAACATCCCATCTGATTGCTCTACTCTATGCGTGATACTGGCTCTAAGGGTGCCGTCATCAAAAGAGCAATTATCTACCGCCCTATTCTCAATATCCTGACATGCATCGTTTAAGGCCGTTATAACCGCTTGTGGCAAAGTTTCGGCAAACAACTTTTTAATATTTAAGCTAATCTCATTCATTAAATCACCGCCTGTAAAAGGTATTGAGACAGTCTTGAAAGTTCGTTGATACTTTTAATAAAGTACTCATCCCCTTCATTATCCTTTGGCACCAACTTATATTGTTTTTTCAAGTCTAAGCCTTTATAATGGGATACCCCTGAATACTGACAGTCTGTGTACCTTATATCATTATTAATCCTGCTCATAGAATTGAAATGTATAGCCACCATGACCTCACACTCAAACTCATAGTTATCAATCATGTTGCCATAATCAGTCTCAATCGGATTGTTTACATAAAGGTCATAGAGCTTCATCCTGCCATTCAATGACATCACAAAGCCCCCCATTTCTTTTTAAATTTATCTAACTGCATTTTAATTTCCTGAGGGTATCCATCAATATAACTTTCACTGGCACCACTATAGCCCTGAGCGGATAACCCATCACAGCCTAAGCGATTGACTTTGAGTACCGCAATATCAACAGCCATATTATCGTACCTTGTATCATAATCCAGATTCAAATACGCCGATATTTCAGCCTTTGCCTTATCCAGCACTAGGCTGATTAAATCATCATTGATATTGCCTGTAATGAGTTTTACTTGCTCCTTAAGCTCCATTTAATCAGCCCCATTCCTTATACGGATTTTACAAGCTTAATGCTGTAGGTTTCATCCACCAAAGCCATAACACCGTGTCTTTCATAAACAACAGTATTATCCTTTGTTTCAATGTCCCTATCCTGTTCCACTGACCCTTCTTTTTTCACAAAGAACTTAATGGCATCTTTTTTTGTGATATAGGCCGTACCAGCGGGTACTAGCTTAGAGAATAATACAGGCAAGCCGCAAATAGTGCCAAACTGCCCAGTATACAAGATTTCACCCTGCTTGCTGGAAATAAAGTCAGTGTCTTTTCTGATCTTTGCTCTCAAGTCGTTGCCCATAATAACAAACATATCTTCTTCGGTTTCCTTGTCGACTTCTGCCAATGCATCAACGATAGCAGCATAATCAAAAGTAGTATATGTATAGGTATTGCTAATTTTAGCAAGCTCTGCGAAATACTCTGTTTTAATTTGATTTGCCATAATGGTAGCAGCTCCGCTTGTGGCAACGTCCAATACATAAGGGTCTTTCATGATGTCCATATCGTTATATTCAAAGGTCTGCTGGTACCTCTCAACCGCATATTCAGCAGGAACAAAGGTAACACCGCCTTTTTCCGTATTCTTTGCGCCCTTAGCCAGCTTTTCCACTGTTCCGCTATATGTATACTTATTTACAACCTTTTTAAGACCCGCACTTTCGGCAAGGGAATAATCCATTGTCATAAGGGAACGGGCATCCACCTTTGTATTTAACAAATCCGTCATTTTATTTTCAATTACAATGTTTTCGTATCCTGTCATAGCCATTATCTATCATCCTTTCTTATCTCTTGGTCAATTCGTCATAAAGCTGTCTGTTGTTTTTTGCTACTTTGGCCTGTTCTGTTAAAGGCATCTTTGCAAACTGTTCTCTTGTGATATTGCCAACCAGCCCAGCCGCGGAACTCTTAGGCGTGGTTGCTCCTGCCTTAAGCCTTGCATCAACTTCCTTTTTCAGCATTGCCTTAAAAATCTTATCCAATGTTTCAATTTTTTCAAGGCATTCTTCTGCATCATCCGTTGTTACAACAAAGTCCACAAGGTTAGCATCCAGCCCCCTGTTATTTAAAACCTTGCTGATTTCTGCCTTGGTATTGGAAAGCTTGAACTCAGAAAGCATTTCTTCCAATTCTGAAATACGCTGATCTTTTTCGATTTCTTCCCGTGCTTCCGGGTCACGTCCCACCAAACTTTTTTGTTTGTTCAATTCCTTTTCATGCTTTTTTTGCTGTGTTTTTAAGGCCTGCTGCACTCTCTTATCCGATTCACTCTGAATAAGCTGTAAAACCTCATCTTTGGTATAGCCGTCTTTGCCTGTGCCGTCCTCTTGTTGAAGTCCTTCGCCCTCACCAGCTCCGCCACCCTCGGCCCCCGTATCAGCAGCAAAGTATTGTAAATTGAATTTAAAGATATTTTTTTTCATTTTATTTTATCCTTTCGTTTCCGTTGGTTAACCGTATCCGATATTTTCCGTTTGTTCTTTTACGCCTGCACCCGGGAAAAAGGCAATAAAAAAACACTCACAATTAAATCTGCAAGTGTTTTATCTTACTTTTCCACCATTTTTCGAGTTTCTTTCGCTTGATTCAAACTCATTTCATTCCCTCCACCATCTTCATCTGGGTGTTCATATTGGCATCTTTCATTTTCCCAATTGCATACCGGGCAGATGTCGTAATCATCTTCTTTTTTAAATTCATACTCCCCACAAATATTATCCCCACTCTGAATTATTATATTGCCTTTTGCACTTTTCGCAAGGGCAGCTTCATATTTTGCTTGTTCTCCATTTTGCTTGGCAATGTCAAAAGCTGTTCTCGTAGGAACTACAGGCATTATTATACATCTGCAATTTGGATGATGCACAGCCTCCATTGTGTCCAGCAACAAGGGATTTTTACGGCTCTCTTTGCTTATTCTTTCGCATTCCTCACAATTTCTATCATCATCAGAGTAGATATAATAACCATGTGTGTAGCCATTGGCGATAAAAGACTGCTTTTGACCGTCATTAATCGCTCTCATTGTTTCCGTTCTCACCAACCTATCCGCATTACGGAAGGAAGCCTTTTCAATACCCATAATGCTTTTTATGGCCTTATCCTTACTCTGCCCACTTGCAACAACATCCTGAATATTTTTCTCAAGGGCCTGCAAAAGGCTACCACGATTGTTCCATATCCGTTTTGAGAACTTGGCACTCTTTAAATTTGCGTTTACAATAATATGAGTGTTTTGCAAGCCCCATTTTGCGCTTTGCCCCAAGGTTTCACTTGTCTCGCCAAAAGCTTCCTTGAATGCTGATTCTAGGCCACCGCTGACAATTTCAATTTCCTTTTCCCCATAGCTTTGAAGAATGGCATTGATCTCCTTCATAAGCTCTGTGTAACGACCATAGGCATAAAGATTTGTTGTAGAAATACCCCCATCCTCTATCATTTTCAAATAAAGGTTAGTTACCTTGTCCTGTATATCTTTGGATTGATTTCGATACATCTTTTTTAATTCTTTCAGCATCCCTTCACTGGTTCTGTCAAATGCCTTATCTGCCAATCGTTTTCCCCAGCAATCATTCCCCACCAAAATCACCACCGTAAATATCTGGCACGTTATTAGCTGCCTTTGCCTGTTCAACCTCCCAAGCTGCATCTTGAACAAAAGGAAGCTGACTAACAAGGGTTTCATCCGATACCAGCCCTCTAAGCATATTGATTGTTTGCGCTGTTTCAAGACTATTTTCTGGCAAGCTTGTTGTAAAGACAACATCCACATATGATGGTCCGTTTAAACCCTTAATTTCCATAATGCCATATATGAGCTTGTTTCTTTCCAACAGTGCTATTTTAAATTTGCGCTGTTTATTGGCAATATTATTAAGGGTTCCAAGAAGCTTGTACCTCATAGCCACGCCTGAGACATTGTTGGCAAAATTATTATCACTCATATCTGGGGTAAAGCTTAATTTATGAATATCACTGACAAGGCGATTCTTTTCAATGTCATTGTCTGCGTTCTGACTGTCTTTCAGTATAAAAGATGGGTTTAGTCCATCCCCGTAAAGCACACGATTTTCTTTCATGCTTTTTACGTCCTCTGTATCTACGCTATCAGTATTTAAAAACAGATACGCATTGTTGAAATAGTCATTTTCGTTGATTGTGTCGCTTTCCAGCATGTCATAAGCATCAATGAGAGAGATTACCTTTTCAAAGTCCCCCTTCAAATCATCATTATTCTTGTACACTACAACGGGAATATCGGCGAACACATGAAACTGCTCTCCTATGAAAACACTGTTTCTATAGCTTTTTACGCTGTCCCTACTGTATATTTCTATGTACTCATTTTGAACGTTGTCCCTTGTGACAGTATTCCAAAACCTTATGCAGAACAAAAGCTTGCATGAAATATCATCACTGTACACAAGAACCGTTTGCTTATTATCCAGCACGGCAAATTTAATCTGGGCATCTTCATCAAGGTAAGTGAGCTGCGCCGCATACCCGTATATACTGCAATTGGTGGCAAGGTTGATGTTACTATCTTCTTCCCCTGCCGTTTCAAGAATACTGTTAAAGTCCTCCAATTCATCCTCACTGTTATAAGTGACGGGAGAACCTAAGAACATAGCCACATTGGTAGTTGTAACGTAGTCCCCAAAGCTATGGGATATTTTGTTGTTGGGCTTGCTGGTATCCTCAAACACACGCCTGTTTATATCATTATCATTCTTATAATACTGTTGCAGTCGTTTCAGCCTTGGAAGTTGCCCGGTTGTGAATTTATCAATGTAGTACTTGGCTAGAGATAAATTCATTTCACTTTCTTTGTCAATATAGAACACTATAACGCCCCCTTTGGTAATGTTCCCATTTTGCCCCTAATAATCTGCATGGAGTACCTTAATGCATCAATGTAGTGATTGAATTTGTCTACAGGCTTATTAACATATTCGTTGGTATTTCTATCTTTTTCCCAACTATAATTTTGGAACTCTGTTTTCACCCCTGTACACTTTGGATGGATATATATTTTATACTGCTGTAATTGCTGAATACCAAATAATACGCTATCACTACCTTTAGCACACTTTTTAATTTTCGGCACCCCCGCCCTGCGTATTTCTTCAATACTCTTTTGCTCTGCACAATCTGCCATAATAATATTTTTGCTATACCCCAAGCTTTTTATGATATTGGCTATATCAGGATTCAAAAGTCCTGCATCTCCGTATTCATCAAATATATACAGTTCTTTATTCTTTGTATCACACAAGCTGACAACCAAGGCTGTAGGGTCGTTGGTGAAACCAAAGTCTAAGCCTATAAGGGTAGTATATTGCTTTTTGGCTATCAACTCATTGACATCAAAGTCTTTTTCTTCCCAATTCGTGAATACCAGCTTGTCAAGACTGCAAAATTCACCTAAAGCATATATCCTGTAGTAGGTAAAGTTTGTTTCTTTCATCTTTTCCAAACTGTCTATGTATGCCTGGGGTAAAAATTGATTTTCCCTATATGTAGTTTTCAAAACAAATGCGTCAGTAGTCTTTGTAAAAAACGTTTGATAACACCAATTTGCTTTACTAATCGGATTAAACGAAAGCAACATTTGTAAATTAGGAGCCTTGGCTCTTAATCTCAAATTAAGCTGTGTATAATCGTCAAGGGTGAGTTCCGTTGCTTCTTCAATCCAAATATCTGTGATATTGGCTATGGATTTAATCTTTTCGTTATCATCCATTCCTTTAAATAAAAAAACACTGCCATTTGGAAGTGTAATATCAAGGGTAGATTTATTTATGGTACATTTATTAAGAATCTCTAAGCTACTTAGAGTATCTTTCATAACTGTGAAGCAGCTTTCCTTTTGGGTTCTGGCCACTTTACGAATAACAAGAATCTTTCTCTTTCCCCGTAAAGCTTTTACAACTAATTTCTGTGATACAAATACGGATTTTCCTGATCCTGCACCGCCATAGTATACTTCTGTGCGGTTGGTGTATTTTCCTAGATAAGGGAGATAGACGTTGTTTATAGCTAAATTAGCAATCATCAAAATCACCCTTTATGTTAATGGTCAGCTCGCTATCATTGTCCAGCTTAACACGGTTGATAAAAGCCCCATTGGATTTTGCGATAAACTTTGAAGCTTTCAAGCGATCTTTATCCTCTGCGCCCTTGTCTCTCATTGTGGCCGTCCAGAACTCTTTTACTTCCTGCATACCGGCAATCCTTTCATTTGCAATCTCTGCATTTCTTTTGTCTATATATGCCACAACCTCGGCATTGCTCAACAGTCTACTGCCCGCACTCTCTGCTGTTCTTTGTTTTATAATGTTAGGATATGCCAATTTGTAAGCTTGTGCGGCATTACCACACTTGATATATTCATCTGCAAATTTTAGCTGATTTTGTGTCATAATGTCACCGCCTTTCTTCAAAATAAAAAGAGCCTTGGAGGCTCTTACTTATATTTTATTTCTAAATACATGTCTTTTCCGTTATATATGGTATTAATCTGTGCAACCCCTACACTCTTTACTTTGACATTAAACAAAGCAACCATCAACTCGTTAGCACTTCCTTTGTTTTTTATCTTATAGCTGTATGTATAAAACTTATCGGTTTTTACTGACAGCACTATTGGAATATAGACACTACCCAAAAGACTGACTGATAGTGCACAAACTGCCAACAAAGTCTCAAAAATAGATTGGTCTTCTAGATACTTTCTCATGGTTATAAATAGAGATATAAACAATGAGGCAAATAATATACCGGGTAATTTTATTTAAAAGTGATAGGAAAGGAAATGCCCATTTTGCTGTGTGTTCTGTTTTAATCTTTTTCATTTCGGCCAAGATTTCTGTAGCCTCATCCTTTATCTTTTTAACCATTAAGTCTTTCACCATAAATCCACCCCCATCAAATTACAATTCGACACAAACCAGTAAATTCCTACCATTTGTCAAAAAATAGTTAAAGGCACCAGCTTTCGCCAATGCCCTAGGAGGTGTTATACAAATTTCTATACTACTATAATATCACACTTTATCTATCAAAAATAATCAACTTTTAATCACTCCAATCTCAAGACCCACAAATTCTACAATCTGCCCTTTATACCGGGTGAATGTTG
>NZ_DALYUL010000022.1:0-43356 GCF_031981185.1 Anaerotignum sp. | reverse complement strand
TCACAAATGCTATATCTATCTTTACGTTTTTGAATATAGCAGCATACAAAGAGCTTATAGTGGGTTTCTGTTAATCGTTTTTTCATGGCATCCACAGCCGCCACAATATTCTCCATCCCTCTCAAAGCTTTTGACGTAAGAAGCTCAATCCCTTTGCTTTCCGTGGGGTTGCCAATATTACTCCCCTTAGGTTGTCCATCAAATGAAGGAGAACCCTCAATAATGCCGTTCCTCTCGATTTGAATTTCCTTCTTGTATTGCTCATAGTGGTAAAGTTCATATTCTATGTATCTATAAACAGATTTTTCTATTTTCATTAAAAACCCCCTGATTGACTTTTCCCGTTTACCGTGGTATCTTGAAGTTGAATATATTGTTTTGCCCCTTGTGCTTTGGTCGGTGCTGGGGCATTTTTTTTGTCTCATTTTGTTGGTACTTAATTCCTAAATAAAAACCGTAGTCAGTAACAAAACTATGTATTTTTATCATCCCTAAATCTTTGCTTTTATCCATTTTTTACTCCTTTCTTCTTTATCATCGACCTATAAACATAGAATAAATGCGTAAGTAACGTGAAAAACCTTGATCTTTCTGATCTTATCTTACTTTAGCACCTTGCATAAATAAGGCACCTTGCTTTCTTACTTTATCACCTTGCATAAGTAAGAAATATCCTTTAAAATCAATACTTTAAGCCTTACTTTATCATTTAATCTGCGGCTATAGAGACATAGTGTTTTTTGTAATTACCTTGCCCTGTACTTCTATACTTAATCCTACCTTCCTTTTTTAAGTCTGCTTTCGCTCTGGTTAGTGTACCTTTGGAAAAACCTTGGACTTTTGCCATTTCATCAAGGTCGCACACTTCCTGCTCTCCATCTTTTAAGAAATCAATAATAAAATCTTTAGCCTCTTCCCTTTGTGGTGCTTGTCTCGTAGTATAATCCACCTCTGTAATGAAATCCTTGTCTTTTTTCTGCGTATAGCCTTTAAAAACAACTTTTTCACCCTCAATGGAATATAGTACCGTTTCCCCTGTCATACTATAGTTGCATTTTTCATGGGAAAGATATCGCACACCTTTTTCATTTGTTTCTCCTGCCATGATTACACTTCTTGAAATGTCCCAAATATCAGCACTATCTGCAATTCTTTTCCTTCCCCATACTGCTGATTGCTTATTTGCATGGACAACAATAAGGGATGTAGCCCTGTACCGTTCTCCATATCCAATTAATGGGCTTAAATTTGCCCTCATGGCATTTCTATCTCCCATCCTTATATCCGGAGGAACAAATGCTTGTATCGGGTCAAAAATTATCAAATCGGGCCGATACTTTGCAATTAGGCTTTCTAAAAAGGGACTACCAAACTTTATGTCCTTAAATCGTTCATCTGCCACATCAATAGACATAATATTTTCAAGCTTGGCTCCATTTAACCTTAGCCTGCGTTTAAGTGTATACTCAAAAGAATCCTCCGCTGAAAAAAACATCACTTTTCGTGGTTCGCACTGTGCAAATTCAGGAGGAAGCATATCCTCAACTAAAAAACTTGGATTTCCACTGCTAACAGCGGCGGCAATCGCACACCAAACTGTTGTTTTTCCTGCGCCCCCATCCCCTGCCAAGGTAGTTATTTGGTAAGCGGGTAAATAGTCAGTAATAAGCCACTCTGCAGCTTTCTCCACCGCCCTATCCATAGTAACCATTTCCAAATGTCCTGTGGTGTTTAATGTTTTACTGCCTTTCCCTTTGATATACGAGCTTGTCCCTTTCTCGTACCGTTTTAAGGCCGGAAATACCTCTTTTTCAAGTTCCTGTTCTGTAAGTGGGGGATTGCACTTTGCGTCATTCTCAACGCTTACAGCTGCACGTATTGCTACATCATCAAGGCCTTTTGATTGCAAACTACATACCAGTTTTACCATTGTACTGGTACGCTCCCCCTCCGGTACTATTGCAGAAACCGTAAACTGACTATAATTTGTTGAAGATTCCGGAACACCATTAATAAAATCAAAAACAAGATCACTTGCATCTGCAAGTCTATATGTATCGGGATCATATTCCCATTCGTATAACCGTCCATTAGGGTGTATACTCGGCGGTGCAACTATATAACCACCGTCCCCACGTATGTCAACGCCGTCATATAGGTTTGTCCTATTTCTTACTACGGAAGCGTCCCGATAAAATATATGGTATCCACCTCTGCCAGTTATGCTTTGCCATGTTTCGGGTAACTTGCTATGTTCTCGTTGCCACTCTTTAAGTACTTCGTAACCGTTTTTTCCTTTTTCCTCGTCTATATCAAGGTCAATGGCAAATAAACCGCCAGAGGTCTCTCCTGTTGCTATACCTATATTGTAACTGGGGTTAGCATTCCACCATTGCTCAATCTCTTGTATATTTTTTGTTGCCGCTTTGCACCCGTTGGCCGTAGCTGGTACTTTCTCCTGTACTTTTAAAGGGAATACAGCAAGTCCAAGCCCTGCGTAATGTAAAGCCCATTCCTTCATTGTTTTAATAGCCGTCACCCCACAATATTAAACCTTTCCTCAAAATATTTCCCTGGCACCCGGCCACGCATGGTCATGAAACCTTTTTTTGCAAGCTCCATATTAAGCTCACGCATTATCAGGTATGCCTTGATTTCACTGCATTTCAGACAATTCATGACGTCCTTGTATGTATAGTATTTACTATCCACAGAGCTAACCTCCTAACTTAGTATTCTTTAGAAATGTGTACTGTGTCATCTGACTTAATGAGTAGGTTTCTGAATATAAAGCCTCCCCCAATGGTTTCAAACTTAAATGCAAAATCAATACCCGATTGCACATCTTCATTTCCAGCTTGATAGGTAGGGTTATTTCCTTGGCTTGTCCATCGCTTACTAAAATTTAGTAAGGGTTTCATAGTCCTCATTTTCAGCAGCTTCACAATCAGACAAACAATTTCTAACCCAGTCATTAAATCTGCCCTTTACTTGTAGAATCGCATGTAACTCACTTCCATAAAAACTTTTTTCCCTATACTGGTCTCATAAACAGACACGCATTCATTTTCAATTACTTTTAAATGCTTCATAAATTTCCCACTCTTTATTTGTGGTTTGATTATAGAATTAAATTCTTTAACACGCAAATCTCATATTTCATGATTTTACTTTCTTGAATAAAATGCAACTGTAAAAAACTGAGTGTAACTGGTGCCTTAATATATCATTATTTCGTTTTAAAAATTTATTCTTAACACTTCCAACAAAATATTTATGCACCCAATCTTTTAACAGAAATTACTTTACTCTCAAATTCTTTATTTTTCTCTAAGTTCCTTAAATTTTCTAAGTCGTCAATTTTAGTTCCTGCATGAAATCAATACTCTTTCAGCCTGCCCAAAACAAATGTAGGCTTCTTTATGGAGAATGCTGAATTGTAATATGTATTTAACAACACCCAATCGCCGGAAGTTAGCAAAGCATTTGTCACGGCTACGTCTACCACTTCTATAACCTGTTTTACCTGAGTTACAATCTCAACTGATCTAACCCTTATCATAGCTGTACCTCCTTTCTCAATCTTCTAATAGGTCTTTTACATCACATCTCAAAGCGTCTGCGATAATTGCAGCCGTTTCGGGCTTGATACGCTTTCCTGCTTTTGCAAGACTAAGTGTAGCCCTAGAAATTCCACTTAACTCTGCTAACTTGGTTAGGTTTAGTTTTTTTCTTGCCATAATTACTGCGAGTTTTATTTCGTCTATACGCATACGTTCACCCCCTCACATATTACTCATTTAGAGTAATTACAGTGATATAATATTCTCATTTAGAGTAAATGTCAAGGGATTTTATTCAATATGAGAAGAATCATTTTCAAAACGAGTATTTTTTCTTTGACAATATTATTAGAAAGCAGTATCATTAACACTGAGGTGATTGTTTTGCTTTCAGAAAAATTAAAAAACATTAGAGAAAAAAAAAATTATAGCAAAGCAGAAATGGCAAGATTATTACAGATTCCATATACAACATACAACAATTACGAAACAGGAACTAGAGAGCCAAAGATTGAAACAATTATAAAAATAGCTAATATTTTAGGCATTCATCTAAGTGATATACTGGACTATGAACCAATCTCATCAGATGAGCTTTACGAAGTCATGGACAGCTCAGATATAGAAACGGCAAAAATGCTTTTAAAATGTGTTTCTTACTCTCTAAGAAAAAAAACAGCAACATTATATGAAATAACTTCTGATTTCGATACTAAAAGTTTTCTGGTTGACAAATTCGATCTGGTGAGTCTGACAGACTCAACTACCGGTTATCTTTATAGACTTGTTGAGGAAATGGAGAAGCGCAGCAAAGATACAAACACCCTTCACAAATACCCCGATAACTTACCTTAAGCAACTATGCCAACTAAAGTACTGTGACAGCGGTACGATGGAATGTAGGCTTGTCAACCGTCATTAATTGGATTGCTGAGAAGAAAATCAAGCCTAACGAAATCACAAATATGTTCCCAGTTGATTATATCGATGCCCTAAAAAGGCAAGATAGAGATTTGGATACAGTCAGTGTATTTAGGCTGCGAGCACTGTAGAGAGAAAACCAGCGACTAAGAGAATAAAATGCAATGCTAAAAGGAACGTTGTTTCAGGTTGCTGCTATGGCAAATGAAGCAACAGCAAAGATAACCAAAGAACTATTTGAGTCTAAACTCTTATAAAATAAAAAAAGCCCCTCCCGGCACCACCCGGAAAGGACTTAAATACAGCGGTCTTAAAACCACTTTCAGACAAGAAAAGTATACCATAAGACCGCCTTATTTGCTATACCCAAAATACAAAAGGAGGTCTATTTTTATGCCTGTTTATAAGGACGTGAAGCGTAATTCATGGTTTTGCACGTTTTACTACACTGATTGGCAAGGAAATAAAAAGAAGAAGAAAAAAGAAGGTTTTAAGCTTAAGAGAGAAGCGCAGGACTTTGAAAGAGAATTTATTAACCAGCAGTCCGGCTCTTGTGATATGACGTTTAAATGTATGACAGAGCTTTATATGGCGGATTTTAAAAATGTTTTAAAACCCACCTCATATGAAGTTAAAAGATCAATTGTTGATAATCGTATCATCCCAGAGCTTGGAGATATGCCTATAAATCAAATAACACCCAACACGCTAAGGCAGTTTAATAATAAGCTCCTAGAAATTAATGAATACAGCAATTTATACTTAAAAAAAGTGAATGGCCAAATATCATGCATATTTAATTTTGCAGTTCGTTACTATAACCTATCTTCAAACCCATGTAAAATATACGAAGGGATACAAGGTAAACCGAAAGCAGATATACAATTCTGGATACTAGATGAATATAAAAAATTTATTGCATCCGTGGAGATATTGACCTAGTAAAGAAAGAAATATCTATAAGCAAAAATTATGCTAAACTCCATAAAGAAGAGCTCATTTTAACACCTAAGACAAAGAAAAGCAAAAGAATAGTAGAAATCCCTATTGCTTTGTGTGAAGCAATAGAAGAATATCTATCACATATATATGACTGTGGCAAAAGTACCCGTCTTATTACTGCAAGCCGTCCAGCCTTGCGTGTGGTGCTAAATAAATACGCTGAGGCCGCAGGTGTGAAACAAATACGCATACATGACTTAAGGCACTCCCATGCTTCTTTGTTAATTGAAATGTGATTTCAGCCCCTTGTAGTAGCGGATAGATTATGGCATGAAAACATAAAAACAACTTTAGAAGTATACAGCCATTTATACCCTAACAAGCAAACAACAGTATGCGAAAAACTAGATGCTTTAATGAAATAGTACGTTTTTAGTACGCATAGACAAAAAACAAAGCCGCAAACCCTGTAATTTCAAGGCTTACGGCTATTTTATTTATTACTCATCCCAATTATGGTAAGTATTTTGAACGTCATCATCCTCATCCAATAAATCCAAAAGCTTTCGCATTTTCTTTATCTCTTCATCTGACTTTAGTTCTGTATATGTCTGAGGAATCATGGTAACCTCAGCAGATGCCATGGGTACTCCTGCTGCTTCCAATGCCTCTCTAACGGCTGAAAAATCATCCGGTGCGGTTACTACCTCAAAGCTATCTTCTTCTGCAGCAAAATCCTCGGCACCAGCATCCAATGCCAACATCATCAGTTCTTCCTCGTCAATCTCAACCTCTTCTTTATCAATAACAATTAAGCCTTTTTCATCAAACATGAAAGAAACGCAGCCTGATGTTCCCATATTTCCGCCGCCTTTTGTAAATGCATTTCTAACATTTGCCGCAGCGCGATTTCTGTTGTCCGTAAGGGTTTCCACAATAACCGCAACCCCCGCAGGACCATAGCCTTCATATCTGATTATTTCGTATTCAACGCCCTCTTCATTTCCAGCCGCTTTTTTAATACTTCTGTCAATGGTATCGTTGGGCATATTATTCGCTTTGCATTTGGCAATAATATCTCGCAGTTTGCCATTACTCAATGGATCGGGCCCGCCTGATTTTACCGCCACTTGAATTTCTCTACCTAACATGGTAAAAACTTTACCTTTTGCTGCGTCGTTTCTTTCCTTCTTGTGTTTAATATTCGCAAACTTCGAATGTCCTGACATTAGGAATCCTCCTCCATAAATTTCATCATAGTATTTTACCATTTTTTCCGACATATTTCAAGAAAAATTGCTCACAAAGCCTTTAACTGGCACACAAATGAAACTTTCGCATTCCCAAACCGTCCATATTTTCAAATATTCCAAACTATATAAGAAAAAGCAAAGTCTTATCTTTCGATAAAACTTTGCATAAATAATATTATCACTTTTCTTTTGGGTTTGAAACCAAGGCAACTAAAAAGGCCGCTACCACCGCTGCCGTTATTCCCCCTGCAGCAGCTTTCAATCCCCCTGTGAAAATCCCAAGAATACCCGCAGAATCCACCTCTTTCATAACACCCTCAGCCAATCGAAATCCAAAACCTGTTAAGGGAACTGTTGCCCCCGCACCACCAAATTCCTCTATGGGTTGGTAAAATCCCAAACCTCCAAGAATACAGCCGATGCACACATACAACACCAAAATTCTACCAGAGGTTAATTTTGTTTTATCAATTAGAATTTGACCAATTACACAAATCAGACCTCCCACTACAAATGCTTTTAAAAAAGAAATCATGACTTCCCTCCCTTTTCACCGCACCCTTCGATGCAAACACCATGGGCTATACAAGGAATGCTTTGTCCCTGTTGTGTAGAAGTTGGGCTGAGCAATGCTCCCGTTGGAATAAAAAGCATTCTGCTAATTTCCCCTGACATCAACTTGGGATAATATTATCCACAAAATGTAACTGCTGAGCAGGCACAACCACTTCCACCATTATGGGTATCTTGCTTATTTTTATCAAAAATCTCGATACCACAGTCGGTAAAACTTCCATCCATGGTATACCCTTCCTTTTTCATCAAATCCACAACTAAGCTATGACCAATTTCCCCTAAGTCTCCTGTAGCTATCACATCATAATCTTGAGGGGTTCTCCCTGTATCCTGAAAATGATTTAAAAGTACATCAACTGCTGCCGGTGCCATTGCAGCTCCCATATTGTTGGCATCCGTAATTCCCATATCCATAATCTTGCCAGTGGTAATCTCCGTAATGCACGGGAAATTACCTTTCCTCCCCAATACAACGGAACCATCCCCCGTTACCGTCCAAGAAGCGGTAGGCGGTCTTTGATTACCTAAAGCCAAAGGTGCCCTAAACTGCTTTTCAGCCCCGCAAAAATGGCTAGAAGCACCAACCAGGGTATGATTGGCATAGCCACCATCAATTAACATTGCTCCTAAGCTCATGGACTCCCCCATGGTTGAGCATGCGCCGAATAGTCCAAAAAAAGGAATTTGAAAATTCATGATACCAAAAGTAGATGCAGTACACTGGTTTAGCAAATCCCCACAAAGGAGGTAATCAATATCCTTCATCTTGAGCCCAGCTTTTTTTACGGCAAGCTCCATATTTTCTTGTATGAAGTGACTTTCAGCCAACTCCCAGCTTTTTTCACCAAAAGTAGAATCTTCTACAATTTTATCAAAGTATTTTCCCAAAGGGCCCTCGCCCTCTTTTTTGCCTACAGTAGACGCCGCAGACAAAATACGTACGCCTTCATTTAATCTTACCGTTTGTTTTCCAATTTTTTTTGCATTCACTTTTTATCACCTACCCACAAAATAATAGATTAATCCAACTATCATTGATGTAAAAGTGCCATAAACAATGACAGGACCTGCTAAAATAAACATTTTTGCACCTGTTCCGAAAATTAAGCCTTCTTTTTTAAACTCAATTGCAGGGGCAACTACGGAATTTGCAAACCCCGTAATAGGTACAATGGTACCAGCGCCACAATGCTTACCCAATTTTTCATATAGCCCCAGACCCGTCAAGACTGCTGAAATAACAACCAGGGTGATGGAAACCAAAAGGGCTGCCTCATCTTCTTTATAACTTTTGCTAAAATAGTCTAATAATATTTGACCAAAACCACAAATCAAACCGCCAGAAAAAAAAGCCTTCACACAATTCGATAAAATCGGACTGTTTGGGGATGCTTTTTTTACCATCTGATCATATTCTTTCTTAGCACGTTTACTCGTGTCCATTTTACGCCCTCCTTCGTAAACAGATATTTTAACCTGCTCAAAATTAGTATTTTCAAGTATACAAAAAAAATACCTTTATTCCCTAATCTAATGTCAACCCAAACTTCAGTCCAAATAGATTATTTCATCATATTTAGACCACATAGAACCCATCCACAAAAAAATATAATAAAGAGCCTATCATTTTTCCTAAGGCAAAACACAATAACAGCCAGGGCAGTCCCTTAGTAATACGACCTCTTCGTAATAATATGGGCATTACGTTTAAAACCTCTGCTAACGCGACAGCTAAAACCCCCACAAAAACACCAATAGCCAATGCATAGCCCCCTGCTAATATGGGAATAGGGGGTAGTCTATAGTCAACAAACAGTGCAGTTGTGCCAAATAATCCTCCCAATAAGATTGAATCTTCATAGGAGCAAATATATTTTTCTGTTTTCGTCCTTTGAGCTAGACGAGGGATTATGCCAATTGCTGCGATAAAAGCAAAAATACCTGCCGAAATCGCCATGCCAGAAGAGAAGCCAAGAATAATCAGCAAGATCTTTGCAATCATTTATCTCCCCCTCCCCCACTGCTTCTTTTATTCAGCTTATCTACAACGCTTGCATTTGTTTCCTTTTCATAAGTGGACATTTCTATCTCAATGGGTGTAGGATCATCGGTAACCTTAAATTTTGAAAAATGGTTAAAGAATACCAGCACACCTATTACCAAACCAACGGAATAAGGTATTGACAGAATCGCCGGCATATCTACATTTTCTCCGAAAAACATATAATAATAGTTCTGAAAAATCAGCGGCAACTGTGTATCAGTATGAAAGCACATAATGGTTGTAGATGCACCCGCAAATAAAACAACACACATGCAAATAACCTTTAAAAGTTCTAAAGCTTTATTTTCCTTCTTATCTTTTTGATGATATTCCACCAAAATATCCATCTCGCCCACATTAGAAACCGTGGCATCAGGATACTGATGGTTAATGGACCGTATAATATCTAATGCTGTTATTAAATAGGTAGCATCTCTGTCCTTTGGTATCTGAAAAACCACAATCCCCTCAATATTCCCCTTGGTTTGACCTCCAATATAAACTTCAGCTACGTCCTTTAGGAACACAACCTTTCGTTCTATAATTTGTGCCTTTTCTATCGGTTTGATATAAATGTCCATTCCCACGCCCTCCAAATGGAAATTTTTTCGTTCAAAATTTCCTTCAAATAGAATCTTTCTGAAATCACACTTCTTTTAAATTCCATAAAAAAAGAACCCAAAACAGGACTCTGTCTTGGGTTATTATGCCGCTTTTTATCAAATTCATTCTACTAGATTTTAAAACTTTTCACCGTTGGATCATCTGCAAGAAAACCAGTTAAGTCGGTACAAGTAACAATGGTATTTCTCGTAATATCTAAAACAACGGTTACTGTACCATCTGGATTTTTTTCCATTTCCATATGCATAATGTCTATATTTCTTGCCTTCAACTCATTTTTGATAAAATCCATCTCAGAGGGGGCATGATAAAAGGTAATTAAAATTGTATCATCATATGACTTATCATTTTTATTAAAATTACTATGAAGAAAAACTTGTATAATTGGAATAAAAATTGTAGTAAATATACCAATGGAGTACATACCCGCTCCAATAGCTAAACCAATACCTGCCATTGCCCAAAGTCCGGCAGCAGTAGTCAATCCTTTGATGGAAATGTTTTTTACAAAAATCACACCTGCCCCTAAAAAGGAAATCCCTGTGATAACATTTGATGCAATCCTAGACACATCCACACCAATCCCTGTAGTGCTAATTACATCATAAAAGCCGTACTTTGATACAATCATCATTAAAGTTGCTCCTACTGCTACAATTACATGGGTGCGTATGCCTGCCTCCTTCCGCCGTCTTGTTCTTTCATATCCAACAATCCCGCCACAAACACACGCGATAATAATCCGAAGTATAAATTCTGCATTCCCCTGCAGACCAAGTATAGATTCCTCAAGAAATAAATGCTTCAAAAACATAAGTCTCGCCTCCTGCCGTTCTTACAATATATTATCAAATATAGCAAAAAAGGCTGCTATTTTCAAATCCTTTCATAAGTAGCAACCATTTTTTTGCATCTTCTTAACATAATAGAATTGTACAAAACAATATGATACTTATTTTGGGTAAATTAACTCCATCTAAACTCACTTTCTTATAAAAAAATAACAGCCCGCTTGCTTGGCAGATGATTGTCTTGCATACAGGCTGATGGTTTTTAAATATTTAACAAACATCTCTCTAAAGCTCTAAAATTGAAAGCTAAGAAAGCGATATAAATGTGCTTGCTATAAATGAGGATATTTTTCTATGGTTTTTATTTTACGATCATATGTAAAACAAACTGATCTAAAATTAAAATACTGCCTAAAACAAACACATATGCAGAAAACCATTTGAGTTTTCCATTTTTGATCACACTTACCATAAAACGAATTGCAAAATAACCTGATATGGCAGCAACGATAAATCCTGCTATCATTGGTATTAAACCAATTGTCTCGGTCAATACAACCTTCCCTGTTATCATATCCTTAATCGTGAGTACCATACCACCCATAATAGCCGGAATGGATAATAGAAAGGAGAAGCGAGCTGCATTCTCTCGATCCATATTTCTCCCAAGGCAGGCACTTATTGTCATACCAGAACGAGAAACGGCGGGTAAGATTGCTATACCTTGCATAAATCCAACCACTAAAGAATCAAAAATAGACATATTGCGAATTTTCTTTTTCCCACCTTTACGGCTATCTGCATAAAGAAGGATAAAACCGGTAAAAATAAAATTAAAACCAATAAATTTTCCTGAACCAAAAATAGAATCAAATGTATCATTAAACAATAATGCAATAATTACAGTTGGAATTGTTCCAGCTATCAGCAGTGCCGTGGTACGCTGAAAGGGACGACAAATCAAAGCCCAAATATCCTTCCAGTAATATACAAAAACAGCAATCAGCGTGGCAACATGCAGCAAAATAGTAAATGCTTGTGTTGCCTCATGCATGCCAAAAAGGTTTTGGAGCAACACCAAATGTCCCGAACTGCTTACTGGTAAAAACTCTGTTAGCCCTTGGATTAAGCCTAAAACAATGGCTTCGATTATCTGCATTATCAAAATTCCTCCTATTTCTAAACATTTCTTGTATATTAGTAACAATTTATTATATAACAGAGAATTCTCACTTGCAAATAATATTTTTCCCTGTTAATATATAGTTTGCGGTTTTATTTTTGAAACCTCATAAAAACAGTGCTTTAAAAGGGATTTAAAATAGGTATATTAGCAAATCGTAAGAATATGCCAATTGCGAAAGCACTCATAACTAAATTTGTAGTCGAAAGAAGACGTGGAGGGACACCTCTGACAAGCAACTTCCTTTTTTGTGGTTCTCTTCGGCTCAGGAAAGAAGAAAGGAAACAAAGAATGGAGCATTTAAAATTTCAAGACCTGGATTTATCCCCCGAAATCTGTAAAGCTGTGCTGGACATGGGGTTTGAAGAAGCAACACCAATTCAATCCATGGCAATCAGTGTAGTAAAAGAAGGTAGGGATGTAATCGGTCAATCTCAGACAGGAACCGGTAAAACTGCGGCTTTCGGTATCCCCTGTTTAGAGCGCGTAAACCCTGATGATAGGCGTTTACAGGCATTAATTCTCTGCCCTACTAGAGAATTGGCAATTCAAGTTAGTGAAGAGTTCAGAAAACTTCTGAAATATAAGGAAAATATTCGTGTATTACCCATCTATGGCGGACAGCCAATCGATAGACAGATTGCTGCCTTAAAAAAAGGTGCTCACGTAGTAATCGGCACACCCGGCCGTGTAATGGATCACATGCGCCGCCGCACTTTAAAAATGGAAACAGTTCAAATGATGGTATTAGATGAAGCCGATGAAATGCTGGATATGGGATTCCGTGAAGATATCGAAATGATATTGACTAAAATTCCAGAAGACCATCAAACACTGTTATTTTCAGCAACATTATCCCCCGAAATTTTGGATATTACCAGAAAGTTCTTGAAAAACCCCGAGTTTATTAAGGTTGTTCGTAAAGAATTAACGGTTCCCAATATTGAGCAAGCTTACTTTGATGTAAAAGAAAAAACAAAGCTAGATGCTTTGACCCGTATTATTGATGTGTATGACCCTCGTTTAGCTATGGTTTTTTGTAATACCAAAAAACGCGTAGATGACTTGGTTGAACTTTTACAGGGTCGTGGTTATTTTGCCGAAGGTCTTCATGGAGACTTAAAACAACCTCAGCGTGATAAGGTTATGCAGAAATTCCGTAACGGAACCATTGAAATTTTGGTTGCAACGGATGTTGCTGCTAGAGGAATTGACGTTGATGATATTGATGTTGTGTTTAACTATGATGTTCCTCAGGATGAGGAATATTATGTACACCGTATTGGTCGTACAGGACGTGCTGGAAAGTCAGGTAAAGCTTTCACATTCTGTGTTGGTAAGGAAATTTATAAGCTTCGCGATATTATGCGTTATACAAAAACAAAAATCGCACAGCAAAAACTCCCTACTTTAAGTGACGTAGAAGAAATGAAAACCAATATCTTTTTGGAAAAATTGAAAGATACTATGAATGAAGGTCATCTAACCAAATATATAAATTTGGTTGAGCGCTTAGTACAAGAGGATTATACTTCCATTGATATAGCTGCTGCTTTATTGAAAAATCACCTTGCAAACGAGAACGTGGATGAGCTGGATGTTTTAGATGATATCAATTTAGGTGGAACCGAAGTTTATGGCGGCGATGATGAAAAGATGGTAAGACTCTTCATCAATGCTGGTAAGAAAAATAAAATTCGTACCAAGGATATCGTAGGTGCCATTGCAAACGAAACCGGTGTTCCCGGTAAAGTACTGGGGGCTATCGATCTTTATGATGACTATGCCTTCGTTGATATTCCAAAGGAATATGTGAAAGATGTTTTGGTAGGCATGAAAAATGCTAAAATCAAAAACAAAAGAATTCACATGGAAATTGCAAAAAAAGATAAATCTAAAAAAAATAACTAAAATTATTGATATGGATTGCAGTTTATATACTGCAATCCATTTTTATTTGTCTTTTTCCATTGCCAAGCATAAAATTTAGCATTTAAAACAGAATTTCATTTCATTATTTGTAAATCAAAATCACACGTTAAGCGCGTGGTTCGCATTAGCCCTAGAAAGGCTTTTTAATGGCACAGCATCTTAAGATACACTGAAATGTTCCACCAACGCATTTCTTTTTCAGAGAGCCGCTAAAGTGGCTTTCTTTTGGTCCTTTTAATTCTTCTTGTTACCTGTAAACATGTCAATATATCTTTTTAATGATGTTTGGTCTTCTATTATGTCTACTGCAACTGATTTTTTATATAATCCTTTATTACACGTTCATTTCTACCCTACCGCGTCTACATGCTCCCCTTTATACTTCAGGTCTGCATGTCTATCAAATATTATTAGCGCACTCTTTCCTTTTAAGAAACCTACAAGCTGTGCAACGCTTAAACTTGGTGGGTATCTCAACTAGCATATGTATATGGTCTTTACACGCTTGGTCTCAACTTTTAGCTTTTATCTTCCCATTGATCGCTAATCTTTAATACTTAGGAGCATATATAATACGATACGTCTCCACTTTCAATGTGATAAGCTTTTTATGTCTGTCATGACAAAACCTCCTTTGATATTTTAGCAGTTGGGGAACCACTTTAATCTTATCAGAGGAGGTTTACTACTTCTATAAGCTTTTCATTCCACCAGCAAAGCTGGTGGTATATTGAAGCTAAAGCTACAATAAAAAGACCGTATATTTCTATACGGCCTTCTTAATAAATATGGAGTATGTTAATTATTTACCGTAATAAGCTGCTAAGTACAGTTCTCTAATTTCGCTCATCAGAGGATATCTAGGGTTAGAGCCTGTGCACTGATCATCGAATGCTTCTTCACACATGATGTCCAGTTTATCCAAGAATGCTTTTTCGTCAACGCCATGCTCCTTGATGGATTTAGCGATGCCAACAGTAGCCTTGAGTTCTTCAATCTTTGCGATGAAGTTGTCAACTTTTTCTTGATCATCCTTGCCAGTGATACCCAAATATGTAGCGATTTCTGCATAACGTTCTTTTGTATGAGGATACTTATACTGAGGGAAAGTACCCATCTTCTTAGGAACTTCTGCAGCGTTATATTTAATAACTTCTGACATTAACAGTGCATTTGCAACACCGTGCTGTACATGGTGATGTGCACCTAATTTATGAGCCATAGAGTGGTTTACACCCAAGAAAGCATTGGAGAAAGCGATACCAGCGATTGTGGATGCATTTGCCATTCTTTCACGAGCTTCAATATCATCACGGCCATATTTGTATGCTCTAGGCAGGTAGTCAAATACCAATTTTGCTGCCTTTAAAGCCAAACCATCTGTATAGTCAGTAGCCAACATGGAAACATATGCTTCAACAGCATGAGTCAATACGTCGATACCGGAAGAAGCGGTCAAGCCCTTAGGCTGATCCAACATCATATCTGCATCACTGATTGCCATTGTAGGCATGATTTCATAGTCAGCGATGGAGTACTTTGTCTGTGTAGAAGGATCTGTAATGATTGCGAAAGGTGTAACTTCGGAACCAGTACCGGAAGATGTAGCGATAGCAACGAAGATTGCTTTCTGGCCCATCTTAGGGAATACGAATACTCTCTTACGGATATCCATGAAACGCATTGCCAAATCAGAGAAGTCTGCTTCGGGATGCTCATACATTACCCACATCATCTTACCAGCATCCATTGCAGAGCCACCGCCAAGAGCAATGATTACGTCAGGACCAAATTCTTTCATTGCAGCTGCACCAGCGATTGCACAAGGCAATGTAGGGTCAGGAGTTACATCGAAGAATACATGGTGTGTAATGCCCATTTCATCTAACTGATCTGTAAGGGACTTTGTGTAACCATTCTTAAACAAGAAGCCATCTGTTACGATGAAAGCTTTCTTTGATTTATATACATCTTTTAATTCCTTTAATGCAACAGGTGTACAACCTTTCTTGAAGTAAACCTTCTCAGGAGTTCTAAGCCACAGCATGTTTTCTCTCCTCTCAGCTACCGTTTTGATATTTACTAATTCATCGATGCCCACGTTGTGTGAAATTGCATTGCCAGCCCAAGAACCACAACCTAAGGTAAGAGAAGGAAGAAGTCTAAAGTTATAAAGGTCGCCAATACCACCATGAGAAGAAGGTGTGTTGATCAAAATACGGCATGTTTTCATTTTTTCTTCAAAACGTTTTACTTTTTCAGGAGCCTTTACAGGATCTACATATAAAACGGATGTATGGCCAACGCCGCCGTCAATAACCAATCTGTCTGTAATCTCCATTGCTTCATCAAAAGAACTTGCACGGTACATAGCCAAAACTGGAGAAAGTTTTTCATGAGCAAATGGTTCTTTTGTAACATCTAACTCTGAAACTTCACCAATGAGGATTTTTGCATCCTTAGGACACTCAATACCAGCCAACTGTGCAATCTGATAAGGGCTACGTCCAACGATTTGAGCATTGATATTGCCAGCTGCATTTAAAATAATTCTGCCAACTTTATTCTTTTCCTCTTCGTTTAAGATATAGCAGCCTCTATCAAGAAATTCTTGTCTACATTTATCATAAATCTTATCCATAATTACTACAGACTGCTCGGAAGCACAAATTGTTCCGTTATCAAATGTCTTGGAATGAATTACGGAGTTAACTGCCATAAGGACATCACAAGATTCATCAAACAACGCAGGAGTATTACCATTACCTACACCAACAGCGGGCTTGCCAGAGGAGTAAGCGGATTTAACCATTGCAGGACCACCAGTTGCCAATACCATATCTGCATCTTTCATAACTTCTACAGACATTTCGATGGAAGGTTCATCAATCCAAGCAAGGATACCTGCAGGAGCACCGGCTGCAACAGCTGCATCCAATACAGTCTTAACTGCTGCGATTGTACAATTCTTAGCAGTGGGGTGAGGAGAAACGATCATACCGTTTCTTGTCTTCAAACAGATCAAGCATTTAAAGATTGCTGTTGATGTAGGATTTGTTGTAGGAACAACCGCTGCGATAACACCAATAGGCTCATAAATCTTTTTGATACCAAAAGCGGGATCATATTCCAACACACCACAAGTTTGTCTATTTTTAAACGCATTATAAATATATTCAGAAGCAAAGTGGTTTTTTATAGCCTTATCTTCTATAACACCCATCTTGGTTTCTTCAACTGCCATTCTTGCCAAAGGAATTCTGTTCTTGTTGGCTGCTGTAGCTGCTGCCAAGAAAATTTTATCTACCTGCTCTTGTGTATAGGTTGAAAAAATTCTCTGCGCTTCTTTTACCTCTGCAATTCTGTGCTTCAAGGTTTCAACACTGTTTACGATTTCGGGTCTTTTTGTTTCAGGAGCTGCCTCTTTCTTCTTTTCTACTGCCATTTAAAATCCCCCTTACATAATTTTAGTCTGTTAACATGATTTTTTTCTATTTCTTTCTATTGTTAAGTGCAGGAACGGTACTGCACGCACTGCCGCATCCCCCATCTATTTTTTGTATATGAAATATAAAATTTAGATGGGGTATTTTTATTGACACAGAGAGCAATACTAGTGGAAAGAATCAGCTACATTGTGCATTTCTTATATTTGTCAAAATATATCACCTGCAATATTGTGCGCTTTTCTTTCTTGATGCTAATACTATCATTGAAAATCGTTTTAATCAATAAAAATTTCAATTTCTGTCCATACCGATTAAACGAATAGCCTATATCATTTTTTATATGGACAAAAATTTGTGGTATATTGTGTTTGTGTTAAATATTGAAATAAGAAGTGGACTAATGATGTACGAAATTAGTCTTTTTGTACATACTTCTATACAAAAAAAACAATTTTACTGAAAAACTCATAAAAAACCACTCTATGAAATCCACCTAAGTTTGTATGTTATTATGAATTTTTTAACAATGCAAAAACAGTGCTGATACATGAAAAAAAATATTAAACTTCATTTAATTTATTAATTAGAATTTACGAATTCAATTCGCTATTTTTCGACGCTGTTACGCAATTAAAAATGGCTTGCACGATTTCAAATGCAAGCCATAATCAATCAATAATTGTCACATAAACGATATTATACGCAATGAATCCATAAAATATCTACTTTAAAGTCTATTTCCCAATGAAATTCGCCTTTATCCCTTCGTTAATTACAAATAGCAACCAAATTCTCTGGTTTTTTCCCTTAACTTATCCACCAATTGCTTCTCATATTTTTTAGGGACATGATTTTCTTTAAACACCAAGACATCCTTCATATACTTAGCGTAAGATCCACACCGCTTTTGTATCAACCCATATTTTTCAAGCGTTTCATCCGGAACAGGCGAAACCCACATATATGTATTAGGGACAGTGGAAAGAATTTCGAATTGACTTGCCCTCTCGTAAAGATAAATCACCTTTTTCTGGCAACGTTCTTCTCTGTCATTCTCTGTTAAATCAATATATCCACCGGTAGGAAGCCTTTCGTCCCCATGAACTACCTCTATGCATCCATCCAAATCCGAATCTGCTCTAATATGTTTGTCAGCAATGATACTGTCTTTAGAGGTTAGTAACAAATAATCAAACTCTAAAATCAATCGATAGGATAGATCCTTTAGCTTAAATAAAGATAAATAATACCCCTCATGCATAACATTATACCGAATAATCCCAATGTCATAATGAAAATCCAAGACATTTTGAATTGTTTTACTGGAATTTGTTTCACAGTAATGAATACGCATATTTTCTTCCTCATCAAGCGTATCCAAAAAATTTGTAAAAACCTCAGAAATATAGCTGGCTCTTGGTACGGATATTTTTAGGTTTACCCCGTGGTCGTTAACATCGGAATATGCATTGGTCAGATTATTGATTTGATATTGTATCTCCTTAGCGTGACGCAAAAAACGTTGCCCTTCTCTGGTTGTGATTACACCTTTCGGTGTTCGTCTGAAAATTACAATATCAAATTCATGTTCTAATTCTTTCACTGCGCGGCTTAAATTCGACTGTGCAACATAAAGATTTTTCGCCGCCAAAGAAATTGAACCGCATTTATCAATCTCAATTACATATTTCAAGTCTGTAAAATTCATGTAAACCCTCCTAAATCCATTTATATCATACATATCCGTAACCATAATATATTGCGCATGCCCAAAACAGCATTTTATTCATATTATCGCATATACATCATTTATTATAAAACACAATTGTTCAAAAATCCAGACATTCCATATTTTTGTACTTGTTTCTTGTAATTATCTACACAAATCGCCCTCAAAGAAGGTTTTTCTTGTATCTTGTTTCAAACCTCCTATGGCACATATCTCTACAAAATGAATATTGTATTATATCATTTTTTTAGGGAGGTATCGTAATGCCAAGCTTAGCGATTCACCTTACACCTATCCATTTTATCTACCTCATCGGCGTTTTAACGATTCTTGCAACAATGATTTTTAGGAAAGATACGCCCATCGTCTGTATCATTTTTATATTTATTTTAGGGCTTGTGGGTAGCCGCAGCTTAGTAGGCGGAATACAATCCGTTTTTCACGCCGTTCTATATGCATCAAAGGAATTTATGGAAATCATTGCCACCATTGCATTGGTTACGTCTCTATCCAAATGCCTATCTGATTTGGGCAGTGATTATTTAATGATGCGTTCCATGTCAAAAATCATGAAAAACACTTATATCGCCTGGTGGATTTTAGGTATCACCATGATGATTTTCTCGATGTTCTTGTGGCCTTCCCCCTCTGTAGCACTGGTTGGGGCCATTTTAGTACCTTTGGCTGTAAAAAAAGGATTAACGCCCCTTGCAGCAGCAATGGCTATGAACTTATTTGGTCACGGAATTGCTCTAAGCTCTGACGTAGTGATACAAGGAGCACCCGCAATTACTGCATCATCCGCGGGCATCGAACCTCAAAATATTTTGCAGACAGGAATGCCATTGTTTCTTACCATGAGTATTGTAACGGTAGTTTCTGCATTTCTTCTAAACAAAAAAACCATGGTAAGTAAAAATCCGAGCATATTATATACACAAAGCAGCGAAAAAGCTACCCAGCCAAAGCCTTCAAAGGCAGCTCTTTTTGTTGCAATTTTTACTCCCGTAGCTTTCCTGTGCGACATTGTTTTTATGTTTGTATATGACCTCAAAGGCGGGGATGCCACAAGTTTGGTTTCAGGAACAGCTTTGTTGGTTATGATTATTTCTTCTATCATTGGATTTAAGCAAAAAAGCATGGAAAAAGTTACGACCTATATTATAGACGGGTTTTTGTTTGCCATTAAAATTTTTGCACCTGTTATAATCATTGGTGGCTTTTTCTTTTTGGGCGGCGATGGTATATCCTATATTTTAGGGGAACAATATCAAAGCGGTATTCTAAACGACTGGGCAATCTGGTTAGCCGGTATAACCCCATTAAATAAATATGTCGTTGTTTTTATTCAAATGATCATCGGCGGCTTAACGGGTCTTGATGGTTCCGGTTTCTCAGGGCTTCCTTTAGTTGGTGTTTTGGCAAATACTTTTGGAACAGCAGTTCATTGCTCCGTTCCCCTTTTGGCAACTTTAGGCCAGATTTCAGCAATTTTTGTAGGCGGTGGCACCATTGTTCCTTGGGGATTAATCCCTGCCGCAGCCATTTGTAATGTTAACCCAATAGAATTGGCTAGAAAAAACCTGCTTCCTGTAGGAATCGGTTTTCTATTTACCTTTATTCTAGCTTGTATTTTAATTTAGCAATTAGGAGGCGTATACTATGTGCGGCATTGCCGGTTTCTTCAACCCAAAAAAAGATTATTTAGAACAAAAAGCCTATTACTCAAAAATTTTAGAAGACATGTATACCGTTCAACGTCATAGAGGCCCCGATGACTGTGGTACTTTTTTAGATTCAAATGTAGGCTTTGCTCATGCAAGGCTTTCTATCATTGACTTAAAAACCGGACATCAGCCAATTACGAGAACCATGAACGGCGAAACTTGGGCCATTGTCTACAATGGTGAACTTTATAATACCAGTGAATTACGGGAAACTCTTTTGTCAAAGGGTTGGAAATTTGATACCGATTCAGATACCGAGGTTATTTTAGTAAGCTACATGGAGTATGGGGCGGATTTTGTAAAGCAGCTGAACGGCATTTTCGCCTTCGCTATATATGATCCCATAAAAAATATGATGCTGCTCTATCGTGATCGATCCGGCATAAAGCCACTGTTCTATTCCATTATCGATCATGAAGTTGTGTTCTCATCTGAAATCAAGGGTATTTTTGCCTATCCCGGCATTGTACCTCAAGTAGATAAAGAAGGACTCAATGAAGTTTTCAGCATTGGCCCAGCAAAAACCTATGGTAAAGGCGTGTTTAAAGGAATTGACGAGCTTCTACCAGGCTATTACATGATGTTTTCACCCACAGGAGTGCATTCAAACTGTTATTGGAAGCTGGAAAGCCACGTCCACGAAGATGATTATGCAACAACCGTGGAAAAAACAAAGGAATTACTCATTGACTCCATCAAACGGCAAATGGTGTCCCATGTACCTATTTGTACCTTTTTGTCCGGCGGTGTAGATAGCAGTCTGGTTTCCGCTGTATGTGCAGCAGAATTGGCAAAAAAAGGAGAACAGTTAAATACTTTTTCTTTTGATTTTGTAGGGAATGAGAAATACTTTAAAGCCTCCTCCTTCCAACCCTCTCAGGATAGACCTTTTGTGGATATTATGGTGAAACACCTAAATAGTAACCATCGTTACTTGGAATGTAGTATTCAAGATCAAACCAATTGCCTGAAGGATTCTGTAGATGCCAGAGATTTACCAGCCATGGCGGATATTGATTCCTCTATTTTATATTTTTGTTCTAAAGTAAAGCAGTATAATAAAGTTGCATTAACAGGAGAATGCGCTGATGAAATTTTTGGTGGCTACCCCTGGTTCCACAAAAAAGAATGCTTTGAAGCAAACACCTTCCCCTGGACAATGGATTTGGAAGCAAGAAAGGTTTTATTAAAAGATGATTTCATTGAATATCTTGATATGGATGATTATGTAGCAAAAACCTATGCAAAATCCGTCAGTGAAACACCAAAATTAGCAGAGGATTCTCCCCAAGAAGCCCGCAGAAGAGAAATTGCATATCTAAATCAAAAATGGTTTATGCAAACCCTATTGGACCGTATGGATCGAACCAGCATGTATAGCGGTTTAGAGGCTAGGGTTCCTTTTGCAGACCATAGGCTTATTGAGTATGTTTGGAATGTGCCTTGGGAAATGAAAACTAGAAATGATGTGGTAAAGTCATTGTTAAGAGAATGTGGCATTGGTCTAATACCTGATGAGGTTTTATTCCGAAGAAAATCCCCCTACCCCAAAATTTATGATAAAAATTATGAAGCTCTGCTAGCTTCTATGGTTACAGAAATTATGGAGGACTCCTCTTCTCCCGTACTACAGTTTTTAGACCGAAAAAAAGTCGAAAACTTCCTAAAAAGCCCCTCCGATTATGGTAAGCCTTGGTATGGTCAGCTCATGGCAGGCCCCCAAATGCTGGCTTATGTGGTTCAAATTAATTATTGGATGAAAAAATGGAACATTAAAGTTGTTTAAGATGTTTAATTTTTAAATCAAAGAAATATTTCTTTTCAATTTAAAGGGACACAAGGCTTTTGTTATGGCCTTATGTCCCTTATATTTGTTTACTCATTCACATCAGTAATCACATCTGCTTTGCTGAAATTGGCAAGACACTGCATATAGTTTTGATTGGCTATATCCCAGTTGATTACTTGCATCCAATCATCAATATAAGCACTTCTCATGTAATAATGCTTTAAAAAATATGCGTGTTCCCAAACATCCAAAGCTATAATAGGGCAATAGTTCAATAAAAGAGGGCTATTTTGATTGGGCATTGTAATAATTCTTAATTTGCCATTGTCAAAAACCAGCCAGGTATATCCAGAACCAAATATTTTCATACCTTCTGCCTTAAAAATAATTAAGAAATTGTCCAGACTACCAAATTGTGCCGCAATCATATCAATTAATCTTCCTTTGGGTGGCGCTCCTGTTGGCGGCTGTAATCCATTAAAATAAATACGATGATTATACACACCCCCGCCATTATTCTGTATGGGTATCCGTAATGGATCCAATAAGTAAACAGCATTTTTAATCAATTCCTCTAGGGTTAGCTGCTGTAACTCGGGATAATCCTTAATCGTATCATTTAGTCTATTAATATAGTTTTGCAAATACTTGTCATGGTGTATTTCCATAGTTTGTGCATCAATAAAAGGCTCCAAAGCATCATATGCATAGGGCAGCGGTAAGTTTACAAATGGGTACTTATCATTTTCCATGGCTATCCTCACTTATCTAGTCTTACTACAAAACTATTCATCAGAAGTTGAGACTATGCCGGAAATCATTCTTCGTACCAAAACAAAATAACCTGTAATGCAAATTGCAAAACAGGTTTTGTTTTTTAATTTATCCAGAAATTATCCTTATGATATGTGCTTTTATTCCCTTGTCACGTAAGAAAAATTTATATTCACTGTGTCGTTTTCTCAACGTAAACTTGGTAATCTTCATTCCAACTTTGATATGCTTCCTCATTTCTATGGTCCGGCAAATCATAGGTACGATCAAGATATGTTCCAAACCATTGAGAAAATTTGATAGAGCCACCCAAATTCATATGTCCTTGGTCATAATAATCCACGGCAGGGTCTAAATTCAACATATCTCGAACTTCCTGTCGGTCACAGTCCAAATAATCCACTCCCATTTCCTTTGCAAAGTTTTCCATAGCCATGCTCTGCTCATAACTCCATGACATTTTGGGCATATGAAGCATCAATACAGGTATATCTTTATCTTTACAAAGCTGTATGGTCTTTTCAATATAACTTTTGGCACTTTCATTAAATTCTGACACTTTATCAGAAGGTATCATGAAATTTTCCGGATACTCCAAAGGTTCACCACCTCTTAAATAAACATTTCCTTTTTTAAAAGAATGTTTCATAAGGGGTGCAGGCTCTGCATCAGCCCAATTAATCTCTTTCCACCTTTCATGGTAACGAAACAGTGGAAACATATAGGAAAGCAATGTTTGTCTATCATCTTCCGCTGTAACTTCATTTACAATTTGAAATTTATATTTAGACATTTTCATACCATCCAATGCCCTTCTCAAATCACCTTCTCGCTCAGCATAATCAAAATCAAGGAAAATGTTATCGCATAAAAGCACCACAATTTTAGGATTTTGATACGCTAAGGATTCCCCCATAAGACCATAGGTTACAGAAGGAGCCTGTAATGCTGATGCCCGAACATAGCTAGTGAAACCCGCCTGATTCCACATTTCCATTGGGGATACCCCTCGCAAAATGGGGCTGCTACCCATAAATAGTACATCAATGGAATCCTTGGGTTCATTGTAGAAAGCATGAATTTCGTCGGATTCATCATCAGGTCGCCGTAAATAATCCGACGTATTGGAGAATATAATTGAAAAAACAATAAAAAAGGCAATACACCTTGTCACGATTCTGAAACATCCCTTCATTTTAAAACCCCCTATAAATAAAGTCGGAGGCGTCATAATTCAAACCATATACGCCAAACATAATTAACGAGAAAATTGCCGCCAAATAAATGAACCAGCGGAACAATATGTTCTGCTTAGATAATGCTTGGCGAATTTGTACGCCCGATTCCTGAAGCAGGCTCACCGTCAAAAGAACGAAGGATGACAGAAGCAAAAGCCATAGGTCTTGGGTATCAAGACCAAGTTTTAATAATCCACCATTGATTAATATATCGCTATTCCAATTTCGTAACATGGAATGCATCATAAAAACAGAGGCTCCAACGCCAGGTGCTCTGGTAATGATTTTACCTAAAGCAACCAGAATTAATGTTTTCAACACTAGAAACAAATGCCAGCTGAAGCATTTCGTTTTAATTTCAAATTTTTGTATTAATTTTTTCAAAGGTTGATCAAACAAAATTCCTAAAACAATTAATGAACCATTATAAAAACCAAAGGCAATATATTTCCATTCTGCCCCATGCCAAATACCAATGAGGAAGAAAATAATAAACTGAGGAATCAAAACAGGCAATAATTTACCAATATAATTTCCAAAGAGCTTACGGCCCTTTTTTCCCACCTTCGTAAAAAATTTTGATAACGAAAGGGGGTAAAAAACATAATCACGGAACCATGCACCTAAGGTAATGTGCCATCTACGCCAGAAATCAGGAATACTAGTGGCTAAATATGGCCGCTCAAAATTCTTTTCCAATTGAATACCCAATACTTGAGCTGCTCCCGTGGCAATATCAATACCGCCAGAAAAATCCCCATAAAGCTGAATGCAGTAAACAAAAGCCGCTACCGCAACATAAGTACCGCCAAAGGTTTCTGGATAGCCAAAAATCGTATCCACAATCACCTTTGCCCGATCTGCAATCACAAGCTTTTTAAAAGCACCCCAAAGCATCAATTGCACGCCAAATTTTACTCTTTCATAAGAAAAACTGTTGGGGCGATACAGCTGCTCTGCCAAATCGTTATATCTGCCAATTGGCCCTTGCACAATCTGAGGGAAGAAGGATATAAACAAAGCAAATTTTGCTAAATTACGCTCTGGTTCATATTTTTCCCGATAAACATCAATCAAATACCCTACCGACTGAAAGGTATAAAAAGAAATTCCCAAAGGCAATAAAAAACTGTAGACAGGCATTTCCAATCCAATGGAAAAGCGCCCAAATAAAGCATTTAAATTACTACCGACAAAACCCGAATATTTCAAAACTGCCAAAATCCCAAGGTTAAAAAGCATGGTGGGAATTAAAACAGCCCGTTTTCTTTTTGTAAAATTGGCTTTCCATGCTTTTTTCTGTTCCTTATCCAATGTTCCCTTTATCGCCGCAAAATCAGCTTTGTTTTTGGCGGACATCTTTCCCAGCTTAAGTCCACCAAGAAATATCGTTATAGTTGTTGCCAACAAATAAAGAAAGTATCCTGCCCCTGCAAAAAAATAAAAAATATAATTAACAATCAAAAGCGTTACCCAACGGTAACGCTTCGGGGTTAGAAAATATAACGTGGCCGCCAACACCAGGAAAACCACAAATTGTACCGAAGTAAAAGCCATAACCCAATCTCCTTAAAAATCAATCTTCCTGCAATCTTTCCACCAAAGCCATAATTGCTTCAACAGAATTAAAATTTTCAGGAACGATGTCTTCTGCACCTATCTCAATTTCATAAGCTTCGCACAGTTCGCCAACCAAAGATACAATATCAAAGGAATCCAACTCACCGCTGTCCACCAATTCCTTATTTCCCTCAAAATCAACATCCGGTCTTAATTCAGCTAAAATTTTCATTAATGTTTCCATCTCTGCATTATCCTCTCTTATGTGGTTTTTATCATTACGGGTGCTACTCTGCCATCAGGCAAAAACCCCAATCTATCATACATTCTTAAAGCGGAAAGGTTGTCCATTCTTACCCATAGGAAAAATTTCTTAGAAATATCCTTCTGCACAAAAAGCCAATCTCTCACAAGCCCCTGGCCAATGCCTAACCCTCTTGTACCGGTCTTCACCGCAATGTGCCAGAGCATGCTGCCCTGTTTGATCTCTCCAAAATGTAAAAATCCAAGTAGCTTTTGATTTTTCACTGAAACCAATACTTTCTGATTCATAATATCTTCAAGCAGTGCTTCCTTTGTGGGCAATGCAGAAGAGAATGGTTCAAAACTATCAAGCATCAGCTGAAAAATCTCCTCTAGCAAATCTTCCGTTGCAAAAGTTATTTTTCTTTCTTCCTTCAACACGTTGTTAGACGCTAAATACATACGCTTACGTATAAGATACTCCTGAAAACCCACTTTTTCCCAGTCTTTTACAGATGGAACCCGCTCCTTTTTTGCCAAAAGTACTTCTTCCAGTATAATCGGTTCAGCAAAAGCAGGCAATACCTCAGGACAATTTTCCTTATCCAAAAAATAATATAGGCGACTAAATCTTTCCTCTTTTAGAAAAATATAAGCACTTTCCCCAAAGTCAAAACGACTGAACTTTTCTTTTTGAACCAACAAAAGCACCTCATCCTCTGAAAAGAAGAAATTTGTTTTCTGTTTCTTTGAGAGTCTCTTGGCTATTTCCTGCCAAAAAGCCAAGCCATCAACCATTTTTTCTATCATAATACTCCTTTAGGCGAAGCCTGTCTATTTTCCCGTTTAAAGTATGGGGCATTTCTTCTAGCAATAGCATCACATTGGGAAACATGTACTTAGGCACCTTATCCCGTAATTTTTTTAAGATATAGCTTTGTGTAGCTTCTCTTCCGCAATAAAATAATACGATTTTTTGATTTTCATTATCATATATGCATGCACCATTTTCCACTAAATCAATGGAATTCACCGCTGCTTCAATTTCTCCCAGCTCAATACGGTGTCCCATATGCTTGATTTGATGGTCTTTTCTCGCCAAAAAAACAATTTCGCCATATTCATTGTATTTTGCCACATCTCCGGTTTTATAAATCTTTTCCGGATAATATGGGTTTAGGGGATTCTGTATGAAAGCCTCATCCGTCTTTTCGGCATTGTTATAATAACCCGGAGCAAGACACCTTCCACGGATACAAAGCTCTCCCGCTTCCCCCTCCTTCGCCAAGCGGTCTCCGTTTAGAATAAAGATATCTGTATTTCTACAAGGGTATCCTATAGGCAATGGCTGGTCATCAGCAAACTCCCGATCTACAATATAATAGGTGCAATCAACCGTTGCCTCAGTAGGTCCATAGATATTGGCAAAAACTGCATTGGGATATTTTTCCCTCCACATATTATACTGCTTTGTAGGCATAATTTCACCGCAAAAAGCAATTTTTCTCAAACATTGTGGAGAGGTTTTCGCCAGAGTCCCCGTATTTGCCACAATGCAAAAAGCTGAAGGAACCCAATCTATATAATTAATTTTCTTCTCCTCTATATACTCCATCAGCTTGATGGGAAAAGAAAATAGCTGCTTCGGAATAATTTCCATGGTTGCCCCTGTTTTTAAAACAGCATAAATATCTTTCACAGAAGAATCAAAATAAAATGGTGCCTGATTTCCAATGATTTCTTTTTCGGTAATATCAAAGGTCTCCGTATACCATTCTGTTAGGTTGACAACGGAATGATGGGTAATAATTACGCCTTTTGGTACACCTGTTGAGCCGGAGGTAAATAAAGCATAAAGGGAGTCAGCATCTATGGCAGATTTTCGAATCATTCCCAATGCTTCTTCCGCTACCTCAGTCGTGGCTATTTCTTCAAGCACCACCGTCTCCCCTGTATATTCCAAATAATCCGCCGCCTTTTTGCTTTTTTCATCAATCAAAAGCACCTGGGGCTGGAGCGTTTGAAAAATGGATAAAATGCGTTCCTTAGGCATTGTGGAATCAATGGGGGCATAAAAATTACCACTGAAAACACAGCCCAAAAAGGCAGCCACTGACTTTGGTGTTTTTTCCATCATAACTGCCACCGGTGCATTCCTTTTTCCATACTTTAATAAAAAAGATCCAATTCTTTTGCTCAGAACCAATAGTTCCTGAAAGGTAAGGGCTTCTTCTTTACCCACAAAGGCCATTTTTTCAGGAAATCTTCTGGCTGTTGCTTCTAAATATTCTAAAATATTGCGTATCATATTTTCTCCTCTTTTCGTTACAGTTTTTTCCTCAGTAACTAATAGGAATAACTCGATTTTGAGTATAGCATTTTGATAATAACTCGTCAAGGCAAGGGAGAAAACCTGTAACTTCTTTTCCAAGTTTTAGAAGAATAAAACATTGAATCATAGCCAATTTTATTATACTTTTCTTCCATTCCTAATAAAACACACGTACTCTATTCAAGATAACAATGAAGCTTGCCTAATCGATGCAATCTTTATTAATTCAGTTTCTTCCCATTTCACCTCAGTTTTAAACAGCGCTTCTTTCCGATAAAAGTCTATAACACCAATGTGCGATGAACATACATATAAAAATCATGGACAAATTTTTACTTTTAAGAAATATTTAAAATATTTTCTATAAAATTAGATGAATTTTTAGCATTTTATTATCAATAAGGGGTTTATTCCTTCTGTTGCTTGCACAATCCCCTTTTTTCTGCTATGATTTAAAAAAATGTAAAAATTTATATTTTCCTTAAAAAGGAGCTGGACCTATCATGTCAATTGAAAAAGTTCGGGCATACTTACAAAAAATGAACTGCCCTAAAGAAATTTTGGTATTTGAAACTTCCAGTGCTACCGTTGATTTAGCGGCTCAGGCAGCTGGAGTAATCCCCGCACGTATATCCAAAACCCTTTGTTTAATGTCAAAAGATGGCCCCATCGTCATTGCTGTAGCAGGCGATGCCAAAATTGATAATAGAAAATTTAAGGATAACTTTGGATTAAAGGCCAAAATGTTATCACCCGAAGAAACCTTAGAAGCCACCGGACATGCTGTAGGCGGCGTTTGCCCTTTTGCTCTTCCCGAAGGCACTAAGGCCTATGCAGATATTTCGATGAAAAGATTTGAAACAGTTTTTCCCGCCGCAGGTAGTAGTAACTCCGCAATTGAATTTACCTGTGATGAATTATTTCATTTCGGAAAATGTGTGGACTGGGTTGATATCTGCAAGGGTTGGGAAGAAGAATAGAGGTGTATTCATGAAAATTTCAACCAAAGGACGTTACGGAATACGTTTAATGCTCTCTTTGGCAATCAATTTCGAAAAAGGAACACTTTCTTTGAAAACCATTGCAAAAGAGCAAGATATTTCCGAAAAATATCTGGAGCAAATAATCAATCCATTAACTAAGGCGGACTTAGTAAAAAGCTTTCGAGGTGCGCAAGGGGGATATACCCTTTCAAGAAACCCCAAAGATATTTCAGTAGGTGAAATATTACAGGTTTTAGAAGGCTCTCTTTCTCCTGTGGCTTGCGTAGATTCCCCTACCTGCCCCAATTCGGATAACTGTGTTTCCCTTTCTTTATGGAGACGTATGAAAGATGCCTTAGACGAAGTGGTGGATAACACAACTTTGGATAGCATGGCACAGGAATATCTAGAAAAAGAAGCCGGAAAGCGGAAAAGTCACTTATAGGCACACACTTAACAAATCAGCCATTAGGTCTGAATATCTAGTTTTGACAACCACGAAAGTGGTTGTCATTTTTTATTCTTATTTTTAAAAGCACCTTCAGAAGTGTTGTTTTTATTAAAATGACGCAAAAGAAGCGCAGCATAGTTACCCTAAGTCTGACTTATCCAGGCATTTTGTTTCATTAGTAAAGGATTTGGTAAAGCCTAAGGTAACCAATAAGTTTCCTTCTACTTTAACAATAAAAGTTCTAGTATTTTTTGACTCAAAGAGCAAATTGGTTGGACAGCTCTTAGTTCTTTCCTCAAACAAAAAGTGCGGCTTAATTGCCGCACTCAATACTTATGGAAGTAAAAACGTCCAAAATGTCTTGAACTTTTAAATTACTCTTTTCTTCCTCCATCATATCCATAACCATACCGCCCTTATCCATCATAATCAGACGATTTCCAAACTCAACGGCGTACCGTAGGTTATGAGTAACCATCATGGCAGTTAGCTTTTTTTCTTTTACAACTTTCGCCGTTAAATCCATAATAATTTCTGCAGTCTTTGGATCTAACGCGGCTGTGTGTTCATCCAAAATTAAAAACTCAATAGGAGTCAATGTGGACATAATCAGAGCGGCGGCCTGTCGCTGTCCGCCGGAAAGAGCACCAACCTTTACATCCATCTTATTCTCCAAACCAAGTCCCAATATGGAAAGCTGTTCTTTATAAAAATTCTCTCTGGATTTATTGATTCCAAAAGAGAGCCCAAATGTTTTCCCTTTATTATCGGCCAACGACATGTTCTCTAGCATGGTTAAGTTGGGGCAAGTGCCCATAGAAGGATTCTGATACACACGACCAATCGAACGATAGCGTTGAAAGTCCTTCATTTTCGCAATGTCTTTTCCTCCAACTAATACTTCGCCACCCTCAATGGGGATGCTACCACAAATAATATTCAGCATAGAAGTTTTTCCACTGCCATTGCTTCCCACAATAGAAACAAATTGCCCATCACTAACCGTAAGATTAAACTTATCAAACAAGCACATTTCTGTAACTTGACCGGGATTATAAATTTTCGTAATATTTTTCAACTCAAGCATGTTCTGCACCGCCTTTCTTTCTGTCTCCTAAAACCAGAATAACTAAGAACAGCACAGCCATAGCCAATTTCAAAAGGTTTGCAGGAAGGCCTAAGCTAATGGCAACCTGAATGCAAATTTTGTAGAAAATACTTCCCGTCAAAACTGCTGTAGTTCCCTTCACAAAACCGTAACGACGAAACAAGGTAGTACCAATGATAACTGTTGCCAAACCAAATACTACCTGGCCCGTTCCCATCGTGCTGGAAAATGATCGTTGTTCTTGGCAAACCACACTACCACAAAGGGCAACCAACGCATTTGCAATTACCAGTCCTAAAATTTTTGTTGTACCTTTATCCTTTGCTAATGTAGTGACCAAAGTACTGTTATCTCCCACTGCCCGCAAAAGCAATCCACTTTTAGTCTTTAAATATAGATCCAAAAGAAGTTTTACAAGCAAAGCTAAAACCAAAGAGACAATAAATTTGCGCATCATTAAAGGCATGGAACCCAGCATTGCCATGATAGGACTTGCATTGAAAATCGTATCAATATCTCGACCAATTGCAAGATTTGAACCTGCAATTTGTAAATTGATGGAGAATAACGCTGTCATTGTTATGATCCCCGCCAACAAATCTCTAACACCCAATCTAACATGGATATATCCTGTAATAAAGCCTGCTATTGCTCCAATTGCCGCAGAGATTAAAAGTGCTAAGAACGGATTGACTCCATTGACCAAAAGAACCCCTGTGATAGCTGCTCCCAGAGGGAAGCTGCCATCCACAGTTAAGTCAGGAAAATCCAATATTTTATAGGTAATAAATACACCATAGGATAACAACGCATAGATAAAACCCTGTGTCAGTGTACTAATCAGCAAATCAACAAAAACCATTTTCAAAACCTCTTTCTATCACCTTGACCCATCAGGCTAACGGGTTAGTTTGCAGCTTCAATTGCTTTTTGGGCAATGTCAGCGGGGATTTCCATGCCCATATCTGTCAAAGCCTTGGAGTTAATATAAGTATCAAAGCTTGTGATTGTTTCGTAAGGCAAATCCTCTGCAGTTGCTTCACCTTTTAAAATCTTTGCCGCCATTGCTCCTGTTTGCTTTCCTAATAAAACATAATCAATTCCAGCAGAAGCCACACAACCGATTTTTACCTGCTCAATTTCACTACCATAAACAGGTATGCCTGCTTCGTTTGTTTTTTCTAAAATAGAAGGCAATACACCTACTACATTATTATCTGTCAAATTTGAAATACAATCCACACCTTTAGCGATCATATTGTCAGCAGCCTGTAAAACCTCTGCCTGCTGGGTAACACCAATAGTTTCAACGGTAAACCCATAAGAAGGGCCTTTTTCCTGATACTCTTCAATTGCAGATACGGAGTTTGGCTCACTTGTTGTATAAAGAATACCAATTGTTTTTGCCTCAGGCTGAAGTGCACGAATCAATTCAAGCTGCGCCTCAATAGGAAGTTTATCACTTGTTCCTGTAATGTTACCTTTGTCTAATTTCGCTTTCACAGGATCTGTAATTGCAGTAAAAATAACAGGAATATTTTTATCTTCCGCCGCTGCAAAGCAAGCAGTCGCCGAAGGTGTGGCGATTGCACACATCAAAGCAACATTGTTGGCTGAAAAATTCTGAGCAATTTGTGTTGTTATATTATCGTCGAAGCCAGCATTCTGATAGTCAACAGTAAAATCTTTGCCTTCTACCAAACCGCTTTCCGCAAGACCTTGCAAGAATCCTTCTCTACAGTTATCCAAAGATGCGTGCTGACCATACTGAGAAATACCGATTACAGGAACATTTCCACTTGCACTATCTTTCCCGGGTTGAGAACTACTGTTGCTTCCGCAACCAGAAAGTGCCACTAACCCCATTACCGTTGCCATTGTAAATGCTAAAAATTTTTTCATACTCATACACTCCCTCTTCATGTCTAAAATTCAATCTAATCTCATCTAATCTAAACTATGTAACCTTCAAGGCAGGCATTTTTTCTAATAAAAAAAAGTCTTATCCCATATAATATGGGACAAGACTTAGAAAATCCTGCGATACCACCCAAATTGACGAAAAATCGTCCACTCGCTCACTGTACAAAAATACAGCCCATCTGGATAACGGGTACGGTTCCCGTCGGGTACTACTTGCCGAAGCTTTCGCCCGCCCTCATAAGTCCATTCACCTAGCATCCTACTGCTGCAATCTCACCACCTGCAACTCTCTAAAAGCGGATAAAAAGGTTACTCCTCTTAATCATCGGTTTTATTTTAGATACTGTAATTATAGCACGCAACCTGTAAAAGTCAATAGCCTTTTCATTTTTTTCAAAGGGAGCACTGCAAAAAATTAGTTGCAGATTTATTAGACGAGTATGAATCAGATTCGTTTGCATATCACTCACTAGCGCAGGTCATCATTTTTATAAGGATAAAAAAGCTCCTCTTTCCATGTTGTTTCAAGCATAAAAAAACCACCGAACGCTTTATTATATTCTAAAGTTCGGTGGTCTGATTTATTTCATTTTTTATTAAATGAGAAAAACATAAGAAAAATCTTATTAATATTTATATTCGTCATCATCACTTACTATACTTTCGTCCGCCATGCCTTCTTCATATGGTGTATCCTCATCTGCAAATTCTAAGTCTTCATCATTCTCTATGTTCATCACATCAGAAAAGTGATCCGATCTAGTTTCTGTTGATTCTAGCAAGAATTTGGATAACAGTTCATTTAACAACTGAGCCTGGGCGGACAATTCTTCGCTCGCAGCCGCCTCTTCCTCTGCCGTTGCACTATTAGTTTGTACAACTGCGGAAATTTGCTCAACACCAAGATTAACCTGATTAATGGAATTTGCTTGCTCGTTGCTTGCGTCAGAAATATACTGAATAATTTCAGAAGATTGCTCAGCACCTTGCACAATTTCTTGTAGTGAATTTGCAGTTACATCAACAATTTTTGTCCCTTTTTCAATTGCACGCAACGCATTTTCAATCAACGCAGAAGTGTTTTTCGCACTTTCCGCAGACTTGCTTGCAAGATTTCTTACTTCATCGGCAACGACTGCAAATCCTCTCCCTGCATTGCCTGCTCTGGCTGCCTCTACCGCAGCATTCAGTGCCAGTATATTTGTTTGGAATGCAATATCGTCAATGTTTTTAATAATTTTGCCAATTTCATTAGAAGCACGACTGATTTCATCCATGGCTTCCACCATTTGCTTCATTTGTTCCTGCCCGCGTAAAGTCGCATTGGAAGATTTCTGTGCAATATCCTTTGCTTTTGTGGCGTTATCAGCTGTTTTCACAATCTGTGTAGAAATATCATTAATGGTTGCTGAAAGCTCTTCAATAGAGCTTGCTTGCTCTGTGGCTCCTTGAGAAAGAGCCTGGGCTCCGCTGGAAACTTGATCTGAGCCTGAAGCTACCTGCTGTGCCGCCAAATTGATTTGAGATAATGTCTCGCTCATCATTTCCGTGGTAGAGATTAAAGCTTGCTTAATTGCAGCAAACTCGCCGTCATAGTCTTGCTTAAATTCAAGCTTGAAATTTCCGGTTCCTATTTGATTTAGTAAATCGGCAATTTCATTTATGTAAGCCATATAACCTTTTAGACGTACCACAGTTTTATTAAAAGACTCTGTTAATATTGCCGTTTCATCATTGCTCTTTACATCCAGTTCGATGTCAAGATCACCAGCTGCTATTTTATTTGAGGCTACCGCCAATTTACGTAAAGGCAATACAATCCGTTTTGAGGAGATATAAATTACTGCACAAAGTATCAATAAAACAATACTTAAAATGGAATACATTAGCGCCTTCATCTGAACATAAGGCCTATCTACCTCTTCTTTAGAAATAGCCGAAACCACCTTCCAACCGGTATTTCCTACTGAAGAATTAAAGCCAATAAGCTCTTCACCATCATACTGATATTCCGTAACATCGGTGGAAACCGTTTTCATAAAATTTTTCTGAGTATCATCAGTGTCAAGCTCATCCACGTTTTTCATTACAAGCTCAGGATTGGGATGGTATAAAATTATATTATTTTCTGTAAGGAAACAATAGTATCCATGATCGCCCAATCGCAGGCTGCTTAATATTGACTTTAGCTGAGAAAGCAAAATATCTATACCAACAGCACCAATCATTTCACCATTATCATAAACGGGAATTGTAACAGATACCACCAATTCACCTGTGCTTGAATCTACATAAGGATCCGATAATGATAGCCCTTTCTTTTGCAGCATTTTAATGAACCACGGACGCTGTGTGATCACCCATTTTTCATCAGACACATAATTATCCGAGCCGATACACTGGCTGGTATCAATATCTCCCAACCAAACCGAGAGAATATTCATTGAATCAACTCCGGCGATTTTCTTTAATTCATTTAGTACCGCTGGGTAATCTGGTAAATCAGACATCTTCGTTCCATCTTTCGCCTCCAGCATAAAATTTTTAAACATTGTACTGTTGGATGCTGTTTTGGTTATGGATTGATATGTTGATAAATATTGACTAACCTGCCATGAAGCGCCAATGGAGCTTTCCTTTACAACCTGATCTGTCTGTTCTCTAATACTACTTTTCAACCTCGAAGAAACAGCAAAAATAAGAATCAAAAATAAAATCAGTGAAGGAATAAGTGTTGTAATAATCATTTTTCTTGCAATACTTTTTGTAAAAAATTTCATATCATTACCTCTTTCTCTGTTTTTCTGTCTTTTCTGATTTCCTGCCTTACCAACGGTACCAAATAATATGAAGTATTTGGATTCGTCTCGTGGGATACCATAAAATTATTTTATCGGAAGTATCTTTATTTGTGTAGGTCTCTAGAGGTCCATAGCCCTACACAAATACAAACTGTTTAACGAAAAATAGGAGAAATTTTTGCTGTTCTAAAATGAAAATATTAAACTTAACTTATTCTAAAAATGTTTACTCCCCCTCCTTCATCTAAAATGCTCCTATATAGATACAATTTTCGTGTAAACAGCAACAGCAAAGCTGTAAAATTCTGAGCATTTGCTCAAAATATTGTTTAATTGCTCTCGTTCTTTCTAAGTAAATTGAAGATTATTGCAAACCCTTCTTTTTAAAGCATAGAATTATTAAGTTATAAACTTATTAAAGCAAACCAAATAGTTTTGTAATGTCCTATGAACTTGTATGTGTACCAAAACACTAAAAAGGTATACTCCTAAACTATCACAATTGCATTCATTATTCAATTCAATTGAGGACAAAATCGACATTTTTTGCCATTTTGTGGGTATTTCCCAATAAAGAGACATTATTTTTATTAATAAAGCATGGTTATTTATAACTTATATTTAAACAAAAAAAACGTAATAAGCATTTCGTATGAATAATTAATTTTATAAAGTAAATTTATATTGATAATTATATTTTTCCAAACTAAACACTAAGATTTATTAAATTATTTTACAAATTTTGTTTTATAAACCCTAATAAAATATGCAAAATTATTAAAAACGTAAGAATCAAATTACATTTCGACCACCATTTTTGTAATTATTACACAAACAGAAAAAAGAGACTGCAAAAGGCAGTCTCTTTTTCGTTTGCCGCTTCTGTTATTTTGGAGTTATTACAACAATTTTTCTTAAACTCTTAACGGTTCCCATTTATCATTTGTTTGAATAAAAGCGGCGAGTCAGACTTATTAATTTAGGATAAACTTATCCTAATGTAAAATATCTTCCTCTTAAAACCTAGATTAAAGATGGACCTTTACCTCAAAATCACGCTGTCGTTATAAAACCTCAATGTCACTGTCTCCATTATAAAAGAGCAGTAGCTTTAAAATTTTGCTTACTACCTTACACAATAACGATTTCATTTATTAGGAATATGAATTGCTCTTTTTTCTGCCGCCAAAGCAGCTTCACGCACTGCCTCCGTTACCGTAGGATGGGCATGAATAGTATTGATAACCTCTTCTAATGTTGCCTCCAATCCTATGGCCAAAGCTCCTTCACCAATCATATCTGTTGCTCTTGGACCAAGGATATGAACACCCAAAATTTCGTTGAATTTCTTGCCATACAGTATTTTTATTGCACCTACGCCGCCGTTTGCAATCAAAGCCTTACCATTGGCAAACAAAGGGAAATTTCCAACGCCGTAGTCGATGCCCTTCTCCTTTGCGCTTTCTTCTGTGAGGCCAACGCCTGCAAATTCAGGCACAGTGTAAACACAAGAAGGATTGGTTTTACTATCAAATCCCGCCTTATGGCCCAAAGCATTTTCCGCCGCCAACTCCCCTTGGGCAGAAGCAATGTGAGCAAGCATAATCTGCCCAAGACAATCGCCAATGGCATATACATCCTTCACGCTGGTTTCCATAAGTTCATTCACCTGAATTTTACCTCTATCGTGGCGTATCCCTGCTTTGTCCAATTGTAAAGCCCCAGTATCCGTCCTTCTACCAACGGCAACTAAAACCTTTTCTGCCAAAAAGGCCTTTTTCGTACCTTTTAAGTCAACTTGAACCTCCGCTTTATCACCGGATTTTCCAACAGAAAGAACCTTTGCTTCTGTCAAAATTTCAATGCCTTTCTTCTCCATCAATCCACGCAGCATAGCAGTCAGTTCACCGTCCATCATTGGCAAAAGCTTAGGCAATGCCTCAACAATTGTCACTTTTGTGCCAAAAGCGTTGTAAGCCGTTGCCAATTCCATGCCAATTACCCCACCACCGATTACTAAAAGACTTTCGGGAGGATTCTCTAAGGAAAGGGCCGCCGTGGAATCAATGCACGCAGGATTTCCCTCTACACCAGGAATAGGAGGAATGGCCGGTACTGAGCCTGCAGCAATAATAATTTTATCTCCGGTTATGGTTTCTGTCTTTCCATCTTTCTTTTTTACAGAAAGGGTTTTTGCACCTGTAAAGGATGCCTCACCTTCCATTACCTTCACTTTGTTCGCTTTCAATAAACCTGTTACCCCGCCAACCAGTTGATTGACAACAGCACCTTTTTTCGCTAAAACCTGCTTCCAGTCATAGCCTTCTGATTTTACTTTAATGCCATATTCAGCGGCATGGTTCATTTCCTCCATGATTTCTGCCGCATGCAACAACGCCTTCGTAGGGATGCACCCAACATTTAAGCAGGTTCCGCCCAATCTGTTTTTCTCTATCAACGTAACGTCAGCACCCAATTGCGCACCGCGAATTGCCGCTACATAACCACCAGGGCCGCCACCAATTACGATTAAACTTATATTTTTCGCCATAATGAATAATCGGGTGACTCCATTTTTCAAACAGAGTCACACCGTTTCCTCCTTTATTTTATACAAAGATTAATTCAGGGTTTTCCAAAAGCTCTTTCATGTCTCCCAAAACTTCCCCTGCTTCTCTGCCATCAAAAACTCTGTGGTCAAAGGTCAGCATCATATGCATCATTGTTCTAGGGCAGAATTCACCTTTATACTCAACAAATTTCTTCTTAGCAGTTCCGAAGCCTAAAATTCCCACCTGAGGAGGAGAAATAACAGGAGTGCCAAAGTCAATATGGAACATACCAACGTTGGTAACCGTAAAAGTTGCCCCCGATTGTTCTCCTCCCACCAGTGTGTCATCTTTTGCTCTTAAAGCAAGATCACGCAGAGCCTTACTCATTTCAAGCAAGGAATACTGATCTGCATTCTTTAGTACGGGAACTACCAGACCTTCGGCAAGGCCTACGGCCATACCCAAATTTACATAAGGATAGGAACTTATTGTTTCACCATCGAAAGTGGAGTTCAGCATAGGATGTTTTTTCAGCATTTTAACTGTTGCCAGCATCAACATATCGTTTACAGAAATTTTGCAGCCCAAAACGTCTGCCTTATCCACATATTTTTGGCGCATTGCCAATAGATCTGTTACGTCAATTTCTGCAAATACAGTCAAAGGTGCCATGGTTTCAAAGCACTTTCTCATATTTTTTGCAATGGATTTTCTGCGTCCGCTTAGAATTGTTTTTACAACCTCACCTATTGGCTGTAATGCCTTAACTTCAGGTGCAGAAACAGGTGCAGCCTTAGCTGCTTCCAAATATGCGTATACGTCTTTTGCAATAATTCTTCCATTGGGGCCTGTGCCGCCAAGCAAAGCCAAATTCAAACCTGTACTCTTAGCAATATTTCTTGCCAAGCCTGTTGCTCTAATATGGCCGTCCTTCGCCACAGCAGTTCCTCCTTGAGGTGCAGTAGTGGCCATTGATAACGCAACGGATTTATGGCAAACCTCACATTCATTGGCACACATAGCCTGACTGGCAGGAGCAGAACCATTGCGCAAAGCATCATAGGCTTCTTTTGTAGGAGCAATAAATGCTACAGTATGACCAACCTTTACGGTTTCCCCTGTTTTTGCTACTCTATGCAAAATGCCATCTGCGGTCGCCTCGCATTCCATTGTGGTTTTCTCATTTTCAAAATCGAAAATTGCCTGTCCTTTTTTAACCGTTTCGCCTTCAGCAATCTTCCATTCTCCAACAACACCTTCAATCATGGTTAAGCCAGCCTTAGGCATTACCACCTCTGCCGCATTCACTTCTACAGACCCAGGTGCCGACGAAACAACTGTTTGAGGAGAAGCACCACCATTTTTCATGCTTTCATATTCATCTTTGCTTGCGGCAATCAATGCAACTGCCACGCCAACCTTTACTACATCCCCTGCATTTGCAACAATATGCAAAATGCCATCTTCGTTTGCTTCGCATTCCATTGTGGTTTTCTCATTTTCAAATTCCATTACCACATCGCCTTTTTTTACTGCTGCACCCTCTTCCACTTTCCAAGCGGAAATTGTGCCTTCAATCATTGTTAACCCAGCCTTGGGCATTACTAATTCAACGCTCATATATTTTTACCCATAACCCCCTTGGGGTTACAGTTCCCTCCTATTCTTTGGATTTTTCTGCATCCCAATGAAACAGCGCCACTTAAAATCAAAATAGTCTCTTTACTGTTTCTACAATCTTGTCTGCATTTGGAATACAAACCAGCTCCAGCGCTACATCATAAGGCAAAGGAACATCTAACGCCGCAACTCTCAAAACAGGGCCATCTAATTCATCATACATCTCTTCTTGCATCATTGCTGCAATTTCCGCACCAATACCGCCTGTTTTGTTGCCTTCTTCCACAACAATTGCTCGGTGCGTCTTCTCTATGGATTTGCGAATCGTTTCCTTATCCAAGGGCACAATGGTTCTTGGATCTAAAACCTCTGCATGAATGCCTTCTGCCGCTAATTTTTCCGCAGCTTCTAACGCTTTTTTCACCATTAAACCAATGGCAACAATGGTAACGTCACTACCTTCTCGTTTAATATCCGCAACACCAATGGGGATTGTATATTCTTCATCAGGGATATCTTCCTTCACCTGATATAACTGCTTATGCTCAAAGAATAAAACAGGATTGTCCGAGCGGATTGCACTCTTCAGAAGACCCTTTGCATCTGTCGCTGTAGAAGGACTGATAATGATTAAACCGGGAGTATGCATAAATAAGCTTTCCACACAGTTGGAATGCTCCGCACCTGCGCCAAAGGCAGAACCAGCTGCTGCACGGATAACCATGGGAATTTTATACTGATCACCATGCATAAATCTCCACTTCGCAACGCAGTGATAAATCTCACTGAATGCTACCAACAAAAAGTCAGAGTACATCAATTCGATACAAGGTCTTAAACCAACCAAAGCTGCACCGGCACCAACACCTATAATAGATGTTTCAGAAATCGGTGTATTTTTCACTCTATCTTCGCCGAAAATTTCGTATAATCCTCTGGTAATACCGAAAATACCACCGTGTTGAGCAACATCCTCGCCAAACACAATAACGTTTTCGTCCTTTTCCATTTCTTCTCTTAAGGCATCCGAGATTGCCTGTCCATAAGTTACATGCATATGTGAAACCTCCTTAGATTTTATCCATCAAATTATGCTAAAATATTTTTGAAAAGGTCCTCTGCTGTTGCTTTAGGAGATGCCTCCGCAAAATGCACCGCAGCGTCCAGTTCAGCATCAATGCCGCCATACATGGATTTGATTTCATCCTCTGTAATAACATTGTTTTCCAGCATATAGTTTTCCATTTTTTTCACGCAGTTTCTCTTTTTCTGCCACTTTTCTGTAATAGCAGGGTCACGATATTTGCATTGATCTCCCTCAAAGTGACCTCTCCAACGATAGGTCTTTGATTCCAAAAGAGCAGGGCCATTGCCGGCACGCACATACTCGGACAACTCTTTCGCCGCCTCGTATACCGCTAGAACATCAGAACCATCCACTACCTTCGCAGGAATTCCATACGCAGGTGCACGGTCAGCACCGGGATTTTCTACAGCAGTGGATTCATAAATACAAGTTGAAATTGCCCACTGATTATTATCCAGAATAAAAAGAACAGGTAATTTCCATGCCGATGCCCAGTTCATCGCTTCATGAACAGGTCCACGGTTTGATGTACCATCGCCATAATAGCAGTAAACAATATTATCCTTGCCTTCCATCTTGAGTTTGTAAGCAGCACCAACAGCAAAAGCCATGTCGCAGCCCAAAGTGCCACTCATACCCAAAACGCCTTTGCTGAAATCAGCAATGTGGTTTACGCCGCCGCCGCCACGGGAATTTCCATCCTGTCTGCCTAAAATTTCTGCATATATATTGTTAAAAGACACACCCAAAACATGAGAAATGCTAACCACTCGATGGGCAAACTTAAAATAATCTCCTTCTTTTCTTGTAAAAAGTGATCCAACGTGAGTTGCTTCCTGCCCAACACCACTATGGATGTGACCGGGCACTCTACCCTCTTTATATATTGCCACCAATTTTTCTTCAGATAATCTCGTGTACAGTAAGTTTTTGTACAAATCTGTTAAGAATTCCTTTGAATAAGCCATATTTAGACCTCCTGTTAGTTTGTAAATGAATTTCTAATGATGTATAATTATAGAAGCAAATATCATGCCAAGTTTTATAATGTGGTTTTTTATGGCATATCCATGTGACAAAACCCTTTCAGACAGGGGAAATGTGTTCTAAAAAATAAAAAATAGCTTTTTCATGTTTGCAAGTTTATTTCAGTATTTAACAAAATAAGTGTAGTAAAAACTCAACACATGTTGAGTTTTTACTACACTTATACTTGAACTTGTTTTACTTGTATTATAAATTTGTACTATTTATATTGTTTTAACATAGAAACAAGGAATGATTTTTATGTACTTTTTTATAACACATAAAAATGTGTAGCAAATACACTACATTTTGTTCATAATTAATTCAAATTTTAATGAACGAACACTATACAATACAAAACGCTCCTTTCTTTGACTTCAACATAAAATTCCTTATTTTATTGTATACCTTCGCATTTTGTCATAAAGAATGCTTCTGTCTATATCTAGCAGTTCTGCCGCCTTTTTCTTATTTCCTTTTGTTTGCTTCAAAGCACGTAAGATTGCTAACTTTTCTGCCTCTTCCCTTGCGGCGCGAAGGGTAAAAGTATCTTCCTGCTTCATTTCAGATATATTCATTTTCAAGCGCAAACGCTCAAAATCCTCTACCGATAACTCCCCGGAATTTGCATAATTAAATGCTCTTTCAATCATATTTTCCAACTCTCGGATATTCCCAGGCCATTGATAGCTTTCCAAAAGATGCAACGCTTTTTGGTCGACACCCAAAATATGGGAGCCCAGCTCCTCATTCAGTTTTTCTATAAAATGATTCACCAAAAGCGAGATATCTCCTTTTCTTTGTCGCAAAGGCGGTATCCTTAGTTCAACTACATTGATTCGATAATAGAGGTCATCGCGAAATTTCCCCTCCTTCACCATTTCCCCTAAATCCTGATTTGTGGTAAAAACAAATCGAACATCAATTTCTTTGTTCTTGCCGCCAATCACCTGGATTTCCTTTTCTTGAACCACCCGCAAGAGCTTTGCCTGCAATTGAAAAGGCATAGAATTAATTTCATCCAAAAGCAGCGTACCTCCATCTGCTTGTTCAATTTTTCCTTTTTTCCCGCCCTTCATTGCCCCGGTAAATGCTCCTTCTGCATAGCCAAAAAGCTCCGACTCCAACAGCGTTT
>NZ_DALYUL010000021.1:27452-56008 GCF_031981185.1 Anaerotignum sp. | reverse complement strand
ATGCCAAACGAATCTGCGGTCACGGGGCTTAACACGAGCCTGACGAAAGACTTTAACTTTGCCCCGCAGAATTATGAAGTCACCGTCAACGGCGGTACGGCAAGTCAGTTCAAGGAGGAGGAAGTCACAATTGTGACCATCACAGCATCCGTACCAATTGGTAAGCAGTTTAAAGAGTGGACAGTAGTAAGCGGTGAGGTAACCCTTGCAAATCCAAAGGCAGCAACCACAACCTTTACCATGCCTGCAAACGCAGTAGAGGTTACGGCGACCTATGAGGATATTCCGGCTGGCGTTTCTGTGTCCACCGCCGCCGAACTGAAAACAGCTCTTGAGGCAACCACTTCTCAGACCATTAACGTAACGGCAGACATTACGTTCACGGAACAAATCAAGCAGGGTGCAGATCACACACTGGTAATCCCAAGCGGCAAAACGGTCACCGCTTCAGGTACACTGGGCTATATCCGCATTGGCAGCCATACGCTGATCATAAACGGAGGCGGAACCTTTGTCTGCAATCGTAATGGAAATGCACTATTTAGCACCAACGGTACACTGAATCTGAAAAACATTATCGTTAATATTACTGGAGGTGGTGGTATCTGGGTCAAAACCACCAATATAGATTCTGGTGCAACAGTAAATCTTAATTCCACCACCGGTGACAACTTAATTATACTTGATACTGGGTACACTCTAAACATCAATACGGGCGGAGCCATTCTAATAACTAACTTTAGAAGTATTGCTATAGTGGTTGATGGCGGAACATTGCACATCAACGGCGGCTCACTGGCGTTTGGCAAAGTACAGGATGATAATCAGACTGGCATATGGATAGCAAATGACGGACTACTCAAATACAGCTCTGACATGTTGAATGCAACCGATGGCGCGGTCATCAGTCTTAGCAATTTAACGTCTGTCGAAGGCGTAAGCGGTAAGTTCATAGACGGAGGTTATACGCTTTCGTCTAACGGTAAGATTACCATAGGCGAGGAGGACGCAGCTCCGTCGGCGGACGCTTTGACGGCAGGCTACTACCATTGGAATAGCACAAAAAATGCATTTGAAAAGCAAAGGATAACCATTGAAGAACAGCCGCAGGATGTGACGGTGACCGAGGGTTCCATCACGGGAAGCCTTTCCGTAACAGCCAGTGCTAGCAGCGGAAAGACAATAAGCTACCAATGGGTAGGTGGAGATGAGAGTAGTATCTCCGGTGCGGTTGATGCCGCCTATACGCTACCGATGGATTTGACAGCGGGAACCTATGAATACTATTGCATAGTTGCCGCACCTGACTGTATGGGAGTATATACTCGAACAGTTACTCGAACAGTTACTGTCACTGTCAAACCAGCGGGGGGAGCATCTACCTACGCTGTAACCGTAAATAATGGTACGGCAAGTCTATCCACAGCGGCGGCAGGTGCAAATGTTACTATAACCGCTGGCACCGCACCAAGTAGCAAACGGTTCAAGGAGTGGACGGTGGTCAGCGGCGGCGCAGCCCTTGCAAATAAAAAGGCATCCAGCACCACCTTTACCATGCCAGCAAACGCAGTGGTGGTTACTGCAACCTATGAGGATATTCCGGGTGGTGTAACATCAGTGACTGGAATAACGCTGAATAAAACAGCTCTTTCTCTTTACAGCAACACAAGCACCAAAACCGCAAATCTTACTGCAACAATTACCCCTGCTGATGCTACAGATAAATCCGTTACATGGCAGAGCAGTAATACATCTGTTGCCACAGTGAATGAAAGTGGATTGGTAACAGCAGTTGGCAATGGAACTGCGAAAATTACCGTTACCACAACTGACGGTGGCTATACAGCAGGCTGTACGGTTACAGTTTCAAGCTATACAAGTGGTGGCTCTTCATCAGGTGGAAGCAGTCCTGCAAACACAGCAACGATAAAAGATAATCAGCCAAATCATCCAGTTACCGCAGTGGCTTCAGTAACGGCAACAGTCGGAACAAATGGCATAGCCAGTGCACCTATTTCAGATAAAGCGGTAACCGACGCAATTTCTAAAGCACAAAATGAATTGAAGAAGCAAGGCAAAAGCGCAAACGGTATCTCTGTAGGGTTAGATGTCACCATGCCAAAGGGTGCAACTGCACTGACAGCAACCCTCACACGCAGTTCTCTGAATGGTCTTGTGAGTTCAGGTGTATCAAACCTTGAAATAAACGGCTCTCCTGTTGCTGTCAGCTTTGACAAAAAAGCACTGACGGAGATCCAAAAACAAGCAAACGGCAACATAAATATTACCATTACTCCCCAGTCAGAAATTTCTGAAACGGCAAGGGCAATCATTGGAACAAGACCTGTATATAACATCACTGTTAGCTACGGAAATAACAGTACAGTGTCTAGCTTTGGCCAAGGTGGTGCTACTGTAGCAATCCCTTACACACCAGCGAATGGTGAAGTTATCAATGGTTTGTACGCCGTTTATATAGATGAAAATGGGAATGCAACTCGTGTAGAAGGTTCAACCTATGATACAAACAGCGGAAGTATCCTATTTACTACACCTCATTTTTCTATGTATGGTGTAGGCTATACCGCACCAAAGGAAAAGCTTACTGACATTAGCAACCATTGGGCAAAGGAAAGCATTGAATATGTAGTAGACAAGGGTATAATTGACGGAGCTACGGAAACAACCTTTGCACCAGACACATTTATGACCCGTGAAACACTGGTGACTGCCCTTGGCAGACTTACAGGTGAAGATGTAAGTAGTTATACCACTAGCAGTTTCACAGATGTTAAAGTAGGAAGCGCTTCCCAGCCTTATATTGAATGGGCTTATGAGAAAGGAATCATTCATGGCATAGGGGAGAATCAATTTGCCCCTTACAGGGCAATCACTCGCGAAGAAATTGCTGTGATTATCGCAAACTTTACCAAGGCTACAGGCTACACTTTACCCGCTGAGGGCAAGGCAACTGCATATGCAGATGCTTCCAGTATAGGCAATTACTATAAAACCGCGGTTACAGCGATGCAGCAAGCCGGCATTATGACGGGCGGAACCAATAACAAGTTCAATCCAAAATCAAATGCGACTCGTGGTGAGGTTTCTTCTATGCTTCATCGCTATATCAATCTAACAATTACCTCAGATATCACTGCTAAGGCGTGAAAAATTTCTTCTAGTCAACAGGTGCCTTACGTACCGGTTAGATCATAGACGGAGTTCTCCGTATAGACATTGAGCTGTTGTACCAGCTTGTAAGCGTGGGATTTGGAAGTGCCTAAAATTTCTGCTACTTCCTTTGCGTTAATAAGTGCTGTTTTTGTCATATCAAATCATCCTTTCATCTCATAAAATACTTTTGTATCCGCCAGATATTTTATTTACTTACTTTATTGTTTCTCATACAATAGTATCTATAAGGGTGGTGTGTATCATGAATATAAGTGAGAAAATACAACTTTATCGTAAAGCCAACAAGCTGACCCAAAAGCAACTATCTGAGCTTTCAGGAGTTAGTGAGATTTCTGTACGCAAATATGAAGCAGGGCATAGGTTTCCTAAACCTGAGCAACTGAAAAAAATTGCTTCTGTTCTTGAAATTGGCGGTAATCAGCTTTTAGAGATAGAACTTGATGCCGTAAAAGTAGAAACTGTTGGTGATGCCATGGCACTGTTTTATCTTCTAAAAGAGAAGTTAGGCATGGATTTTGCCTATGACGTAACATCTGAGGATAGCATTGATCCAACTACAATCTATATCCACTTTAAAAACGATAAAATCAATCATTGCCTAGAGCGTATTGCCACTGAGGAAGCAATGGCAGAGCAGTTAAAGCAGTCGCTTGGAGGTCTTAATAATGAAACTGCAAAGACACAGCTTTTAACCGATAAATTTCTTCTTGATTTAACCAAAGAGGAAATGTGCAAGAATGAGAATCTTCTTTGATGCTGTCGGTTGATTGAGAGTATTTATATTAAGTGAGGGGTTTGAATGGATACGAAACAAGAATTTATGGATGCGGTTCATATGGGGCGTGAAATAGAATTCAGCTATTGTGAACAGCATTATTTTGAAAGCCGACACAATGAAAACGACTGGTATATTTATCACGAAGAAACCAAGTACGAACAACATTTTGCCTCTGCGTATGATTTGCTAGCAAATACCATGTTGCAAGGGCGTAATATCAATGATATTTGGGTACAGATAACTATCGACTGCATATTATAAGTGTCCATCCAACTTACTGAATCTTTGTTTAATACAAAAACCCTCCCGTTCCACTAAGTCATAAAACTTAGCTAAACGAGAGGGTTTTCCTCTTGTTATCTTAATTGTAGGGACACCTTAAATTATTGGTCAAAATAATTTTTAGTATCATAGCAGTATCACAGCCTGTTACAAAATGCCACAACCTAGTGTTTAAGCTACTTTGAAGCCGTTTGATGCTTATTCCCACTCAGTTTAAATTCGATTATTTTCCTTCTATATGGCTTAAAAACGTATATGAAACGGTATAAATTATAGGTCAAAATAGGGGTTTTAGGGTTTATAGTACGTTTTTAGTACGCTAGGATACAATTACTAATATAAGAAAATTTCCGCATGGTTTATGGCTTATAATTCTAATTTCCAATCATTATAAGTATAGAAATTGTTATGTGAAATAGGCTTATAGTCAGTGCAGAAATCAAGTAAGTTTCGTGTTCTTTCTATAATGATTGTCGAATTATCTGAAAAATAAAGGCACACTTCATGTACATTTTTAATCTCAATGTCCTTAAAACAAAATATTTCATTATCATTATCACCGTATGGACAAAAGTTACCGTGTCTACAAGATTGGCAACATGCTAAATCAATATTTGATGGAAGAGATTTTTGTAAGTATTTTATTGCATATTCAAAATCAGCGCAAACCTTGGATTTAATAAAGCATTCTCCTGTATTAAGCTCAAAATAAATATCTTGTATTTCTTCATCATCAGATTGCTCATAAAACATAACAGTTGGTAATAGTCTCAAGATGCCATCAACAAGAAAATTAACATTTAAAAATACTTTGTTCACCAAATGACCTCCTTTTAATTAAGAAAATAGAAACTAGCAATACCTTGTGAAATCATGAGGTTGACTTTAAGGATCTACAGTATTGTTTATAGGAACGAACATACCTAAAAGGTTAATTAACTTCTATGATAATAAACTGTTTCAGTCTATTTGGTCAACATCTAATTAAGCTTTTAAAACATGAAGAAATGAATGAAACCTGAGATGTTTCGTAAAGATTAAACAAGTGTATTTATAATTGACAAATAAAGATAAAAGTAGAAATATTCAAATAATTTGAACACACTATTGACGTACAGAATATTGTACTGTATAATCTCACTATAAACGTACAGAATATTGTACTAAGTGGAGGTGTATATTATGTTGGCTGTCAACTATACTAACTTAAGGGAAAACATGAAAGCATATATGGATAAGGTGACAGATGATTATGAAACTATGATTGTCACTAGAAAAGATAATAAGAATGTGGTCATGATTTCTGAAGAAGCTTATAATAATTTAATTGAAAACATTTATGTTACAGATAATAAGCATAACTATGATTGGTTAATGGAGTCAAAAGCTCAACTTGAAAATGGTAATACTAAAACTCATGAGCTGATCGAGGTAAATGAGGATGAATAAGGTATTTACTGAAAACGGGTGGAAGGACTATGAGTATTGGCAAACGGAGGATAGAAAAACATTAAAGAAAATAAATCTTCTTTTGCAGGACATTGAACGAAATGGAAATATTGGCATAGGTAAGCCTGAACCATTGACAGGTAATTTATCAAGGTATTGGAGTAGAAGAGTCAGTGATAAGGATAGGCTGATTTATAAAATTGATGATAAGAATGTTTATATATTGGCCTGTAGGTATCATTACGGAGATAAATAAGTATGTGTGGATGAAAGGGACTTCTATGGAGTCCTTTTTTGTATTAATTCTAAATGCAGTGATGGCAATCAGATCTAAACTATTCTGAATGTTAGGCAACGAAAAATTCTAAAAAGATTTAAGTGTAGGTAAATAATTATGAGTTTTAAAATCAATTATTTTGTATTTTTAATATGCTTTATTGCATAAAACACTCTAATACTATAGGATTTTAAACATTTGGAAAAATCTATTTAACATAAAAAGAGTTTGTTAAATAAGATTTGTGTTTTAAATTTGCCTATAATATATGTCACAAAAAACCTTACTTAACACAATCCTGTAATATGTTAAATAAGAGTTTTACTTGAACAATGGCTGTAAGCCTTGTGGGGAGCGGGTTCTAAGTGTTTTATGTGAATAATGTATTATATTGGGTCTGATTTTATGCAACACCGAAAAAACACAAAAGTGCCGATTTGTGGTGAAATGACACTATGGTTTTTATATGAAGAAAAGTAGAAAAGGTCGCTGTAAATACTGATATTATAGGGTTTAGAGGTTTTGAGTAAACAGTGAACAAAATTTCATTGACTGAATTGATAGTCCATATGCATTGATATACATAGCAAATCGGCACTTTTTCATTATAAGTGCCGATCGAATATTTATACTTTTAAGATTGTGTCTCAGCTTCCATTTGTTTTATGAATTTATCCAAGGTTGGGCGTGTTATGCCTAGTTCTTTTGCAAGTTGTACTTTGTTTACTTCTCGTCTTTTATATCTTTCGTAATGATCTTGAAAATTTTCAACTTTGATTTCCTTACGCCCTTTGTATCTGCCATCCTTTACGGCAAGGGCTATACCTTCTCTTTGCCTTTCTAGAAGGTTGGTGCGCTCAAATTCATTTATTGCGCCTATCATGGTTAACATGAGTTTTCCTGTTGGAGTGGTTGTATCGATGTTTTCCTTAGTGCTAACAAGATGTACGCCTTTGTCTGTAAGTTGCTCAAAGATGGCAAGCAGGTCTTTCGTGCTTCTGGCAATTCTGGAGAAGTCATGTATATAAATTGTGTCTCCCACTCTGGCGAAATCTAACATTTCTTGCAGTTGTGGTCTTTTGGTATCCTTTGCACTTATTTTTTCGGTATACCATTTATCAATATTGTACCTTTTAAGTGACTCTAACTGTCTACCCTCATTTTGTTCAATAGTCGAAACTCTAACATAAGCAAGATTCATAAGAACACCCCTTTTCTATTTATAATTATAGTAATATGTAAATTATACGTCAATAACTTTATTTACAAAATGTAAAATAATTAGAAAATAAACTTTAATTTTACCGAAAAAGGGTGGGGGAAAGACGTAAACTTAGGGTACACCCTATTTTTGCACTTCGATAGACATTTGATATTGATTTTTTAAATCGCATAACGTATATTAAAATTGTGGATGAGGGCTTCGTTTCGGACGTCATAGCTAAGTGCATTGCATTTAGCACCTCAGCCCTTAAAAATGAAATGTGCTCATTAGAACGACTAGGGGCAATTGTAGCCCTTGCTTAGGGAATTAAGTATGTATATAAATATTCAAGTGTACAACTTGGGGCATTAAACCCTGTTGTTAAGTAGATTGAGTATGTTTTTATAGATTTGGAAAAGAGACTTGTTCATTGGATAATCGGAAAGGGCTCTTTGGTGTTAGGTTGACTTTCCAATATTATAAGAGTTAGTTTAATGGGACATATAAAATACAATATAAAAAAATTGCAAAATGCTGGAATATATTGTATAAAGGTGTATAATTGTTACTGAAGGAAGAAAAAATGTTAGATTAATAATAATTAATACAGAAAAACCCAGATTACTAATGCTTGGTATGGAGGAGATTGGATAGTGATAGTTTATTTAGATACAAATACATATATTGGTGCAAAGTATATTTTTGATAGTGGCAATTTTGGAACGTTAAAAAAACTTGTGAACACTGGTGAAATATCTGTGATTTATACCAGCGCAACAATAGGTGAAGTTAAGGATCATATACAGGGTGATATTAGTGCTGCTGTAACAAAATATAATCGTACGTTGAGAAACGACATGCCCGTATTAAATGAAGATCCGATATATAACCTAAAAACTCTTGATGAAAATCAGGCTATTTCTTCTGTAATAGATAAATTAGATGAATTTGTTGGTCTAGATGGTGTAGAACAAATTTCTCTTAATCCGTTGGATGCAGAGAAACTGCTTGCTGATTATTTTAATCAAAATCTGCCCTTTGAAAGCAAAAAGCCAAATGAGTTTAAAGATGCAATAATGATAAATGCTATTAAACAATTTCAAGAAAATTCACAAAGTCGGGTTTGCATAGTCTCAAATGATGGAGGTTTTAGAAAAGCTTTTGAAGGGAGCGACAATTATATAACCTTTGAATTTTTAAGTGGTTTTTTGAAACATTATAATAAAACTAAAGAAGAACTCGCATACATATCAGAGTTTATATCCAATAAAATTGATGATGGTGATTTTGATGAAATTATCAAAGATTATTTGTCAGATTTTGATATTGACAGAGGCTATTATGGAGAATGGAATATTGATAGTGGGAATATAGATGAACTCTGCTGCGAACTATCCTATATTGAAGAAGCAAACGGAAAATTCATTGCAAATATTGTTGCTGATGTTGAAATTTCAATAGATATCACCTATCGTGATGAAAATACCTCTTATTACGATAAGGAAGAAGACACATATTTAATTGAAAACTTTATCCATGCTATTGAAAATCATAGGGTAGCCATAATTGTTGCAATAGAGTGTGATATAAAAAATGATGCAGATGATTTATCTATGAATAATTTTAATGTTATCGAAGATAAACGTCATAAATATATTAGCTTGGATGAAGACACAATTATTGGCAGCAAAGAAATTGAAAACACTTTACATGAGGAACCAAATTTAGAGTATTGCAGTGAATGTGGTACTTTGCTAGGACGTACACAAGATGGTGCTTACGTTGATTATTTCGGAAACCCGCTATGTTATAAATGTGCAGTTTCTAATAGTAATGGTGATATTTGTCCAATGTGTGGGTGTAAAGTTCCACATGAATATATGATGTCTGGCTTCTGTAGAGATTGTGCACCAGAGGCAGATTGAGCATATGGATGCCTGATATATTACCCATTGTGTTTACACAGGGAACTAGGCATAAGGTTTACGAAGTTATACATAATGAGAAGTTATTAAAATAAGGAGTTAAATTGTGAATTTAAATATTATTGGAAATGGTTTTGATTTATATCACGGACTACCAAGTTCATATTATTACTTTGGATGCTATCTTATTGAAAATGATCCTGATTTATATATGTCTCTGTCAAAATGGTTTCGTTTTAGATATTATTCAGAGAGCAGAGGCTACCCTTATGAAGACTTTGAATATGGGGTAGAAGAACAGTTTTGGACAGAATTTGAGGAACGATTAGGAATAGTAGATGAAACAGTAATTATTGATTCGTATGACTATGATTTGAACTTGGAAATTGAGGATTATGATATTCCGATGGATGATGATAAAATTGTAGTAGACATAAGAAAAAATTTTATTGCATGGGTTGCCAGAACGCTCGATTTAAAAGAAAGTTATGGAGTAATTAAAAATTATAAAAAAACAAATAAAGAATATTATAAATTTGGTTTTAAGAATAGCGATCGATATTTGGTTTTCAATTATACACATGTGTTGCAGAATATCTATGGAATTCAACCTAAAAATATTTACTATATTCATGGTGAGTGTACAGGCAATGAAGAAGATCAGTTGATTTTTGGACATGTCAATAAAAAAAGAATGTTAGAAATAGAAGGGGTTATTAATGAATATGATAGTCGAAGCTTATATCAGTCGGAAAGGACTAAGCAATTAGAATATGAGTGTTTATTAAGATTTATGAATAATCTTGAGAAAGATGTAAAACAGTGCAAATTGGAAACAGAATATTTTTTTTATAATCATTTTTCTGAAGTGCCAGAAAGAATTAATGTATATGGTATGTCATTAGGAAACATAGATTTTACCTATTTTGAACAGATACGAAAGAAATGGCCAGATGCAACTTGGAATTTTGGTTACTATTCAAAACAGGATGAACAAAGAATCAATAAATTGGCTAGAAGATTAGGAATTCAACTATTTAAATATACTAAGTTTAAATTTGAAAATCCTAAATTTCAAGAAATAATGGACTTGATAGTGAAAAAAGTTGACATAACTACATATGAAAAGGTTAACAGTATTCATTAATTAAGAAATCACAATCTATATTTTTACATAGCAGAACTAGATTGAGGGTAACACATTGAACCATAATGGAAAGTTAGATTTATAACTAAATTCTGAATAGGGTATTTATGTCAAATGTGTGGGGGTGTTGTAATGGTTGATAGATTAATATCAGCATATCGAGCGCAAATCTATGATTGGACATGGGCTGATTGGAGATCTCTTTTTAAGGATAAGTCTTTCGTACTGGGTTTAATCCTGTTTGTTTTAGCAACCGTACTTATATTTAGTCTGTACTACATAACTCGTTCAAACATAATACTAATTTTCATAATGCTTGCTGAAGGGATTGCAGTTTATTGGATTGATCGATTAACAGTAAAACAATATCGACAATTCCTTATTAAAAAAGAAGATAGACTTAGGAAAACTATGCTGTATCTAAAAACCACTATTGCAACAAGAGATCTTTGTAATGAAGTTCAAATTGACGAGTTGATAAAACGTTTGTCAGATCGCATTGATAAGAGAGAGCCTTTTAGAAATTTCATTAATGGTGCTATTAATTTTTCAAAAGCAATAATTTTTCCTGTAGTTTCTTTTATCGCTGGAGTGTATTCCAATGACTTAGGAAATCTTAGTTGGGAAATATTATGCAAATACTCAATTTTAGTTATATTGGTGATGGGAATCTTAAGGATATCGTGGGTAGGTGTATCTATGATCGTACGCACATTACTATGTAGAGATTATGATGCAGCTTTAGCATTAAGAGAGGATTTGTTAGATATCAAACTTCTATATTTTTCTTGATACCAAGTTGAGGAGAAATTATCATCTGAAATTAAAAAAATGTGAGTGGATGAAAAGCTTTTGTATCGCTTGCATATAGAATCCCCTAGTACACGCCCCGTTGTTAAGTAGCCTGAGTAAGTTTTGAAAAAGAGCCTTGTTCCATAATGGAGCGGGCTCTTTTGGTGTTGGAATTATATGTATTAGTTTACCAGATTTTTAGCAAATTCCTTGTAGCTGTTTATTTCTTGCGTAGTCATTAAAATATCTGCAAGGCTTGCAATTAGCTGTATTTTCCGTTCATCCTTGATAAATAGAATTTTATTGTATAATGCCTTTCGTTGCTCTGACCATAAGGGATTGCGGGAAAGCGTTTGGTGATATGATATTTCATCCCAGAAATCCCATTCTTGCCATTCTCCATTAATTTTCTTTTCAAGGCACTCGATAACTGTATTGAAGCGGTATTCATCAATGGACTTGAAAAAAAGAAAAGCGGGTTTGTTTTTGTGTATCTGGTATTCTTTTGTTTCACCGTATGGCATTTTTAGTATAATTTTAGCTTTTTCCAAAGTGATAAACTCCTTTCATTTTCGGAAAAGACCTTTTAAAAAGTCATAAATAATAAATAAGGTTTTTTCACATTCTAGGGAATCTATTATTTTGTGGATCTCTGATTTGATGCTTAACAAAGTGCATTACCCCTTTGTGGAAATATAAATTTTAGCTTATTGATGTCATTAAAAACTTTAAGGGTAGATCTTAGCAGGCGTTGGCGGAGCGGGGAAGGTGCTTTTCGTGGCGTTTACGCTATGAAGTGGGACAGAGAATTTCTATTTCTATGGCGTTTTTGTCCCAAATGTTCCTCAATGTTCCCCGCTGTTCCCGAATGTTCCCCGTTGAATTTAACTTGATTTTAATATCAATGCATGATAGAATAAAAAAAGCGTTTAGCTGTATTCTTTTCCTTTGGTTGGGGTTCTTAGAATACGGCTTTTTTTATTTTGCATTGAAAATCTGCCTTGGTTTTGGTGTATGAAAAAATACTGCATAGCATTTGCACATCCTCAATCTCATTTATAATTTTTGTTATGTAGTACCGATATGAAGCTTTAAGGGCTTTATCTTCCGTTTGTGTTTGCTTCTCCATGTCTGCATTCCTTTCTATTTTAAATTTCTCCAATTGGCTGAAAACCTATAAATATTGGGCTTTCTTATGTTCTTATTGTTTTGCCGTTCTTCAATAAAGCCATTTTTAATTAGTTCTTCTTTTGCGTTAAGAAAAGTATGCTTGCTCATTAAAATAATATATTTACTTGCTGGAAATTCAAATTCTATTTTTCCACCGCTTTCTAGGCGCATATACATATAAGTTACCTTTGCGGAATTAGAAAGTCTGATAAAGACAGGGTGTAAAAGTTGAGAATTACCGCTACGAATATATCTTTCTTCTATACCATTTTCTTTTGCTGTTTCCCAAGGATTAAATGGGGTTTTAGATTTTCTCCCCATACACAATTACACCCCCTATTTTCATTTGGCTGTGCAGAAACTGCACATGTAAAAGGCTCTGGTGGTGCAGAAACTGCACAAGTAACGCTTTTGCACTGTGCAGAAATTGCACAAGGAAAAACGAAGTTACGCCATTTCTAGCACCTATTTTAGAGTTCAGCTTGTGCAGAAACTGCACAGATATACTATATATAGCCATATAAGGCTTTTTAAAAAGCGTACCAAAAGGGGGCTACCGAACTGATCCACTGTAAAAGCGTTTCTCAAAATATGCCCTCGGAACTCTACCCGCAACGGTGAGATAACCCGCATCGTGAAGTTCTTTGTTTAGTTGACTGATTATCTTGTACGCCATTGATGTGGAAAGGGATAAAATTTCGCTTAGTTCTTTTGCATTGATAAATCTGTTATGTACTTCCATGTGAGTAACTCCTTTCAAATTTCCGTTTTAAATTGACTGATATTGTTTTGTTCTTGTCCGTTCTTCAGATAAAAAGTAAAAATTCTTTCGGCTATTAAACGCATATACCTTATATTTCTTCCAACTAGCCACTAGGGTAGGGGGTTAAGCTATTTTGTAGCTTCGGTATTGTTATTAATAGCCTTAGGTCTTTATATCCAATAATAGGGACGTAGCGTGCGGTTTTACTGCCCACAAACGCACTTTCAAAATTGAGCATTTGTAGGCAGGCGGGAGCGGAGCAGGAAAGAGCCCGTAACAGTGTTTACGCTTTGGAGCGGGACAAAGACTTTCTTATATTTCTTTTTCTCTTTCTGCCGAGTAAATTTCCCTTGTTGTTCCTCGTTGTTTCCAAATGTTCCCCGTCCTGTATTGGCTTGTAAGGTTTTTTATGTGCTTGTCTCCTTTTTTCATAGTTTTCAAAACGTGAGAAAAAATAGCCTTAAAACCCGTTTTTGTGTGAATACAATCTTTAGGCGATAAAAGTATCGACTTTGAATAGAAAACTGATTTTGCAAGGAAGTTAAACCTTTCCCAAACCATTCTTGAGTGCGTTCTCTCGTGCTTTGTGTCTCTGCTCATTTGATACAGTTCTTTTTTGCAATCCCCTAAATGATATACAGCGTCTTGGCACTTTGAAAATTACACCGCAAATACTGCCGTCTTCATAATATCTTTCCTGTACAACTTCATATCCTTGCTTTCTGCACTTAGTAATATCTTTTGGAATGGAAGTATCAATAATTGCGCAATCTTCAATAGCATCAATGCAAATATGCGTTTCCCATTCATCCATTGTTAGTTTTTGCATATGTACCCCCCTTAGTCTTCTAGTAATTCCAAAACATCGCAATTTAAAGCTTTCGCAATTTTCCCTACTGTGGCAGGTTTACAGTTTGAACCGTTCATAATTCTATAAACTGTATGCTTTTCAATCTTTGATTTTTTGCACAAATCATTGACATTTAAGCACTCTTTTGCCATTTTAATTTGAATTTTTGTTTTATTAAGTTGCATATTTTCACTCCTTTTTTAAAAAATAGTTGCACATAGTTTAACTATGTGTTATTATGATTACATTAAATCACATAGTTGAACTATGTGTCAATACAAATTTTCTTTCTTTGTACAAAAAAACATGATATTATGTATGTAATATCATGGAGGTGTTTTAACATGCTCGGGGAGAAACTAAAAGAAATAAGAGTAAAACGTGGTTTTACACAAAAAGACCTTGCTGAAAAAACCGGTCTAGCAACCATCACAATTCAGGGTTATGAAGCAAATAAATTTAAACCAAAACTTGAGACTTTAGAAAAAATAGCTGAAATTTTAAGTATTCCAATAAGCTATTTCTTTATATCTGACATGAAACCAGATGAACAAAATAATGTAGATAGGCCGTCTTATACTGGTACTGATTCGATGCGTGCTTTTATTGAAAGCAAAAGTAGTGGTGTCCCCATGGAATACCTTTTGGGTAAAACTAATATATCAGATACTGACCTATTCAATTTCTTTGGTTTTTCGGATAAGTTAAAATCAGACAATATCTTAAGAGCAATGAATACTTATGATTACAGTGACGAGGTCATTCAAGGATTTTGTATTATGTTAGGTAATTTATTCAAAAGAATAAATTCACATGTATGGAATGGGAAACCACCAATCAAATATAATGATTTGGATAACATTTATTTATTAAGTATTATTTTGAATATTTTTTTGGAATCTGCGGTAAATGCAAAAAAAACAGCAGGGGGAATTGAAGAAAATACGCTTGATAATATAAAGAATGATTTGAATGATAAACTTCTTCCTGTTATAGATGCGTGGATTAACAATTACTTGAAACCAGCTAGGCAACTACCTCATTACGAAAATGAGATTAAACAATTTAACAAAAAATAAAAAATCCCCCAGGTGCAGGAACACCAAGAGGATTTTATAAGCGGTCAAAAAATAACCACTAAGTCGCATTAGTATTATAACATAGACCGCTTTATTTGCATACACAAAATTTAGGAGGTCTTATTTTTATGCCTGTTTACAAGAACGAGGAAAAGGGAACATGGTACACTAGTTTTTATTATACGGATTGGCAGGGCAACCGCAAAAAGAAGAAAAAAGAAGGGTTTAAGCTGAAAAGAGAAGCGCAGGACTATGAAAGAGAGTTTGTAAAAATGTATGCGGGATCCTGTGATATGCAGTTTAAGTCTTTCGTAAAGATCTATTTGCAGGACTGTAAAACCCGACTAAAACAAACAACATACAGCGGTAAAGTCTTTTTGATAGAAAGCAAGATAAGCCCTTATTTTGGTGAAATGCCTTTGAATGCTATTGTGCCTGCGGATATTAGACGTTGGCAAAATCAATTGATAAATGACAATAGAAATTATAGTCAAACGTATTTGAAAACTGTAAATAATCAGTTTTCGGCAATCTTTAATTTTGCTGTAAAATACTATAACTTAAGAAATAACCCTGTGCGCATTTGTGGGAGTATGGGGCAAAAACATGCAGACAGCATGGAATTTTGGACAATAGATGAGTTTAGAAAGTTTGTTGCTTGCGTAGAGGATAAACCTGCTTCAAAGTTGATTTTTGAACTTCTATTCTGGACTGGGATACGTTCGGGGGAATTGCTTGCTTTATCCTTAGAAGATTTTGACTTTGAAAACCTCACGTTAAGCATTAATAAGAATTATGCAAGACTTAGCACAGAAGATTTGATATTAACCCCTAAGACCAAAAAGGGGAAGCGGGTTATTTCAATTAGTCCCTTTATAGCTGAATTGGTGCAAAATTATGTAAAACTAAAATATGCTTATGAACCAAATGAAAGGCTTTTTGAAGTGACAAAGTTTTATATTGCCCACGAAATAAAAAGAGGGTGCAAACTTTCAGGAGTGAAAAAGATTAGGGTGCATGATTTAAGGCATTCTCACGCTTCGTTATTAATTGAACTTGGATATTCTCCGCTGTTAGTCTCTGAGCGGTTGGGACATGAAAACATTGAAACTACGCTTAGGACTTATTCTCACCTATACCCAAACAAACAAAAAGACTTAGCCGAAAAACTACAAAAGCTATATCATTTAGATGAATAGTACGTTTTTAGTACGAATTGATAAAAAATAGCCTTGGAAATGCCGTAAAAACAGCATTCCAAGGCGTTTTGTTTGTTATTCCCACTCAATCGTAGCGGGGGGTTTGGACGTAATATCATATACAATACGGTTAATGTGCTTTACTTCATTTACAATACGAACGCTGATGCGATCCAACACGTCATAGGGAATCCGTGCCCAATCAGCCGTCATAAAGTCAGTCGTTGTTACACCACGAAGGGCTAAAGTATAATCATAGGTTCTGAAATCACCCATTACACCAACAGAACGAACATCTGTAATTACTGCAAAATACTGATTAATGCTGCGGTCTAAGCCTGCACTTGCGATTTCCTCACGGAAGATAGCATCGGCATCTCTTAAAATGGACAATTTATCTTCAGTCACCTCGCCAATTACACGAATGCCTAAGCCGGGACCAGGGAAAGGTTGGCGCCATACCAAGTTTTCAGGTAAGCCCAGCTCAATACCCATCTGACGCACTTCATCCTTAAATAAGAGACGTAATGGTTCGATCAATTCTTCAAAATCTACAACAGAGGGCAACCCGCCAACGTTATGATGAGACTTAATCACGGCTGAATCACCCAGACCGCTTTCGATTACGTCAGGATAAATGGTGCCCTGAACCAAATATTTAACTTTACCGATTTTTTTCGCTTCATCTTCAAAAACACGGATAAATTCTTCCCCAATAATTTTTCTTTTTGCCTCTGGGTCAGTAATACCCTTTAACTTATTGAGGAAACGATCTTGTGCATTTGCACGTACAAAATGAGAATCGAAGAAACCGTCAAATACAGATTCTACTTCATCACCTTCGTTTTTACGCATTAAGCCATGATCAACGAATACGCAGGTCAACTGTTTGCCGATTGCCTTAGAAACCAAAGCTGCAACTACGCTGGAGTCAACGCCACCTGAAAGGGCACAAAGGGCGTTACCATTGCCAACCTGTGCACGGATTTTTTTAATCTGATCCTCAATATAATTTGTCATAGTCCAATCGCCGCTACAACCGCACACTTCATATAAAAAGTTGTGAATCATATCGGTACCTCTGGGTGTATGGTTTACTTCAGGATGGAACTGTACACCGAAAAAGTTTTTTTCAGGGCATTCAATGGCTGCGGCTGGGCAGGTTGCAGTTTTGCCTACAATGCGGAACCCTTCAGGCATTTCTGTTACGAAGTCTGTATGGCTCATCCAGCAAATTTCTTTATCACCAATACCCTTAAGCAGCTTACTGCTTGTGTCAAAGGAAACCTCTGTTTTGCCGTATTCACTCTTTTCATGGGCATTCCCAACTTTTCCCCCTAGGGTATATGCCATCAATTGGCAACCATAACAAATTCCCAAAACAGGAATTCCAAGCTCAAAAATTTCAGGATCACAGTGGGGGGATTTATCATCATACACACTATTAGGTCCACCGGTGAAAATGATGCCCTTAGGATTTTTTGCCTTGATTTCTTCTATAGGCTTATTCCAAGGCATGATTTCACAATATACATGATGTTCTCTGACACGGCGCGCAATCAGCTGATTATATTGGCCGCCAAAGTCTAATACGATAATCATTTCGTGGTTCATCATTTACCTCCATACAAATTTCAATGTCATCCGTTTCTTGAAATGAAAAGCCGCCGAAAAATTCCGACGGCAGATTCTCTATTTATATTAGCATAGGCCACAAATATTGACAAGAGAAAAAAACTATGAAATATATTGCCTGTTATTTGGAATCTTTGTAGAATATACAGTTGTAAACCGTTGACAGGTCAGCTTTACTTTGTTATCATCTTAAAGTCATTGTCTTAATTTTACTTTTTTTATTCATACCTACTATAAGGAGGGAAAAACATGGGTTTTTTCGAAAAATGCTTTAAGCTGAAACAGAATAACACTACAATGAAAACTGAAATTTTTGCAGGATTAACTACATTCATGACAATGGCATATATATTAGTGGTTAACCCTAGTATTTTAAGTGCATCTGGAATGGATGCCAGTGCTCTTTTAACTGCTACCTGTCTTGCTTCTGCACTGGGTACATTTTTTATGGCTTTTTTTGCCAACTATCCTTTTGCATTGGCTCCAGGGATGGGACTGAATGCTTATTTTGCTTTTACCGTTTGTGGCCAGTATGGCTACAGCTGGCAGGTGGCTTTAACAGCTGTATTTGTGGAGGGTATTATTTTTATTTTACTTTCTGCTGTAAATGTGAGAGAAGCCATATTTAACGCAATTCCATCTAATATGAAAAAAGCAACCAGTGTTGGTATTGGTATGTTTATTGCTTTTATTGGATTGCAAAATGCAGGTGTTATTGTTCCAAACAGTACTGTCTGTGTTGCGTTAGGGGATATTAAAAATATTTCTGTAGCATTGTCTTTAATTGGTACAATTATTACATTGGCGCTGGTTGTAAAAAAAGTAAAAGGCGCTTTGTTTATAGGAATTATTATAACTTGGGTTTTAGGTATTATCTGTCAGCTAACTGGAATTTATGTAGTCGATATTGATGCGGGAATGTATTCCTTAATTCCTCAAGGTTTTATCTCTGCACCTCCAAGTATTGAACCTATTGCCATGAAACTGAGTTTTCAAGGTGTAAATATTTTAGATTTTGTAACTGTTGTATTTGCGTTCTTATTTGTAGACTTATTTGATACCTTAGGTACCTTAATCGGTGTATCAACAAAAGCTGGTTTTGTTGATAAAGATGGAAAATTGCCTCGTATCAAAGGCGCTTTATTTGCTGATGCATGTGCAACAACCATTGGTGCAACATTAGGTACTTCCACAGTTACTACCTTTGTGGAAAGTGCTTCCGGCGTATCCGATGGCGGACGTACGGGCATGACCGCCTTTACCACTGGTGTATTATTTTTAGTCGCATTGTTTTTTTCTCCAATTTTAACAACAATTCCATCCTTTGCTACAACACCTGCTTTGGTAGTAGTTGGTCTGTTTATGGTTGAAAATATTAGAGAAATTGATTTCAGTGATTATACAGAAGGTTTTCCGGCATTCATGACAATCTTGATGATGGTTGTTGCATATAGCATATCAGAAGGTTTGGTATTTGGTGTAATTTCTTATGTATTGCTGAAGGTGCTTAGTGGTAGACAAAAAGAATTAAATCCAGTTATCGTTATTATCGGTGTATTATTTTTTATTAAGTTAATTTTAGGATAAGAGATGTTGTGCATTTACATGGAATGTCTTTGTTCGTCTAAGTGAATTTATCAACTTAGGAATGATTTAGACGAGATATATGATACTGCGCAAATTAAAAATGTATTCTTTTGAGACAAATCATTGTACATTAAGTGGAATTTTTATGTGTGACTGTAGAAAAATCATTCCCCTTTAGCATATGTATAGTGGTTGTGTGATTGTAATAGAAAGGGCGGCTGTTCATTTTTGAGCAGTAGTCCTTTTATTGCATTTTGGAAATACAGAAATAACGACGTGTAATATCTGGAAACAGAGGGAATCGTTTAAATACTTATTGTTTCTTCGTGTAAAAAAATCTATAATACTTGTAGTATCAAACATGAGATGAATTTTGGAAAGGCGGATAGCAATGAAAAATTTACTGGTCGCGCAATCGGGCGGCCCATCTGCAGCAATTAATGCCACTTTATGCGGTGTGGTTGAAAAGGGATTGGCTGATAAAAATATTGATAAGGTTTATGGAGCGCAAAATGGTATCATAGGAATTTTGGCTGAACGAATGGTTGAACTGAATTCTCTACTTTCTAACCCACAATCTTTACAGCTGTTATGTCAAACACCCTCCTCGGCATTGGGCTCATGTAGAATGAAGCTTTCTCATTGGGAGGAAAGCACCTTTGAGTTTGAAAAAATAATTTCTATTTTTAGAAAATATAATATTGGATATTTTATTTATATTGGCGGAAATGATTCCATGGATACGGTACATAAACTATCAGAATATTGCCGTTTGCATAAGATTAACGATATTTGTATTATGGGCGCTCCCAAGACAATTGATAACGATCTGATGGAAACAGATCATTGTCCAGGGTTTGGCTCAGCAGCGAAATATATTGCTACCACTTTTTCAGAAATTGCCTGTGATTGCAATGTGTATGCGTTACCTGCTGTAACCATTGTGGAAGTAATGGGGCGAGATGCAGGTTGGCTTACGGCCTCCTCTGTTCTGGGGAGAATCAACGGGGATTGCGCACCGGATTTAATTTATCTTTGTGAAAAACCGTTTTCCGTAGATGGATTTATACGAGATGTAAGAGAAAAGCTTGGGAAAAAGCATGCTGTTGTAATTGCAGTAAGTGAAGGGATTAAAAATGAATCGGGAGAGTATATCACCGATTGCCTTCTGGATAGGACAACAGATGCCTTTGGACATAAAATTTTGGCAGGCGCAGCAAGATATTTAGAAGAAATCATTCGACAAGAGATTGGGTGTAAGGTCAGAAGTGTAGAGCTGAATTTGATGCAGCGTTGTGCTTCCCACGTGGCAAGTGCAGCGGATATTTATGAATCCAGACTTCTTGGCATGGCGGCGGCAGACTATGCTATGGGAGGCGGAAGTGGAAAAATGGCTGCAATCAAAAGAACATCTACCAAGCCATATCAATTTGAAATTGAATTTGTGGAAATTCATAAAATTGCGAATCAAGTGAAAACTGTTCCTCTGGAATGGATTAATGAGCAAGGGAATGATGTTAAGCAAGAAATGGTTGATTATTTACTTCCGTTGATCCAAGGGGAACTGCCTTGTACCTACGAAAATGGGGTGCCTGTGCATTTTAGAATGCTGTAAAAGAATAAATTGAAAAATTGAGTGAAATGCATGAAAAATGTTTTTTGATATTTTTGTATAAAATTTTCCAAAAGGGTACATACTTTTTTCGAGGTGGATATTATGAAGAAAAAAGTTGTACTTCTGGCCCTTGCCGGCTTTTTTCTATCGTTGGGGCTAGGTTATTATTTAACAGCGAAAGAACAAGAAAAGCAAAAGCTTCCAATACAGGAACATACCGTTTTGGTTGGAAAAAAAGAAGTTACCATGAAAAAAGAGGGTAAAATAATTTACCAATATTACTATACAAAGGACGCAATTACGAAAGAGGTTACTGAGCCTGTTCCGGATTTTCTTGAAGGAATGAACCGCCAACAGATGCAAAGTATTTATAACGGGTGGCAAATTGTTTATTTTTCTCCTGAAAAGGTAATACTGCGGTGCTCTGTGGAGGGGAAAAGCAGTGAAGTCTTTGTTTTAAAAGAGTACGAAGGTTATTTGGCGGTTTTTACAGAAGATATTGATAAAAAGATGAGATTAAAGGAGCTGACGAAAGTTCCAATTTCAGTGTTACCTAATCCAGAGCGTCAACAGCTCATAGAGGGAATCTATGTTTTGGGTGAGGAAAACTTGGTCAGATTGCTATCTGATTTTACAAGTTAATTTTTGTTAATTATTTATTATTTTTTCCTAGACATTTTTTGTCCCACATGATATAATGAGCATGTGAAAACTCCCCAATATTTTCACATTGCGGTAAATCCGTAATCCCAATAAGAAATACCTTCTCTTTTTGAAAGAAGAGCAGTCATCGGCAGACTGCTCTTTTTTCCATGCATAGAAATAAGCAAGTCTATCAGAATATATTCCTGATTTAATTTGAATGAATAAGGGAATCATATTTTTACTTTTATTTTCATTTGTTTATGGTATAATTACCGCAAAGAAAATCCGTTTTGGCTATGGTGAGCCATATAAATTCAAACAAAGGTGGTGGGTTTTTGCCAAATTATGATGATTTTTCTTGGTTAGTAAATATCCCTTATTTTTGTTCTCAAGCAATTTTCAGTGATGAAACCGTGAATTATAGAGTGCCGTTAGAGCCTTCTGAGGAAGATACAGTTATCATTACTTTGAGGACAGGAAGAAATCTTCAGTTGCAGCCTTATTTATGTACAGAAACTGAGCGCTTTCCCATGAAAAAAATGTGGTCAAGCTTTGTATTTGAATTTTATCAGGTGGAATTTCCCCCATCTGATCAGAAGGAACGCTATTATTTTAGTATCGAGGGAGAAGGATTTACCCTATATTACACTAAATACGGCGTATTCGAGAGCTATCAAAGGGAAGGTTGGTTTGAAATTCTGAGGAACTATCATACACCTCAATGGGCAAAGGGAGCGGTGATGTACCAAATTTTCCCCGACCGCTTTTTTAATGGAGATGCAAAAAATGATATTCTGAGTAATGAATATATGTACTTGGGTAAACCAGTTAAGAAAGTAGAAAACTGGTATGAAAATCCTGAATTAGAGGACATTCGTAATTTTTATGGTGGGGACTTACAAGGCATTTTGACAAAGATGGACTATCTGGAAGGTTTGGGCATTGATGCCATTTATTTAAACCCAATCTTTCTTTCCCCCAGTAATCATAAATATGATATTCAGGATTATGAACATATTGATCCTCATCTAGGTGTAATTGAAGTGGATGAAGGGGCATTGGTCTTTGGTTCGGAATCCAATCACGAGGCAACCAGATATATTACTCGTATTACCAATGAAACAAATTTGGAAAAAAGTGATTTGCTTTTTGCCTCATTGGTTGCAGAGGCTCATAAAAGAGGGATTAAAGTAATCCTTGATGGCGTGTTTAATCATTGCGGTGCTTTTCATAAATGGATGGATCGGGAGGGAATTTATAACAATAAAATGAAGGGAGCCTTTCAGGATAAGAACAGTCCATTTCGTCCGTATTTTATTTGGAATCAGCAGGGGACTGCCTACGAGGGGTGGTGGGGGTATGAAAACCACCCCAAGCTAAATGTGGAAGGCTGTTTGGAGTTGCGTAATAAAATTATGGAGATTGGTGCAAAGTGGGTATCACCACCTTATTGTGCAGACGGTTGGCGGCTGGATGTGGCTGCAGATTTGGGAAGTACGGAGGAGTTTAACCACACTTTTTGGCAGGAATTCCGGAATACTGTGAAAAAAGCCAACCCAAATGCCATAATTTTAGCAGAACATTATGGAGATGCAAAACCATGGTTGTTTGGTGACCAATGGGATAGCATTATGAATTATGATGCCTTTATGGAACCGTTGACTTGGTTTCTAACAGGGGTATCCAAGCACAGTACAGATGCCAGAGATGATTTGTATAATAATGCTGATGTTTTTTGGGGTAGTATGATATATCAGATGTCAAAGCTACCCATTCAGGCTCTAACTACGGCAATGAATGAACTTTCGAACCATGACCATTCCCGTTTTTTAACAAGAACAAACCGCCAACTAGGAAGATTGGAGCATGATGGTGCGGAAAGAGCTTCCCAAGGTGTTCAATTTTCTGTGATGCGGGAAGCGGTCCTATTGCAAATGACTTGGTTGGGTGCTCCCACCATCTATTATGGTGATGAAGCGGGTGTTGCGGGTTGGACTGACCCTGATAACCGCAGACCCTATCCTTGGGGCAGAGAAAATAACGAATTAATTGCGTTTCATAAAGCATGCATCCTTTTGCGAAAAGAAAATGAAGCTTTGCGATTTGGTTCTTTAAAGCAATTATTTGGGGAATATGGCATCATAGGCTATGGAAGGTTTACGGAACAAAACCGTTGTGTTGTGGTGTTAAATAACAGCGATAATAAGAAAGAAATTTTTGTGCCTGTTTGGCAAATTGGCGTTAGAGAAAAAGGCAGGATGAAACGCTTGATTTTGACAGATGCGCAAGGATATCATTTGGAAAGTGTTGATTATAGGGTGGAAAAGGGGCATATTTGTTTGCCATTGCAACCTAAGAGTGGAATTCTTTTAAAGGAAGTGTAACAATGGATTGGAAAATAATATTTGAGGACGAGGAGATGCTGGTTGCCCTAAAGCCCCAAGGCATGCCTACACAGGCTGATAAAACGGGGGATTTGGATTTGCTTTCCGCTTTGGAACAGCATTGCGGCCACTCTCTGGGCTTAATACACCGCCTAGATAGACCGGTGGGTGGTCTTCTTGTTTTTGCGAAAACAAAAAAGTCTGAAGCTGCTTTTGCAAAACAGATGCAGGAAGGGATTTTGGAAAAACGTTATCATACTGTTTTATTGGGTAAATTGCCAGAAGAGAAAGGTACATTAATCGATTATTTGAAAAAAAATATGCGAACCAATCTTTCGGAGGTGGTCTCTCCCAAAGACAAAATGGGGAAAAAGGCTGTTTTGCATTACAAAGTTTTGCAAACTAAGGTGGAAGAAAATCAGAATTTAAGTTTGGTTGAAATCCAATTAGAAACAGGCAGACATCATCAAATTAGAGTGCAGACCGCACATGGGGGAGCACCAATTTGGGGAGACAAAAAATATAACCCCAAGTTTCAAAAAAGAGGACGCACAGAAATCGCCCTATGGGCATATTCTTTAAAAGGGTTTCATCCCGCAACAAATCAGCCTTGGTCTTTCGTAGATATACCTAAGGACGGGATTTTTCAGTTTTTTTATGGAAATTCATAAAACAAGCTTTGCATTTTCTCATTTTGTGTATTATAATGTGTGTATCAAATTATGGCGAGGGTGAATTGACTGAGAGTTTCTTTTGAGATACTACAGATTTCAGGTATCCTCTTATCATTTCCTTCGTATAATTAAGTATATTTAGAAAAAGAATAAAGAACTGAAAAGTTCTTTTATTTTAAACATACAATTAGCAATCACAAGCTTTGATGGCTAACAAGCTAAGGAAGGTGAAGAACATGGAAGGAAGATATACGAAAAAAGCGCAAGAGGTTTTGGCTAGAGCACAAGAGGCTGCGTTAAAATTGGGAAATAAGTACGTTGGAACAGAGCATATTTTACTTGGGCTAACTTTAGTGCAAGAAAGTGTAGCAGCAAAAGCATTGGAAATACAAGGGGTAACCTATCATCAGGTTATGGATCGCATTGTTACGTTAAATGAACACAATAGAACCTTTTATGTCCCCGTGGATTACACACCCAGAGCAAAACGGGTTGTGGAATTCGGACTTCAGGAAGCAGTAAAATTGGGCATGGGTTATGTAGGCACAGAACACATGTTAATATCCTTGATACGAGAAGAAGATAATATTGCAACAAAAATTTTGATGGAGCTAAATGTTAACCGCCAGCAGGTATACGCTGATATAATGAGCATGTTGGGTGCCGGCGAAAATGAAACCTCTAGCATTAGAGGTATGAATACAAACGGGGAGACCCAGGAAAAAAGTGCAACGGAGACGCTGGATAAATTTAGCCGTAATTTGACGGAAATGGCGAAAAACAATAAATTTGACCCTATCGTTGGCAGAGACTTGGAAATTGAGCGTATTATACAAATTCTAAGCAGAAGAACAAAAAATAACCCTTGTCTTGTGGGAGATCCCGGTGTGGGAAAAACCGCTATTGTGGAAGGTCTGGCACAAAAAATTGTGGATGGAAATATTCCAGAAGTATTGAAAAACAAGAAAATTATCAGCCTTGATTTGTCCGCTGTCATTGCGGGTTCAAAATACCGTGGTGAATTCGAAGACAGAATGAAAAAGGCTTTGACTGAGGTTCGGGCAGATGGTAACATCATTCTTTTTGTAGATGAAATTCATACCATAATCGGCGCAGGAGCGGCAGAAGGGGCTATTGATGCTTCTAACATTTTAAAGCCATCCCTTGCCCGTGGTGAAATACAGCTGATTGGTGCCACCACATTGGATGAGTACAGAAAATATATTGAAAAGGATGCGGCCTTTGAACGCCGTTTCCAACCTGTTAAGGTGGAAGAACCCACGGAGCAGGCAGCCATTGATATGCTTCGTGCCCTACGGGATAGATATGAGGTGCATCATAAGGTAACCATCACTGATGAAGCGGTAGAGGCAGCAGTAAAGCTTTCTATGCGTTATGTGACAGACCGTTTTTTGCCGTATAAGGCAATCGATCTTATTGATGAAGCTGCTTCACGGTTGCGCCTGAAAACCTACGGAGCACCCGTAGAAGTAAAGGATTTACAAAAGAAGCTGGCAGAGATGGAGAAGGAGAAAGAGGAGTCTATCAAAACAGAAGATTTTGAAAAAGCATGTGAGATTAAAAAACAGCAGGATGCTTTGCGTACTCAATTGAAGGAAGCCCAAAAAGATTGGGAGCAAAAGAACGACATCAATGCCCATACGGTGACACCGGAGGAAGTGGCAGAGGTGCTTTCCCGTTGGACGGGAATTCCCTTACAGAGCATAAAAGAAGAAGAAACGGCAAGATTGCTTGCCCTTGAGGATACACTCCATGAACGGGTAGTGGGTCAGCATGAGGCGGTAAAAGCAGTGGCAAGAGCCATTCGTCGTGGCCGTGTCGGTTTAAAAGATCCCAATAGACCCATTGGCTCCTTCCTGTTTTTAGGACCAACAGGCGTGGGTAAAACAGAGCTTTCCAAAGCTTTGGCTCAGGCACTTTTTGGCGATGAAAGCGCAATGATTCGCATTGATATGTCTGAATATATGGAGAAGCACAGTGTAGCCAGAATGGTAGGCGCACCTCCGGGATATGTTGGTTATGAGAAAGTTCGCAGAAACCCTTATTCAGTAGTACTTTTTGATGAAATTGAAAAGGCTTCCCCAGAAGTGTTTAATGTTCTTTTGCAGGTGCTGGACGACGGACATATCACCGATGGTCAGGGTCGCAAGGTGGATTTTAAAAACACGGTTATTATTATGACATCCAACGCCGGAGCAAGAAGCATTGCCGCGCCGAAAAGAATGGGCTTTACCAGTGTGGAAACGGCGGAACAAAGCTATGAGGCCATGAAAAAGGGTGTTATGGACGAGGTGAAAAACATTTTTAAGCCGGAGTTTATCAATCGTATCGACGACATTATTGTGTTCCATCCTTTGGAACAGGAGGATATTGTTGAGATCGTAAAGATTATGGTAAAAACACTTACGAAGAGAGTTGCGGAAAATATGGATATTATGTTAACCTTTACAGATAAAGCCATTGAAAAAATTGCAGAGGTTGGCTACGATAAAGCATATGGCGCAAGACCTTTACGTCGAGCCCTGCAAACGAAAATTGAAGATGTTTTTGCAGAGGAATTTTTGAGTGGAAACTTTCAAAAAGGTAGTAAGGTTTCTGTTGGGGTTAAGACGAATGGATTCTCTTTTAGAACTGTAAAATAATTGAAGTTTTTCCTTTTGAAATAATGAATTTAGCTATATACCAAAGTCTTGTTTTGTGTTATAATCAACCTAATCCAAATGAAGAGAGAAATTTGGCGATATTTCGGATTTTTTATCGAAAGTATACTTTGAAAGTGATATTTTGGGAGGTAGCGAAATGGCTGTAATCGAGGAATTGATTCGTCAGGAAGAAGATGGAAGTATCAGCTTCGGCAATTATTTGATGGATGAAAAGAAAAAGGTTTTGGATTTTGAAGTAAAAGGCGATCTTTATAAGGTTAAAACATACAATGAAATTACAAAGCTGGAGAAAAACGGTAAAATGCTTATGGAGGTAGTGCCCGGCGCTACCATACATAAATTTTCATTAAATGAAAAAGGTGCATTTTTCATGATAGAGGGTCACGAGGATGTTCAGTTGACTTTGGAAATGGAACCATCTAGCGAATATAAAATTTTGATTGACGATGTAAACGTGGGCAAAGTTAAGACAAATATGGCAGGCAAGGTAACCATTGGTGTTGAATTGCAAAATAATATGCCCTATGTAAAGGTTGAAAAGATAGGCTGATAAAGAAAGTGGACTGTATAAATATACAGTCCACTTCTTATAGGCCGTTTTTTTGCCTGAATGAAATTATAAACGAAGTAGCTATGACTTTCCCATTTCCTAAAAATTTAGGGCTATGATAAGAGTTGATATGAAAAAAAATTCACTAATTTTATCCCTACTATTTAAAAAAGTGGAAAAGATTGGGTTTGGTCAGGTGGACTGTATGAGCATGCAGCCCACTTTTTTCTAATTATAAAGTGAAATGTGGCTGGGAGTGGAGAAATGAAGATAAAAACAGTATTTGTTTGTACTGAATGTGGATATAAAAGTCCGAAATGGGCAGGTAGATGTACCAGTTGTGGAGCATGGAATACATTCGAAGAACGAGAAGAGATAAAAAGTCAAAAGGGACAGGCTTTTGCAAGGACTGTGGCCAAAAGCTCCTCAAATCAATTGGTTTCTCGGCTGTCTGAGGTTCAAATCATTGGGAATGAGCGTCTTTTAACTGGTATTACTGAGTTTGACCGAGTAATGGGTGGAGGGATAGTTAGAGATTCTGTATCAATTATCACGTCACCTCCAGGGGGTGGTAAGTCAACCTTATCCCTAATGGTGGCAGGCCAATTGGCAAAAGGCGGTAAACGAGTGCTCTATGCTTCTGGTGAGGAAAGTGACAGCCAAATTAAAAGC
>NZ_DALYUL010000021.1:25934-27335 GCF_031981185.1 Anaerotignum sp. | reverse complement strand
GTTGATGCAGATTTTATTGTTTTAGATAGTATCCAAACCTTTGCCCTATCAGAATTTTATCCAGCCAGAGCGGGAAATCCAACGCAAACCATGGAATGTGCTTCTGCCTTGGTACAAAGTGCTAAGAATAAAGCCAGACCTAGAGCTGTATTTATGATTGGACAAATGAACAAAAACGATGAGATTGCTGGTCTTAGAGCCTTGGAGCATTTGGTGGATACCGTTTTGGTCCTTGAAGGGGAAGGGGCAGAAGAACTGAGAAGTTTAATTGCCACAAAAAACCGTTTTGGTAGCACTGGGGAAATGGGCTTTTTTGCTATGACGGAAAAGGGACTTACTTCCATTGACAATCCTTCGGAATATTTTGTTACCAGAAGAAAAAAAGAAGATGCGGTTTCTGGCAGTGCCATCACAGTTTTACGGGAAGGTTCCAGAGCGGTTGTAGCAGAAATTGAAAGTCTGGTTTCAAATTCCTTTACGGCATATCCGCTAAGAATCAGCGAAAATATGAAAAAAGACACTTTAAATACCCTTTTATCCGTATTGGAACAACGGGGTGGGTTAAAACTATATGATAAAAATGTGGTGGTGAAAACCACTGGAGGCCTGTTTTTAAAGGAACAAGCGGCTAGTCTAGCTGTGCTGATGAGCATTGTTTCTGGTGTGAAAGATGTTCCTTTGCCTTCCGATTGGGCATTCATTGCTGATGTGGGTTTAACAGGAGAGTTGAAGAAAATCCCGGCAATGGAAGGACGGATTCGTGAGTTAGATAGAATGGGCTTTACCAAGGTGTTTGTGGCCGCTGAAGGTGCCAGAAAAGTAAAATTGGATAATTTGGAAGTCGTTGAATGCAAAAACCTCACACATTTATTAGGAAAAATTTTCCCGAAAGGGAAAAAATGACGAAACGTATAAGTTTTACTTATATAAATCTCTACAGATTTTTAGTTTACGAATAAGCCATCGTATATTATAATAGAAAACAAGGTTTTTAATTGTAAACTTTGGGTTTTGAATGAAAAGCATAATGATTAAGGAGGTATAAAGATGCAGGAAGTACAAATTAAGAAGTTTAAAAAGGTGCTTGTGGCAAACCGTGGCGAAATTGCAATTCGCGTATATCGTGCTTTGAATGAGCTGGGGATTCAAACTATAGGTATCTTTTCCAAAGAAGATAAATACTCTCTTTTCCGTACCAAAACCGACGAGGCATATTTGCTGAATCCCGAAAAAGGGCCTATTGACGCATATTTGGATATTGATAATATCATCAAGATTGCGAAGGCAAAGGGGGCTGATGCAATTCATCCCGGCTATGGCTTCCTCTCCGAAAATCCTGATTTTGTTTCTGCTTGTAAAAAAGCAGGTATCGCTTTTATTGGCCCAGAGGTTGAAGTAATG
>NZ_DALYUL010000021.1:6028-25765 GCF_031981185.1 Anaerotignum sp. | reverse complement strand
GGCAAAGGAATTTGAAGAAGCAAGAAATGAAGCGAAAAAAGCTTTTGGTGACGATAAAATTTTCGTTGAGAAATACCTTCGTAACCCTAAACACATTGAGGTTCAGGTTTTGGGAGACAAATATGGCAACGTGGTTCATCTTTTAGATCGTGACTGTTCAGTGCAAAGACGTCATCAGAAGGTCGTAGAATTTGCACCTGCGTTCACCATTAGCGATAGTGTTAGAGAGAAAATTTTTGCAGATGCTGTTCATCTGTCAAAGCATGTAGGATACAAAAATGCTGGCACACTGGAGTTTTTGGTGGATGCTGATGAAAATTACTACTTTATTGAAATGAACCCCAGAATTCAGGTTGAGCATACCGTAACGGAAGAAGTGACGGGAATTGACATTGTTCAGGCTCAAATTTTGATTGAAGAGGGTTATCCTTTGAATTCCACTGAAATCGGAATTTCATCTCAGGAAGATATTTGCTGTAATGGTTATTCTATTCAGCTTCGTATCACAACAGAGGATCCTGCGAACAACTTCTTGCCTGATACAGGAAAAATCAACGTTTACCGTTCTCCTGCAGGAAATGGCATTCGTTTAGATGGTGGCACTGCATACACAGGTGCGGAAATCACACCTTATTATGACAGTTTGCTGGTGAAAGTGATTGCCCATGACAGACGGTTTGAAAATGCAACCAAAAAAGCAATTCGTGCGTTAAAGGAGACCAGAATTCGTGGTGTAAAGACCAACATTCCTTTCTTGATTAATGTATTACAAAGTCAGATTTGGAACGATGGCAAATGTACAACAACATTTATTGAAAGCACACCTGAGTTGTTCCATATTGTTCCTGGTAAAGACCGTGCTACGAAAATTGCAGAATTTATCGGTAATAAGATCGTGAATGAGTCTAAGGGCAATAAACCGGAATTTGACCAAATTCCAGTACCTTCCTTTGGCAAAAATGAGGATGGTTCTACAATAGAAGTAAACGGCGCAAAGAATGCCTTCTTAAAAATGGGTGCAAAAGATTTTACCCAGAGCATAATGAAGGAAAAACGCCTATTTGTTACAGATACAACTATGCGTGACGCTCACCAGTCCTTGATGGCAACACGCTTACGTACCAATGACTTAATCGTAGCAGCACCCGCTACCAATATGGCTATGGAAAAAGCTTTTTCCGTAGAAGCATGGGGCGGCGCAACCTTTGATGTTGCTTATCGATTCTTAAAAGAATCCCCATGGATTCGTTTACAGCAGCTTTCTAAAGCAATGCCTAACACATTGATTCAGATGCTTTTACGTGCATCTAATGCGGTTGGATATGCTAACTATCCCGATAACGTGGTACAGGAATTTATCAAAATTTCTGCGGAGCGTGGCGTAGATGTATTCCGAATTTTCGATAGCTTAAACTGGGTGGAAAACATGAAGATGCCCATTGAAGAGTCGTTAAAAACAGGAAAAATCGTTGAAGGTGCTATTTGCTACACAGGTGATATTTTGAATCCAAAAGAAACAAAATATACTTTAGATTATTATGTTCGTAAGGCAAAAGAGATGGAAGCACTGGGCTGCCATATTTTTGCCATCAAGGATATGGCAGGCTTGATGAAGCCTTATGCTGCAAAAGAGTTGTTTACGGCTTTAAAGTCTGAATTAAACATTCCTTTGCATCTCCATACCCATGATACAACAGGCAATGGTGTAAGCACGGTTTTAATGGCGGCAGAGGCTGGGGTAAACATTGCCGATTTGGCGATCCAATCCATGAGCTCCTTAACAAGCCAGCCTTCTATGAACGCTGTTGCTGAGGCACTAAAGGGAACAGAGAGAGATACTGGCCTGGATACTGATCAGTTGACAGAATTAAGTCATTATTATGATGGTGTTCGTCAGATTTTCACTGGTTTTGAAAGTGAAATGAAAACACCAAATACTGAAATTTATAAGTATGAAATTCCTGGTGGTCAGTATTCAAACTTATTAGCACAGGTAAAAGCAATGGGTTCTGCTGACAACTTCGAAGAAATTAAGCAGTTATATAAGCAGGCAAATGACCTTTTGGGCAATATCATCAAGGTAACTCCTTCTTCTAAGGTTGTTGGCGATATGGCAATTTTTATGTCTAAGAACGGTCTGACTCAGGATAACATTTTGACAGAAGGTAAGGACTTATCCTATCCTGATTCTGTTGTGGATTACTTCATGGGCAATATCGGCAGACCTGAAGGTGGTTTCCCTGAAGAATTACAGAAAATTGTATTAAAAGGCAAGAAGCCAATTGAAGGCAGAGCTGGCGCTTTACTTCCTCCTGCTGACCTGAAGGCAATTGAGAAGCATTTGCTTGAAACCCATACAATGAAACGTATTAACCCTAGAAATATTATTAGCTACGCTATGTATCCTAAGGTATATGACGATTACTGCTACCATTGGGAATATTACACGGATGTTTCTAAATTAACCAGTGATGTATATTTCTTTGGTTTAGCAAAAGGGGAAGAAACCTCTATTGAGATTGGCGAAGGTAAAAATATTCTGATTAAGTATATTGATATGTCAGATCCTGATACTGAAGGTTTCCGTACGCTTACTTTTGAAATCAACGGTGCAGTGCGTGACGTAAAGGTACTGGATCAGAATTTGGAAGTTAAGAGTGACCGCAAATTAAAGGCGGATAAAAATAATCCTTTCCACTTGGGTTCTTCCATTCCAGGTACAATCAGTAAGGTATTTGTAAAAGAAGGGGATATCGTGAAAAAGAATCAGCCTTTGCTTACCGTTGAGGCCATGAAAATGGAAACTTCTATCGTTGCCAAGGAAGACGGCGTGATTGATAAGATTTATGCTGTTGAGGGCGAAAAAGTTAGCCAAGGAGATTTATTGGTATCCTTTGTAAAGGAATAAAATGATTTTGCAAATTAAAGGGTTATGAAAGTAAAAATTTAGTATTCTTACACACTTAGAGGAAATAGGATATCTCAAAAGTTTTGATTAACTGGAGAGGTATCCTATTTCCTTTGGAAAGACTGGGGGCCAGCCACGCAAAAAGGTTATTACAATTTGTGATGAACATAAATTGCAATAACCTTTCAATGTGTAGCCATAGGAATTTCATCACCCTATAGGGCCATTCAAAGCCCTGTGGCGGTAGGTTTATTTACCGATTGACTTTTTGTACGCCGCAACATCAGCATCTGTCAGAGGCTTTAGTTCGTCGGGATTTCTCCATCTAACCCAAATTCGTCCCTTTAAAGAAGGAATATCTAAGGGTGCATCCATAGAATCCTTATCAATGCCGATTACGGTACCATTGTCACCGTTAAACATAATTTCAAAGGGCTTCTCAACGCCATTTTCAAATACAAACATTTGTGTGCTGAAAAAATTCAAATATCCAGCTTCGCTTAAAAGGTATTCTTCCAGTTTCTCTACAGAAGGGAATGTAATCAGATACCAGTTTCCATCTGTATCTGAAAAATCATATAATTGAAGACCTGTGAATTCCAATTCTTCTTCACCGGTAGCTCCCTTGTCAGTATTTGCAGCACCTTTTAAAGCTAAGGGTTTGCCATTTTTACCGTCACTTAATATTTCTGTTCCCGGTAAAAAACAGTCTACAAAGCCTTTTACTTCTTTTTCTTTCACTTTGGTTTTTATAATGGCGTAGTCACCATTGTCGTAAGATAAACTTCCAAGTTCATAAAAAAAATCCTTTAGTGTTTTAACCATTTCCAGTACCTCCAAAAAATAGTAAATCCTAATCAACTAACATTTAATAATATTTTGCACAATCTGTCAATAGATATTCTAGTTTTGCATTGAACTAAAGAAATAATCAGGTACTTTTCCACTAATTATTGTATCAATTAGCATAATTTTTTTTGTAAAAGCTATTTTTTCTTTATAAAGAGGATTGGCAATTTGTAATTCAAAGGATAAATTTACCCAAATTTTATAATTTATTTGATTAATCCCCTCTGATGTGAATGAAGTTTCATAATCTGAAGTAACTGCCCCTACTGGCATTAGCGTAAAGGGGATTTTAGGGCCGTGGTTCGCAAAAAAAGTAATGTCTAATGCTGCGCCCAAAGGAATTAATATTCTCTCATTGGGCAAAGTCTGCATAGCAGCATTTATTTCATTATTTAATTGGGTGCAAAACATGTTAATCTGTTGTGTATTTGCAGTATATGTATGGTTTGTTTCTGTTATGGTCAAAAAGTCTTCCGTAGATAAAGGTAATTCTGTCAGTACAGTTTGGACGCAGTGATTAATTATTTCGTTGGCAATTGCCATGGAACGGGTATGGGAAATCTCCTGCAGAGAAGGGACTATCTGTTTTTCAATTTGCTTTAAAGCCAAAATGGTAATAAAAAAAACAAAAACAAATGTGAAAAGCAGAATCAAAGCTCCATTTTTTTTATTTTTTTTTCGTAATTTTTTTTTCAATATTTTCATCTCCTTAGAATAAGAGTATGTGGGAAAGCCTTAGAATATCAAAAAGAACGAATATTGAAAATTATTTTTTCATTTCGTTTTCTGTAAGTAGAAAAGGGGATTAAGATTGTTGTAATGAAATTTTACTTTTCCTCTTTGTTGATTTCTGCTATAATCATATTGAATTTAAAGGGGGTTTATGTACATGAGTGAAACGCATCAAAGGAGACGCCCGCCTGAAGGCGCTCCGAGAAGCAGTTCGTCACCTCGTTCAACTAGATCAAATCCGAAAAATAAAAAAAGACGCAAGCGTAAACGTGGCGGTGGATTTTTTAAGGTCTTTCTGGCGATTGCTGTTATTATCGGTTTTGCTGTTGGCGGTGCAGGACTGGGCATGGTGTTTGGGATTTTAAATGGCACAGATATGATTAATACACAGGATGTTACACCGGAATCATTTACTTCAATTATATTTGATGCCAAAGGCGAGGAATTTGACAAGCTTCATGGGGACGAAAATAGAGAATATGTAAAGTTAGCTCAAATTGCTCCATATATGCAAAAAGCTGTAATAGCCATTGAAGATGAACGTTTTTATGATCATAATGGCATTGATTTTAGGGGCATCATGAGGGCAGCAGTAGAAAATATTAGACATCTTAGTTTTTCTCAGGGTGCCAGTACGCTTACCCAGCAGTTGATTAAAAATGAGAAGTTGGATGCAAAAAAAACATTGGACAGAAAAATTAAAGAACAATATTTGGCTGTTAATCTTGAGAAATCCTTGGTTAAGCAGTTGGGTAGCAAAAAAGCGGCAAAGGATTATATTTTAGAATTGTATTTGAACACAATTGCCCTAAGCCATGGACTCAACGGTGTTGAGTCAGCTGCTCAGTATTACTACGGAAAAAATGCCAGTGAGCTTTCCTTGGCAGAAAGTGCAGTGATTGCTGGAATAACAAAAAACCCCAGCGTATATGCACCCGATATAAACTCTGAAAAGAGCAAAGAGCGTCAAACAACGATACTTAAGAAGATGCTGGACTTAAGTTATATTACCCAGGGAGAGTATGATCAGGCTGTAGCTGAGGATGTGTATTCAACCTTGGTTGGCAGTAAAACAGAAAATGATACCCAAAAGGCTAATCATAATTATTTTGTTGAGGCAATGATTGCTCAAGTTGCCAATGATTTGGTTGAGAAAAAGGGGTATAAAAAGGCACAAGCATATGATTTAATTTATAGTGGTGGACTCCAGATTTATTCAACCATGGATGCCACCATGCAGGATGCCATGGAAGTTGCTTTTAATACGGACAGCCTTTTTCCTGCATCCGATGGCACCCTAAGTGTAACCTATTTGATTTCGGTTATGGATACAACAAACCCGGATACAAATAGTAATCAGTCACATTATGAAAGAAAAACTACGGTTACAAGCGAGGATCAGGTAGATGCATTTGTTGAGTCTGTGCAAAAAGAACTATTAGATGATACCCATACGTTGGTTTTGGATAAGGTTACAACATCTAGGTCACTACAGGCTGCAATGGTAATAATGGATCAGCATAATGGACAGATTAAAGCTTTGGTGGGCGGTAGAGGGCAAAAGCCTGGTGATTCTGTTTTTAACAGAGCAACCCAAGCCTTGCGACAGCAGGGTTCAGCAATGAAACCTTTGGCTTCTTATGCACCGGCAATTGATATGGGTCTTTTAATGCCCGGCTCTGTTATTATGGATGAGCCTGTTACCTATGGAAGTTGGTCACCAAGAAACTGGAATGGCAGATTTTTAGGTCCTTGCACTGTTAGACAGGGTATTCGTGATTCCATGAATATTTTGGCAATCAAAACCTTTATGATGGTTGGGGCAGAATCCTCTTTTAAATATATGGAGAATTTTGGGTTGTCAACCTTGGTGGAAGCAGACAAAGCTGCAACCACTGCATTGGGCGGTCTAACCCAAGGTATTTCTGTATTAGAAGGAACAGCTGCTTATGCTGCAATTGCAAATGGCGGTATCTATAATGAGCCCCAGTATTATACCGTTATCTATGACCACGACGGCAATGTATTGCTGGATAATTCAAAAATTGATACTCACCGTGTAATTAAAGAAACAACGGCATATATGCTGACGGATATGATGAAAGATGTAATTACCGGTGGCGGTAGTGCTACAGGACGAAAAGCAGCAATTAGCGGCATGACGGTTGCAGGTAAAACAGGTACCACCAATGATACCAAGGATTTAACATTCTATGGATATACGCCATATTATACTGCGGGTATTTGGATGGGATATGATACTTCAAAAGTTATCGCAAATGGAGGTAGTGCTCACTTAAACATTTGGCGTACTGTTATGAGTCAGGTACATCAGGGGCTTTCTAATAAAAGCTTTCCACAGCCTAGTGGCCTTGTTACACAGACGTATTGTTCTGCTTGCGGAGGAATAGCGACTGATTTATGTAGTCAAGATTATTACGGACTCACAACACATTCGGATCTTGCTGCGGCAAATTTTAAAGGCTCTGCTGGAGTTTGCACTGTACACAAGGTATTCAGCATTTGCAAAGAATCTGGTAAGCTGGCTTCTGACAAATGCCCTGATTCCAGCCGTATGGATGTTGTCCTTGCAGTTGATGATAAGGGTAATATTTTAAGCAAGCCTTCTAAAATACCGGAAGGGAAAATGGACATTAATATCAAGGAAACTTGTGATTATGACCATACAAATTCACCTCCTCCTCCCTACGATGACACTCTCCCGACTGACAACGGTGGATGGGGTGGCAATAATGGGAATGGCTCGGGCACCAATACGCCTGGAGAAACCAATTATGATGATGGAATACCTGATGAAAATACTTGGCAGGATAATAACTTTGGAATAAATTAAAATAAAAAATCTTCTGCACACCCAACTAAGGTGTGTGGAAGATTTTTTTATGCTTAAATCTATATTAAGAAAAGGGATGGATTTTCTGATTTAATAATGGTAAAATAAAAGCAAATTTTACGAAAGAAATGGCTTCTAGCCAGAGGAGGAATCAAAATGTCAATGGTTTATTTAAAATCACCCAGTACAGATCCTGCGTTTAACTTAGCGTTGGAGCAATTTGTTTTTGACAAGATGGATCGCAGCAAGGAATATTTTATGCTGTGGCAAAATAATAATGCAGTAATTGTTGGTAAAAATCAAAATACCTTTGGAGAAGTGAATCCCAAAGTAGTTGAAGAAAAAGGGGTAAAGGTTATTCGCCGTCTTTCTGGCGGGGGAGCAGTTTACCATGACTTAGGGAACTTGAACTTCACATTTATTATGGATGCAAAAGAAGCAAGTGATTTAGATATCAAGCTGTTTTGTCAGCCTGTTGCCTCTTTATTACAGGAATTAGGGGCTGATGCACAAGTCAACGGCAGAAATGATATTACAATAGACGGTAAGAAGTTTTCGGGTAATTCTCAATATCTAAAAGAAGGCAGAGTTATGCATCATGGAACAATTATGTTCAATTCGGATTTGGATGTGGTAGCAGCTGTGCTTAATGTAGCGGGAGATAAATTTCAGTCTAAGGCGGCAAAGTCGGTAAAAAGCCGCGTAACAAATGTAAAACCTTATTTAAAAGAGAATTTAACGTTAGAAGAATTTCAAAATCAGTTGGTTTCCTATGTTTTTGGGGAAATGCCAGTGGAGACTTATAGTTTAACAGAAAAAGATATAGAGGAAATTGAAAAAATTAAGGCTGAGCGCTACGCACAGTGGGATTGGAACTATGGAAAATCACCTGAATATACGGTGCAAAAGGAACGTCGTATTGATGGATGCGGTAAAATTGAGGCATTTATGAACACGAAGGATGGTAAAATCGCTGAGGTGAAGTTCTATGGAGATTTCTTTGGTGTTAGTGATCATGAAGAACTATCAAAGTTTTTGGAGGGCTGTGAATTAAAAAGAGAGGCGTTGGAAAGAACTTTAGAAAATACGGAAATTGAAAAATATTTTCATGGGCTTACTATAAATCAATTTATAGATATATTACTTTAAAGACAAAGAATGCACCAAAATGAGAATTTAAAACATTTTGGCGCATTCTTTTTTATGTTGAAAAGGTGGTGTAAATATAAAAAAATAAATATTCCGCTTAAAACTTTTAATGAAAAATGAATAGATCACATCAATTGTAGAATAAAAGGTTAAAATATATAAGCGAAGGCAACTGCGTTTTTATTGGAGAATTAGGATGCCTTGGCAGTTTTTCTTTGCCGACCTTCATGATCCATTTCAAAATTATCTTTGAGGATGAGCTGGGAAATGGGAACAATTTCATAGCCCTTTTCTTTCAACCCCTTGATAATGGTATCTAAAACCTCAGGTGTATATTTTGCATCGTTATGGAAAAGGACGATTGAGCCGTTGCCAAGATGTTTATGATTTAATACTTGGTTTACTTCATGGTCTGCACCTAATTCTTTCCAGTCCAAGCTGTCCCTGTTAGAAACAAAAAGAAAAGTGAAGTCTATTAGATTATTTGAAGATAATTTCAACATTATTTTTAGTTAAAATTACCTTCTCTATAAAGCTTCTTGCCACCTTATTTTTCTCCTCAATGGATAAATTCTCCCAGTCGAAATCGCTAAAATTGGCAATCTCATTTTGTTTTTGTGGGATATGAGTAAAACTTTTCATGATATCCTGTTTCTCTTGGTGCAGGGCTTCAATTCTTGAATTAATATATTCAGCGGTGACACTACTTGCATTTTCAAGAGAGAGAATTAAATTATTGATTTTTTCTTCGATAAGCATAAGTTTTTTATTCTGGTCTTTTTGATTGTGATTTTCGGTAGTCTCATTCCGCAGTCTTATATTTTCAGCTTCGTTTACAAGCTGGTTTTCTACAAAAGCCTCTACATCGTAAACACGGTGTGTCTGTATTGCATCGCAACTTTTATGGAGGTAGCGGCCAGAACATGCAAAGTAGGGGATACGTCCTTCTTTTACGGCACCAAAGCGAACAGAAAAGGAATATCCGCAGTAACCACACTTTACAAGCCCTGTCAGCCATGAATATTTGCCCTTGTAGGTGTTTTTAATCTGGCGGTTGGATGCAAGTTTAGTTTGACAAGCTAAGAAGGTCTGACTGTCAATAATGCCCTCGTGGGTACCAATGGCCAAAAGGTGCTCGGATACGTCTTTATATTTTCGCTCATTTCCATCTCTTTTGCCTACCAGAATACAACCATGCACACCGTCAAACTCTTCAACATCGTTTGCCATAATGGCTCCTTTGGATTTATAAAAGTTGTAAATAGCGATATCGGCTTTTACATATGCAGGATTCTTTAAAATAGAGGATAATTTAGTACTGTCAAAATTAACACCACCGGCGGAAAGGATACCCTCAGAAACAAGAAATCTTTGCACGTCTGCCAAAGACGTATATTGTTGCCTGTACAACTCAAATATCTTGACCACATTGGCTAATTGTTCATTGGGTTGATATGATGTTGCCTTCTTGCCATCAATAACCGTACGCACTAAATTAAAGCCATATGCGGCGGGTCCGCCTCCCCAGGCACCTTTTCGCACTCGTGCATAGTAATTATCCCTAACACGTTCTGCAATCGTTTCACGTTCCAACTGGGCAAAGACAATAACGATATACAGCATTGCACGTCCCATTGGCGTTGAAGTATCGAATTTCTCCGTAGCAGACACGAAGGAAACACCTTTTTCTTCCAAAGAATTAATGAAGTCACCAAAGTCAACGATGGAGCGGCTAACTCTATCGAGACGATAAACAACTACTTTTGAAACTTCCTCGCTGTCCATATCCTTCATCATTTGTTCAAAAGCAGGGCGGTTCGTATTTTTTCCGCTGTAGCCCTTATCTTCATAAATTTTGAACTCTTCATTAAACACTTCACGTTTCGCATATTCAATTTGAGTTTCAATGGATATACTGTCTTTTTTGTCAATGGATTGCCTTGCATAAATATATATCATGAATGCAACTCCTTTTATTAGTTTAATAAACGGTATTCAGGTTTAAATATAAGTCAACAGCTAGAAAAAATCAACCTAATAACTTAAAGCGACATATGAAAATATATTGTGTTTTTACTTTAAAAATCCCCACATCGTTACTGGCGAAGTGGGGAAATGAAGATTTCTTACTAAGTATTTTTTCAATTAATATCCAACAGCTTTTGCACCATATTCTGCTTGATCAGATGAAAAACCTTCATATTCTAACTGTTCAATCAGGCCACTACGAGAGAATGAGTTAATACTTAAATAATTCTCTGCTTTTTTACCAGCTTGCTCATTCCAATCGGCGCCACAATTATCTGCAGCATAGGTGGATTCTTCAGTAGAGAATCCTTCGAATTCTAACTGCTTAATTAATCCGCTGTAAGAAAATGCTGTGATTGCAAGATAGGTTTTTGCCTTAGCACGTGCATTTTTTTGACCCATGGTCTCTGACGACTTTGTTTCTTTAGGCGTTTGGCTATCATCATCTTTTTTGGCATCTTCATCAGAGTTTTTGGAAGCATCATCACTAATTGTGCCGGAAACTTTAGCTGCCTCTAACTTGTCAGGCGGTGTTGGCGTTGTAGCTATCCCAATTACTAAAATAGCAAAAAAAATACCACATATAATGCCGATTTTTTTCTTCGGTTTCCTCCTGATTGCGTTAATGATCAGAATAATCACAGCAACAAAAAAGCCCAAAGATCCAACTAAACCTAAAATAGTACTCATACAAATCCTCCCTTAATTTGACAATATATTACATATTGCATATAATAGTTTAAGGGGTTTGTGATTAGGACAAATCTGATATTTCTCTCACGGTATTTGCGGTACCGTGGGAGATTTTTTAGTTTTCGCTGAAATACTCAGATAAATCTTTTAAAGCTTTCATATGAGAAGTACATATTCTAACAAAGATTTCATCTGCTGTTTTTTCATCGTAAACATGTGAGGTTAGGTTACGGTCATTTAATATATGAATCCAAGTACGTTCATCATTGATAATTTTGTAGGAATACGCTTCACGCATGACAGATTTAGGACTATTTAGATCAAGAAAGCCTTGCTCAAGAAGATACTCTCTCGATGTTTTCCAAGCAAGTTCCACCGAAAATTCAAATCTTTGGATAGCACCATCACGAACTGTGGTGCTTTTATTCAGATTATACTCCTCTAATGCTTCCTGCAAACGATTTACTGATTTTTCAAAGTTATCAGCTTTTTTTTGAAAATTACTCATAGAGCAGCACACCATCCTTTTCAATATTTTTAATTAGTTCCTGGTCTGTAGTCTCACTGATAAATACCAAATCAAATTTTAACAGGGTAGGAAGATCATCAACATCAGACCAAAACAGTGATTGGTTACTATCCTGCATACCGTATATAGCTAAATCGATGTCACTTCGTGAATGATTATCCCCACGGGCACGAGAGCCAAAGAGAACAATTTTTGAGGCATGATATTTTTTGCCTAGGTCTTTTATTTCTTGGTAAATTGTTTCCATAGGGAGCATCCTTTCTAATTTCATAATAATATCATTTTGTTAGCATAGATAAAAAACACGTAACATAAACTTTGTTCCATGTTTTATGAATATTGAAATAATTTTTTCGCTTTTAAGCGTCTTTTGCGGAGATGGAAGCTGTAGACGTTATGCCCTTTTTCTCGGCCAGCATTTCCTGCTTTATCATTTCTAATTCTTTTTCATCCTCAGCGGTAAGCTTTGGTACTGCCGTGGGGAAAAGCTCTTCTGCCATTTCTTCTTTTCCAAAACTATCTTTACAGCGTTCAAATTCGTTATCTAGTATAAAATCAACTGTTTTTCTACCGCGATTATCAAGTTTGCGGTATTTCTTTATATGAATCTTTTCGTCTGTAGATAAATCAAAGTCGGTTTTCTCAATGTTATATAAGTCATTTAGACTTATATTAAATAATTTACAAAGTTTGATGATTGTTTCTGCATCTGGTGAACTGACACCTCGTTCCCAACTTGAGATAGTTGTGAGATTTTTAGCACCTACTTTTTCTGCCAATTCTTTTTGAGAAAGTCCGCTTTCTTTTCTGAACTTTGCGATATTGTCAGAGATTATTACTTTAATACTTTTTGACATTTATAACCACCTCTTGAACTTACTATAACATAAAAATATTGGAAATCAAGAAATAATTACTAAAATTTAGTAAAAATATATTGACAATACGAAAATATAGTATTATTATTGCGTTAGATACTAAATTTTAGTAGCTTTGGGGGTGGTAAAATGGAAATTTATAGAGTGATTGGAACCGAAATGAAAAATAAGGGAGTAACGCAAACTTGGGTAGTAAGTGAGGTAAATGCACTTGATAAATCACTAAATCTTACAAATAACAAATTAAGTGCAATTTTATCAGGGAAAAGAAAGATAGCAGGCGAGGAGTTTATTGCCTTATGTTGTGTTCTAGGATTGGAAACCAACAATTTTGTTAAGTTAGAAAAAACCGCAAGCTAAGGAGGGGAATTATGGACAGAGAAAAAGTAAGTAGTGTAATGGATGCCATAGCGGAAAGAATGCTCAGAGAGTGTGAAAGAAACAATAATAATACAGAGCAGATTTTATTACTTGCAAAGGCTCTGAATGAATTAGCTTCAGTCAGAGCCGGGATGATAAGTGATTATTAATTGTTTTGAGTGAACTCGGCATGAAGTTTGTTAAAAAAGTCGAAAACATTTTTGGCAGACTGTTCCGGTGAATCATCTTTCTTTATCAAAGAATTTTCCATAGCAACGATAGTCAATTCTTTTGCAAATTTTAAAGCAGCTTCGTTATTAAGGAGTGCCATATTGTATCTCCTCCTTTCCTGTATACTGGGCTATTGCAATGCCTGTAAGGGAAGGATACCACAATATTACAAAATATTCCACGAAAACCGCAGCTAGGAGGGGTAGCAGTGACCAAGTATAGTGAAGTTTTTAAAACCAAAAATGGGACGGAGGTGAGAATGGAAATAACAACTGAGTGTTCCACAGATAAAGAAATGAAAGAAACACTCAGTTTTATTGCTTGCAGCGCACACCAATTTTATCTTCAAGCGGGAAGAGCAATTAGTAGTACGCTTTGAGAAGCTCGGGTTTGCCATCATAATGGTCATACTCAATATTTTTTACAGTATATGTATTGAGTTTATCTTGGGTTGTAATTGTATTTCCAACTTGAATATTGGGTTTGTCTTCAACTAAAAATTCGATATGTCTGCCAGATTCATCAGTATTTTCTAAGCCTTTAAATACACCTATTTGCTCTTGAAAATTATATATTTTATAAGTGAGCAAATCGTTAGAAAAATCTTCAAAAAACAATTTGGCAGGGACTGGTAATATACCCATTGGGATTACCTCCTTTCTTAATACTCGGCATTTCAGTTCCTGTAAAGAAAGGATAGCATGTTGTTACAAAATATTCCACAAAAACTCAAGCTACTTAAGGTATGTGATTAAAAGAAAATCTATTTTCAGAATAGGACAAATATTCAGAATAGGACAAATTCTCTAATGCATAGCTTTTACTAGGGGGTGTTTAAGATGCCAAGAGAGGCTAAGAAAACTGAATACACTGTGACGGTGCGCAGAAAGGAAAAAACCAAAGAGGAAGCGGAGATCCACGAAAGAAATTGTGCTCGTGTACTTATTGAAGCAAAGATGAAAGCGGCGGAAGCTATAAAAGCCAAAGCGGCACAATCTATTAATGTAGTTAGTAAATAGGGGCGCAAGCCCTATGATAAGGACAAGCTTTAAGAAAGGATGAATTTATGAAAGCAACGGGGATTACACGCAAAGTAGATGATTTGGGCAGGGTGGTTCTGCCCATAGAGCTTCGAAGGAATTTAGGTATTGGCATTGGTGACACCCTAGAGATATTCGCGGAAAAAGAAACCATTGTGTTGAGACGGTATAATGCCGTGGATGATTTGCTCACCATGGCAGTTCGATTGAAAGATAGAGCATCTGTTGAGGACTGCGGGGAAATAAAGCAAGTACTAATGGACAAGCTTGCAGAAATCGAACAGATAATTATGTCTAAAGTGGACAAGCACTAGTATTTCATATACATAAAAAGGAGGCAGCTATGGACCCAAAAGAGATAGAGGAGGTTGAGCAAATATTTGATTTAAAGATAAAGAAAGAGAAGCGGGAGAAGCGGAGAGATAGGAAGCAGTTTTTTACAGAACTTTTTAAGTGTGTTTTTCTGATGGTTGTTGCAATGCTTGTGGCTGCAATTATAGTGCCCATGTCGGAAGCGGCACCTGAAAAGGCTCTAAGCATTTATGAGTTCTGCGCTGTCTTTGCAATTATTATCTTAGTTAGTTTTTGGTTGGACAAGCCAAAGAGAAAGAAGTGACAAATCTATGAGGAATTTATGCAATAAAAAAGGCACTGGGAAACCCAGCACCACCACAAATTTATTATAGCATAGATTCTATTTTGGGACAAGCAAATTCTCTATATAGATGCTAGGGAGGTTATTATGAGTAAATTTGATATTTGCCCTTTTTGTGGCGCAACGTTAGACCATGGGGAAACCTGTGATTGTAGATGTAAATCTATTAAGGAAGAAACACAGGAAATCTGTGTTTGCCAAAATGAAGAGAAAATGGAATAGAAGCAATCAATCGCCCCTCTCCAATCAACAGGAAAGGGGCACAGTTTTAGACAAAAAGAAAACCACCCTGTGGCTACTTTTGCGGAGTAGGGACAAGGTGGAATTCACCGTGAAATATATCACTTACCATCTAATGTAAGTATATAAAATTGCGGTGACAAAGTCAAGGGGAAATCGCCGGCGCATAGCGGCATAGCGGGCTTGTAATGGGTATTATGATTCCTACGATTCCTTCTCACTAATCTATAAATAGAAATAGAACGAGGGGGGGGCACCCAAAAACACACCCGGTTCATTCTTTGGGAGAGGTGAAACAAAATGCGTAATTTTGTAAGACAAAAAACAATCGACTGTGGTGAAAGCTATCGAGAGATAGATATATATAATTATTCTATGACACAAAAAGAATATGCCAGAAGAAAGCGTTCTAAAAAAGAAAAGATTTCTTCGCTCAAACAAAGGGACTTGAATGATAAAAATGCGAAGAGGTATTTTACGCAGTTGGGCAATTTGAATTTTGGTGATGATAAAACGGCACTTCATGTGTCACCTACATATAACGACGAAAATCTTCCGTCGACCATAGAAGAAGCAGAAAATATTGTTTCAAACTACCTGCGCAGAGTTAATTATAGGAGGATAAAAGAGGGTTTGCCTGCTTTGAAATATATTTTAGTTACCGCATACAGATTTGCCAAGGATGGGGAGACGCCTGTCCGCATTCATCACCATATCATCATGAATGGAGGTCTTCCTCGTGAAATGTTGGAGGATATTTGGACAAATCAGCGTATCAATTGGAACCGCTATAAAAAAGACCAAAATTACAGAAATAACATTAAACATCTTGGCTTTGTAAATGCAGACAGATTACAGTCGGGTGACACAGGGATTACCCCTCTTTGTGTTTACCTTGCATCACAGCCAGGAGGTAAAAAAAGATGGTCCTCATCAAGGAATTTGAAAAGACCAGAAGGGAGAAACAATGATACACGGTATAGCCGGAGGGAAGTGGAAAAAATAATACGTAACCAAGAAGGACGTGAGTTTTGGGAGAAGAAGTATCCGGGTTGGACACTGACTGATGAAACTTATGGTAAGCAGTATGAGCATAACGAAATAACAGGCTGGGCTATATATTTAAAGCTTCGGAGAATAAGGCAGTGAGAGGCATTGGTGGTAGGACACGAAGGCTAACGCCCAAAGAATGTTTTCGGCTGAGTTAGCGGTGTTATAAGTAAAAGGGGGAATACCATGGTTTATGATCAGCAAGCAGCAAAACGGCAACACCTAAACGCAACGAATAATGCTCAAGGGCATTTGTTTGAAAGTGCAATCTTGGCTGGGTGTAGTACATACAGAGAAAATGGTCAGGCAGAAATTAATAAAACGCCTGAGCCGTTTCGAGTTTTGAATAAAGGCAATGATGGAATGTTTATGGGGCGGTTTACGGCACATGCTCAGCCAGATTTTCAAGGAACCCTTGAGGATGGAAGGTCTATCGTATTTGAAGCAAAGACCACAACTTCCGACCGAATGAAGCGAGACGTGCTAACAGCAGAACAACAAAATGTTTTAGAAAGCCATATGAGTCTGGGAGCGGTTGCGGCGGTATGTGTTGGGCTTGAAGATAAGTTTTTCTTCATCCCTTGGAAGATCTGGCGGGATATGAAAGAGCATTATGGTCGGAAATATATCACTGCAATTGATGTTGAGGAATACCAGGTTAAGTTTAATGGAGCTGTGATGTTTTTAGATTATATTAAGGGGGTAGACGTGAAATGAAAATATATAATGCAATTCTTCATACAGAAAACCATTTAGATAAAGGGGATAAACTTATAAATGATTTATATAAGATATTGGATGGGGTGAAGTGCGTTGTTGCAGAAAATATCTTTGCCAGTGTGTTTTCAATTATAGGGAGTGACGATCCAAAATATAAAGAAGCTATATATTTGTTAGAGCAAGATGAAATGGGTGGTTCATATATAAACGACAGAGAAAGATTTGATAAAGATTGGGAAGACGGTGAATATTTTTCTGACGAAAGCATCCTCATAGAAAAAGAATTTGTTGAGATTGTGGAGCTAATTGGATGTATGGGGATTGACTTGTCATAAAGTTTCTTTGACAAGTGAAGGGGGGGGATCACATGAAAAAAGATAATATAAGGGATTACGCAACGGAAGCCTTTCGTTACTATGCAGCTTGTGGAATGAAAACCTCGGAGGAATTAAAACAGCAAGTGAAGAAACAAATTTATGACCAGTCGAAGCGGGAAAGAATCCGCTCTGGAAGCGGTGCACACTCTGACCATACAGCATATTCAGTTATGGCGGCAGATGATGAAATGTATGAAATGGCAGCTGAGTTCTTAGATATTATTGCAGTGGAAAAAACAATGGAGCAATTGACATCTGATCAAAAGAAAGCTGTCGAGATTGTTTATTTTACAGATGCAGGAAAAGAATTGGAAAAGGGAGATATCAGTAAAAGAGTACATAAAGCTGAAATTCAAATTCCTGCTAGTAGTATGTCTATTTACAGATGGCTACGAAACGCAAGATATATTTTCTCAAAAGAAAGAGGGTTACGCATTATAAAATGAAAGTTGTTAGTAGTGGGGGGTATTTCTGTGCTAATATAGTATCATCGAAATAGTAGCAAAGAAAAAAGACCGAGATTAATCGGTCTTTCTTCTTTGTGCACACTGTTAATCCAATGAAACATTTAGAACAGTTGCAAGCTTAATTGCAGTATATCCTTTAACTTCATTTTTCCTTCCTGATTCTGTACAAGAGAAGTGCTATCCAGGCAGCTATAAGAAAAAATGCAAAGTAAGTAGTTGGAGTTAGGTTACTGTAATCTGTTTTAAACATAAACAAAACAGATAATATTGCAAAAGATATATCAAGTAAGTATTTTTTCATTTTTATTTGATGCGGTTTGTAGTATCCCACATCTTTTCACCTCCTTTTTATGATATTAGAGCACATTGTACCGTGCTAGTCAATTGATGAAGGGAATTTAATTTTATTTTTAGGATCCTAAGATAACGATTCTTGGGATTTTTTATTGCAGAAAAGTGGGTGATTTCATGACTGATGCGCAGTTAGATAGGCTAAGTGCACTAATTGAAAACAATAATGCTGATGCCTTTTACAGTTGGAAGCCTTGGAAACGATTGCGAGAAACTGTTTTAAAGTTAGACAACTATGAATGCCAGAAGTGTAAGGCGAAAGGAAAATATAGGCATGCTGTTATTATTCATCATGTTAAACATCTGAAGGATAGACCTGATTTAGCATTATCTATTTGGGATGGTAAAGAGCGACAATTGGTAAGCCTGTGTAAGGCTTGTCATGAAGAGGAGCATCCTGAACGAGTGATACAGTATCAATACAAAAAGAAGGATGAAATGTTTGAAGAAAGGTGGGACTGAAATATTTAAACATTGATGGAAAAAGAAATTAAGCATGAAAAAGAGACACCCCCCATCAAATAAAACGGGTGTTTACTTTTGGGGCTCGGTCGTATGGGTACAGGACAAGAGAGAAATTTCGCGCGCATGATAGAGAATTGAGGTGAGAAAATGGCTGCAAAGAGTTTGCGTAAAAAGATTAAGGTTGATTTGTTGGGACAATTGGAACGAAATGGGACAGTGGGACAGTACTATCAAGATTTGGTCAGCGATTACATGCAATTGTGGGATGTAAAAAATATGTTGATTGATGATATTGAGAAAAGAGGCGCGGTAGTTGACCATGTATCGAATACTGGTAAATCCAACAGAAAGAAAAATGATTCTGTTGGGGAACTGGTAAAAGTAAATGACAGAATGGTTAAATTATTGGATGCAATCGGCATTACTCCTGCGCAAGTGGACGGTGATCCAAGTGACGAAATGTAGTTATATTGATGATTATATTGCCGCAATTAGAAATGGCAAAATCCCCGCATCAAAAGAAATGCATCTTGCTTGTGATTACATAGAGCAAAAACTAAGTAACCCGGATGTACTTATTGACACTGACAAAACTGAAAAAGCAAAAGAACTGATCGAGAGGTATTTTAAGATGCCTCTTTTTAATTGGGAATTATTTGTGCTTGCGCTAATTCATTGCTACTACCGAAGTAGTGATACTGTAGTATTCTCAGAATTTTTAATAATGATGGGGCGCGGAAACGGAAAGAATGGTTTCATTTCTGGTGTGGCGTGGTATTTAACGACGCAATATCACGGCGTAGAGGGTTACAACGTGGACATTATAGCCAATGCAGAGGATCAGGCCAAGACATCCTTTGAGGACGTGTACCAGATGTTGAGCGACACATGGGTGAAGTCGAAAAAATTCTTCTATAAATCCAAGGAATTGATAACCAACCTCAAGACGAAAAGCTATATCAAATACAATACATCCAATGCCAAAACAAAGGATGGCAAGCGTTCGGCGTGCTTGATTTTTGATGAAATCCACGAATACGAAAACAGTAATACAATCAAGGTTTTCCGTTCGGGTTTCGGTAAAAGAAAACATAGCAGAACATTTTATATTACGACCAATGGCTATGTTCGGGAGGGTGTTTTGGATGAACGGATACGAAT
>NZ_DALYUL010000021.1:3405-6018 GCF_031981185.1 Anaerotignum sp. | reverse complement strand
ATAGCAAATGATGTATTGAGTGGAGATATACCAAATTCCAGATTATGCCCATTGATTTATAAACTGGACAAAAAAGAAGAAGCGGAGGATAAGTCTTTATGGGTCAAAAGTAACCCTTCCTTGCCCTATCTGCCAACATTGATGCTGGAAATGGAACAAAATTGGATTGATAAAGACTACGATGCAACCGTAAAAGATGATCTTTATACCAAACGCTTCAATCTTCCTACAACGGAAAGTGCGCTGGTTGTAACGGAAGAAGAAAATATAAAAGCCACTAATAAGCCTTTACCAGATCTAACCGGATGGACCTGCGTTGCCGGAATTGACTATGCGGAATTGTCGGACTGGGCGGCTGTTAATTTGCACTTTAAGCGTGGAAACGATCGATATGATATTAACCATTCGTGGCTTTGCTCTCAGTCAAAGACGCTTCACAGAGTAAGGGCGCCATGGCGAGAATGGGTTGATAAAGGGGAAATAACGGTGGTTGACGATGTCGGAATACACCCGGATCTGCTGGCTAATTGGATGTGGGAGCAGATGAAGAAATACCGCATAAAGATGGTCGCGTTAGATGGACATAGACATGCATTGGTGGCAGAAAGTTTGGAAAAAATCGGATTTGATGCATTCAAAAAGAAGAATATGAAGCTTGTCCGCCCGGGTGATATTATGAAAGTCGAACCGGTAATACAGGACTGTTTCAATCGCAAGTATTTTACATGGGGCGATACTTATGTGTTGCGTTGGGCTACAAGAAATACAAAACGTGAAAAGTCAGGCATAAAAATAAAGAGTGGAATAGATACTGGAAATTATATCTATTCGAAAATAGAAGCAAAAAGCCGAAAAAATGATCCTTTCATGGCCTTAGTGGCGTCAATGACAATAGAGAGTGAGTTGGGAAATTGTGCTCCTGTGGCAATACCGACTATTGGAGCATTTACTTTTTGAAAGGGGGTGAATAAATGGCAATTTCTATAAAAAGATGGTTGGCAAACAAATTCGGATTTAGAGAGGATTCCATGGACGTTGGGGATGTTGCGTATGTTGAAATGCGGATGGCTTTGGAAGAATATCGAATTAGGGAATTAGCCTTTAATACATGTGTTAATATGATTGCTAATGCCATTGGAAGGTGTGAATTTAAAACTTACGTGGGAAGCATTGAATATCGTGGTGCTGAATATTACACATGGAATGTTGAGCCGAATATAAATCAAAACAGTACGGCGTTTTTGCATAAATTAGTATATCGATTATACAGCGATAACGAAGTGTTAATAATTAGCACAAAGCATAGAGATGGTAGAGAAATGTTAGTTGTGGCAGATAGCTACGAGATACCTTTTGAATTTCCTCAAAAAATGCAAGAATATAGGGATGTTATTGTTGGTGAGTTTCAGTATGATAAAACATTTAAAGAGAATGAAGTCATACATCTGAAATTAAATCATGCAAATATCAAGCCTATATTGGATGGGCTACATCAATCATATGTGGCATTAGTTCAGGCGGCAATGAAAAACTATTCGTGGGAAAACGGAAAGCACTATAAGGTCCATATTGGGCAAATAGCCCAGGGCGGTGACGACTGGGAAAAGAATTTTAAAGGAATGCTAGAAGCGCAAGTGAAGCCATTTTTAGAAAAAGATAATGGGGTTCTTCCGGAGTTTGATGGTTATGAGTATGTGGATGTAGGAAGTGCAGGGGGAAAAAATAGTAGCCACCGTAACACCAGGGATATTCGTGCATTGGTAGATGATATATTTGCATTTACGGCTCGAGGATTTTCTATCCCGCCTGTTCTTCCGCTTGGCGATGTAGCTGACACAAAAGACGCAATGCAACGATGGCTAACAACTTGCATTGATCCAATTTGTGACCAGCTTCAGGAAGAAATCAACCGCAAGCGATATGGTTTTGAGCGGTGGAGGTATGGAGATTTTGTTCAAATTGATACGTCCAGCATCTTGCATTTTGATATTTTCGGAAATGCAGCAAATATTGAAAAGTTGGTCGGCTCTGGTGCGTTTAGCATCAATGATGTTTTAAAAGCAACAGGACAATCAGAAATTCCAGAGGATTGGGCTAGACAACATTTCCTTACCAAGAATATAGGAAAAATTGAAGATGTAGCAAATGCACTTAATGTGAAAGGGGGTGAGAAATGATGAAGCAAAGAAAAAACATGTGGGAAATCAAGCAATCTGCTAGCGGCGCATTGGAGCTGTATATTTACGGGGATGTTGTAGGTGATAGTTACGATTGGTGGACAGATGAAATTATTCGCAGTGAAACCAGTGCCAACACATTCCGTGAAACCTTGGCGCAGTACCCGAATGTAGGCGAAATCAAAATTTATATTAACAGTTATGGTGGTTCGGTGTTTGAAGGTACTGCGATTTACAATCAGTTGAAGCGGCACACGGCAAAGAAAACCGTCTACATTGATGGTTTTGCTTGTTCGGTAGCTTCCGTGATTGCCATGGCTGGGGATGAAATTATCATGCCTAGAAATGCGTTGATGATGATTCATAATGCATGGATGCATACATACGGAAATGCGTCAGAATTGCGCAAGGCGGCTGACGATCTGGACACGATTAA
>NZ_DALYUL010000021.1:0-3395 GCF_031981185.1 Anaerotignum sp. | reverse complement strand
GGGATAAAATCGACAGCCAAGAACTATCTGCCAAGATGGATGCTGAAACTTGGTTAACAGCGGAAGATTGTATTAATTACGGTTTGGCAGACAGTTTTGCCGATGCTGATGCAGATATGTCAAACGCATCCGAGGTATTGCAAAAAGCAAATCTAAGCGTTGAACAACGTATTAATTTGCAGAAAAGCTTAGTGGCACAATTGAAACAGTTTTCTGAAACGAGTATCGGAGAAACAAACAGTGATCCGGTACCTGTACCACAGCAAAAAGAGCCAGACCCAAAAGAGGATCCCAAAAACGAGCCTAACAGCATAATGCAAATGCTGGGGGGCTTTTTTATTAATCAAAAGGAGAGTGGGAAGTAATGAAAAGTAATGATACTAAAAGCAAAGAAGAGGTTCGGGTGTCAATGCAATCTGCATTGTCCAGCGGGGACACAGAGGCATTCAGTAAGGCAATGAATGATATGATGTTGTGCCTTGGAGAAGAAATTAAGCAGGACTATGAAAGCCAAATTGAACAGATGAAAAAGGATGGAGATACAAGTGTACTGGCAATGCGAGGTGTTCGTCAATTGACCAGCAATGAAAAGCAGTATTACCAGAAAGTTGGCGATGCAATGAAGTCTGCCGACCCAAAACAAGCTTTAGCTAATTTGGATGTTGTAATGCCCGAAACCGTTGTTAATTCTGTTTTTGAGAACTTGCAAACAGAGCATCCGTTGTTGTCCAAGATTGCGTTTATGCAGACAGGTGGCGCAATCAAAATGCTGTTAAGTGCAAACGGCAAGCAGGAAGCACAATGGGGTGCATTAACCGATGCCATCGCAAAAGAATTGCTTTCCGGCTTTGTTGAAGTAAATGCTGGACTGTTGAAACTTTCTGCATTCATTCCCATTCCTAAATCCATGTTAGACTTGGGGCCTGAATGGTTAGATAAGTACATCAGACAAATTTTAGCCGAAGCACTGGCAAATGGTCTGGAAAGCGGCATTGTAAAGGGCGATGGAAAGGAAAAGCCAATTGGTATGATTAGACAGGTTGGCGAAGGGGTAACCGTTACGGGTGGTGTTTATCCCGAAAAAGCCAAAATTACAGTAAAGGATTTGTCTGCTGCAACAGTTGGAAATCTTCTTTCCTTGGTAGCGGTTGACCCTGATGGCAAACCAAGGGCAATCAGAGATATTTTGTTAATCGTGAATCCTCAGGACTACTTCCAAAGAGTTATGCCGGCAACCACAATCATGGCTCCAGATGGTACATACCGTAACGATGTTATGCCATACCCCATGACCATTGTCCAGTCTGCGGCGTTGTCCAGAGGTGAGGCGGTAATGGGCCTTGGTTATAAATACTTTGCGGCAGCAGGTATGGAAGCAGGAGGTAAAATCGAATATTCTGACCAGTACCAGTTCTTGGAGGATAACAGAGTTTATTTAACCAAGCTGTATGCAAACGGTTTCCCCTTGGATAATGCGGCATTCCTGCACTTGGATATTTCTGACTTGCATCCATTGACATATAAAATGGAGCAAATTACACCACCAGTAACTTCCAATGATGCAAATTTATCTGACTTAAGAATCGGTAGTTTAGCTCTGTCCCCTGCTTTTGCAGCTGGAACACTGACATACACAGCAACAACAAAAAACGGAACTAATACAATTACAGCCACGCCAAAGGATGCGGGTGCACAGATTGAAGTAAAAGTCGGCACAAATGTCATTGACAACGGTTCCGCGCCTACATGGGCAACTGGTGATAATACAGTAACGATCAAAGTGACGGCAGCAGACGGAACAACCACCAAGGAATACACCGTCACAGTAAATCTTGATAAATAGGAATGAGGTTCCTGCTGAACTCTTAGCCGACGTAAAAAATCAGTCAAATGTAACTTGGGATGATGATGCCACGGACAATAAATTCCGTGGCTTAATCGCCGCCGCATCCGTTTATCTGGATAGTAAAGGTGGTGCTACTTTAGATTATGAAGCGGACGGCTTCCCAAGGACATTACTAATGGAATATGTGCGTTACGCAAGGGATGAAGCATTAGACGTTTTTGAAAATAACTATATGTCCTTAATTTTAGCCATGCAGAATGAAAGGGCGGTGGCCAGGTATGCAGAAAGCACCAAACAGACCGAAACATGAAGTAACGCAATCTTATAATGATGGCGTTGTCAAAATTTACGAGGTGAGAAATATTGCTGAGGCGGGTTATACGCCAAAGAAAGGGCTTGCTCTGCGTTATAGTCTACGATTTGACGAACAGCGATTAGGAATTAATAGGTTATATATGAGTAGGCAGAATCAGGCACAAATATTGCGTGTATTGAGAGTACAAAGGGTGAAGGATATTTCCCCACAAGATGTTGTAATTGTTGAAGGTAGGCAATTTAAAATTGACACTGTGCAAAGCGTGAAGGACATTTATCCTCCGTCTTTGGATCTAGCATTGACTGCAACTGTGCATGAGTATGGGGTGGTTGAATGAGTTGGCAAGAACATATCATAGAGGCGCATTTAACCGTCACAAACAAGGTCGGGCACTTTAGCTATGAAAAGTCTGATCGATATTTTGTGTGGCAGGAGGACGGCGCAAATGATCTAGTAGCAGGAAATATTCATGCTGAAAAAGTTGTTACCGGTACGACTGACTTGTTTACTAAAGATGAATTTGATCTATGGGCTAGTGAAATTGAGTTTGCTTTTGATAATTCACCATTTATTTATTGGCAAATGAACAGCGTTCAATATGAAGAAAATACAGGATTCTTTCATTATGAGTGGCGATGGGAGGTTTTTTAGTGGCTAAGATAGGGTTTTCGGGTTTGGATGTTTACGTCAGGAGATTAGAACGGCTATCAGTTAATAGCGAAGAAATCACTAAAAAAGCATTGTACCAAGGCGCTAAGGTTGTTGCAGATACAGTGAAAGAGGAATTAAAGAATCTACCCACTGATGAAACATGGGGTACTGAGTCTAAACCAGCAATCGGAATAAAGCAAGAGCAAAAGGATGCTCTAATTGAAAGCTTTGGTATATCTCCTGCACAAAATAATGACGGATTTATTAATGTAAAGCTTGGATTTGATGGCTACAACAATGTGGTTAGTAAAAAATATCCAGATGGACAGCCAAATGCTATGATCGCAAGAATCGCAGAAAGCGGGACTAGTTTTTCTCGCAAAACCCCATTTATGGCTACGGCGATTAGGCGTTCTAAGAAAATTGCTGAAATAGAAATGGAAAAAATATTTGAAAATGAAACTAAAAAGATATTGAAGGAGTGATAAGGTATGGCAAAAATCGGTTTGAGTTATCCTTATGTTGCGCAATATAATGCAACAGAGGAGGGTGTTGTTACATATACAAAAGGTCAGGTTCTGG
>NZ_DALYUL010000020.1:33652-59008 GCF_031981185.1 Anaerotignum sp. | reverse complement strand
AATCTTTATCAAAATGGGCTTGGTCGAAATATCCAGCTTGTTGCGACAATGCCGCAAAAAAGCAAGGCGATTTTTGAATGTGCTTTAATACATAATTAAAGCGAGTTAAGCGTATAAAGTCCTTAACATTCATTCCAATTTGCACAAGGAACAAGCGGTTTAGCTGTCGCCCACTATAATGGGATTGTCTGGCAACTTCTTTCACTTGTATTTGTCCATAATTATCAGAAATCACTTTGGTTGCCAACACCAAAGAGTCCGAAACAACATGCTTTTCCATGCGTCGGTATAAAATTTCCTCACAAGTATTCACCAAATCGGATACAGTTTTTGATGCTACAAAAGCCTGATGCAGCGAATAAAACAGCTCATTGTCAATATCCTCAAGCGTCAGTCGTTTATCTGCAAACTCCGCTTGGCTTTGACGAGTAATTTGATACAAACCATAGGGAGAAAGTTGTACAAGCAATAGGACATGATAACTATTTGGTTCCATTCCTAACAATACCGGGGTTAAAGATGCTCCCCACAGTTCAGCAATGACTGCGTTTCCGTCAAAAGCAAGCGACAATGTTCCGCAAGCGTTAGGCATAAGCGTATATTGTGCGGTAAATGTATTATTCGATGGAAATACGACGTTGTAATATTGAATATATTTTCTCAGCCCCACATGCGAGGGGAATATATTGAATTGCTTGTTATCTTTTATAATCAAATTATTCCCCCTCATCTTCAAAGTAAAGTTTTCATTATGTTTATCCGCCTAATGCGAATCAAGCAAATATAAATACACCCCTTCGGGGCAAATTTTTCCTCACTACCGTTTCAAAAAAGTTTTACTCGGTAAATATATAAAATAAGTTTACCATAGCAAAATGGAAGTTTCAATTAATTAAATATAGACAACAGGGAGGGGTTCGGTGCTATGAAAATTAAAATCCGTTCACCGTCTATATGCAAGCATTGACTGGACGATTTTGGGAATATAGCAAGCACCAACCACTGAAAAGTGACTGGTGTAAATGATTACGTATATTGTTTGCTGATCTCAATGAAGCTAAGTACATCCGTAGGAGCATCCTTTGCATACAAAATTCCGTATGGAATACTATAATCCCACTTCACAGGAATGGTGACAAGTGCAGGATGAACATCCTGCCAACATTCGATGGTCAGTAAAACCTTATCCGTTTCAGCACAGCGGTTAAAAACCGATAAGTCATAGAAAGGCTGAGTATCCTCTATCTTAATTTGTGGGTGACACTTTTCTAAATCGTTGCGAAGAAAATCATTGACACCCGAATCACCCTTCTTTACCATCATCAAAGTATAGCCATATAAATCCGAAATTTTTAATCTGTCTTTGGTTGCCAGAGGGTGTTCTCGCCTGACGGCAACCATTTTTTTATATCTACCAAGGGGCAAGAAATTACAGAGAGAAAGCCAAACCTTGGAGTCGCATACACCAATGAGAAAGTCGAACTTCTTGCCTAGTTTTCCAATTTCCGATAATATTCCGTCACAATTATCCTCAAAAGGAACTAGGTGCAACTTATAGTCAGGAAAGTTTTGATTGACCTTATACCAAATATCCATAAACGGTTTTGCAGGGTTTAGCAGTGATGTTCCGACGCAAAAGGTTGTTTCTGAGGTGGTTTCTATTGCTCTCGCCGATAATATAGACTTTTGGGAATAGTCTACCATAAATTTTGCGTCTTTGTAAATTTGCTCACCTACTTCAGTTAATGTTACCCCGATTTGCGCCCGCTTAATAAGAGTTAATTTCAAATGCTCCTCCAAGCTGTTCATCTGCTTCATCACGGCGGTAGGTGAAATGTAAAGCATTTCTGCCGCTTTATTAAAACTACCACAGTCAGCGACAGCAATAAAAGTATCAAGTAATGGATTATACAAATTCAAAACCTCCTCTTCTATAAACCACAGGTTAATACTATTATAACCATTTTGAAATTCAAAATCAATGTTTTACTTGCTATAATATAAATATAGGTGAAGGAGGCTTAAAGGAATGTCAAGTTTAATCGTCTTTTTCTCTCGCAAAGATGAAAACTATGTGGGAGGTATTCTTAAAAATTTAGAAATCGGTAACACCTGCAGAGTAGCAGGTATAATCAAAGGGTTAACAGAAAGCCAAATCTTCGAGATTGAAATGAAAGAGCCATATTCAAAGCATTACAACGAATGTATTGCAGAAGCACAGAGAGATCAGCAAGGTAATGCACGTCCAAGGCTAGTGTCCTATCCAAAAAGCATTTCCGAATATGATGTCATCTATCTTGGATTTCCAAACTACTGGGGAACAATGCCTATGGCTGTTTTTACCTTCTTTTTGGAACATTTTGATTTCACAGGCAAAACCATACGCCCTTTTTGTACCCACGAAGGCAGTGGCTTTGGCAGCAGCAAAAATGACATTCAAAAAACGTGCCCTACCGCAAAGGTGGCACAAGGCCTGGCAATTCACGGTAGTCGCATTGACAGAGCAGAAATTGAAATTAAAAAATGGCTGGAGGTGATACGTTGAAAAGCATCTTGTTAACATCACTAGTTGCCTTCTGCCTGCTGTTCACCACAGCCTGTGGAAATGAAACACAAATACATCAAGAAGAATATAATACTCCGATTGCCAGCATTTCAGCAAGCATACAAGAGGAAAGCGAGGATAGTGAAGGTAGTAGCGGGATATATGAACAAGAAGAAACAGTTAGTCTTATTATTGGTGAAGACATATTTTCTGTAATACTTGTAGATAATTCCTCTGCCAAGGCACTTAAGGTACTACTTTCCAAAGGTGATATTACTATAAATATGAGTGATTATGGTGGCTTTTAAAAGGTTGGTTCTTTGGGAGAAAGCTTACCTACCAATGATGAACAAATTACTACAAGACTTGGTGATGTAATTCTATATCAAGGAAATCAGTTAGTCATTTATTATGACACCAATTCTTGGAGCTTTACAAGGCTTGGGATAATCAATAATACAGATAGATTAAAAGAAGCTTTGGGTACAGGAAATGTAACCATTACCCTATCACTACAAAAACAGGAGGCATAGTTATGCAAAAGCAAACAGCAGGCAGAGATGCCCTCGGGGACTTTGCTCCCAAATTCGCAGAACTAAATGACGATGTTCTCTTTGGAGAGGTTTGGTCGAGAGAAGATAAACTCTCCCCTCGTGACAGAAGTATTATCACCGTAATCGCAATTATGTCTAAGGGAATTTTGGATAGCTCACTGCAATACCACATTATGAACGCAAAAAACAATGGGGTGACCAAGGAAGAGATGGCGGAAATCTTAACACATGCCGCATTTTACGCAGGCTGGCCCAATGCTTGGGCAGCAATGAGAATGGCGAAGGAGGTTTATAGCAATGATTAAGGATTTTGAAAAAGCAGGACTATTTGGCTTGGGACAGCCAAACGAGACGTTTGCACAGTACTTTATCGGAAAAAGCTACCTAAACCCTATCTGTATGGAGAGCATTGGCATTTTAAATGTGACTTTTGAACCGAAATGCCGCAACAACTGGCATATCCACCACGCAACTAAAGGCGGCGGACAAGTTCTTCTCTGCACCTCCGGTGAGGGTTGGTATCAGGAATGGGGCAAAGAACCTCGTAAGCTTACAGTAGGTGACAGTGTCATCATTCCACCCGAGGTCAAGCATTGGCACGGTGCATCCAAGGACAGTTGGTTTGCCCATGTTGCCATTGAGGTCCCTGGTGAAAACACCACCAATGAGTGGTGCGAAGCAGTAACCGATGAAGAATATGACAAATTATAATTGGAGGAAAAACACATGGAGCAGAAATTAAATTTAACAACTGAATGGGATAAGGTATTTCCCAAAAGCGATAAGATTAATCACAAGAAAGTAACCTTTCATAGCCGTTACGGCATTACTCTTGCTGCTGATATGTATACACCTAAAAATGCAGTGGGCAAGTTATCAGCTCTTGCAGTGAGCGGACCTTTCGGTGCAGTAAAGGAGCAATCCGCTGGTCTGTACGCACAGACTATGGCAGAAAAGGGTTATTTGACCATAGCTTTTGACCCCTCTTACACAGGAGAAAGCGGTGGTGAGCCTCGATATGTTGCTTCCCCTGACATTAACACTGAGGACTTTTCTGCGGCTGTGGATTTTATTTCGGTACAGGAGAATGTAGATGCTGACAAAATCGGTATTATAGGCATCTGCGGTTGGGGTGGTATGGCAATCAATGCCGCAGCGATCGATACTCGTATCAAAGCAACTGTTGCATCCACAATGTATGATATGACTCGTGTCACCGCAAAGGGGTATTTTGATTCCGATGACAGCGAGAAACAGAGATATGAAAAACGCAAGGCAATGAACGCACAGCGTACACTAGACTATAAAAACGATAGCTATGCTCTCGCAGGAGGACTTCCCGATGCTGTTCCAGAGGAAGCCCCTCAATTCTTAAAAGACTATTTTGACTACTATAAGAAAGGGCGTGGCTATCATTCTCGTTCCCTTAACTCCAATGGTGGCTGGAATATTACCTCTCCTTTGTCCCTTCTCAATACGCCGATTTTGCAGTACAGCGATGAAATCCGAAGTGCTGTAATGATTGTTCACGGTGAACAGGCACACTCCTGTTATTTTGGCAAGGACGCTTTTGCAAAGCTCAAAGGTAATAATAAGAAACTTTTACTCATTCCTAATGCGGTGCATACCGACCTATACGACAAAATGGACATTATTCCCTTTGATACGATTGACACATTTTTGAAGGCAAATTTGAAATAAGAAGGAGAACATAGAATGAGTAAAAAAGTAGTGGTGTTATCCACCAGTATCAGACCCAACAGCAACAGCGATATCTTGGCTGATGAATTTGCACGAGGCGCAAAGGATAGCGGCAACGAGGTAGAAAAGGTAAGCCTTGTAGGTAAGGAGCTAAACTTTTGCCGTGGTTGTCTTGCCTGTCAAAAAACAGGGAAATGTATTATCCAGGACGATGCAATCGAGATTGCAGAAAAAGTGAAAAACGCTGATGTAGTTGTATTTGCCACCCCTGTTTACTACTACGCAATGAGTGGACAGATGAAAACTCTCATTGACAGAATGAATTGCCTATTTTCTGCAGATTACAAATTCCGTGAGGCTTACCTAATCGCCTCTGCCGCAGATACTGACAAACCTGCACTTGATGGTACGATTAAAGAGGTCGAAGGATGGGTAGCTTGCTTCCCAAAGGTTAAGCTCAAGGACATTATCCACGGTGTCGGCTTAGAGGCTTCGGGAGAAGCGAAAAACAAAAGCAAGCTTTTAAAGCAAACTTACAATATGGGAAAAACAGTATAATAAAACAATGCTCTTATCATAATGGTAGGAGCATTGTTTTACTATCCTTTTGCAGATACTCTGGACTATACTTGGGTTATGATGGTGAAATAAAAAGTGGGCGACCCAGCCAATGGCGGCGAGGTTGCCCACACTTTCGATATAATCAAGATTAACTTTGGTAAGGCTTCATAACTAAGGTATGTCATTTTTTTATTGCGATTGTACGGTTATTAATTTCAATAATACCTTCCACTTTCAATTTTTTAAGCTCTCTAAATAGAGAAGGTCTTTGTACACCAAAATAATCTGCCAGTTGTCTTTTACTCATTGGAAGAAGAATTACCGAAGATTTCTGTATGATAGTTTGCTGTTTAAAATAATCCATAATATTTTCACGAAGTGTTCTTTGAGTAAACATTGCTATCTTCTGATTTATTCCTTGCGAATTTTGGGAGATTGACCTTATATAAGGCAATGTAAAATTATAGTCGTGCAAGAGTTCTAATACAGCATTTGTGTCAATGTGGAGAATTTCACAATCTGTAAGACAATAGATATTAAGAGGATAACTGTGGTTTTCACCAAATAATAAATTTGCTCCTATCACACTTCCCTGACTAAATTCAAACATCGTAGTTGCTGAACCGTTCGTGGATAAAGAATACGCAACCAAACTTCCTGACAATACAATATCTAATGTACGGCAAGTTTCATTTGCATTATGAACGGTTGCACTTTTCATATAGTGTTTTTGATAAATATGATTACCTGCCAATAGTTTTTCTAAGTCAGATTCCTTTACAGCTGAAAATAATGAAATATTTCGTAAAAAGTCAATATTCATGTGAATTACTCCTCCATCTAAAAACATTATATCAAAAAGAAACATTGGTGTCTATTTGAGAATGATAAACTACTTTATAATTGTATTATTACAAAAAGAAATGGAGGATTTGCATGGATATTTTTACAGTAGCAATGTGGATAGGAACGATCGCATTCCTTTTGATTTCCTTAAAAAAGGATAAAGTTAAGACATTGAAAGCACTTAAAATGGCATTTGGTATGGGCAAGGGTATGTTGGGGAGCATCTTATCAATTATTTTTTTGATTGGTTTAATTCTAACAATATTACCGCCAGAGAATATTGCCAAATTTGTGGGAAGTCAATCATTGTTCATAGCAACAGTGGGTTCAGCGGCATTTGGAACAGTAACTCTGATTCCTGCCTTTATTGCTTTTCCCCTTGTCGGCACACTGGTTGATGCCGGGGTTAGTATTGTTCCTTCCGTAGCATTTTTAACTACACTTACCATGGTAGGGGTCGTAACATTCCCGCTTGAAAAGCGAGAATTTGGGTTTAAATTTACTGCTATCAGAAATGGGTTAAGCTTTTTATTTGCCATAATTATCGCTATGGTAATGGGGGTGATTGTATGAAAATCTTAAAAAAAGCAAAAGATAATGCTTTCTTAATAGTGGTAGCTGTTGCCTATACCTTGATATTTGTAATTAAACCAGGTATGGGTGTTACATCAATTAAAAACAGTGCTTATTACATTAAAGAAATGTTTATGATAATGCCGGTGATATTTGTTCTTACGGCGCTTTTGGATACATGGGTTGCAAAAGAAAAAATCACCAAGTACTTAGGAAAAGAATCCAAAATTAAAGGTATCGTATTGTCGTTTGTTCTCGGTAGCATATCTGCTGGACCCATATATGCAGCATTTCCCATGTGTGTCATGCTCCACAAAAAGGAGGCTTCTGTACGAAACTTAGTTATTATTTTAAGTTCCTGGGCGGTAATAAAGGTTCCCATGCTTTTAAACGAAGCAAAATTTTTGGGCATGAAGTTTATGGCAATCCGTTGGGTATTAACTGTAATTGCTATCGTAGTATTTTCGTGGATTGCTGCAAAAATTGTTAAGGACGAGAATATAGTACAGAAAGAAGAAAAAACAAGTGGACTTACATTAAACAGGGAATCATGTATGGGCTGCACATTGTGTACTAAGAAATATTCTGAGATTTTTGGTATGCAAGGTAAAAAAGCATATATAAAATCTTTTGATGCTGAAATAGACAAAGAAAGGCTTAGTCAAACAATATTGGCTTGCCCTGTCAGAGCCATTGATTATATTGAATAAAATTTAAATAGTTTGATTTTGTTGTAAATGCAACATACAAACCAATTTTATAAAGATATAATCGAAATAACAAATTTGATGGGATTATCTGGTTATGCTATCTAATATGTAGGCACAAATTTATGGAGGTGTATAAAATGATTGAGCAAATTTTTAAAATGTCAACTGGAGATGAAAAAGCGGTTGAAAGAGTTATTCAGGATGAAAATATTCATTATATTCATATGGTCTTTAATAAGGATGAAGGCCTCCCAGAACATTTTTCGAACTCGAACGTTTACATGACAGTGGTAAGAGGGACTTTATCTATTGGGCTAAATGACCAAGAGGTTCACCAATATGATAAAGGAACTCTTTTAAAAATTCCTGTTAATACGAAGATGAATGTAAAAAATTCATCTAATAACATATTAGAGTTAATAGTTGTAAAAGCACCTGCACCTCTAAAATAGTAAAATATTGTATAAAAATGTTGAAAGGAGAAACGCAGAATGGTAAAATATATATGTATCCCATGCGGATATATCTATGACCCACAAACAGGTGATCCAGATAGTGGAATAGCCCCGGGAACTGCTTTTGAAGATATCCCTGATGATTGGGTTTGTCCAATTTGTTTTGTGGGTAAAGATGAATTCGAACCCGTTAAGGAATAATCTGAAGGAGGGAACGATTATGAGTATGTTTTGTTATCAATGTCAAGAAACTGCAAAAGGTACCGGTTGTGAGGTAAGAGGCGTATGTGGCAAAAATGAAGAAGTTGCAAAATTGCAAGACTTACTGATTTATGTTACAAAAGGGATTTCTGAAATTGTTATAAAAGGCAAACTGGATGTTAAATCCATAAGCGAAGTAAATCATCAAGTCCTAAAAAGCCTTTTTATCACCATTACAAATGCTAATTTTGATGATGGTGCAATTGAAAATCAAATCTATAAAATGATTGGCTTAAGAAACGAGCTAAAAAAACAGGTTTCCGGTGTTAATCTTGGTGATGCAGCGGAGTTTGAAGTAAGCGATAGAGCATCTATGTTAGACAAAGCATCAAAAGTAGGTGTTCTTTCAACCGAAAATGAAGATGTCCGTTCTCTTAGAGAAATGATTATCTATGGTTTGAAAGGTATGGCGGCATATACACATCATGCCCTTAATATCGGCAAAGAAGATCTTGCTATTAATGCATTTATCTATGAAGCACTTGCTTCAACCCTTGATGATTCATTGTCGGCAGATGATCTCGTAGCTTTAACATTAAGGACAGGTGAGTTTGGTGTTAAAGCCATGGCACTGTTAGATGAAGCCAATACTTCTAAATATGGAAATCCTGAAATCACTAGTGTTAATATTGGTGTAAGAAACAATCCCGGAATACTGATTTCAGGTCATGACCTCACTGATTTAGAGCAACTACTGGAGCAAACAAAAGGTACAGGCGTTGATGTTTATACCCATAGTGAAATGCTTCCTGCACATTATTATCCTTTCTTCAAGAAGTATGACAATTTTGCGGGAAATTACGGCGGTTCATGGTGGCAGCAAGTTACTGAATTTGTAACTTTCAATGGACCAATTCTGTTTACTACAAACTGTATCGTACCTCCAAGAAGCGAGGAAATCAGAAAAAGAATCTTTACTTCCGGTGCATCAGGCTATCCCGGATGTCCTCACATCACAGCTGATGAAAATGGCAAAAAAGATTTTTCTGAAATTATTACGATGGCAAAGCAGTGTAAGCCTCCTGTAGAAATTGAATCAGGCAATATTGTTGGTGGTTTTGCTCACAACCAAGTGTTTGCTCTTGCAGACAAAGTAGTTGATGCAGTAAAATCAGGTGCAATTAAGAAGTTTTTCGTCATGGCAGGCTGTGATGGCAGAATGAAATCTCGTGAGTATTACACTGAGTTTGCAGAAAAACTACCTAAGGATACGGTTATCCTTACTGCAGGATGTGCCAAGTACCGTTACAATAAACTTGAGTTAGGAGATATTGGTGGTATTCCAAGAGTTCTTGATGCTGGCCAATGTAATGATTCCTACTCTCTTGCAGTAATCGCATTGAAGCTGAAAGAGATATTTGAACTTGAGGACGTTAACGATCTGCCGATTGCATTTAACATCGCATGGTATGAGCAAAAAGCGGTAATTGTCTTACTTGCGTTACTTTATTTAGGTGTGAAGAATGTTCATCTTGGTCCTACCTTACCAGGATTTTTATCTCCGAACGTTGCAAAGGTCCTTGTTGAAAAGTTTGGCATTGCAGGTATCGGACAAGTTGATGATGATATTAAGTTATTCATGGGCGAATAATTCGTTTTGATATTTTAAATAAAAGTAAAGATTCTGATTAACATTCGGAATCTTTACTTTTTTATATTTAGGAATAAATTTGTCACCACCCATATGCAAGGATACTCTGGACGATTTTGGGTCTATAGCGAGCCAAGAGCCGTTGCATCAAGTCAAATGCAACGGCTCAATTTCATGAATAGCGAGATTTTATTGGGTGGTGGATTCAAGACAGCTTCGGATGTTGCGCTCATTCATTTCATTAATTATAATCGAATCATTTCAATGCCTAATTATTGACAAACGATAATTTGTGACGTATGATGCAAATATAGATTATCAAAAAACAATAATTATAGTTTAACGAGGAATGGTGATTATAATGAAGAATAAAGCTTTGCCTGTAGTACTGCTTATAACTGCGGCAATATCTACCATTGTAGTGATATTAAAGCTTTCATTTGCTGAAGTATTTGGCAGCATTGTTTGTTTCCCTTTTGAGCAAATCGGGATATTATTGAGAGTGCTATCGCTAAAAGGCGGCATACAGAACATCTTTGCAATAGTGTTTTATGCTATTTTAAGCATTACTCCACTTTTGGTGCTCCTGCAAAAAACTAAGAGAAAAAGCATGAAAGTTGAAGACTATATTCTGATTTTACTCTCATTTCTTTTGTTTTATGTACTATACATGATGGTTAATCCCGGACTCATTCCTATGCAAGGTGCATTAGGCATGGGCAGCACCATAGCGAAATCCTTACTTTGTGGAACGGTTTATTCACTAATTGTCACATATTTGGTGCTCAAAGCAATAAAAGTTTTCTTTGAAACCCAAACAACAGCACTGTATAGATTTATGATTTTACTTTTGTCGATGACGGCAATGCTTATCACAATATCAATATTCGGTAGTGGGTTAAACGATGTTGTAACACAGATAGAGTCCATAAAAGTTGCTAACACCGGAAACGAAAGTGGCCTTATGCCTACTTATTTTTTTGTAGTAATTAAATTTGTTTTAAACAGTATACCATCAGCCATTAGCATTCTTGTTATTTTTAAAGGAATAAAGCTTGCACATGAGTTTTTTGTTGACCCCTATTCAGAAGTAGCTGCAATAGTATCAGAAAGCCTTTCAAGTATTTGCAAAATTGGGCTTATCATTACAGTTTGCTCAAATACAGCCTTTAATCTATTACAGCTTTTATTTATGAATAATTTACGGAGTATAGATAGCCTCATACAAATACCCCTCTTTTCTATTATCTTTGTTTTAGGAGCACTTATCTTTTCCCGAATGATTACGGAAAATAAAACACTAAAAGAAGATAATGACAGTATCATATAAAGGGGTGGTTGTATGGCAATACTTGTTCACCTTGAGGATATATTGAAAGATCGTGGCATGACAAGCAAGGAGCTGTGTGCTCTTGTAGGTATTACCGAGGCTAACTTATCAATACTTCGCAGCGGAAAAGCGAAAGGGGTTCGCTTTTCAACAATCAACAAAATTTGTTGGCATCTTAAATGCGATGTGGGTGACATATTAAAATTCGATGGTAATTTGGAGGTCGAAGATGAGTAGAAAACTATTTGCGATTATAACTGCTTTATTAATAATATTTACACTATCTGGCTGTCAGCTTGCTCGTGAGGACGGGGTAGCAAATATAAGCATGGATAAGCTTATTGGGGTGTATGTTTCCTATGATCATGTTGATTTATTCGACTTTGAGGGTTACATTAATGACAATTTAAACTTCTCCGGAGGAGAAATAAAGATTGAAGGTGAAACAAAAAAATACGAGGGCCGAATGTATGCTACCCAAAAGGATGGGGTGAGTACATCATCGGAGGGTGAAAAGTATACCAATACGCAGTTTGTTTTTGAAGAGCTCCTCGGGATTGGTATGTTTGCTCCTACTGTAGTCGATCCCCGTTTAGAGGATATGACATATATTTCTGCCGGTGGAGATTGCTTTACAGATACAAAATTCCATGTAAAAAGTGGTGATAACGAAGACGGGCTTGAGCTTTCTGGAACATTATATATCTCTTCAGGTGCTATGTCTGACGCAATATATATTAACCCTGTCTATCAAAGTGAGGATGGAAGGGTTTATCTTGTGTCAGGGCAAGGCTTTGCTGCAACAGGTGACAACGGTGAGGGTGGCGTCTATTCACAAAAGCTTGAAGATAAAGTTATTGTGAATGAAAATGGTAAAAGCAAATCTTATAGCTCGACGATTGAAGTATCTATTGCAACTATGAATCCCACCATTAAGGTTAACATACTGCAAATGGACAAAGATAGTAATGTTGTTAAGAAAGCAGAATATAATCCCGATAATGTCCCAAGTGAGCTTAAGACCGAATCTGGCACATAATATATTATTGCAGAAAGTACAAAAGAAGCCTTTAATGGAGAAATCAAAATAGAACGAATGTTGTTTTCAAAAAGTGATGAAACATTATGGTTTTTCAAAAAGGTAATGACAAGATATTTATAAAAGAGTATACCACAATTCTCTGGGAGTGAGAAAAATGTTTGCCACCATCCTTTTGCAAGGATACTCTGGACGATTTTGAGGATATAGGAAAAACTAAGAGCCGCTACACTCCTATGATGTAGCGGCTCAACCTGTTCTTAGAGGAAATTTAAGTAGAGAAAAAATCAATATCCTTGATCTATCAATTCCCAAGCGGAATCTCTTGAAATTCTTGCAACACTGGCAGTGCGTTCGGGGTTATGGTCCTTTTTATCTTTACCGGTGAGCACCTTATAAATGATGATGTTGCCCGCCTCATATTCTCCCTCAATACCTGTATTTTGATACATTTCAGAATCATCGGGCATAAGCTCAATAGACACGACACCCTCATAATATGGGGCTTCAACGGTAAAATAATTTCGGACAATCTCTTCTGTTCGTACAAGTTCTTCGGCACTAAGGCTTTGGCTGTAATTTGTGTTCTTGTCTATTTGAGCATTGTCATCTGTATTAGGATAAGTTACGTATTTTACAAGTGATTCGTATAGCTCCTCAGAAAGAACGCTATACCGTCCCTTTATGCCTGTCTGCAACACCGCAGTACCATCGGGCAGACGATAGACATAATAGTCATGCACCTCATCCGTTTCAGGGAAGGTCTGGCGAATAAGAAAGTATTCCTTTAGTGTAGCAACGTCTACGCCCTCCCACGCCTCTGATTTTACTAAGGCATTCATTAAGATATCTTGTGCAAGCTGTAAATTTGTCGCTGTACCTCAAGAAAGCACACCGTTTTTATCAAGCCTTGCAATGGCGTAATCGGCGGTTGGAGTGTCCTGTTTCTCTAGTTCAAAGATAATCCACTTTCCATCTATGTTCACTTGGACAAAACCAGCACCAATCACATACTCACTACCAACAAATCCAAAGTTTGATTGCTCATGCTCTGCTGGTTTTTTGTTTGGAGAAACATTGCTCTTGATGGTGCCGTCAACTTGAGTGGCAGCTCCCATTGGGCTTTCCTTTCCTGTGTCCAAATACAAAGCTCCATTGATCATTATCATAGGGTGCAAATCATTAAGCCCGCTCATTCCATTTGGCTGCAGTTGAATGCTGTTGGCCGTTGCTCTTGTGGGGTAAGATTCTTGAACCTCACCTATAAACAACACGACAGAATCTCCAACTGAAAAATCATCTATGGAAAGCTGCGTTGGCTTACTGCTTGTGGCAAGGGTAATCAGTGCATCCTTTTCCCATGTTATGATACACCTGTCGCCTATCACACTATTCTCATCAATACCCTCGACAGTCATGGTTTGGGCATTCTTGTCTATTTCAAGAATCACAGCATGGACACCTGCAAAAACGATATCCTCATCCTTTGGGTTCGAGATTAACCCTACAATGACGCATATTACAGCTACCGCCGCTACTAAAATCACCCAAAATGCAGGTTTTCTATAGCTTAGCACATTTTTAATGCGTCCCTTGGTATCACCCTCACCGAAAGCGAGCGGTGCACCACCTACCATGCGTTTGCCGGTGGTAAGGGTTAGTAGTGAGGTTGAATAGTCCTTTTTGATGTTGCTTCCAAGTCTTTTTATGACAGATTCATCGCAGGACATCTCCATATCCTTTCCGCTGACAAAAAAGGCAATCCATACAAGGGGATTAAACCAGTGAAAACAGAGGGCAAAAAAGCTTAGCAGTTTTACCAGATGGTCAAATCGTTCGATATGTGTCTGTTCATGAAGCAGGATATGCTCACGCTGTCCATCAGTCAAGTGGTTAGGCAGATAAATCTTCGGATGCAAAGCGCCAAGGACAAAGGCGGTATCGATTTTATCAGATAGAAAGATATTATCCCGAAAGGGTGTGGCGGGTTTCAGCCGTTTTTTTAATTGCAGCAGGGTTACAAAGCTATAGCTGAGCAGAAAAACAATGCCGATTATCCAAATTATACTGCCAATAAGCACCCAAATCTGCAAAGGGTTCACGCTTGCGACTGGAGTAGCTGACGGAAAAATATCATTAACAGTATTGTTAATGATGGCAAGCCCTGTATTAATCCGGGGTGTTTGCATAGAGACAATATTCTGTGGTATTGGATTTGCTTTGGTTGGTAGTAAGCTGAACATGCTCTCAAAGGAAAAGGGAGAGATAAGCCGAAACAGTACCACCGACCAGAGGACATAGGAGAATATTTTGGGTGCTTTTTTGAGTAATAGTCGTACCATCAATACAAAAAGGATGACGATGCTGCCTGTGAAGCTCATGTTGAGTGTCTCTAAAAATAAATTTTCAAGCATTCCTACCCCTCCTTATGTTCATCAATCAGCCGTTGTATTTCGCTGATCTCCTTTGAAGTGAGCTTGTTGCGGCGGGTAAATGCCACTAGAAATTGTGGCAGTGAGCCGCCAAATGCATCACTTAATAATTGCTCACCCTGCGCCGCTCCAAATTCGTGCTTAGACATGAGTGAGGTCACTGTACCTCCATTATTCTGAAAAATACCACGCTCGCACAGGCGCTTAAGCATGGTATAGGTGGTTGTGCGTTTCCAAACAAATTCGTTTTCGCAAAGCTCAGTTAAGGTGCGAGAGGTGAGAGGTTCGTTTGCCCAAATCAAATCGGCAAAACGCTGCTCCATCTCGCCCAATCTATATTTCTCCATAGTGCAACCTCCTGTCGTATGCCGTTAGACAAATATAGTCTAGCACCGTTAGACAGGAGAGTCAATAAGGAATCCATCATTTTGTAAAGAGCCTGAAAGGAACTTGAAATGTGAAAATTAAAATTTGCTCACCAGCTTTATGCAAGGATTGACTGGAGTACATTGGGCTTATAACGAGCAGAGGCACTACACTTATAAAAAGTGTAGTGCCTCTTTTGAGCTCATTGAGAGGATAGCACATTGGCAAGCAATTCAAGTCTTTCACCTAAATTAGCATATCCATGATAGCGAATATAAACTACCTGCTTGCCACACTGAACAAATAGATGTGTCATATACTCGTCTTGTGCAATTACAGTACGGTCAAAGACATCAGGCTCGTAGATTGTGTATTCCTCATTCTTCCATAAATGCAATTTCATCAATTCGTCAAACAGTGCCGGTGCGAATACAGAAAATGCCAAACAATAATATTCTGTATTTGCACTTGGAGAATAATAACCACTGCCATCAGGCCATTTGTGTGACTGGTCTGCTCCTTCTTGATGAATTTCATAATGCTCAGGTATCAAGGGTGTCCATGAGTAGTCCACATAGTTATTGTAATCAATATTCGAGTCAAACATGAATGCTGGCTGTGCCCAATCAAACTCTTTGCTTTGTTCAATCATATCCAGTGAGAGATATGGCAAAGGTTCTGTCACATCTACGGTACTTTTTCTCCAGTCAGTTGTCAGGGTTAAAAGAGCTGTAACCAAAATTGCGATTGAGAACAGCAGTGACAGCACATTCATAATGCGATAGACACGATATTCTTTGTGGTAGTCTTTTTTGTGGCTGAGGGAAAATCCATCTGCAAGCATTTTCTTTATCCTCAAGGTATTTCTTGCCTGTTGTACTGCCTGAACAACGATAAACAGTTCGAATATTCCTAAGAAAATGTAGACCGGATTTGTCAAAAACAGTGTTACAGGTCTATCAGAAACAAGAAATCCGTAAAGTATCATTGCAAAGATGATAATAACGCAAAGTCCTGTGGAGACTGCAGAGCGTGTTAATTTTTTGCACAGCCTGTGATAGCTTTCGCTTTGCACGATGGGGTCGGTGTGCAGTTCTGTTGCGTTAGGTCGTATGGACTTCCAAATAAAGAATTGATTTCCTTGATGTGCGACGAACTCCCATCCGGCATCGTTGTAAGCAGACAGTATTTCAGCAGAAAGCTCTATTTCATCGTTTGTTGTGGGTTCTACACGATAGTAGATATTCTGTGGCTCAGCCTTCAAAAACCGAAAAAATGCAAAATTGTTGCCTGAGTAAAGCAAGCCTCTTTTTGCCATATCCGAAAGCCAACACTCCATGGCAACGGTATCATAAAAATCAAAGGACGGTCGTTTATAACAGAATTTCATTTAGTTTCCACCTCCCAAGCAGCACTATCTGCAAGGCACTGTGCCAATCGTTTACGCTCATCATGATATATTTGAATTCCTTTATCGGTGATGCGGTAGATGCGCTTACGTCCATCAGTGCGAGTTTCTGTTAGAATCTGTTCTTCTTCAAAGCGGCCTAAGATGGTATAAAGTGTCGCTGGACCCAATCGCACACGGCCTTTTGTTAATTTTTCTACCATACTTGCAATTTCAGCACCACTATGATCGCCATACAAAAATGCCATAAGCGTGTAGAACATACTTTCACTGACAACTTCTATACGTTTATTTCCCATGTCTTATCCTCCTGACTATCGAGGGTTGATAATATATATTGTAAGTGTATCATCGAGGGTTGATATTGTCAATGGAGATTACCGTATGAAATTAAGGACAGCTTGCAATATTAGCAAGGCTGTCCTTAATTTCATACGGATTTAATAACTGTTCGGTTTAAGACAAGGCTGTATCAATTTTCATTGTTAGATGGCAAAGTCTGCATAAGGGCAAAAAAATATTCAGGCTCACCGGTACTCAAATAATTATACCAGGCTTCCACTGTGTTCGATTGAAATACGTCTAACTGTTTAATGATTTGCTTTGCCCACAGTAAGCCTCCTGTTGAACTGGCAGTAATAAGGTTGTTATCGGCTACAGAGGGCTTATCTATATAAAAACTTTGCCCTTTATAATCAGGAGAAACTATTTCAAGAAATCCCACGCCATTACTGGTATGTGGACGGCTATTCAAAACCCCAACATTGGCAAGTGCAGCAGTGGCACCACAGATTGCACCCACCAGGGCACCAGCAGAAAGAAAATCGCTTGATTTTTCGATAATAGCTCTATGCTTTGCGTCGCTCCAAGTATTTGCACCCGGCAATAGCAATACATTTGTTTCGTTCACAACCATATCATTAATCAAGCAATCAGGCACAATCGTCAGTCCGCCCATTGTACGGATTGGCTCCTTAGAGCAACTAACTGTTTTAAGAGATATATGGGGTGCATCTTTTTTAAAAAAACGGCGAGAATTCAGCTCTGAAGTAACATATCCCAATTCCCAGTCAGCTAAAGTATCAAGGATATAAACATAGATTGTAATCATAAATTTCCTCCCAAGGATGTGTAATATTGTTTTGTTTACTTTATTATTGTATCATTTGATTATTGACAGCAGTGTGGCAACAATCCAAAAGGGGGAATGGTGATTCAATGAAAATAGACAGAATTGTTAGTATGATTATGATACTTTTCGAAAAAGAACGGATAGGTGCACAGGAATTAGCGGAAATGTTTGAAGTTTCACCTCGCACAATTTACCGTGATATAGATACCATTAATATGGCAGGTATTCCTGTCCGCTCCATATCGGGAGTGGGTGGGGGTTTTGAAATTATGCCAGACTATAAAATGGATAAAAAGGTTTTTTCCACAGCGGATCTTTCGGCTCTCTTAATGGGGCTTTCCAGCCTCTCAAACATGGTAAGGGGGGATGAATTGGTAAACGTCCTTGCAAAAGTCAAGAGCTTTATTCCTGCTGATCAAGCAAAAAACATAGAATTAAAAGTAAATCAAATTTGTATCGATTTAAGCCCGTGGACAGGAAATAGAAATATGCAGCCGTATTTGGAAATTATCAAAACAGCCTTACAGGAAAGCCACTTGGTTTCGTTCCAATACTTAGCTCACCATGGAACTAAGACGGAACGGGTCGTCGAGCCATATCAGCTTGTATTAAAAAATAGTCATTGGTATTTTCAGGGCTACTGCCGTAAGAAGAGTGATTATCGCTTATTCAAACTATCCCGCATATCAAAGCTACAAATAAAAGAGGAATTTTTTATACCACGAGAGTATCAAAAACCGATTTTAGAATTTGAGGATATTTTGGAAAAAAGGCAGACAAAAATTAAAATTCGCATTCATAAATCTGTGATGGATCGGGTGCTTGATTATTGTGTTTATGAAGAATTTGTACCAGATGGCGATGAGTATTACATTGTTGATTTCCCTTTTATAGAGAACGATTACTATTTTGATATTCTTCTTAGTTTCGGAAAAAAATGTGAGTGTTTAGAGCCACTACATATTCGCACAGAAATGAAACGTAGAATATATGATTTAGTTACCTTGTATGAAAACTAAATTATGGAAAGTTCATGAAAAAAAAGAGAGTAAGGTACATAAGCCATGCCATTTTGAAAGGATACTCTGGATGATTTTTATAATTATCGGACATTTATGTAAATAGGTAGGTAGAAAGAGAGTCATTGTGTCAAAATAACACTGACTTATTGTTTTTATACAATGGCAATAATAAATATGTAAGGATAAAATATGTTAGATTTAGTATTGACATTAAATTCTACATGATGTAGAATAAAGTAAAACTACAAGACGTAGAACAAGTGGAGTGATTTATATGCGTAAGATGTCAGAATCTGAAATGGAAGTAATGCAAGTGGTTTGGGGACACAAAAACCCATTAACGAATAAAGAAATTATATCATTGATTCCTAATAATCAATGGAAGGTTACAACTGTATTGACTTTGATTTCACGACTTATTGATAAAGGCTTTTTAAAAGTTGCGAAAGAAGGAAGAGTCAGTCTATATAGTTATATTGTTTCGGAAGATGAATACAGAAGAATGTGCTCCAAAAATTTTCTTGATGAGTTTTATCAAGGATCGTTTAAAAATTTCTTTGCTGCCTTATATTCAGCTGATGAACTCAGTCAAGAGGATTTTGATGAATTGAGGGAAATCCTAGATAAAAGGGAGGATGTGGAATAAAATTGAACACGTTACTGTCACTAACGGTGCTGGGTAGTATTGGAACGCTTATTCTAACTCGATTTAAAACAACGCTGATTCTTAAATATGGAGGGAGTTGGTATTATTATATTTGGATATTGGTATTGATTTCATTTTGTTTTCCTTACAAGGTGGATATTTTACAATATATATCCCTCCTTTTTAACAACACAGAACAAGCTGTAAATGCGAATACAACAATGCTTACTGAAAATTTTATGCATACAACATTTGTGTGGAGTAGTGAATTTGCACAGCAAGTAGGGGGGGCATCAAAACAAGCTTTACACGGTATGACGTTAGGAAAAATGTTATGTGCAATTTATTTTATAGGGGTTTTTGTTTTTTCTATGTACTATAGTGTATCTTTTCTGATTTTTTATAAAAAAATAAACACAAAAACAACAATTGTAACAAACAAAGTCTACCAACGGTGCTTACAGGAAGTCTGCTTTGATATGAAAGTTTCAAGGCCTATCATTTTGAAAGAAAGCTTATTGATTGGTTCACCAATGATAACGGGTATCTTGAAACCGACAATTATTTTACCTGTAAAAGAGTTTAAAGCTGCTGATTTGGCACTAATATTGAAACATGAGTTGACACATTACAAAAGGTGTGACATGGCCTATAAATTTATTGTTTTGATCATCCATATCATTCACTGGTTTAATCCGATTTCCTTTTTGGCTATGAGCAACATCAATGAAGCGTGTGAATATTCTTGTGATGAAATATTGACAAAAGGTATGGATAAGGAGAGTAAACGAAAGTACGGATATGTACTGTTGAATCAAGTTCAAGCGAGTAAAGAAAATTATCTGTTTTCTATGAACTTACTAAGGCACAGCAAAAATAAAAATATTTTGAAAAGGAGATTGAAAGTTATTATGAATGATAAGAAATATAAATATAGTCACATAACAGTGTGTGCCATTTTGTCGCTGGTAGTGTGTTCTAACTTTTTTACACTACAATCCGTTAAGGCGGATATCATATCTTTAAAAGGTGTTCAGCAAAATAACAGAACAGAGAGCTTGAGTACACAATTAAATACGAACGACAAGTATGCTATGAATGGTGCAAAGGCGGTCAGTGACTATTTTTCCGAAATGATGACAGAGGAAGATTTACTTACTATATATAATTATGTGGATCATTCAAAAAACAGCATTGATGTAGGCACAAGAGTGTTGACAAACACAGAGAAAAACCGGCTGGATATTTTGAAAGAGCAATATATATATGATGGTATAAGGCCGAAGGAGATACTGCCTCTTTCAAAAGGCGACTTTGATTTTTATTTTGATATAGAGAACGAATTTTATTACTATCCGGAAAGAGCATTGACCGATGAAGAACTACTTCAGTTGATAGACTGGAGATTAAAAATAAATTATGCACTATCACTGCGTAATGAAGAACCACAAGGGGCTATACCAAAAGAATATGATATAAATCAATCGGAAGCAGTTACTCTGGCAAAAGAATATATTGAAAAATTATTTGATGTCTCTGCCACTGACTTTCGCGTAGATGCAACCTTTAATCAAGAAAGTGCAATACAGCCTGATGGGTGGTTTGTTCGTTTTTCTCCCAACAAAATTAGTAGCAGTACAACTGACGATTGGAATTATGCTGTATGGATCAATTCTTTAACGGAGGTAGAAATAAGTCGTTCAAGTCCTACACACCAGTCAACGATAATGAGTGACACGGATATAGATGCGTATACCAATGATTTAAGCTGGATAGAACATGCAAGGTCTATTGTTGGAAAGATAGAAAAAGAGCAAAACAGGATAAAAAATGCCTATTACATGAATACTATAGAAAATAATCAAGAAAAGAGAACGGTGGATGTTAAAGTTGACATGGAAAATGAATCTTACTATATCGTTTCTTTACTTTATCCGGATAAGACATTAAAAGGTGTAGTATATAGTAATCAGTAAATCTTGTTACAGGTATTGTGTGCATTTTAGATGTGTTCAGAAGTTATGTAAAAGAAGTAAATCAGTTAGGGACCATAATGTTCAATTAGTTTTAACTCTATTTTATACTTTATAAGCTTGTTAGCGAAAGGAGAACAACATATGAAAAAAATAATGATGTTTTTATTAACTTGTACATTCATATTCTCATTTTCAGCAGGAGTTTTTGCCAATGACAAGGCTGGGTATTCAACAGAACCTAGGATTACTTCTGATGGTGAAGTGATTCCCGGTTTAATTCCATTACCAGATGATTATCCCGTTCCAGCAGATTTTTCTGAAAGATCTATTCAACAACCTGATGGGTGGTACATCAATGGAGATGGTGTTGCGGCACGCAGACCTTATGGGTTAAGTGCACCAGTCATTGGTAGATTATATACAGGCGATATTGTATGGTCAAATGGTGAAACAAAAAGAGCTGATGGATACACTTGGCTTCATGTAGATACTGATAGGAACAGCAATATGGGTGCTGTTCCCGATGTTTGGATTGTGATTGATTATATAGGGGAACCATGGAGAGTTGCAAACTAAATTAAACTTAATGACACTGAAAATTGTAAATAATTATTTTAGTATAAAATAGAGACTACATAATATAATTGTCTGTTGAAAAAGGGTAATATGCTATGACTGGCGTATTACCCTTTTTGCTTTGTATTATCCTTAACGAATGATTTAAGAAGATGTAATCAATAAGGGGGGCTTCACTAAGAGTTATAAGAAGTGAAGTCAAGGTTATTTTATCACATTCTTTCTGTGTCAAAGCGATTATGCTTCTAATTCGTTTCTTGTTGGTATTTGATATAGCTTTCACTTAGATTTTGGAGTATGCTTTGCTTGCAAAATTATAAAGTAGGAGGAAAAAGCTATGCAAGAAACCAAAAGTTTATGTGCGAAAATTCCTATTGTATTGCACAATAAAGTAAGAGCAAGCCAAGAAGAAAGCGGACTTACCTTAAACCAATATGTAGAAAAGCTGATTATTGAAAACTATCAAATGAAGGAGGGAAAAAATATGCCACAAACGAGGACACTTGCCTTGCAAATATCAGAGGAGCTTTTTGTAAGGATTAAAAGCCACCTTGATAAAAACCCTCATTTAACCCAAAAGGCATTTATTACTGATCTTATAATAAAAGCTTTAGATGAAGCAAAGGCTTAAAAATCAATAGAACAGCATCAAAAGCAGGGAACATCCTTGCTTTTGGTTTTAAATTTGTTGGTTTCCGTAATAGCATAAATAAATTTTTTGTGCTATTGTGTTGTGCTGAAGGAGGTGAGAAAAATGCAGAAAGAAAAATTACTTAGTGAGTTGTATAACGGAAATTTATGCCCCATAGCAAAGGAAGTAGTACAGGGAAGTGAGTATCAAAAATGCATGAATGAGTTAGCTGAGATTGAAGAAAAATTTAGCAGTCAGCTAGATGCAGAAGAAAAAGAAAAGTTACAAGATTTTGTAACGGCACAAGGAAAACTCAGTTTTATCAATGCAGAGGAACGATTTACGCAAGGCTTTCGTATGGGAGCAAAACTGATATTGGAAATAATGAATGAAGATGACGGAGAGCTGGAATTATTAAAAAATTAGCACTCCGTCATTTTTTATGCAACCTGAAGCATATCGTAAAAACGGTATGCTTTTTTATTTGGATGGAAAGGAGGTTACAGCTTTTGTTTATATGGGATTTTTTGCTCAGTGATGTGATGGATCAAATCATTGATTGGTTTTATGGACATCTTGTAGGCTTTTTGGGTGATTTTTTTGCTCTGATGGGCAATATGGGCGTGGAATTATTTGAGATGAATTGGGTTCAAAGCATTGTGCTGTTTTTTTCTTATCTTGCGTGGACTCTTTATGCTACAGGGCTTGTGGTGTCCTGCTTTGAAACCGGTATTGAATATCAGAACGGACGAGGAAACCTTAGGGATGCAGGGATAAATGCCATCAAAGGATTTATGGCGGTCAGCCTTTTTACCGTTGCCCCCATAGAATTGTATAAGCTATCGGTAAATTTACAAGGAAGCCTTACTACAGGAATTACAGGTCATGCAAATGGAATCAGTAATTTGGCTAACAGTATTATAACTGAATTAAACAACGCAGGAACCCTCGATGCTGTTGGCAGATTTCATGTTTTTGGCGGTATGTCAGACGTTACTTCACCTATTATGGGTTTGTTCACGATTATTCTTATGGGATATGCGGTAATAAAAGTATTTTTTGCCAATCTCAAGCGTGGTGGTATTTTGCTCATTCAGATAGCCGTTGGAAGCTTATATATGTTTTCGGTTCCCCGTGGATATTTGGACGGATTTATAGGTTGGTGCAAACAAATTATAGGACTTTGCTTAACAGCTTTTTTGCAAGCAACCATACTTACAGCCGGACTGATGGTATTAAAAGACCATGCATTACTTGGGTTGGGACTTATGTTATCTGCAGGTGAAGTTCCAAGAATTGCGGGGGCATTTGGTTTGGATACCTCAACAAAGGCAAATGTAATGAGTGCCGTCTATACAGCTCAAGCCGCAGTAAATACAACTAGAACCATTGTTCAAGGGGTAGCGAAGTAGAAAGGAAAGTGCTTATAGAATGGAGATGATTTGAATGTTTACAATGGGAAGCCTTTTTGATGGGATTGGCGGATTTCCCCTTGCCGCAGTTCACAATGGAATTGTTCCTCTGTGGGCCAGTGAAATCGAAAGTTTTCCTATCCAAGTAACTAAAATACGTTTTCCCAAAATGCTTCATGTTGGTGACATTAAAAAGCTTGATGGGAGTAAACTGCCTGTTGTGGATATTATTTGTGGAGGCTCACCTTGTCAGGATTTATCTGTAGCAGGAAAAAGAGCGGGACTTGAGGGTGAACGTTCCGGACTCTTTATGGAGCAGATTAGAATAACAAAAGAAATGAGGTGTGACAATGGAAAAAACGGAAAAGCAAATGACCTTATTCGACCTCGATTCTTCGTTTGGGAAAATGTCCCCGGAGCCTTCTCTTCTCAGAACGGAGAGGATTTCAAAGCGGTTCTTGAAGAGACCGTCCGAATTGCAGATGACACTGTATCTATACCTCGACCTGCGGGAGGGGTATGGAAACCTGCTGGGTGCATTTTGGGAGGAGAATTCTCCCTTGCTTGGAGAGTTCTCGATGCTCAATACTGGGGTGTCGCCCAAAGACGCAAAAGAATCTTTCTTGTCGCAGATTTTGGAGGACACACCGCTCCCAAAATACTATTTGAGCAAGACCGCTTGCTTGGGAATACTTAGACGAGCAAAATCCAGGGGTAAGGAGTTGCCTAAACAATTGAAAACAGCATTGGAAATACAAGCCGGAATTGCACAGGCAGATAATAGCAGTCTATCAAGTATGAACGACATGAAATCTTATCACATTAATCAAAGGAATGAAGGAATTGACCTTGAAAATCTTTCGGGTGCGTTGATGGCAGCACAAAATATGCAGATGCAAACCTTTGTTACGGAACCAATGATTTGTTTAAATGACCAAGGCGGAAACCGTATGGATATTACCGAAAATATAACATCTACATTAAGAGCAAGCATGGGTGGAAATCTTCCTATTGTTATGGGAAGTCAGCAAGGTGGTTCGAAAATTTGTGAAAATCTTTGCCCGACGATTACATCAGCCGCCGGAACAAGCGGAAACAATCAGCCTGTACTGTTTGATAATCACGGTAAGGATTGTAGATACAACGGGCCACTGAAAGTTGCTCCGACAGTGGCAGCAGTCTATGGAACAGGTGGCAATAATGTTCCTCTTGTTTCAACACCTATTGCATATAGTTTAGATAGTAAAGACAGTAATTCAATGAAATCTGGTAACCCAATATCAGGCTGTCGGAAAACAGATAAATCAAGAACCCTTGATACTACAAACCCAGATCCAAGTAAAAAGCAAGGTGGAATTGCTATAGTACAGGAAAGCTATTGCATTGCCAGCAATACGATTAACCGCCAAGATTATAACGGTGGCAACGGTCAAGGGGTGCAGAAAGACATCAGTTATACCCTTACAACATCAGATGTTCATGCTATTTATAAATTTGAGCCATATCAAGATGTAGTGGGAGCCTTGTGTCATCATGATTACAAAGGAGTGAATTCTATCTATGTAAATCAAGACAAATGTATTGTAGAT
>NZ_DALYUL010000020.1:23241-33642 GCF_031981185.1 Anaerotignum sp. | reverse complement strand
CATACCAGGATGTTGTTGGAGCATTGTGCAATGGGAATTGGAAAGGTGTAGGTAATCAATATGTCAGCCAAGATAAGTGCATTATTGACAACCAAAGCACCATCTATGGGCAATCTGCATTTGCAGATTACAAGGAAGGCTGTGGCACTTTAAGAGCCGAAGGCGGTGACAATGGTGGAGGTAGTGAAAATCTTGCAGTATCACGAAATCTTGTCCGTAGGCTGACACCGCTTGAGTGCGAAAGACTACAAGGCTTCCCTGATGATTGGACAAATATACCAAAGGCTTCAGATTCGCCAAGATATAAGGCACTTGGAAACAGTGTGGCAATTCCATGCGTAGATTTTGTTCTCCGTGGGATTGCTTTTTTCTTGGGGAAATCCAAAGAAGAAAGTGAGGAAAGTTAGAATGTATATGTATCCTGATAACTTAAAAGCAAAAGCAGTACTTTGGCTGTGGGAACTGCGTGACATTGGTATTATGGGAATAGGATTGCTTATTTCTGTTTTTGCTCTTGCTCAAACAGGCGTCCTATTCCCAGTTGTAATTACTGCAGCATATGCTTTTTTAAGCATTCGCTTTGAGGATATGAGTATCTTGGATTTTATCCGATATGCTGTATCCTTTTTTATTTTAAAACCGCAGACGTATGAATGGGCAGCATGATGCTGCACCTATATTTTGTTTGAACCAAGAGCAAATCAAGACCTGATTATCCAGAAAGATAAATGTAGAAAGGAAAATTATTAATATGAAAAAACAGAGAGAAAAACATAAAAATTCCACAATAGAACTAATGGGAATTACGAAAATCACTGATTACAGCCTTGTTACGCCATATGGCGAACTTGTATATTTCATCATCCACCCAACCAATATCTCTGTACTTTCGGAAAGCAGTGTTAGCAGTAGAATCTATGCACTGATGACGGTACTGAAAGGTATTGCAGAAATTGAAATGCTCTGCCTTAATTCAAAAGAGAATTTTGATGATAATAAGGAGTATCTGAAGAAGCGTGTGGAGGAAGAGGAAAATCCGATGATCCGAAAACTTCTGATGCAAGACAGTACCAACCTCGACCGTATGCAGGTGCAGATGGCTACTGCTCGTGAATTTTTGATAATCATTCGATTAAAAAATGAGAAGGAAAGTGACGTGTTTTCATATTTATCTCGTATTGAAAAGAGTCTAAAGGATCAAGGTTTTACAGCAAGGCGAGCAGATAATGCAGATATTAAAAGAATTTTGGGAGTGTATTTTGAGCAGAATGTCACGACTGATAGGTACGAGGATTTTGATGGCGAGAGGTGGATTGTGTTAGGTGAGTAGTAATTGTTTGAGTTGATGTCCTCCTTGAAAAATTATATAATTTATAAAAATAGCTTTTTAAAAAAGAGAATGTTTATTATTTATATAACTGGGGGTATAACTAAAATGAAATCAATAAACACACAGGGCATCACATACTTTGAACAGCTAGATGGCAGTTGCAAATGGTATTGGGGTACAGATTATATTCATGGTGATTTATATGAAGCTGAGGAGCTGTTTGAAGAAAAACATAAGATAAAGTCAAATACACTTTTGTTTATTCACTACCCAGATGGTGAAGTTATTGAACCAATTAAGCCACAAGATGGTCAATATTTTGGTAGACCGATTTATTATGATAGTCACATTATTATTTTACTTGTTGATTTTAACAATCAGCAAATAAAGTTGGAGCAATATGATGAGACGATAGCTGCAATTTCACTTATAGCTTCAATTCTGCTAAGTGATGTGAGAGATTGCTATAATTTAATGTTGCATACATCTCCGCTAATGTTAACTCGCCAAGGAAATGAAAATAAATTTGAAATAATATATCCCAACAAAGTTCAATTAGATATAGACAATAACGAAAGCTTTTGTTTTAGAAAAGATGAGAAGCTATACTTTTCAGCGTGGTTCGAAGATGAGGACTATCGAGAAGAAGTGATTATTAGGGATATTAACACAGGAAAAATAATCGATAGAAAGTCGGGTGCTATTAAAGTCATGCCTGACGGACAGGTATGGATTTTTTCCTAAATATGAAAACATCTCTCCAAAGCCTAAAAAATCTAATTACCCTAGAGCAATCTCCATAATGAGGTTGCTTTTTTGATGTTTAAAACAGAGAAAGGACTGGTGAAATTATTGAAAAATCAAAATATTGCAACCGAACCCAGTGGTCAACTTAAAACATTTTTAGATATGATTGCTCCATCGGTGATTAAATTTAATGTGGATTATTTCGTTTGCGGAAATACATTCCGCTGTGTGTGGGCACTTCGTGAGTATCCCACAGTAACGGAAGAACAGGCAATCCTTCGTCATTTAGGAGAAAAAGATGGTGTGACACTGCGTATCTTTACCAGACAGGTGACACCAACAGAAGAAAAAAGGATCATTCATAATGCCACAAATAAGAACAGAATGAACACTGCAAACACTAACGATTTGCAAGAAAGTGTCACTGCTGAAAGCAATCTGAAGGATGTGGTTACATTGGTATCAACAATGCATCGAAACCGTGAACCTCTCTTGCATTGTGCAGTATATATCGAATTGACTGCAAGTGACTATGACAACCTAAAGTTATTACAGACTGATGTTTTGACGGAACTTGTTCGAAGTAAGCTAAATATAGACAGGTTGTTGCTCCGTCAACAACAAGGGTTTTTCTGTGTTGGTCCATCGGGAAGAAATATTTTTGGCAGTCAGTTTGAACGAGTCCTCCCAGCCTCATCCGTTGCAAATCTGTATCCCTTTAATTATTCGGGAAAGACAGACAGCAACGGTTTTTATTTAGGCAGAGATAAGTTTGGCAGTAACATTCTTGTGGATTTTGATAAGCGAGATGATGACAAAACAAATCCCTGTATCCTCATATTAGGTAACTCGGGACAAGGCAAAAGCTATCTTCTCAAGCTGATTTTATGCAATATCTTAGAGTCTGGCAAAAGTGTAATCTGCCTTGATCCAGAACATGAATTCCGTGAACTTGCAGAAAATACAGGCGGTTGTTTTGTGGATTTGATGAGTGGGCAGTATATGATAAACCCACTGGAACCCAAAAGCTGGGATGACGGTGGCTCGCCACAGGATAAGGATGCACCCATTGCGTTTAGACAAGCAACCAAGCTTAGTCAACACATCAGTTTTTTAAAAGATTTCTTCCGTTGCTATAAAGACTTTGATGACAGGCATATTGATGTCATTGAAATTATGCTTGGCAAATTGTATTCCAATTGGAATATCAGTGATAACACAGACTTTGCATCCCTTGAATCTAGGGACTATCCCATCCTTTCTAGCCTTTACACTCTAATTGAGAAAGAGTATAAAGACTACAACAAAGAAAAATATCAACTTTATACTGCTGAATTGTTACAGGAAATTCTACTTGGACTACATTCTATGTGTAAGGGTGCAGAGAGTAAGTTCTTTAACGGACATACCAATATCACTTCAAACAGATTTATTGTGTTTGGTGTAAAAGGCTTATTAAATGCAAGCAAGAATGTGAAAAATGCTTTGCTTTTCAATGTTTTATCCTTTATGAGTGACAAGCTACTTACCGAGGGGCATACGGCGGCCGCCATTGACGAACTGTATTTATTCCTTACAAATATGACTGCTATTGAGTACATCAGAAACTTTATGAAAAGAGTACGAAAGAAAGAGTCCTCTGTAATTTTGTCCAGTCAGAATTTGGAGGACTTTAATATTGAGGGCATTCGTGAGATGACAAAGCCATTGTTCTCTATTCCCACGCACCAATTCTTGTTTAATGCTGGAGCTGTTGATGCAAAGTTTTATATGGATACCTTACAGCTTGAAGAAAGTGAATACAATCTGATCAAGTTTCCTCAACGTGGCGTATGCCTCTATAAATGCGGTAACGAGCGATATAACCTTATGGTACATGCTCCGACACACAAGGAAAGATTGTTCGGAAAGGCAGGTGGAAGATAATATGGAGAATATGGCAACAAGATATTTAAGAGAAGATGCAAGCGTTCTATTGACCATTAGAGAAAATAATGGGTAAAAGGATTTTTGTCGTTACGAGGAGAAATTAAAATGGAGAAATCACCTTGACAATGTATCGGGTTACCGATATATTGAAGATGGGTGATATACAATGACGATAATGGAATTATTAAAAGAAAAGGGACTTTCACGATACAGCTTATCTAAGACAAGCGGTGTCCCTTGGGCAACCCTTGCAGATATCTGTTCTGGCAAAACAAGCCTCAACCGATGCAGTGCAGAGACGCTTTCAAAGCTGTCCAAAGCGCTGAATTTATCCATAGAAGAAATTCTGGTGCTGGAAACAGAGCCACCTAAATCCGAGAAAACTGGAAAACCAGCGGATAAAACATATTTGGAAACCAACTTGTCTCCGCAATTAACAAAGGCGATCAAAGATTATGAAAAGGGAGAACAAGACAACGTATCCTATTTGGATTGTCTGTGGGGCGAGCTATATGGCTCTATCAATGCAGACCTTTGGGCTGGTTGTATTTCAGAGGAGCAAGCAAATTACTTAAGGAAAAAATATCTCTACGGAGAACAGGAGGGATTAAATGATTGATTTTACATCATGTGCCGTCAATAAGTTCAAAGCATATGGCGGAGCCAATGGCAACAAAATCAATATTTCATATGAAGGAACAAGTTATATGCTGAAATTTCCACCTGTGCCTAGTAAAAGCAAAGCTATGAGTTATACAAACAGCTGTATCAGTGAATATCTTGCTTGCCATGTCTTCCATTTACTTGGCATATCGGCACAGGAAACTCTGTTGGGTACCTATACCGATAAACGAGGAAAAGAAAAAGTTGTGGTGGCCTGCAAGGATTTTACTGAAGAAGGAAAAAGGCTAATGGAGTTTGCCCACCTGAAAAACACCTGTGTGGATAGCGAGCAAAGCGGTTATGGCACAGAATTATCTTCCATTTTGAAAGCCATTGATGAACAAGCATTGATCCCATCTGGGGAATTACGAGCATTCTTTTGGGATATGTTTATTGCAGATGCCTTACTAGGAAATTTTGACCGTCATAACGGTAACTGGGGAATCTTAATAGATGAACAGAAACAAATTGCAGGAATTGCACCGGTTTATGACTGCGGTTCCTGTTTATATCCCCAATTAGATGAGGAGCATATGGAGAAGGTTTTAAACAGTGAAGATGAAATAAACCAACGTATTTTTGTCTTTCCTACCTCTTCTATTATGGAAAACGGTAAAAAAATAGCCTACTTTGACTTTATTTCCTCTCTGCAAAATGAAGAATGCAATGCAGCACTGAAAAAAATAGCAGAGAGAATCAATATGGAGGAAATCAATAAACTGATAGAGGATATTCCTGCCATTACTCCTATGCAAAGGGATTTTTACAAGACGATGATTGCAGAGCGAAAAGAAAAAATCTTAGATTACAGCATGGAACTTCTAATGAAACAAGAAATAAAACAGACTGACATGGGAAAATCCTTAGAGTCGGGACAGGATATTTCTATATAAAAAGTATTGTGAAACAGCCAAATATAACTAAGAAAACACTTACATCTGTGGGTGTTTTTCTGCTTTGGAGGTGATTTTTATTGCAAATCCTGTTTTAATTGCCAAGGCTGCGGTGATGACATTGAGTAATGATAAGCTCCGTAGGGGGGTGGGCTGGACAATGGTTGCAATCTTTTCGCCTATTATCGTTATCCTTGCACTGGTGATTGGAATTATGTCTGCAACAGCAGACCACAACACCATGGCAATAGAATTATGTTTTAATGGTGGTGTGATATCGTGGAATGTTCCCGAAGGATTCCGAGAATATATTAAAGATATGCAGTATAGCTTTAGCCTTTTGGACTACGACGTTAACAAAATTAATAATCAAACAGAAGAGGGAAATAGCCTTGACCCAATACGAGTTAAGGCTATTTTTTATGCTCTGTATTTCGGCGCTGACCGCCCGTCACTTGTAAATACCTTGCAATTTTCAGATTGCTTTGTAACCTATGAGGAGCGTACTCGAACCGTCACCGACGAGGAAGGAAATGAAAGGGAAGAAAGCTATACTGTAGCAGTTCCAATCGATGACATTGAGGTTATTTATAAAAATATTGAAGCTGTAATGGAAGTTACGGTGACATCAGAAAACCAAACGAATGCCAACCGCATTTATGCATTGGTGAAGTACGGGCATGGAGCAATTGATGTAGATGAATTTCAATACCCAGGTGAGCCCATTGGCGATGGTAGTTACAAAGCACTGATTGAGGAGGCAGAAAAATACTTGGGTTACCCATATGTTTGGGGTGGTTCAAATCCAAGAACGTCCTTTGATTGTTCGGGATATGTTTGTTGGGTCTATACCCAGTCGGGAGTTTATGATCTCCCTCGAACTACTGCCACTGGAATTTATAATCAATGTGTACTGGTACCGAAAACTGAAGTAATGCCCGGTGACTTAGTCTTTTTCCAAGGAACCTATGCAGGGGCAGGCATAGCATCTCATATAGGGATTTATGTGGGGAATGGAAAGATGATCCATGCTGGTGATCCTATTGGATATGCTGATATTAACACAAAGTATTGGCAGAAGCATTTCCTTGGGTTCGGTAGACTGCCAGAAAATAATTAAAAAGAAGTTTGTAGATTGATGTTCAGATAAAGGAGAAGGGATGATTTTATGCTTAAGACAAAGTAATATTTCAAAGGAAATGCGCTGCTTTTTAACATAGACTTTTGGAAAAGAATGTTGTATAGGAGGAACATGTAATGAAAGAAAATAAAATTAAGGTTGTAAAGATGGATGTAGGGAAGGCACCAGAGGTAAAGAATATTGATAACACCCTTGCGGCATTGCAAGTGGAAGTTGGTGGACTTATTGAATGTGTCTACCTTGATGATGGATGCCTTGCTGTTGTCAATGAAGAAGGGAAACTAAACGGAATGGAACCAAACAGACGATTGGGCTCAGATATTATCTGTGGTCCATTTTTTATTTGTGGCGATAGTGATGATGGTGAATTTGTATCACTTGATGACAAACAGGTAGAACAATACACCCATATGTTTTCTGATGTTCCCGATTTTACAGGGGAAGAGCCGGAATTGGAACCACGAATGAAGTTTATAGGTTTAGATTTTTAGGAGGATGAATGGAATGAAAAAAGCAACTTTAACCTTAACGTTTGAAAAGGAAAAATTGGATGCACTTGAGTTTTACATGGAGAAAAAGGACGCTGAATTGCAAAACGAACTCTCAGATACTGTTCAAAAGCTATATGAGAAATATGTACCACAGCCTACCAGAGAGTATATTGAAGACAGAATTGATAAAGAAACTAAGCCGACTAAGGCTAAAAAACCGATAAATACATCACAATCGGATAACGGAAATTCATAAGAAACAAATAATCGACCACGTTGCCACCTGTGTGCCCTTGTGTGCGACTTTCACACCCGAGATCGGATAAGTCTACCCATTGGAAGAATTGAGGGCGATTTGGGCAAGGTTTTGGGAAATGCTAAAACAAGATGAATAAAACCTTAAGCACGAATTAACATCACAAATTAGAGCTGAACCCACCCATTGATTTAGGTGCGGGATAAAGGCAGGTGCTGTAAACGCCCCTGCCATTCACAGCGGACGGCAATGCCGACCGCTTTTCTCTTAGGAATAAGCCGTTTTACGAGGAAAGTAGCATAATGGCAAAAAGGTGCTGTAAATCGCCTTTTTGGTGGTGTAAGGTGCTGTAATGCCATAAGAAACCCCACCGTCACGCCTTTTTAAGGTGCTGTCCAAGGTGATATAGAAAAAGGAGGACTTTATGAAGCAGAAAAACAATGAAAATAAAGAACGAGTGGTAGCGTGGCTCTACCCCGAAATGATTGAGAACATGAATAATCTCATGGATAACCACGGCATGAAGAACCACACCGAGTTTGTAGAAAAAGCCGTGGATTTTTATATCGGCTATCTCAGCAGCCAAAGCTCCACAACCTATCTTTCCAAAATCCTATTGGAATCCATCAGCGGTACGCTCAAGGAAACTGAGAACCGCCAGTCTGCAAACCTCTTTCGCTTGTCGGTTGAGATGAGCATGATGATGAATATTCTTGCCGCAGGTCTTGAAATCAGTGATGAAGATTTGCATAAGCTCCGTGGCAGATGTGTGCAGGAGGTCAAACGCAACAAGGGCAGAATCAATATGGAGGACGCCGTAAAATATCAGCAAGGCGTGATTGACTAATGCCAAGAGTCATATTGAAGTGTCCCTATCTCAAAAATGGTGACACTACGCATAAAGGAAATCTTGTCAGCTACATTGCTACCAGAGATGGTGTGCAGAAAATGGTCATACGCAATAAAACTCTTCCTGTCACCAAAAAGCAGGAGCAGCTTATCGCCCAAATCCTAAATGAGTTTCCCGATACCAAAAATTTATTTGAGTACGAGGACTATCTCGAAAATAAAACCCTTGAAAATGCTTCGGAGTTTATCACCATAGCTTTGGAACATAACCTTGATGTGGTTGCCAAAAAAGAAAACTATGTTGACTACATTGCAAATCGTCCAAGAGTAGAAAAGATATCCTCTCACGGTTTGTTCAATGGTGGCAGTGATGAAATAGTTTTATCCAAGGTAGCAAAAGATGTTTCCGAGCATGAGGGCAATGTGTGGCTGCCGATTATTTCTCTTAGGCGAGAGGACGCCATCAGAACTGAATTTGATAATGCAGAGCGGTGGAAAGATTATCTCTCCTCATATGCACCAACCATTGCGGAAAGCTTGAAAATCCCTTTAGATGAGTTCCGTTGGTATGCAGCATTTCACAATGAAAGTCACCATCCACATATACACATGATTTGCTACTGTGAAAATGCAAGGCATGGCTTTCTTGATAAAAAAGGGATTGCAAAAATTAAATCAGGACTTGTGTCGGGGATATTCAAGCAGGAGATGACTACTGTTTATGCTGAGCAGACAAAACGCAGAGATGAGCTGAAAGCAGAAAGTAAAAAGGTTCTGGAACAGCTCCTTGTGAAAATTTCCACCGGCGAAGTACAGACAGCAGGTCTTGAAAAAATGCTTATGGAGCTTTCCGAAAATCTGAAATGCACCCAGGGCAAAAGGGTGTATGGCTATCTTCCCCCACGCACAAAAGCATTGGTGGACAGCATTACCGATGAGCTTGCAAAAGAACCCTCTATAGCACACGCCTATAAGCTGTGGAGCGAAATGCGAAATGAAATTACGGCAAGCTATCGTGATGCACCCGAACCGATTCTGCCGCTGTCTCAGCAAAAAGAATTTAAGTCTATCAAAAACCACATCATCTATGAAGCGGATAAGCTGTCCAAGGGTGAAATCAGTTTTACCGAGCTTGATGAGGTGGAGCGATATGACGAGGCACCTACACATGATGAAACGATTACTGACAACAGCTTTGCCGAACCCATAGATACAGAGGAAGAATTTGAAGCAGATGAAAATACTTCACCCTATGTCAAGTGGACAGATGATTACAAACAAGCTCGTGTTTTTCTCTTTGGGGATACGGACCACGAGCCTGATTTTGAACAAGCCTTGGAGCTACTGCAAGCAGAATTCCAAAATGGGAATATGCTTGCAGTTTTTGATTTAGGGCGAATGTATGCTGACGGTCTTGGTGTAGAGATTGATACCGACAAGGCACAGGAATATTATAGGCAAGCTCTTGAGGGCTTTCTATTTCTTGAAAACAAAAAGCCTTGGAAATACCTCGAATACCGAATCGGAAAAATGTATGCACAGGGTTTGGGAACAGAGCAGGACTATGAATTAGCCGCCGAGTGGTTTCAAAGGTCTGCAAATGAAAAATACAAGTTTGCAGAATACTCCCTCGGCGGTCTTTACTATCGAGGTCAAGGTGTGGAGCAAAGCTATGAGAAAGCCTTTGAATTATATCTCCGCAGTGCAAAGCAAGGTTTTCCCTATGCTGATTTTGAAGTTGCAAAAATGTTCCGTGATGGCATTGGCACTCAAAAAGATGAACAGCAGAGCAAGAACCACTTTGAAAAAGCCTATGTCGGTTTTGCCAGCTTAGAAAAACAAAGCCACGATGACAAAATCCAATATCGCCTTGGCTGGATGCTCCAAAATGGAATTGGTACTGAAAAAGACATTCCCAAAGCTAAGGAATGCTTTGAAAAATCAGCAAAGCTGGGCAATCCCTTTGCCTGTTATTCTTTGGCGAAACTCATTCTTGCAGAAGATAGTCCGACCACTGAAGAATTGCAAACAGCTTTAAAGTTTTTGCAGACAGCCTCCGACAGCGGAAATGAGTTCGCACAGTATTCTCTTGCCAAACTTTA
>NZ_DALYUL010000020.1:8442-23188 GCF_031981185.1 Anaerotignum sp. | reverse complement strand
TTGCTAAGGCTGTGGAGCTGTTTTCCCTGTCGGCAGAGCAAGGCAACGAGTGGGCGGCATATTCACTTGGTAAACTTTATCTTACCGAGGATGGATATAAAGATATCCAAAAGGCAGTAAAGTGGTTGACACAATCAGCAGAAAAGCAAAATCAGTTTGCACAGTATCAGCTTGGAAAACTTTATCTCACAGGTGAGCAGATACCCAAGGATGTTCAGAAAGCTATATCCTATCTCACTGCATCAGCGGAGCAAAGCAACCAATTTGCCCAATATGTTCTCGGAAAGCTGTATCTTATGGGAAAAGAAATTCCAAAGGATAAAGAAACCGCAATCAAATGGTTTACGCTATCCGCAGAGCAAGGCAATGAATACGCTCAGTTTTTTCTCGACAACATGGACAACTGGAAAGAACCCTCGGTGTCCTTTGCAGTGACAAGGCTCATGCACCATATGAGCCGAATATTTGAAAATAATCAGCCACCGCAAAAAGCCTCTATTAGCTTACAGATTGACAGCAAGCGTATGCGGAAACTGCGTGAAAAGAAAATGGCACAGGGTCATAAGCAGGACGATCACGAACAGCGTTTGGAATATTAAAAAGGAGTTGCACTTTTATGAAGAAAAACAAGAAAGAACCCTATCAGAAATCCCGTTCTAATAAATTTAATATCCCGCAAAATGCAAAGGGCTACCCAATCAAACGGGTAGCCTTTCATCGTAAGGTGGGCAAAACAATTAAGGAGGCGCCTATGGCAAAATATATTCATTTTACCGATGAGGAAAAAGAACGAGCAAACAGCGTTGATCTTGAACATTTTTTGTTACAGCAAGGCGAAAAGCTCATTCCCTCCGGCAGAGAAAAAAGACTCTCCAGTGACCACAGTATTACTGTCCGAGGAAACGAGTGGTATGATCATGCCGCCGAGCAAGGTGGCTATGCAATTGATTTTATAAAGAATTTTTATAACCTCTCGTTTCCCGATGCAGTCACAATGCTGTTAGGTGGCAACTGCAAAGCGGTCTACCATCAGACATCGGAGCGTGTGGAAGAACCGAAAAAGCCCTTTGAGTTGCCACCGCAAAATAAGGATATGCGTAGAACCTTTGCCTATCTCATCAAGCACCGCTGTTTAGACAGCGAGGTGCTATCAACATTTGCAAGGGAAAAGTTAATCTACGAGAGCCTTGAAAAATCCAAGGACGGAAAGAACGAGTTCCATAATGCAATCTTTGTTGGCTACGATGAAAATGGCGCGGCTCGTCATGCACATAAGCGTGGCATTTATTCCGAGGGAAAAAGCTACAAGGGCAACATTGACAGCAGTAATCCTTGTTACAGCTTCAACCGAAAAGGTATAAGCGACAGGCTCTATGTTTTTGAGGCACCGATTGATATGCTATCATTTATCTGTATGTATAAAAATAGCGATTGGCAAAAGCACAGCTATGTGGCTCTCTGCGGTTTATCGGAACAAGCAATGGTGAAGCAACTTGAAAATAACGAGAATTTGAAAACCGTTGTTCTCTGTCTTGACAATGACACTGCTGGGCATAAAGCCTCTGATAAGTTTGAAAAGCTACTTGACGAAAGAGAGGTTACAGTCAAACACTTACTGCCAATCCTTAAAGATTTCAATGAGGATTTGCAGGAGCAGCAGAGAGAACCAAAACAAGCAATGAGTTTGAATATGGCATAGGACATAAGGCAGGATAACGTTGTTGTAGTTATCCTACCTTATTCATGATTTGTTTCATTTTTCTGCCACAGTTCGGGCAGATTTTTTTTGGTACCCATCTATTTCACCTCGAAAACAGTATACCACAAAAATTGAATAAGGAGAATTACATGAACGAACCACTAATTATTTTAATATCTTCGGCCGCCTTGATGTTTTTTGTTATAGGCGGTCTTTCTATGTTGGCACACTTTTACACGCTGAACGGTATCAAGTCAAGAACCGTTGGTGACGGTCAGCATGGTGTAGCAAGGTTTCTGACTAAGAAAGAAATTAAGCAAGTATATAATCAAGTGCTGTTTGATGTTCCCAGCTGGCGTAAGGGTGAAAATCTTCCCACCGAACAAGGCTTGATTGTCGGCTCTCTTAGCAGAAAAGGAGCTGTCACAGGATTAGTAGATACAGGCGATGTTCACTGCCTCATGATTGGTGCTGCCGGTGTTGGTAAAACCGCATTTTTCCTCTATCCAAATCTTGAATATGCCTGTGCCAGTGGCATGAGCTTCATCACCACCGACACCAAGGGAGATTTGGCTCGAAATTATGGCAGTATAGCCAAGGAGAACTACGGCTACAACATTGCAGTCATCGACCTGCGAAATCCTACCAAGAGTGACGGCAACAATCTTCTCCATCTTGTCAATAAATATATGGACGTCTACCGTGCCGATAACAACAATCTGATGGCAAAGGCAAAAGCAGAAAAGTACGCCAAAATTATTGCCAAAACCATTATTACTCCCGATGGCGATAACTCATCTATGGGGCAAAATGCATTCTTCTACGACTCGGCAGAGGGGCTGCTCTCTGCGGTGATTTTGCTCCTTGCAGAGTTTTTGCCGCCTACGAAAATTGATGGGCAAACGGTAGACAGACGTCATATTGTGTCGGTATTCAAAATGGTGCAGGATTTAACCGCACCATCAAAGGTAAAAGGCAAAAATCAGTTCCAAGTGATGATGGAACTGCTGCCGTCCACCCACAAGGCAAGGTGGTTTGCCGGTGCCGCATTAAACTCCAGTGAGGCGGCGATGGCATCGGTTCTGTCTACCGTTCTCTCAAAGCTCAATTCATTTCTTGACACCGAGCTTGAACAGATTTTGTGCTTTCACACGGCAATTGATGCCGAAAAGTTTTGCAAGGAGAAATCGGCCATCTTTTTAATCTTGCCGGAGGAGGACAACACAAAGTATTTTATGGTATCGCTGTTCCTCCAACAGTTTTATCGTGAAATGCTTGCAGTAGCCGATGAGCATGGTGGTAAGCTCCCTAACAGGGTAGTTATCTATGCCGATGAGATTGGTACCATCCCTAAGATTGATAGCTTTGAAATGATGCTCTCTGCAGGACGCTCCCGAAGAATATCTGTTGTGCCTATCATTCAGTCCTTTGCCCAGCTTGATAAAAACTACGGTAAAGAGGGTTCCGAAATCATCACTGATAACTGCCAGCGTGCGAAACGTTCCTAACTGAAAAGGTTAGGCACTAAATGAAAGAACGTTAAAATGTTCAGTTTAGTAGAACTGATATTCCAATAGGTAAAATGAGGGAGTAACGCCCCGAAGTGCCTCCATAATACTACGATATGCAAGAATTTTTGTATCAAAATTTCTTGTGTAGAGCTCGTTGAAGTCGATTGAGAATTGCCGTAACGCATTAGAATATGCAACGAAAGCTACTTAGAGGTAAGTGGTGTAATCTATAAATCGGTGGTCTATAAAATATCTATGGTGAGAATGTATTCATAAAATACTGACGAATTCTCGAATGAAAGGGTCTATAAGTTGATTGCATAGAAATGTGCAAGTGTCTTAATTGGCAGTATGTGAGGTTTAGTAAAAATGTTGGCTATGAAAAGCCTTATACCGTTAAAGGCGGTATCAAGCATACAGGCTCAAAGAGAACACCTAAGGATATATGAACAGATAGGAATATCGGAACGTTGGAAGGTTAGAATGTGGAGCTGATACAAGCTAAGAAACATTAACAAGGAATAAATAACTTGTTTTTATCTAACTGAAAGTGATGGCACAGTACCTTTGAGACTATGGAAACATGGTGGAGGGATAGCCATTAGTCGTCAAAATATTTATACGCATAAATACACTAATTACAAAGGTTCGAGTATGACTAAGAAAAGCAAAATCCATAAAGGAGAGTAGCTAACTTTGACAGATGTTAAAAAGCCAAAGAAAAAGAAATTGCGAAATGCCGAATATTATAATCTAACTGATATTTTTGATGAATTATATGTAAAAAGTAAGGATGATAAAATTTTCTATAATCTCGTAGATATAATTGCAAGTGAGGAAAATATCAAACTTGCATATAGAAATATCAAGAATAATAAAGGTAGTAAAACGGCAGGAGCAGATAAAAAAACGATACTTGACTTACAAAAATGGGAAACAGAAAAACTGATACAGCATATTAAGAACAAATTCCAATTTTATACTCCAAACAAAGTTCGCAGAGTAGAAATACCAAAAGGAAACGGAAAAACCCGTCCCCTTGGGATACCAACAATTATGGATAGACTTATACAACAAGCAATATTACAAGTTTTAGAGCCTATCTGTGAAGCAAAATTTCACGAACGTTCGAATGGATTTAGACCTAATCGGAGTGCTGAAAATGCGGTTGCCCAAGTCTACAAAGCAATACAGTTGCAGAAATTATTATACGTGGTAGACATTGATATAAAAGGTTTTTTCGATAATGTTAATCACGGAAAGCTGTTAAAACAAATGTGGACACTGGGTATTAGAGATAAGAAACTGTTGAAGATTATTTCTATAATGCTAAAAGCAGAGGTAGTTGGGATTGGATTTCCAGAGAAAGGTACTCCACAGGGTGGGATAATTTCTCCATTACTATCAAATATTGTGTTAAACGAGCTTGATTGGTGGATTGCCTCGCAATGGGAAAATATGAAAACAAAGCATAATTATGTATCAACTGTACACCCAAATGGTTCATTAAATAGGGGTAGCACATATTTAGCTTTGAAGAAAACAAACTTAAAAGAATGTTTTGTCATAAGATACGCAGATGACTTCAAAATTTTTTGCAGAAATCAAAGTGATGCTGACAAAATGTTTGAAGCTACTAAAATGTGGCTCAAGGATAGACTGGGACTTGATATAAGTCCTGAAAAATCAAAAGTTGTAAATCTTAAAAAAAACTATTCTGAATTTTTGGGATTTAAAATCAAGGCTATTAAAAAATCAAACAAATATGTTGTTACCAGTGGACTAACTGAAAAATCATTGACTAAAGTATCAGAAAAACTAAAAGGTCAAATTAAGAAAATAGAAAAACCGCAAAACGAGAAAATGGAACATTTAGAAGTTAATATTTATAATTCAATGGTGATAGGAATACATAACTATTATCGAATAGCAACGAATATAAATATTGACTTGCAAAAAATTGCTTTTCTAATTGACCGAACCTTTAAGACAAGGCTTAAAAGTAGAATTAAGAAAAAATCTGGAATTGGTAAAAAGGGATATGTTTACAAAACATACGCAGACAGCAGACAGCTTAGATATGTCAAAAATCAAGCCATTGCCCCAATCGGAGCAATAAGGCACAAAAGTCCAATGTATAAGCCTGTAAAAGTAAATAAATATACGGCTGAGGGTAGAACCCTAATTCATAAGAATTTAGAGAAAATAAATATTGAAATTTTACATTATCTTATGAAAAATCCTATCCAAAATCGTAGCATAGAGTATAACGATAATAGATTAGCACTCTATTGTGCTCAAAACGGAAAATGCTATGTTACAGGGAAACCACTTGAAATAGGTAGAATACATTGTCATCATAAAATCCCCATAAAAAACGGAGGTCGTGATGAATATAAAAATCTTGTGTTAATTGATAGCGATGTTCATAAGTTAATACACGCTGTAAAGAATGATGTTGTAACTAAATATAGCCTTATGCTAAAGCTAAACTACAAACAAAGAGATAAGCTTAACCGATACAGAAAGAAACTTAATTTGGAGCCAATTTTAATATCTGAAGTGTAGATTATGATTTAATTATTAGACGATGGAACGCCGTGTGAGGTGAAAGTCTCACGCACGGTGTGAAGCGGGGGAAAATTTAGAGATGACATCAAAGAATTACCTATCGCTATTCACCATCTTTGGTGGCTTCGCACCTAACTCTGAAACAGCAGAAACCTTGTCCAAGGCACTTGGCACACGCACGGTTATGAGCGGCAGCATCAGCCGTGGCAAGAATGATCCCTCACAATCCCTGCAGATGATGGAACGGCCACTGCTTACTGCCGATGAACTGAAATCACTGAAGAAAGGTAACTTCGTTGTGATGAAAACAGGAACGCACCCAATGCAGACTAAGCTGAAGCTGTTCCTTGATTGGGGTATTACCTTTGACAAAACCTATGAAACCGAGGAACGCTCCCACCGTAAGGTTCATTATGCTGACAAAGAGGAATTGGAGGAAAACATCCTAAATGCGATCATTGACACGAAATCTATAGCACCTACACCCGAATCAAAGGAAAACAGCAATGCCTACGGCGGAATGGATCATACACCTATCACCGAGCAGGAAATGACAGAACAAAAATCCAAAACGAAACTACGACCATAAGGAGATGTAATATTTATGAGCTTTTTCGGAACGCTTTACAAAGAAGATTTGCCACCAAGGGCAAAGACTGTCTATATGTATCTCAAGGACAGGAGTAACAAGGACGGTGAATGTTGGCCAGCGGTTAAGACCATTGCAAAGGACACTTCTCTGTCGGTTAGCACCGTAAAAAGAGCCATAACAGATTTAATCCGTTATGGCTTCCTTACTAAGGAGAGCAGATACCGAGAGAACGGCAGTCACACTTCCAATCGTTATTTTATTAAGTGAATAATTCTGGAAACATATTGTTTTCCGCCAAGGAGATGATTTTGCTATTCGGTGGACGGAGTCTCCGTTCATGGTGACCCATCCAGAAGGAAAAACTTTAAGTATTTTTATTACAGAGAAAGACAATAAAACCAATTGCATTATCTCTATATCTAAAGTAAATGTTTCCGCTATGACAAATAGTTATATGGGTTTTTTACTGCTCCACCCACGCGCACTTCAAAGTGACTATGATTTCCGGTGGTGCGACCAGTTGCACCTACTTTAGCAATGGATTGCCCTTGATAAACTCTATCACCTTTTGAAACCAAAAGAGATGAGTTGTGTGCATAATATGTTTGGGTTCCATCGTCATGGGTAATGATGACTAAATTCCCATAGTCACCATTCCAACCGGAAAATGTGACTTTACCACCGTCAGAGGCTTTAACTGTTGTTCCATAAGGTGCAGCAATATCAAGTCCAGAATGATAATCGCTTGAACCAAACAAAAAGCGGTTTCCTACTGCAGAGGATACAGTACCTCTAACTGGCCAAATGTATGTCCCGAATGAGGCTGTTTTTGGCCTAGGAGTTGTTCCCTTGGCTATAATGGTAACAGTAGGGGTGGTAACAACATTTGTTTTAATAATTTCTCTCTCTTGCTCTAAACCATTTATTAGTGTAACACTAGCTTGTACCTCAGACTCGCCAGGGGTTCCTTTTGAAAGTATCTTAGTATCTCCAATATATAGATTTGGATCTTCTTTGTATTCAATTGGACTTTCAATTTCTTCTTTATATGATACCTCCTCTACTGTTTTAACAGATAAAAAAGGAACCTCCTTCTTGATATTTAAAACATCGCCTATCATTAATCGTTCTATGCTTGCCTGTGGATTGAGCGACATAAGTTCACTTAATTTCATACCAAAAGTCTGTGCGATTTCACTGTAAGTATCTCCTTTTTGTACGTTATAGCTCATAGCTTCTTTAATATTTTTTGACAGCTTGCTTTGGATGGAGGACAAGTCTTGTAGCATATTAGTAGGTATATAATCATACGAAATGCTTACATCTTGGACAAAATCCGATTTCACAGTACTTTCACTTAGATATGACTCTTTTAAGTCGTTCAAAATATTATTAAGTGCAGTTTGATTCTCATTTGCAGCAACAATATCTCCATCAACCTTTATAACGTAACTTTGTGATACTGCATCAATCTCATTCATAATTGTAGATTGAAGGTCTTGGATGGAAGCAACATCCTCCTTTGTAGCCAGTTTCGCTTCAATCTTTACAGGTATTTCGAGAGTATATTCTTCTCCTATAATTTCTGAAACCTGTTGCTCAACATCTTGTATCGCTGCTTTCACTTCTATTTCACTAGCAGATAATGCCAGTGATTTATCCTTGATATCTACTTCTACTGCTTGCACATATACGGATGAAAAAACAGTAATACCTGAAAAAAGCAGTATGGCTGCAATGGGGCATAGCAAAGGTGCGACATAAGATTTTAAATTTTTACTTATTTTAAAATAGTATAACTTTTTATAACCGTTAATGTTTGATAGTCGTACATTCAATTTATTTAAATTATGTAATTTTTTATTCATCTATTACCTCATGAAATTTTATTATATATACTTGCCGTATATACAACTTAGAATATCGTTGTCACTGGTCTGTGATGTTACATTGAATAATAACCTGTCGAATTATATAGAAAGAATATGGGGATTTTATGATAATATCTATATTTTGCATATTTGATTTCCTCATAAAAATACCACATTTATTTTATATTTTAGTTATAGTATTCTGTCGTCCTACATTTATTTTGTGGTTTTATACTGCTTAAAAAATACCTCAGATACTAACAAGTACTAAATTAGCGAGTGGTGTAGCCAGCATTTAGGCGGCAGAATTTTATATATTTAGATATGAAGATGCGTTGGGTATCTTCATATCTTTTTATAAGAAAATATTATTAAGGGAGATTAACATATGTGCATGTGCATGAAAAATACGACTGAAATAATATCGGCTCCAACAGGTTTAATGTCTATACTACTTTGTAATAAAACTGATGATGGAACAATTTTGTATGCCGATTTTATGAGCAATCGGTATCAAATATATGAAACACTACAAAAGTTTCAGCAAGCCATCCGCTCTACTTATGCTATTCTTTCAGCCAAGTGTAAAAGTAAAATTAGAATGAGTGAATACCAGATTACCACATTTCAACAGCATCAAGCATTTATGAGGTATACATGTTCTCTAATAGAAAATGAAGAGCGTAAGTTAAGTCTACAATGGATTTTCTCTGCAAAAACTTTTGACATGACAGTTGAAGAAAAAGCAGTTGTACTTACTGCTTTTAAAAAATACATTGCAGAGCAAAAATTTGTCCTTTCTTTACTCGTTAATGCACTTCAACGTACAATTAGTACAAATCAGTTGATGACTCAGGATTAATTTGTAACTATGCTAGAAGCTATTTTGTAAAAAAGAAAGGAATAGATGAAAGCACCGAACAAAGAAATGCCATGTAAAATAAAATTGCACTATAAACATAGAGAACAGTGGGCAACTATTACTGTGGTGGATTTAAGCAATGTAAGTTTTGACGAACAACAAAGAGCAATTACCCCTGGTCAAGTTGCCGTATTCTATGATGACGATATCGTTCTTGGTGGCGGAGTTATCCAAAAAAGAAAAAAATGAAAAAGGGCAGAGCAAAGATAAAATGCTCTGTCTTTTTTTAATCACCATAATTTTCCCATATTTATTTCTTATACTGACACTAAATGTTGTACTAGGAGGGATACAAATGGACACCAACGACAAATCTTCCACAGAAAATGAAGATTTAAAAAATGATGAAATGCATAATCAACGTGAGTCACCACCTGAGTCTGAAGCATCTACTTTGTCGGACTTGCTTCATGCAATTGGTTTAAAGAAAAATAAAACAAAGTCGGCAAATCCAACGAAGCTTAATGCGTTTGATGCAAAGAAACCTGAAATATCTGCGAGTAACACAGAATGTGATTTTGAGGAACCACAAAGTGCCAATACAATTGAAGATCATTTAGCTAAGGAGTATGAAAGTGATTTTTCGGAAGAGAATGTGCTATTACCAAATCCAAATAAAAAGAAAAGAAGAACGCCTTTAATTGTTTTTACAATAATTGCACTTGTTAGTGTAGGAGTTTTTAGGTTTTTCCCATTTCTATTCGAGCCAAAACCTCCAAGCCCTGATGTTGTAGCTACTTATAATGGAAAAAACATTACTATAGAGGAACTTACATCTTTTATTGAGACTGAGGGGTTAAAGGAACGAGAACACATGTTATGTCCTTCGCATGGTTATGATCACAGTAAATGTGATCCAAGTGAAGAATGTGAAAGCCATCCAATTGATTCCCTGCAAGGATATCAACAAATGGTTAGTCGGATGTCAATGGAGCAAATCATAAAGGATTGGGCCGATGCACAAGGTATTACCAATCGAGAAGAGGTAAAACATGGAATGAAAGACTTACTGAATGATGTAACCGTAGAACAGTATGTTTCACAGCTCCATAATGACAACGTCACAGCTGATTCTGTTACTAAATGGGAAATTCAGCAATATTACTCTGATAATATGGAGAAATTTCAAGGAAAAAGTTTGGCCGATGTAGAAGAGAAAATTAAAGAAACCCTTGCTGCTCAAAAGGAAGAGAACTTTTTCCCTGCTTTTATTGAAGAACTAAAGAAAACAGCAGGACTTCAAGTGGATTTTGAAGTGCTAAAGGTTGCCGCTCCATCAGAGGAAGAAATTGCAATCTATTATAATAATAATAAAAAAGAATTTCAAATTCCTGCGTCAATAAGCTTTGAGGAGATTCTCATTCCTGCGGATAGGGCCGACAAAGCAACGGAGGCTATCCGTAAAATCCGCTCAGGTGAATCCTTTGTTAGTGTTGCCACAGTCTACTCTCAAGGTGGTAAAGCAGAGAGTCGTACAGCCGAAAAAGGAAGTTTAAGTGAACCAATGGAAACTACATTATGGAAAATGAATGTGGGTGATGTCAGCGATCCTATTACAAATGACGATGGGACTGTTAGCATTGTGAAGCCTACCAAAACAGCAAAACCTTCGCTAACCCCCCTTTCTGCGGCTAGAAAAGAAATTGAATCAAAATTGTTACGTAAAATTATTGACACAGAATATAACCAACGCAAAAATGATACTCTTTTTAGTATTCATAGCAGGCGTTATACACTGGGTGAGTTTTATACGGAATTCAAGGAGTTGTCACCTATTTATCAGGATGCACTTGCAACATATGAAGCAAAGAAAAGTTTAGTTGAACAGATAATTTCAAAAGAACTATTGTTGGAGAATAGCAGTGATGGTTCTGATAGCTCTGATGAAAGCCATAAGATGGAAGAGTTGCAAATTCAATATCTTTCTCAAGTAATGCACGAAGAAGAGGTTGATGTTAATCTAGCAGAGCCAACAGAAGAGGAGATTTCTACATTTTACAAGGAAAATCAGGAGGAACTAAGAGAACCATCTACGGTTGAATTGAACTTAATTTGGATTGATCAAGGAGTAGGTGGAGAAAAGGCACAGCAGGCCAAAGTAAAAGCTGATGAGGCTTTGGCATCTTTAAATAGTGGAACATCTTTTGAAGAGGTTGCAAAAAAATATTCTGAAGATGCATCAGCAGCAAATGGTGGAAAAATAGAAGGTGACTTACATGAGGAATATCTTGCTCCTGTTATATCAAAATCAGCCTTTTCTTTAAAAATTGGTGATGTCAGCCCCGTACTGGATTATGATAATGGCTATTATATTATTCAAGTAAGAAATCGAACCGAAGCTACTATTCCTACGCTAGAAGAAGCTTCTGAGGAGATTAAAAGCCATTTGCAGGATCTGGCACACGAAAAATCAACCTATCAAATGCAAGAGAAAATGCTTACGAATGCTAATTTTAAAGTGTATAACAGAACGCTGCGTAATATGATGAAAGCGGTTGATGTCACAGGAGGAGGTAAACTTAAAAGTGAACAATAAAAAAATAAGCTTTAGTACTATTGGAGGTCAAGCTGTTTTAGATGGTGTTATGATGAAGGATGGCCAGTATTACTCAGTGTCTGTGCGAAAGTCAGATGGAAGTATTAAAACCCATATAGAACATTTTGTAGCTTTATCAGAAAAATTTTCTGTTTTAAAGCTGCCTGTTATACGAGGAAGTATCAATTTTTTTCAAATGCTCTGGTTGGGTAATCATGCTTTACAGATTTCTGCTGAAGAAAATTTTGAAGATGAAAAGAGTGAAAGTCGTTTTGAGCAATGGCTAGCAAGGATACTTGGGAATTACTTGCAGGAAATAATTACGGTGTTTTCATTTTTGGTTGGAATCATACTTAGTATCTGCATTTTTATGTATTTGCCAACGCTATTAACTCAGTGGGTTCAGTCTCTGAGTTCACAAGATATTGAACCTTTTAGAGGATTATTTGAAGGAATTTTCCGAATGTTTATTCTTGTGATTTATTTGTCTGTCATATCCCTTATGCCAGACATGAAAACTCTTTTTTCCTATCATGGTGCAGAGCATAAGGTAATTGCCTGTTATGAAGCAGGCGAAGAGTTGAATGTTGCTAATGCCCAAAGTCATACAAGGTTTCATCCTAGATGTGGAACCAGTTTTATCTTTGTAATGATTTTGATTGGAATTATATTTTACTCTCTACCATTTTTTCAATGGAATGGAATTATTTCAAGAGTTATTACAAAACTGGCATTCTTTCCCATTTTAGCAGGATTAGGTTACGAATTTATACGGTTTGCTGGAAAGAATTCTAATAATTTTCTGGTTAGGTTGCTTTCTATGCCAGGTCTATGGATTCAGCGTATTACCACTAAAGAACCATCAATAGAGCAACTGGAGGTCGCTATTTCAGCGGTAGAACAATTAATTAGCAAAAACCAGATACTTAATAATTTAACATAAGGAGAGTAGATATGGGTCGTAAAGAAAAAACAATATTGATTACAATCGTTGCCAATATTATTCTTATTATTTTAAGGTTTTCGTTGGCTAGCCTTTCAGGAAGCATTGGATTGCAAGCTAATGCCTGGCATTCTTTTACCGATGTATTTGTCACAAGCATAGTATTTATCGGTTTAATGGTAACTAGATACGGAGCTGAAAAGCTTAAGTTTGCCTCCAAAAAAGCAGAGAATATACTGGCTATTTTTGTTTCTCTGTTTATCTTCTATATGGGAGTCGAAATACTTTCAGATGCCTTGAAATCAGAGCAAACCGAGTTGCGGTATGTACCGTTTGTGGCAGCAGGTGCTTTTGTAGGGGTTATAATTAATTACTTCATGGCAAGATATAAAATTTATGTAGGAGAACAGACGGGTTCTGAGAGTTTAATGGCTGATGGGTATCATTCTAAGATGGACATGTATTGTTCTATTGCAGTATTGGTTGGTGTAATAGGATCTCTGTTTAGTATGCCTGACTTAGACAAAGTTTCAGCAATTGTAGCCATGGTTCTGCTTATGATAGCAGGATATGAAATTTTTACATCAAATCTTCGTATGTTATTGCATCCGGAGGAGGTTCAATCAGAACATGCTCATCATCATGGGTTTCATTATAATAAAAAAATGGTGTTTGGAATCAGTGGTTTATTAGTTGTATCCTATTTTGTATCGGGAGTTTATATTGTTAATTTAGATGAAACAGGAGTAGTTCGCCGATTTGGGGAAGTTGTACAAACCAACTCCCAGCCAGGCATCCATTATAATTTTCCAGCTCCGATAGGTCAGGTTACTGTTGTAAAGACTGGGAATATTGAGAAGGTTGAAACAGGACAACAGGAACTTCTTAGTGGTGACACCAATTTGGTAAACATCAACATGTCGGTACATTATCGGATTAACAATGCAGCTAATTATATTTTAAATGTTAGAAACCCAGATTTACTAATACAATCCAGTGCAACAACGAGCATTCGTCAAATCGTTGGCGAGCGCAATATTGATTATATACTTACTGAAGGTAAGGAAGAAATTGAAACTGCTGCAATGACACTTTTAAAAGAAACTATGGATAAAAATAATACAGGTATTGAGGTGGTGTCCGTACAGCTTGTTCAGTCAGAACCACCTGCCAGTGTTATTGCTAGTTTTCAAGACTTAGCAACAGCTAGACAGGATCAGAGTATTTATATTAATCAGGCAACCTCTTATAAAAATACAATTATTCCCCAAGCCAAAGCAGAAGCATATAAAACAATTGCTGAAGCAGAAGGCTATCAAAAGGAGAAAATACAAACAGCTGAAGGTGATGCCGCTTTATTTATACAAAAACAAGAAGCTTATGTAGCTTCTCGCAGTGTTACTGAATTTAGGTTGTACATGGAGGCTATGGAAAAAGTCCTGCCAAATGTGCAAAAACTCTTGCTAGGCGAGGGCGTAAAGATAAACAATGCAGACCTTTGGCTTACAAAGAAACCGAATGATTAATAACAAATATTTGGAGGAATAACGATGACATTAATAAAAAAGAAAATTTCTAAGAAATTGGTAGGTGGAATTTCACTTGCTCTGGTGTTATTTATTGCAACGTTAGTTGTATATAAAGTTGATACAACAGAATATGCAGTTGTAACTCAATTTGGAAATCCTGTTTCAGTAGATACAACTCCCGGACTAAAAGTAAAACTACCAGATCCTATTCAATCAGTACAACGCCTTGATAAGCGTATTCAAGTATATCAAACAACCGCAATAGAATTACTTACATTAGACAAAAAAAGTGTATCTCTTGATTATTATGGAACATGGAAAATTGTTGATCCAGTCCTTTACTTAAAAACAGTACAAACGCAAGTTGGTGCTGAATCTCGGCTTTTGGATGTTTTTTCGTCCAGTCTTGGTGTGCAACTCGGTAAGTATAATTTAGAGCAGCTTGTCAATACTGCCCCTGAAAAATTACAGCTCAGCCAATTAGTTGAAGATGCTGTGACTTATGCAAAAGAACGTGCGACCAGTTATGGTATAGAGGTAGTAGATGCACAGATACGTGTACTCAATTTTCC
>NZ_DALYUL010000020.1:0-8432 GCF_031981185.1 Anaerotignum sp. | reverse complement strand
TAATAAACAAAGTGTTTACGACCGAATGAGTGCGGAACGTGAACAGATGGCTCAAAAATATCGTGCAGAGGGTAGCGAACAGGCTTCTAAAATCCGATCTGATGCTGAAAAGGAACAGAAACTTATTTTAGCAGAAGCATATAAGCAAGCTCAACAGATAAAAGGTGAGGGCGATTCTGAGGCAATTCGCATTTATGGGAAAGCTTTTCAGCGCGATCCAAAATTTTACGAATTTATTAGGACACTTGAAACATATGAAAAAACAATAGATGGAAATACAACATTGATTCTTCCTTCTACTGCGGAAATTCTGAAATATTTAAGTGGCAAAACAAATTAATTGGAAGGGAGGAATAGAAAATGTCGGATCAGCTTAATCAGAACTCTCCAAGTGGAGGAAATGATAGTTTTATTAAAAAAATAAAAAAAGCCATGCGTACAGCACTGGATAGAGTAAAAGGTACAACAAAATTCTTTGATTACAACAAAATATTGTCATCAGGTAAAAACAGTGGCACCATGAGGGACTTAAGAAATGCATTTGGTCATATTAAACCACAAAAGGCACTCTTGATTTTGGTGGTATGTGTTTTTGGGATTTATTTACTTACAGGTATTTATATTGTAAATCCAGGGGAGCAGGCTGTTATTCGGCGATTTGGTGTTTTGCAAGGTCAGCCGGTTAGTGAGGGATTGCATTATCGCCTGCCGTTCCCTATTGATGAGGTACAGAAGGTTAATGTTTCAGAGGTGAGAAGGGCTGATATAGGAATGAGTTTGCCTGAACATGTGCATCAGCCAAACGAAGAGCCAACTGCCATACAATTGCTAACCGGAGATGAAAACATCATTACATCACAAGCAAGTGTTCACTACCAAATTAATGATGCAGCAAAATACCTTTATAATGTCAATGGCAATGGGGAACAACTTGTTAGGTATAGTGTTGAAGCAGCCTTGGTACAGCTAATGGCCAGTACAGCTGTGGATGATATTTTAAGCACAGAAAAGGTTGAAGCACAGAATTCAATACTTCAGTTAGCACAAGATGCCTTAAATGGTTATGATGCCGGAATACAAATTACAGCATTTAATATTCAAGCAATTGTTCCTCCTGACAATGTATCGGCTGCGTTTTTAGATGTAACTACCGCCAAGGAGGAAAAAGAAACAGCTATTAACGAGGCAAACGGTTATTACAACAGTCTCATCCCTAAAGCACGAGCAGAAGCTAATAAACTGATTTCCGATGCAGAAGCATATAAACAGGAGCAGCTATCTCGTGCGACCGGAGACACTGAGAAGTTTCTTGCAATGCTAACGGAATATCAAAAAAACTCTGCAATTTATACTGAAGATACAACAAAATATCGTCTGTTACTAGAAACCCTCGAAAAAATACTCCCAACTGCAAAACTATATATTGTTGATTCGGCAGACGGCAATGTTGATGTACGACTTTTTGATTCTAGTATATCGGGTGGGGTCAACATTGCACCAGGAAATGAGTAATGATTTATAGAAAACAAAGGTTAAATCAATTTTTTATTATGTTACTAGTGGTTTCCTTGCAGTTATCGTTTTGGAGTGTTGCGGTAGCTGCACAGGATGCAAATGTAAATGTGCCACAAATAGTATCAGAAACTGCGGTATTGATCAATGCAGACACTGGTCAAGTATTGTTCGATAAAGATAAAGATAGACGTATGTATCCTGCAAGCATTACAAAAATAATGACGGCTCTTTTGGCTCTAAAATATGGTAAACCCTCTGACAAAATTATGATGTCCGATGATGCAGTATTTTCAATAGACAGAGATTCATCGCATATTGCACTTGATGTTGGCGAAACGCTAACCCTTGAAGAAGCATTGTATGCTCTTGGAACAGAGTCAGCAAATGATGCTGCAAATGGTATTGCAGAGCTGATTGGCGGTAATTTAGATAATTTCACAAAGTTAATGAATGAACAGGTAGAAATGCTTGGACTAAAAAACACAAACTTTGTAAATGCTCATGGGTTACAAGATAATAGCCATTATACCAGTGCTTATGATATGGCGATGATTACTTCCGAAGCACTAAAGATTCCTGGACTTACAACTTACTTCAGTACCAAAAGACACCAAATGGCTCCAACCAATATACAACCTGAAATACGCTATTTTAATAATAGAAATAGTTTTTTAAATGGCGTAATGCCGTATGATACGATTCTAATGAGCAAAACAGGTTGGACAAGTGAAGCTGAACACACATTGGTTACAGTTGCAAAACGAGGTGGAACAACCTTAATTGCAGTTGTGATGAAATCGTCTGAATCAAAACAAAAATATAAAGATACTACAGCTCTTTTGGATTATGGTTTTAATGCCTTTTATGGAGTGAGGGTAGAGGATTTGCCTTTGCAATCAGCCCTAAATGAGTTTACTTTAGATAAAGGTGAGTTATCAGGAGCTAAGTTAAGACTTATGGATAAAAGACCGGTTGTTCTTGTTCCTATCGGAATAGAAAGTGAAAATATCAAAGCAGCAATAAAACGCTCTGATATCAATATGTCTGGTTCACTTTCAGATATATATGCTTGCTTGCAAGTGAAAGGAACTGATGAAACACAAACGGTTGAGCTGTTAGATGTTCCAGTAAAATTGGATATGACAATGCCAACTTTAGATAGCAAGAGGGCTGATAGCGAGGCGATAACGGAAGAAAAAGTTTTTAAAGACAAAATATTTATACGGATTTTATTCATTATCATTCCTGTATTTATTTTTCTGGTACCCTTAAAAAGATACTATTATAGAAGAAAAGAAAGAAGGAGAAGACTAAGAAGACAGCAACGTATCAAAAAATATTCGAGATAGTAATATTAAATATTTTAATCCCATAAAAAAATCATATTTTAATGATAGTATATATCAAGGATTAGTTCAATTAGGAGAAAACGATGTCACTCTATCTAGTGAAACAATTATACAGCTAACAAAGGGTTATAGGTCACCTTTATCAACCTAAATATATTATATAAGGAGAAAAATGAATGAGCTTTTTTTCACATTTTAGAAACAGGGGGTACTATGGCTCCCACCATGGAAGTGGGTATTTTCAACAGCCACCTCAGCAGATGATGCAGCAGCCACAGCCGCCATATATTTCATCACAAGCAACTATAAGATGTCCTGATTGTCAAAGCATTATTGAACAAAATGTAAGATTTTGCAAGTATTGTGGAGAAGAAGTAAATAAGGCGCTGCGATGTCAGTGTGGTGCTTCACTAAGTAGCAGCGATAAGTTTTGCTCTAACTGTGGTGCAAAAAAGTGATAATTTCTCCCGAAACATTGATTAAAAAATCTAATTACCGTATTATCAGGCAAATCGGTAGTGGCCTTTTTGGTCAATGTTTTCTTGTAGAAGACCAGAAAAATAAAAAAATGGTATTCAAAGCAATTAAGCCGGAAGCTGCGATTCAAACTATTGGGAAAGAGCATTACGAGGAGGTTTTTTTATCAAGTATTTCTCATCCTTATATACCTAAATACTTTGGTACAATTTATTTGTTTGGAAGTAAGTTTTTAGCAATGGAATTTATAGAAGGATTTACCTTAGAGTATTGTTTATTTTCCAAAAAAAAAGCTTATTCTTTAGAAAATATTCGACGCATAGGGCTGCAGTTGCTTTCGATCATAGCGTATTTAACCAATCGTAATATTGTTCACAGAGATATTAGCATTAGCAACATTTTAGATAATGGTAATAATATATTCCTCATTGATTTTGGTTTGGCACGTTGTGTGCGTTATGATAAAATGGGAATGCAAAGTGATTTTCATTGTTTTGGGGAAATAATATTGTTTTTATTGTATTCCCGTTGGAATCCAACTGATAAAAAGCACAGAACTATGGCATGGTATGATGAACTAACGTTAAATGATTTTCAAAAACTTTATATTGCACGTCTTCTAAAACTTGAAAAACCATATTTAACAGTTTCAGATGTAAAAGAAAACTTTATTACTTTTATAGATAGTCTGAAATATTCTTCATTTTTTCAAAGACTATGATAGTGACAACTTATTGAGGATATATTTTATACTACTATTTTGCTAGTATAATCCTCTTTCAGGTAAGATGATAAAATGTGTGAATTTTTAATTACGGAGTTTATTTGAACTAATGGAAGGCGTTGAATCTCAAAAATTACTCCCTCTTGAAATTAAAATAAGGATGAACATAATGAATGTCGAATTAGAAATTTTAGATCTTATCCAAATTTATTTAAAAAATCCTATTATGGACATTGTTATGGTATTTATTACAAGTCTTGCAGACAGTGGATGGATTTGGATAATAACTGCTGTACTATTGCTATATTTTAATAAAACAAGACATATTGGTATTGCTATGATGGTCGCAATTATCTTAGAAGTTGTCATTTGTAATTTATTTTTAAAGCCAGTCATTGCTCGACCACGTCCATTTGTAAATATGTCAGACATTAATCTGCTAATAGAGTGGCCAAAGGATTATTCATTTCCTTCTGGTCATGCAGCGGTTTCTTTTGCAGGTGCAGTTACCCTCATTCGCTACAAAAGTAAGTTGGCATTACCTGCAATGATATTAGCCGTTTTGATTTCATTCTCCAGAATGTATTTGTATGTCCACTATCCCAGTGATATATTAGTAGGAGCTGTTATCGGAAGTGCTTGTGCAATTTTGTCAGTAAATTCAGTAAAAAAATGGTATCGCCCTAAGAAAGACTAGGCGGTACCATTTTCATTTTTTTATTTGGGAAGCATTATACAAAATGTAGTGCCCTTATTGGGAACACTTCTTACTGTGATTTCTCCGTTATGCATGTCTATAATTGCCTTTGTGATAGAAAGTCCAATACCCATGCCACCAGTGCACTGACTTCTTGAAGAATCCACCCTATAAAAGCGTTCAAAAATTTGTGATAAATCATTTTCAGGGATACCGATTCCAGTATCAGATACCTCGAAATTAAAAAAGCTTTTATTTTCATAAAATATAAGAGAAACAGTTCCGCCAATGGGGGTGTAACGTATGGCATTGGATAATAAGTTAATCATACATTGCTTAATTTTTTCTTCATCAGCGATACATACCGCACCAGTAGGCTCACATTCTACTTGGAACCTTATATTCTTTGCCATTGCTGTAAAGGAAAAGGCGCTTAGCAGTGTATCAAAAAAATGATTTACTGAAAAGGTCTGTTTTTCTAAAGCAACTCTGTTGTTTTCGTATTCAGTTAATTCTTTAAGACGATTTACAAGACTAGTAAGTCGTTTGATTTCATCACAACATCCTTGAAACAGTTCGGGAGTAGGTTCCCACACTTCATCTATCACCGCCTCCATATGGCTTTGAAGATTGGCAAGAGGTGTTCTAAGTTCATGTGCCACATCGGCAGTCAACCTGCGCTTTTGTAGCTCTTTTTTCTGAAGTTGCACAGACATTTCGTTTATAGTGCTAACAAGCTCTGCAATTTCTCTGGTTTTATATTGTTCGTCAATTTGTACACCATAATTACCGCAGGAAATTTTCTTCGCAGTACCTACAACCATTCTAATTGGTCTGATTAAATTGACAGCAAGATAACTTGCAAAACCAGCAGATATAATCAGGAGAACAATACCAATGCCAACAAGTAATCGATTGAGCGAATTAATAAGCTCCAGTTCGATGTCGTCAAAGGCATAAGGACCATAATACCCCAGAGTTAAAGTACCTACTATTTTTCCTTGATAAGTCAAATCTAGTACTTGTTGCTCATAGTTTCCATCAAAGTTAGGATATCGGCTATGCATATTTTTCTCCCTATGCTCCAACATAAGCTGACACTCCTTGGCACGATGCGTGGATATATCCCAATCCATTTCTTTATTTACTGTTTCAATGTGAAGGATTAATCCATTTTGGAGGGCGGCATTTCCTACAGCTTCAAGTGCTTGTGTATTAAAGCTATCACTTTGCGGCAAATATAAGCTGTTTACTTGTGAAAGAATTTGGTTTATTCTTCGCTCTTGTTGCAAATTGGCATAATTTTGAAATAAGTTATCAAGTCCCAGATTAAATGCTAAAGTAAATGATATGGCAGACAATATGAGCAATGTTGTAAAAGCTAGAATAATACGTGCCTTTAAACCACGATACATTTGTTGCCTCCTAACCCATGATATCTGAAGAAAACTTATATCCCAACCCATGTACTGTTAATACAAACATTGGCTTTTTGCGATCTGGCTCAATCTTTGAGCGGATACTTTTAATGTAAGTATCTATGCTACGGTCGAATCCATCGTAGTCATCTCCCAAGGCAAATGTAATAAGTTGCTCTCGGGTGAAAATTCTTCCAGGCGCTTTCGCCATGGTTTTTAAGAGCTTATATTCTGTAGGGGTCAGATTGATAACATTGCCTTGCTTTTTTACAATATTATTTTGAAAATCTATGCTGAGCAACCCATTTGCAAAACTAATAGGCACACTGATTAATTCATCTCCATTTGCTCGTCTAAGAACAGCTTCAATTTTTGCAATTACTGCTCTTGGACTAAAGGGCTTTGTAATATAATCATCCGCACCTATGCTTAGTCCGTCAATTAAGTCTATTTCTTCTGATTTTGCAGTTAGCATTATAATTGGAACACGTGATTTTGAGCGAAGTTGCTTGCAAATTTCTTCTCCAGAAATATCAGGTAACATTAAATCAAGGACAATTAAAGATACCTCATTATTTGCAAAAAGCTCAATTGCAGTTTTTCCGTTATCCGCCACCAAAGTGATATATCCGTTTTTTCTTAAATATGCATCTAACACACTGGTAATTTTGACTTCATCATCTACCAGTAGAATTGTAGTTTTGTTGTTCATGAAATACCTCCCAGTATAAAAGAGAAAGCAGGGCCTATTAGGGTCTTCTTGATAAGGAAGTTTACAAAAATAAGTAAAGTTAAGGCAAACAGCCAAAATGATATGAAGTAAATTGTAAATAAGCTTGTCGGAGGGTTGCGTTTACAGTGTAAACCAGTTCAATGCTCATTTTCTATGCTCAAATCCTTTTTCAGGAGGACCATTCACAGCTTCCAATCATACGATATATTCCATCACAACAATCATCATTATCACCAAGAGTTTTTGTGCGTTCGAAACCGTTATCCATCATATTTGCAAAAAGATAATCCATACGGCAAATGCCAGGAAGTAACCCCTCGACATTATATTCTTTAGCAAGCTTTTTAAATCCACAAGTTTTTATGACAATTTCGAACGAATTATTATCTAAATCTAGGTATTCAATCTGCCAATCATACGGGTTTAGCCCGACAGAATTCTGTTTTCTCACATGGGCAGCAGCTTTTTTTCGAAAACTATTAAAATAAGCTTTTCCATACTTTTTTAGTATATTTTCGGGAACAATACTAGCCAGATTTTCGTGCATTGACCAAATGTTACTGTCAATTTCATGCTTTGGCACCTTCATTTCAAGAAAAGTTGAGTACCATGCAATGTAAGAAGGAGCAAACTTATAGTTAAACGAAAAAATACTTTCCCCTATATGTGGCATTTTGGGAAGAATATCGTGGAATTTTTGCTTAGATTTTTTGCTAAATACTTCATACCATTCTTTTGAATACTTTTGAATAAAAAATTCTTTGTTTTTATACATTGTTAATCTGTAAATTAAGTTTTCCATTATCAGTTATTCACCCCAATACATATAAATTTTATATGCCCTGCACTGATTTACCAAGTGCAGGACATTTCGCCATCAACGGCTCTGCTTTCTTATTAGGAACGATACTGCTTTATACTTAATATGCGAATTGCATTGAGTATCGCAATTACAGAAACACCAACATCTGCAAAAACAGCGGCCCACATGGTTGCTATTCCCAAAGCACCTAAAACTAAAACTATCAATTTAACAGCAAGAGAAAAAATAATATTTTGTCTAACGATACCTAAGGTCTTGCGTGATATTTTCATGGCTGTGGAAATCTTTGAAGGTTCATCGGTCATAATAACAATATCTGCTGCTTCAATTGCAGCATCAGAGCCAAGCCCACCCATGGCAATACCAAGATCTGCACGAGCAAGAACAGGAGCATCGTTGATACCATCTCCAACAAATACAAGCTTCCCTTTTGCAGATTTATGTTTCATAAGTTCTTCTACTTTATCTACCTTATCCCCCGGAAGCAACTGTGTATATACTTGGTCAAGTCCCAACTCTTTTGCAACTTTTTCTCCAATAGCTTTGGCATCACCGGTAAGCATAACCGTTTGTTTTACATTTTCTTTTTTGAGTAGCTGTATTGCTTTTGCGGAGTCTTCCTTTACTTCATCCGCTATAACAATGTAGCCTCTATATTCTCCGTCAATCACAACGTGAATGATAGTGCCTACTGCA
>NZ_DALYUL010000019.1:9424-61918 GCF_031981185.1 Anaerotignum sp. | reverse complement strand
AGCAGAGGGTCACAGGTTCGAGCCCTGTAACTCCCATATTTAAACCACTTCTTAAATTAAGAAGTGGTTTTTACTTTTATTAAGTTTATACTAATAGGAGAAGGAAATGAAGTCAAATTGTGATACATGTGTATATTTTAGTTATGACGAAGTATATGATGAATATTATTGTCAAGTGAATTTAGATGAGGACGAGATGGAACGGTTTTTAAAGGACGAAAATAGCGAATGTCCCTATTATCGTTTGGAAGATGAATATAAAACTGTGCAAAAGCAAATGTGAGGGAAAAGCCAATGTTATTAGAATGGTTGAATATAGATTTTTCAGTCGCAAAATGCCATGAAATAATAGATTTGGGTCGTTTTAGCTTTTGGTCTCGAACGGATCATGAGCTTTCTTTGGTTTGCCCTACAGAACTTTTGCCCACAGACGCTGAGGTACATGAAGATGGGTGGAGCTGTTTTCGAGTTGTGGGGCAGATGGAATTTACTATGGTTGGAGTTTTAGCCAAAATATCAGGATGTTTAGGGGAAAGCGGAATTAGTATTTTCGCTGTTTCTACTTTTGACACAGACTATATTTTTATAAAGGAAGAGAAATGCCATGAAGCACAGGTTGCTTTGGAGGCCATTGGATATAGCTTTTTGGATAAAATATAAGGTGTTTTGCTGCTATAATGAAAGATAAGTTAAGCCTGAAATATTGGGCTTATTTTTTTGTTTAAAAAATAATATTTTTACGATTTAATAAGTTTCCTAAATTTACCTATTTTTTTGACTTGCTATTTTTGGAGAAATTTGTATACTTTTATATAGAGAGATAACAATTTGTCACAAGAAAATAATAGCACAGAGAGGTAAATAGTTTTGAATGAAGTTGTAAAAGATTGGGCAAATGTAATTTTAAGAGCCGCAATTATCATAATGATATTATTTTTCTTTTTATGGCCAGTGAAACTAGAGGGAAGTTCTATGGACCCTACCTTAAATGACGGAGATATTATCTGTATGAGCCGCTTTTTTGTTCAGATGGGATGGTATGACAAAGGAGATATTATCGTATTTCAGTACAATGATAGCGGAAGGGAGAAAACAGTTTTAAAGAGAATTGTAGCGACTGAGGGGGATCATATTAGACTACTACCTGGTGGCTTCGTTGAAATAAATGGAGAAATATTAGAAGAAGAATATATAGATGAACCTACCAACGGAATTGTAGATATGACAATTCCCAAAGATACTGTTTTTGTTTTGGGTGACAATCGAGATTTAAGTTATGACAGCCGTCAAATGGGCGTGATTTCTTGTAGTGATTTGACAGGAAAGGTTGTGTTTCGCTGGTTTCCCATTACGGAATTGAGGGGATTTTAACACAAGCATATTAAAAGGCGTATTTCTTTTGAGATGCACCACAGATTTTAATGTGTGCGCAAGTTCCTTGCTAAATATATATTTTACTGCTGTAAGCCTTTTATATAATGAATGGGTCTCTAGATAATTTGCCTATAAATAATAAATCCTATTATACGTGTTTTCGTCAAACGTTGTATAATAGGATTTTTTAATTTTACTTTTTCACTACAGACAATAAAAGTAAAAGAACATTTTTCTTAGAAACCCTTATTTTTAGGAATACAATAGAGGAATTTCAATATATTTATATATAGACAAAGGGTGGATGGTGACCGAAAAAAAGGAAAAGCCCGAAATCAGTGTCTGAAAACTGCCGCAAGAATAGCGAAGGAGGTTTTTTATGCCGATGGAATGGGAAAGAGAAGAAATTGAATTGAAGCAGCAGGGTGGGAAACAAGCCTCCCAAATCTTGCTGGAAGGGGATATCATCGCGCCTGACAGCAAGCCTGACGTAAATGAAGTTTTGTGTTGCCACGGAAAAGTAAAAATGAAGGATGTACGGGTGGGGGACGATCGCATTAACCTATCAGGCGACTTGGACCTTACAATTCTATATTCTTCTGATAAGGGTGACGATGCAGTATATGCGATGAAATCCAGTTTACCCATTGAGGATATTATCTACATGGACGGACTGGAAAAAGATATGCAGGTAAAACTAACAACAACACTGGAACATTTGGATTGCCAAGTAATCAATGATAGAAAGTTAGGAATAAAGGCAGTCATTGGATTGACAGCAAATGCAGAACGTGTACATAAAGTAAATGTTGTTTCACCTGGAGACAGCGGCGGAATGGCCTTTTTGGAAGGTAAGCTTCGCATGGAAGAAGTAGTCGCTGAGAAAAAAGAAGGATTCACAGTTAAAGAGGAAATTACGTTACCTCAAACGGCGCCGGCTGTTGGAGAAATATTAAGCTGCGATTTTTATTTGACTGATCAAGAAGTGCGTCCAATGGATGGCAAGGTAATGATTCGTAGTAATCTTATTGTTGATATTTTATATACGGATGATCAGGGAACGGGAACTGTGCATTCGTGGAGCGAAAAAATACCCTTCAACGGATATTTAGAAGCAGATAAAATTACACCAAAAAGTATGGTTGACGTAAATTTAACCATCGATGATACCTCAATCAAAACCAGCCTTGATGACGATGGCGAACCCAGAATTTTAGATGTTAATGCATCTATTATGAGTGAGATGTCAGCTTGGGATTCAACAGAGAAAACAGTAGTTACCGATGCATATGCACCGGGGATGGAAACGGAAGTTATGCGGGATACTGTGACATATCCTGTTAGCATTGGAAGAGCTAAAAATCAGTTTTCTTTGAAAGAAAAAATTACATTGGATCAAAGCGAGCTTCCTATGCTACAAGCAGGGAAAACATGGGGAACGCTGCATATTCAGGACGTAAGCCCCCAAGAGGATATGATTCAAGTTGAGGGCGTTTTGAATGTGGAAATTATGTATTTATGCCAAGAAGATGATCATGCAGTTTGTATGACTAACAAAGGGATTCCTTTTAGTCAAAAAATTGAGATGAAAGGTGTTTTGCCTACTGATGAAATAAATGTAAAAGGCAGACTTGAAGAAATCGATTTTCAGATTTTATCCGATCGAGAGGGTGAGTTATATGCGTCTATTGTGCTTGAGGCAGATGCGAAAAGACAAGAAACTGCCCAGCTTGTTACGGATATTCGACTGAAAAATATCGATACATCTCAAAAGCCTATGGCAGGTGCTGTAATTTATACGGTGCAGCCAGGAGATAGTTTATGGAAGATTGCAAAACACTTTGACACCACGATTGAACGTATTTTGATGGTAAATGACATTGAGGACCCTGATAAAATTTACCCGGGTCAGAAGTTATTAATTATTAAAATGATGCGTTAACAGTATTGTATGCGGGTTATTTCAACGAATTTATTGAATTCCACCGCCTTATTAGGCGGTGGATGCATATAAAAATGATTTAAAAGAAGTATAAGCTAGGATGAACTTTAACATCATTACCCTACTTTAGAAAATCTTGATAGATAAAGATAGAGGGACTCACTCTGAGCAGCTAGAGAGCTTTCTAGGCTATGGAAGTAATTGGGCTGATATTTTTATTAGGGTACATGGAAAAAGATGTTATACACTGTTTAAAGAGAAAATAAGGCTATCATAAAAAGGATTCGGGTTATATCCCATGCTTGAACAGACAGATAAGCTGTCTGTTTTTTTGCGTGTCAGAAAAAGAAGAGATAATTTGACAAAACCTCTTTACTTTAGCGTGGTAATGTGATAGTATAATAAAGAGTTAAGGCTTTTGGGCTTAGGTTATAAAAAAAGAAAAAGGGGAAATGAAGTATGAAAAAATATTTGGGAATATTTATTGCAATGCTAATGGGTGTTTCTGTGTTAGCGGGATGTAGCAGTGACGAAAAATCTAGTGCGGCTCCTGAAAACGAAGCTACAGCGCAAGAACGTACAAAATTGGTTGTTGGTTTTGATGCTGAGTATCCTCCTTATGGATACCGTAATGATGCCGGAGATTATGTTGGGTTTGACTTGGATTTGGCCGCAGAGGTGTGTAAGCGCCGTGGTTGGGAATTGGTGAAACAACCAATTGATTGGGATGCCAAAGATATGGAATTGAACAGCGGATCCATCGATTGTATTTGGAATGGTTTTACTATGACAGGCAGAGAAGATAGCTACACTTTTTCTGATCCTTATGTAGACAATAGCATTGTTTTTGTGGTGAGAGCAGATTCCGACATTAAAACAAAAGCTGATTTAGCTGGAAAAGTTGTGATGACTCAGGCCGATTCTTCTGCATTGACTGCTTTAACAAATCAGGAAGACAATGAAGCAAATCTAGCATTGGCAGCAAGTTTTGCTTCTTTAGAACAGTCAAAAGATTATAATTCAGCTTTTATGAATTTGGAAGCTGGTTCCATTGATGCCATTGCAGTGGATATTGGTGTTGCACAGTACCAGTTGACCTCACGTGGAGATAAATTTGCAAAGTTGGAGGAGCCTCTGTCTACAGAACAGTACGCAATAGGCTTTAAGAAGGGTAACACAGAGCTTCGTGATCAAGTTCAGGAAACCTTATATGAAATGGTAAAAGATGGTACCATTGATACCATTGCAGCGAATTATAAGGATTATAATTTAGATCAAATGATTTGCCTTGGCAAGTAATTTGGTGTAAAATAAATGAGTCATTCAAGCGTGTCGGTAATCTGGCACGCTTATCCTTGCTTTTTGAAGGATTGTAAAAATGCAAAATATGGGGGTTTTCTTATGCGTTGGGCCGAATATTTCAATATCATACTCAATATCATACAGCAGCTTGGCGATGGCATGCTGGCAACACTACTTATTTTTATTTTGACTTTGGTATTTTCTATGCCATTAGGTCTTTTGGTGGCTTTTGCCCGTATGTCAAAATGGACACCCTTTGGGTTTATGCTGAAAAAAGATGGGAATGCGGGAAAAGGGGTTATTACTGGCGGACTAAATGGATGGTTTGGGAACTTTAAGCCTATTCAATTTTTGGCCAAAATATATATTTCTATTTTAAGGGGTACTCCCTTAATGCTTCAGCTTTTGGTTGTTTATTTTGCACCATACTACGTTTTTGGTGTTACCTTAAGTAAAAGCTATCGTTTGATTGCAGTTTTAATTGGTTTTTCTATCAATTATGCGGCTTATTTTGCAGAAATCTATCGTTCAGGCATCGAGGCCATTCCTGTTGGGCAATACGAGGCGGCCTCGGTTTTAGGTTATAATAAATATCAGACTTTTTTTAAGATTGTATTCCCCCAAATGGTAAAGCGAATTTTGCCTCCTGTGACCAATGAAATTATTACTTTGGTTAAGGATACCGCCATGGCTTTTGTTTTAAATTACACAGAAATGTTTACGTTGGCAAAGCAGATTGCGGCGGCAAAAACCACGATTATGCCTCTATTCATTGCAGGTGCCTTCTATTTTATTTTTAACTGGGTAGTGGCGTATGTCATGGAACGAGTGGAAAAATCCTTGAGCTATTATCGATAAGGGAGGGATAAGCATGAAGGTATTAGAAATCAATCACTGTAATAAAAAATTTGGAGATAATGAAGTTTTGAAAGATATTTCCCTTTCTGTATCAGAGGGACAGGTTGTATCGATAATTGGGCCGTCAGGTTCAGGAAAATCTACCTTGTTGCGTTGTGCAACCCTATTGGAAACTATGGATGGAGGAGATTTAATTTATCTTGGAAACTATGCGGCTAAGGCTGGCGAAAATGGAAAATCCAACTATGTGGATGAAAATAAGATTAGAGAGATTAAAAAACATTTTGGGCTTGTATTCCAAAATTTTAATTTGTTTCCCCACTATTCTGTGATGAAGAATATTACGGAACCGCCTATTTTAATTGGTAAGCGGCCAAAGGACGAGGTTTATGCAGAGGCAAGGGTACTTTTGGCGAAAATGGGTCTTTCCGAAAAGGAAGATGCATATCCCCATCAGCTTTCAGGCGGACAGCAGCAGCGTGTATCCATTGCACGAGCATTGGCTATGAATCCCAAAATTTTGTTTTTTGATGAACCCACTTCTGCCCTTGACCCTGAATTAACAGGGGAAATATTGAAGGTAATTAAGGATTTGGCAGCGGAGCATATGACTATGGTGATTGTAACCCATGAGATGTCCTTTGCCAGAGATGTGTCCAACCATATTGTTTTTATGGACGGCGGTGTGATTGTGGAGGAAGGGGCACCCGAGGAGGTAATCAACAATCCGAAGCAGGAGCGAACAAAGGCCTTTTTGGGACGTTTTCAACAGTAAGGTGGGAATTATGTGGAAATTAATTTTATAAAAACCAATCCAACGGAAAATATGACAATTTTAGTGGAAACTCCAATTTCCAAAGAGAAACATCTCCAGGTGGCGGAAAAGCTAATGGCTTACAATAGCATTTATGGTGAGCAGGTAGGCTTTATACAGGAGCCTAAGGATAAACATGCGGCCAAGGCATTACGCATGATGGCAGGGGAATTTTGTGGAAACGCCACCCTTTCCTTGGCGGCCTATCTCATGGAGGAGAAACAACTGCCCCTGACTGCAATAGAAACTGTATTATTGGAAGTTTCCGGCGCTAAGAATTTAGTTTCATGTGAAATTCAGAAGTTAGAGTGTGGATACTTCGGGAAGGTTGATATGCCTTTGCCCCTTTCTGTGGATTGGGAGGAGTTTTTTCTTGGCAGTGAGGCCTTCACACTGCCTGTGGTACGATTTGAAGGGATTGCACATATCATTGTAGATCGGAAAATTTGGGGTGCAGATGCCAGAATGAAGGCGGAGAAGGCTTCTTCCTTATGGTCACACAATATGCCCGATGCTTTTGGCCTCCTACTATGGGATGGAAAAACCCAGGAACTGGATCCGCTGGTTTGTGTGAAAGGGACAAGCATGATTTGGGAGAGGGGCTGCGGAAGCGGAACCTCCGCAATTGGTGTACTTTTGGCAATGCGGGCAGGAAACACTGTTTCCGTAGATTGCAAACAGCCAGGAGGGACCATGGGTGTTCAGGCGGTTTTGCAGGATGGGAAGATAACTGCCCTGGAAATATCAGGTTATGTTTCCATTGTGGCTAAGGGAAAAGCATATATTTAACAATAAGGGTGTATTGGTGAAAACCGATACACTTATTTTGTTTCTTTGAAATTTTAGAAATATAACCGGAACAATTCTTCTTTGGAGCTAAGCAAACCGAATATGAAAAACAAGGGATTTCAAAACCCGTTAGATAAGGAACTTAGTATTTCGAAGGGTTTGATTATTGACATCAAAAAAGGAAGGGCTATTTTTCAACGAATAGTGCTTCCTTTTTGTAACTACTTCTGAAATAATTTTTTTAACATTGCAACGGAGTCACCCGAGGAGGACAATGCTTCCTGATTGCTCATGGTAGCCAGCTTTAATTCCTCTCGCATAATCATAATATCCTTCGGCGCATCGATAGAAATTTTCACCTTATCAGCAGAAATATCCTGTATGGTGATTATAATATCTTCGCCTATATAGATAGATTGACCAATTTTTCTTTGCAATACCAGCATATCAGCCCTCCTTAGGAATAAGATCCTTAAATGAGTATTTAAAGGGATATTCCGAGTTTTCCAATATAATTTGTTTTGCTAATCGGGTCTGCGTATTTACAATCACAGGACACCTTAAATTTGTTGTACTCTGGGGAATGGAATCCAGAAGGACACAAATATTATAGACAGTTAGATTATCCGCATCCTTAAGTTTTAAATCTTGAATATCTGTTTCTGATAGTGAAACATTGTAATCATGAATAAAATTATAAGGATTTATCATCACAAAAGCAATGTCTGCTTCTTCAATGCTTTGAAGGCATACTGGAGAGTTTTCGTGGTCATCAAAGCGGATTAAGAGAAATTTTCTATATTTCTCGAACCCAAATAGTCCATTATTAAAAATAATAACATCGTTGTCTTCATATGTTATATTGGAAAAATATTTTGTTACCAGTTCCATTTATTCACCTCGTTTGATTAATCATGCTCTTAAATCGGTAATCGGAACGTATTGGGGGTCTGCGCTTGGCGGAACATAGATAGGGTTTCCTATGTATTCAATTACAACATCAGGTCGCTGTGTAATGGAAATCTCAATATTCCCTGGAATAAACTCAAAGTTTCCGTTCATAACCTTCCAGTCAAAATTGAGCTTATCCAACTCGTATTCTATCATAATTTCCGGTTTAGACCAATTCAATTCGGGCCTTGCGGTAGGGGTAAAGGTTATTCCAACGTTGGTGTTTACCTCTGTTTTTGAAGCAGCAATTTTACTAATGACATCTTCACCTATTTTTGCATTTAAAAATAATTTTCCTTCCCTTGCATAAGCGGCGGTTGCCTCATAGGCGACCATTTTCCCTTTTTCTGCAGCATCCTTAATGCTTGTTCTGGCTGTTGGATTTATAGAATTATAACATTCAAAGGAATCAATATCTAATTTAATGGGGTTGCTTTTGATTTTCAGACCGCCATTATCTCTGGAAATTTCCAGCTGTGCATTTGAATTATTGTATTCCAGACGTGCATTGTTTACTGTCATTTCAAACTTTAAAGGTACTGTGGTAATATTCAATAAAGGTTCCACCGTTTTTGCCCTCCCTTCTACTCATTTGGTTTGGTTTTTAGTTCATAAAATCTATAAAAGATTGGCTAAGAATACTATTTCCAACTTTTAATGCAGAATTGTATGGATATTGCGCCCAAGAATAATCTGTAATTGCAGCAGCTAAATCAACGTTTTCCACGGAAACGATTTTTTCATTTAAAGTAAATTGGTTATCTTCCAAACGTGTCTGGGTTAATTCTAAGAAGTTACTTTTTGTACCGATAGAGGTGATGAAGTCTGCCAGTTTACTTGAAGATTCTGTAAATTGCTTGCTAAGTCCGTCCAGCTTTTCGGAATCAGTTGGATCTTTTTCCAACTCATCGGCAATATTGCCCAGTATATTCACCAAATTCTGATCCTTGCCATCGCTTTGGCCAAAGCCAAGGGCATTCAAACCAGATACGGCAACGTTAAAAGCGCTATTGGTATCAATTTTTCCACTGGTAAAGGATAAACCAAAGCCTAGGTCTACATATACCGCCGCATTTGACATTTCTTTTAATTTTGTTTGCACGGCAGGGTCGGTGCTTGATACATCTAATCCATAGTATTGAAGCTTCCCATCTACCAGTTCAAAAGGAGTAGAGTCAGTTGTTTGCCCACCGAATAAGAAAGATTCACCCAGCTTTGAATTTGCAGACATAACGATGGATTCTTGCATTTGTCTAAGGCTTGTTGCAATGGTTTTTCTCGATTCTATGCTGGTATTGCCAGAGATACCTTCTAGTATTAGGGCATTGGCTTTTTTTGCAATGGTACTCATTTCCATGGCGCTGCTCTCTACTGCATCAAACTGAGAGGTCGCATCTTTCACGTTATCAATATGATCCCCAGTTTCGATATATTCTTTTCTTAGTTTATAAGCAACTGCAGCGGAAGCAGGATCTTCAGATGTTTTCATGAAATTTCGCTTCGTAAGCACTCGGTTTCTTGCTGTATCTAGTTCATTCGTAGTCTTAGAGAGATTTGTTTGGTAATTGCTTAAAACCTGATTTGTTGTTATTCTCATTTATCGCAACTCCTTTTCATTATCGTCCAACAACGCCCATCTTATTGATGATGGTTTCCAATGCCTCATCTAATGTTGTCATTAATCTTGCGGCAGCAGCAAAGGATTTTTGATATTTCAACATATTCATGCCTTCTTCATCTAAACTAACGGAAGAAATAGCACTTTTTGCACTTGAAATTTCGTTGGCAACGGAAACATGGTTGTTTAGTAACGTATTTGTAGATTTAATGTCAATGCCTAATGTCGTATTCAGATTAGAAACGAATGAGTGAAAACTTCCATTAAAAATTGTCACATCATCGGCAGGTAAAGCACCTTTTTTGATGAAAGGTTGATCTGATTTTAGGGCATCAATCATTTTTAATATATTTTCTTGCGCACCGGAAGCAGGTGTAGAACCATCATCATTCACGGATTTCGTTAAGCCGTATTCAGAGTTTGCCCATCCCGATGCAACTTTGATATTTTTCGCCGTAATGGTTGTACTGCCATCGGAGGTACCGAACATATCATGTAATGTACCACTGGGAAGTCCTGCATTATTAATATCATTAAGGGTTGAGGCAAGGGTATTTGCCATAAGGTCTAACATTTTTTGATAATACCCGATACCGCGAAAAGAGTCTTTGCCAGTATCAAATTCCCCATTGGAATTTAGATAATCTAAAGATCCTTTTAAAGAACCACTTGTCAGTTCTTTAAAAACATCGGTGCCAATCACGGTACCACCGCTATTTTTAACGGGATTTCCTTCGGCATCTAGAATATTCAACTGGGTTGTTCCATCTGGCATATCGAGGCTTACATGGTCCAAATGATTTAAGAGATTTATTGTATTATTTGCACCAACCAAATCAATCTTTAATTCGTCAATGGTTAAACTATCAGAGATTTTGGTTGGAACATAGGTTACGTCAATTTTCATATAACCAGCCAAGTTATCAATTAAAACGTTTCTTTGATCAATTAGTTCCAAAGCAGGGTTACCATTCACTTGACCGTCCTTAATTGATTTGTTTAATTCTGCTATATTCTTTAAAATATTATTAACTTCCGGAATCTCGACTTTTTTTAAACTGTATTCTTGATTGGAGCGGACGGTTTCCAATTGCTTTGCGCATTGGTTCAAGTAATTTGTCAAGGATTCCGCAGAGGATTTTACCATATTTTCATATTCTTCGCTGCTAACTTTTCCGGCAAGCTTTTGCAACATGGTATTTAAGTCGCTTAGCTGTGTTTGAATACCGTCAGTGGCAATTTCATCTAAAATAGATTCAATTTCTTTCAACCCATCTAATTTCACATCCGCTTCGCCAACCTTGGATACTTCGTTTCGGAACCTGATATCCAGGTAAGGGTCTCTTACTTGGGATATGCCTGTAACCAGTGCGCCATAACCTACATTGGCAACAGAGGCATAGCGCCCGCTGTTTTTAAGGTTTAAGCTAATTTGGTCAACGACTTGCCTTGTATAACCTTTTGTATTTATATTTGAAATATTCTGACCTGTTACATCCAACCCATACTGACTTGCACGAAGACCTAACTGGGCGGTAGTAAAACTGCCAAACGTAGAACGCATAAAAGTTTTCCCCCTTTGGTAATAAATAAAGAGTTAAGCAAATCTATTTTTCAAATTATTCCCAGAGGGTATTTGTTGGGTTTCTGGGTTTTGGCCTAATTTGCTAAGTGTCGTGTTGATGACATGTAAATTTACATCAAGAGCAACTTTTACACTGTCATTGATTGCATGAAAATCATCTGTCGTTTTCTGGAGCGTTGCGAAAAGTTTACTGCTTTCTTCTTTTTCCTCTGCTGGAAGGCGAGATATTATCTCTTTGTAAGTAAGGCCGTCATAGCCCAAGGCTGAAAGAATTTGTTCCCGCTTTTTATCAAGACCCTTTAGTTTCAACACTAAAACCTGTTCGTTTTTAATACAATTATTTAAAACATCTAAATTTTTGGAAGTTATGGATTCCAGCTTATCCTTTTCAATGGAAATAAGTGCTTCTAATAATTCGATTAAATGAATTACAATGTTATGAAAATCAATTATGGTTGTCATTTTTTTCAGTCCTTTTCAAATAGTTAGCTTAAGAGCATTTTTTTTGCAATTTGGTCGATATCAATTTGATAAGTTCCGTCTTGGATTTGTTGCTTCAAATCAGCGATTTTTTCCGCAGAGGTAGGTGTTGCTACTTCCTTTGAAACTTTATTTTTCAGCGCGTCAATAAAGCTATTTTGTTCTGGTGTTTCTGCTTTACCACAGATAATAATTTCATCGTAATTTTTGGCCCTTGAAACAGAAGGGCTTTGTGAGGTGGTTTGGGTGATTTTATCTTTATTTGCTGCATTTGATTGCAGATTAAAAAAATGGTTTCCGGTAACTTTCATATTAATTTCCCCTTAAATTTAAAGTAACGTAATTATATTAACAGACAATTGTACTCACTTAATGATATCGGCATTTTGGATGTAAAAATAATATAATTTTTATAAAAATAATAATCTGGGCTTTTTTTCTAAAGAATACAATTTTATAATATGTAAAAACCATAAAACGATTTTTGAATAGAAAGAGAGTCAGTAAAAGAGGTTTGCTCGTTTGTAAAATAATAAAAATTCTATTATAATGATTAAAATACAAAAGAGGTGTTTTATGAAAGAGATAGGAAAAAAACAATTTGTTTTGATTTGTTCCCCTCCCATACTGTGCAGTTCAATGTTATTACTCATGCCATTTTTAACTGACAGAATAGGGAAAACATCCGGATTTATTATGGGTTTTTGTATGTATTGGTTTGTCTTTTGCCTTCCTATTTCTTTGTATAGCGCCAATGAAATTGGCGGACTTAAGAAGATGTATGCCCAAAAACTCAATGATCCAACAGCAAAGAGGTTGCTATATTATTTATTAGCATTGATCCCTTGTATAGGTACATTTTTTGCGGTATTTCAGAAAATAGCTTTCCTTGCAGGGCCTTGGGTAATAGGATTGGCCTTATTGTTTGCACTGATTAATGGATGGATTGAAGAATTATTTTGGCGTGGATGTTTCAATCAGAGTTTTAAGAATAGCATCGTTTTGGCATATATTTATCCTACTATATTTTTTGGTATTTGGCATGTCGGGGTTTATTTTGCAAAAGGCATGGAGTACCAAGGTGGTTTTGCTTCATTGGTAGGCGGCTCTTTTTTAATGGGTTTATTATGGGGTGGGGTTGCATATAAAACTAAGTCTATTCAAGTTGTAACGGCAGCTCATATCTTAACGAATTTTTTTGCTTTCACAGGTTTGATTTATCAAAACTGGTTCCAATGATTTTTATTAAAATAGAGATTCAGACAGATAAAAAGCCGAAAACAGATAGTTTTTCCTTTTTGCGGGAAATTCTGATTTTCGGCTTGTTTTCATTTATATAAATAATTTCGATTTAGGCTAAGGCTGTGGTCTGTTTTTTTAAAGTGATGCTAAATATCTGCGTAAAACTAAGGGAATATTTTCATTGGATGCTTCAATCATAACAGCCCCAATATTCTTTGCTACCATGGGCATTCCATAGACAACACAAGATTCTTTGTTTTGTCCGATGGTGTATGCACCTTGCTGACGCATATTCAAAAGTCCTTGGGCGCCGTCTCTGCCCATTCCTGTCATGATAATACCCACAGCATTTTTTTTGGCCACCTCTGCCACGGAATTGAACAAGACATCCACAGAGGGTCTATGACCACTGACTTTTTCTGCCTGAAAGCATTTTACAACGTAAGTGGAGCCCAGCTTTGTAAGCTTCATATGGAAATCTCCAGGGGCAATTAAAACCAATCCGTTTTTCACAATATCCCCATCCACGGCTTCTCGAACCTCCATTTTACATAGGCGGTTCAGTCTTTCGGCATACATTTTAGTAAAGCCAGGGGGCATATGCTGTACAACCAAAATGCCCGGAGTATCTTCCGGCAAGTCTTTGATTACGGAGATGGTAGCCTCGGTACCTCCTGTTGATGCGCCCAATGCAATAACCGTTGTGTTTGCCAACCTAGAAGGATTGATTGGTGCAAAACTTGGCTTGGCCGCTATAGAAATTTTACTTACGCCTGAGGGCGGTGACACTTTTGCTCGGCTTGCAATGGTTATTTTTGCGGCCAGTTCCTCAATAAAGGCGGAGATGGTGTCGGAATTGGATAGCTCCGGCTTTTTCACAAATTCCACTGCGCCAGCAGCCAGTGCATCAAACACGCTAATATTGAGGGCGGAGACCAAAACAACGGGAATTGGTCGATCTGGTAGAAGCTGCTTTAAAAACTCAATACCATTTATTTTGGGCATTTCCACATCCAATGTAACCACGTCGGGTTTGAGTTGGGGTATTTTTTCTTTTGCCTCAAAGGCATCTCTAGCATACCCCAAAACCTCAATATGGTCAAATTCAGCAAGCTTTTTTGTGAGTACTCCTCGGAAAAACAGTGAGTCATCTACGACCAATACCTTGATTTTTTCTTTCATAGAGAACTACCTTTCTTTTTAGAAATTCCTTATATTTTTCTGTATACTGCAGGCATAACATATTTATATTTTGTGCTATGCTTATTAATGGTTTCTGAAAGCCCAATAATAAGATAACCTCCGGGATTGGTAGAATCATAGAAGCGGTCTACCAAAGCATCCTTTGTAGGTTGATTAAAGTAAATCATAACGTTTCGACAGAAAATAACATCAAACGGAATTCTAAAATGTATGGGATCCATTAAATTAAACGTTTTATAGATCACGTTCGCCTTTAATTCCGGTGTTACTTCATATTGATCTGTGTTAGCAACACGGGTAAAGTATTTACGCACCCATTCCGTCGGCATATCCTTTAGGGAATCACCGGGATAAAGTCCTTTTTGCGCTTGCAAAAGAACTTTTTGAGAAATATCCGTTGCCAAAATGCGGGTATCCCAATTGGGAGCATCTTTGCCTAAGAATTCTTTCATTAAAATAGAAAGAGTATAAGGTTCCTGACCTGTTGAACATCCTGCACTCCAAACACTCAAGACTTTATCCTTTTTATTCTTTACGAGAGTAGGTAGGATATTATGCGAAAAAAAATCAAAATGGGTCTTCTCTCGCATAAAATATGTGTAGTTTGTTGTAAGTTTATTCAACAGAACCTCCACATCTTTTTCCGTGGACTTAGTCAGAATAAAATCTACATAATCTGAAAAATCATTGAAGCCCATGGAAAACAGCGTCGAATTCAGACGTCCCTCGATGAGCTGTTTCTTTTTGGAAAGATTAATTCCGTACTTTTTTTGAATAAAAGTATAAAGACGGATGAAGTCATTTTCGTTTAAAGTATTCATGGATTAACCACCTTATTATTTATTGCTGATCAATGATTGGCAATCCAAGGAGAACATAACGGTTCCGTCACTCAGATTTGTCATGCCATTGATAAAGTCCAGATTTTTGGAAGGAGGATCTAAGAGCTTATTGGTAACATTGATTACCTGTAAAACAGTATCCACCAAAACTCCAATGGAAATCGAGTCGATTTCCAAAATGATAACACATGTGATGGCTGTGTCATCATTTATAGGTTTATTCATAATTTGACGAATGTCTATAATTGGGACAATCTGACCTCTAAGGTTCATGATTCCTTTTACATAAGATGGAACCATGGGTAGAGAGGTAATGCCAGGATTTGTAATGATTTCAACTACATTATCGATTGGGATGCCATATACCAATTCGGCAGATATAAATGTAAGATATTTGTTTAAGTTTTCATCCGCCTCTGTTAGGTTTAATTCGCCATTCAACAGATCGTCGGTAAAATTATTTTCCTTATTCATTGAAACATTCCCCCCTTATAATGAATTCTCGAATGCTGTTTGCAGGCTAAGTGCATCTAAGATAATACTGATATTTCCATCTCCCAGAATGGTACAGCCTGCGATTCCCGAGTTTTTGATATTAAAACCATTTAGGTATGGTGGCAGAGGTTTTACAACCACTTGTTGTTCGCCAATAAAAGAATCTACAAATAGGCAATAGGAGATATCGCTGGCTTCAACCCATACTAAAATACCTTCTTCGATATCCGTAACCTCTGTTTCTAAATTGTAAAGTTTATGCAGTCTGACAATTGAGTAATAATTTCCCATGCGCTCAATCATTTCATGCCCCAAGGAATCGTGAATAATTTCATCCTGGGTGCATTTGAAGGACTGTCTGATGTTTGTGATTGGCAGGGTGAAGGTAGATTTACCTACGGAGATTTCCATGCCATCCACAATTGCCAAGGTCAAGGGGATTTTCAGCGTAATACAAGTGCCTTCGCCCAATTCGCTTTCAATTGAAACGATACCGCCAACCTTTTCAATATTCTGTTTTACTACATCCATGCCAACGCCACGCCCAGAGTATTCGGTAACGGTTTCGTTTGTAGAGAAGCCGGGGGCAAGCAAAAGCATGAGAATTTCACGTTTTGAATATTCACTTTCGGGTTTTGTTAAAATACCGTTTCTTTTTGCTTTTTCCAGTACTTTTTCTGTATTTACACCTACACCGTCATCGGCAATGGTAATCATAATATCGCTGCCGGTATGCTTTGCTTCCAATACGATTTCACCCTGTGGCTCTTTGCCAGCGGCAAGTCTTTCTTCTACCGACTCTTCAATACCATGATCCATTGCATTTCTGACGATATGGATTAATGGGTCATTGATACTGTCAACAATTGTTTTATCCAATTCGGTATTTTCACCGATAATGGTAAGGCGTACATCCTTATTTAAGCTTTGACCCATATCCCGAACAATGCGGTTCATCTTATTAAATACACCGGAAATGGGAACCATACGCATGGACATAGCAATGTCTTGCAGCTCATCTGTCAGCTTTCTAAGTTGTCTTGTGGATTTCAAAAAATTATCCAGCTTCAATCCCTTTAAATCAGGGGAGGAGGTCACCATGGATTCGGTTATAACAATTTCACCCACAATGGCCATTAGACTGTCTAATTTTGATAAATTCACGCTGATAATACTTTGTTTAGCTTGCTGTGTCTGCGGAGCAGGGGGCGTAGTCCCCTTGGCAGGCTTGCTTTGGCTTGGAGTAACACTCTGGGTTGATACCTTTGGCTGTAATTCCGGTTGCACTTCCTCAGCCTTAGATGCTTCCACAGTAGGATTGGCAATAACCTCGAAGGATGCAATGTTTGGTGAACTTTTTACTGCAGATATGGTTGCATCCATAAGAGATTCATCGTCCAGGAAGATGAAAAAACCATGATCAATAATATAATTGCAGGTTTCTGAATTATGTTCCACATCTTCAGGGTAAAAATTAAAATTGTTACCAATGGCATCAGAAATTGCATTTTTTACAATAAAAGCGCGCAAATGCTCCATACCGCTACCGTCATCAAAAAGGATTTTAATGATATAGGGGGATGTGGTTGTGGGAATAGATTGCAAAACAGCACTGTTCTGTGTTACGTTATTTTCATTGGGTGCGTTTGTCATTTCAGCGGCTTCCAAGGTGCTTTGCTCATCTGCATTCAATTTTTCAATAAAAGTATTAATATCGTTTATAAAATGGTCGATATTATCAGAGATAGGTTCATTTTGCTCGATTTTTGCCACTTCTGTGCGCATAAAATCATTCGTTCTTAAAATTAAATTAAAAAGTTCTTTGCGCATCCCTTCTGACAAGGAATTGGTTGTGTTGTTTTGCCTAAAGATGAAGAAAAGATCTTCAAATCTATGGGCAACTTTAGAAATGGAATCATATTCCATCATAGCCGAAGAACCTTTGATTGTGTGCATGATTCGGAAAATTTCGTCAATATCTGCGGAGGAGAAGGACTTTGCCTTTTCCGCTTCGAGCATGATGTTTTCCAACTGCTCCAGTAGAGAATTTGTTTCGAAAAGATACATATCGATCATACTATCCATGCCGTTGTTCATTTTTGAGCACCACCTTAGTAAAGAATATGTTATACCATTTTTTATACCTTTTGGTTAATTATACTACATATTTTATTCGACAAAAAGAGGGAAAATATAATAGTTGAGTGGAAAGGATGTGAAATAATGTCTAATATTATGAAAGTCACTACTCCTGTATCAGGATATGATAATGCTTCCAGAACCAATCCCATCACAACAAACGACGCTAATATTAATAATATTACAAACGTTAATAAAGTGACCAGACCCGACAGTAAATCTACAAATGCGGATTACCAGCAGAATGAGTTTGTACAAAACCATAAGTCAAATTATGAAGGTTTTTTGCGTGCCTTAAAAGATACACCCTCAATGACTGAATTGATGGGGGATTTGTTATTTTTAAAACTGGGAAATTTGGTTAATTCAGGCATAGATGAAAATTTCGCAGAGGAGATTTCTCGTTTTCTTGAGATGATTAAGCTCTCCAAGGAGGAGCTTGGGGGACATTTGAAAAATCAGGCTGATGGAGCAACAAAATTTTCGGGGGCCTTTTTTGATTTTTTAAGAGGAACCCTGGCGCAATCGAATTCAGCGGATTTGAATTTTAAAATACTGGACTTATTAAAAAAATATAATGATTTTACCTCCAGCCGGCATATTTTGAATAGCATAGTAATTGATTTATCCAATTTATCCAAAAGTCTGCCTAAAAGTTATTCTGTTCAGCTATTGGAAATTACAAAGCTTTTAGATCAAAATGCAAAGCCCGGAGATGTTTCAAAAAATCTAGAAATATTAAAAAAAGAAATGATTCCATTCTTATCGAAATATATTAGTTATACAAATGATTTTGGCCGGGTCAGAGATTTCATCTCTTCTTTGATGTTAAACATAGCCCGCTATGAAAATGCAAATAAAAGTGGATTTGTTGATGCATTTGAAGGCATTATGAATTATAATGTAATAAAGGATAAGCTTGGCAATATAGATGCTCAAACATTTGCTGACGTACTGGTGCAAATGCACGGGGAAGATGGCAAGGGGAACGAGTATAACCAAAAGCTGATAGATATTTTGGAAAGAGGAATAAAAGGAGAGGCTGGCTACGAAAATATAGATATGTTTAAGGGGATTTTATCCTCTATGCTATTAAACGAAAGTGTATATGTGCCGTTGTTGCACATGTCACTGCCCTTAAATGTGGATGGGGCGATGATGTTTTCCGAGCTTTGGATTGATCCTGATGATGAGGAGGGAAAGACGGGGGAAGATGAGAGAAAGGAAAAATTGTTGATTAAGTTCGATATAAAAGATGTAGGATTTTTTGACTTAATTATACTGCACAGCAAAGGGAAAATTGATATGCAATTGTTCTGTCCGGAGAAAGTCCTTGCACTGGATAAAGGAATCCGCGCGGGGCTGACGGAGATTATGGAGCGCAATGGGCTTGCAATCAAATCCATATCCGTAGAAAAAAGCAAAGCGCCAATCAGCATATCGGAAGTATTCCCTAAAATTTATGAAAGGAAAAATACTGTCAATGTCAAGATATAAGGATAAAATTAACAAAAAGGCTGTGGCGTTGAAATACGACAGCGATCAAGTGGCCCCTGTGATTGTGGCTTCAGGTATGGGCCATGTGGCTGAAAAAATTGTGGAGCTTGCTGCTGAAAACCGTGTGCCTGTTTATGAGGATACCTCCTTAGCTACAATTTTATCCAGACTTGAGCTTGGCGCAGAGGTTCCGGAAGAACTGTATAAAGCAATTGTTGATATATATGTATATTTTTTGAAATTTTCACCGTCAAATATACGGAATGCCTCTGAAACGGATACGACAAAGGGCTAACGTAAATAGAAAGGAATCGCTTGGAGGGATAGACAATGTCAATTAAGTGTATTTTACTGGACGAACGAAATAATTTAATTGATTATGCGGATTTGAGTTTTTTGGGGAGTGATGATACTTTTTTGGTTCCCTATGAAGAGGTTACGCTAAATCAGTTTCATATAGGAGATAAGGTTGTTTTTCAGGTGGAGGATAAGTTTAATCAAATTTTCGATGCTGACATCTCTGAAATTTCCTATGGCAAACTTCATTTACAGGAAGTAAGAAATTTGGCACCATTATTACATAGAGATGTTCGGGTTGAGGTAGATATGAAAACAACGATTTTCTACACCCAGGAAGAGAAGGATATTCCTGTTGAGGTTCAACTTCGGGATTTAAGTTGTGGTGGCATGTGCATTGTTTGTAAGGAAGAACTGAGTAAGGATAACGAGTATGAGTTTTTGGCCAATTGGTTAGATATACCATTTTTGGTGAAGTTCAAGATTTTACGCAAGGAGGAGTCGAATTATAATCAATTTGCCTACGGATGCGAATTTCTTGGTCTGTTAAGAACGGAAGAATGCTTGTTAAGGGCAAGTGTGTTTAAAATACAAGCAATCAATTACAGACGAAAAAGGATGGATGAAAATGATGCAGTTTAAGAAATCGTTGCACAGTAAAATGAAGCGAATGGCCGCACTGACCTTGACTGTAGCCATGACTGTGACGAGTTTTAGCTTTGTACATACGGAAAACGCATATGCAGCTTCGTTTAATATGGGAATTGAAAACCATTGGGCAGAATCTTTTATGCGTAATTTATATAACCGCGGGCTTATGAGTGGGGATAAAAACGGGAATATGAATCCAGATAAGCCAATCACAAGGGCAGAATTTATTTCGATTATTAACCGTACCTTCGGCTATACAAAAGCGGGAAAGACTCCCTTCAAAGACATTAAGGGGACTGAGTGGTATGCCAAGGATATTGCCATTGCCTATAACCAAGGGTATTTTTCAGGTGATGGAAAAGGAACGGCCAATGCCAAGAGTCTGCTGACCCGAGAGCAAGCCATTGCTTTATTGGGCAGAAACCTACAAATTGAGGAAATGCCCACAGCATCCTCTTCTTTTTCAGACAACAACAGTATTGCTAACTGGAGTAGGGGCTTTGTAAATACATCGGCATCAAAGGGATTTATTTCGGGCTATAGGGACAATACCTTTAAGCCGGGGAATAATATCACAAGAGCTGAAGTGGCTAAGGTACTAACAGATGCTGTGGGTGAGCTAGTAAACCATTCTGGAACAAGAACTTTAGGTACCCAAAATGGTAATGTAACCATAGCTGCTTCTGGGGTCACCCTAAAGGATACTGTAATTAGGGGAGACCTTTATATTACGGGGGGCGTTGGCCTTGGAAGCACAGTTTTTGACAATGTTCTTGTTATGGGTGATGTGATTGTAAACGGAACAGGGGAAAGCCAGGCGGGTAAAAGTAGTATAACCTTTACAGACTGTACCATTACCAACCTTATTGTTCCTGATACAAAAGGTACCATTAAGTCTATTAAGTTAAATGGAAACACAATTGTAGATGAAACGTTGGTTAAGACCAATGCATATCTAGAGGAAATGGCCAGCAGGGGCGGCGGTTTCAAGAATGTTGTGCTAAATGGGCCTGCAAAAACGGAGCTTCACTTGGCAGGACTATTCGATAAGGTAACAGTAAAGGGGCCCCAAAACAATTTGTATGTGGACAAGGATACCGTGAAAAACCTGGTGATTGATGAAGAGGCTGTAAACAGCAAGGTTTTTTTAGATAGCAATACCTATGTAGACGGTGCTTATTTGGATGTAGGTGTGGATATTTCCGGTACTGGAGAAATTGGATATATAAAAGTAAACTCTGCGGGCAGTAAGGTTGAAATGCTACCTGACGATATAGAGGTAAGGCCTGGCTTAACCGCCAATATAAAAGGAAAAAACATGTCTAGCAAGGATGCAAATGAAGCATCCTCCGGCCCTAAAATTTTAGTGGATTATCCGGAAATGGAAGATGTTGGTCCCACTGATGCAGTGGCCAAATTTAAAACGAATAAGCCTGGCACTATCTATTGGGCAGTTACTCGCTATGAGGACGGCAGAACCAGCGTAGATGAACTGATTAAGCCTGGAAAATATAATACAGAGATCAAGAAAAATGGTTCTATCCCGGTGGAGTCCGATAAGGAATATACTGTAAGAATAACAGGCTTGGAAATGAACATGGAGTATACGTTGTCAGCAGTTTTGGTGGATGACAGAGATGATACAAGTGCCAGAAAAACGGCTTATTTTACAACAATGGATAACAGCAAGCCCGGCTTCTTATCCGGATATCCTCGAATTAAGACGGTTACAGATGTGGCAGCTGCCATTGAATATGTTACTTTAAAAGACAGTGATATGTATTGGGCAGTGTATGAAAAGGGATATCCCGCGCCGGATGCAAAGGCGCTTAAATCCCAAAAACTCTATGGAGCAGTAAAAAATGGTATCAAAACGAAGTGTTTGAAATATGAGGGAGGAACCCTTGATATTTCAGGCTTGAAGGAATTAAGCAGCTATGATTGCTATATTTTGTTGTCCGATGGTACCAATGAATCTTCAGTGACAAGACTTTCCTTTAACACAACGGATGCTACCTCGCCACAGTTTAACTTAGGTTATCCTAAAATTACGGCTACGGATAAAACAAGCTCTGAAATTAGTGTTAGCCTGAACGAAGAGGGCCTTGTTTATTATGCAATTTATGAAGGCGGTACTTCTTTCCCTGTGAAGGAACGGCCTGATGCTGACGCACCTCCCATTACCTCTGACGATGCGAAACAGCAGGTAATTAAAGGGAAAGGTGCGGAAAAGACTGGCAAGTCCTCCAATATGAAAGCTGATACGGTGAGCTTAATCAAATTATCCGGTTTGAAGCCTGAATCGGAGTATGATGTTTATTTTATTGCTCAAGATAAAAGTGGAAATTTATCAGAAATTAAAAAAGTTTCCATTGAAGCTAAGCCTGATTTTATTACAGGCTATCCCAGAGTTCAGTCTATTAGGAATTTATCTGCGGACATTGCAGTGAATGTTACAAAGAATTGTAAAGCATATTGGGCGATTCTTCCCAAGGGGAGCATTGCACCCACGGAAGTGAATTTGAAAGCACAAGTGATTTCTGGTGCCACAAATATGGGCATTCTGGAAGATTGCAAGAAGAATGAGGAAAAAGTCTTAACGGTAGATGGATTAAAAGAGTTTGCTGAGTACGATTTTTATATCCTTGTTACGGATGATCTGATAAGCTCGGCAGTTACCAAGCTTCAAATTCAGACGGCAGATTTAACGCCTCCCGTTTTTGCCAATGGGTATCCTACATTGGACAAGGTGGCGGATAAATCTTTGGATGTCAAGTATAAAGTGAATGAAAATGCAACGATTTACTATGTTTTGTGCAAAAAAGGTGATACCTTCCCCCTTCCTGCTACTCCGGGGGGCGTGCAACCAACACTGGATTCCGATGAGGCGAAAAATCAGGTTGTGTTGGGCAACAGTGGTTTAAAAAATGGTAAGGTGACAGCGAGACAAAACACAGAAGGAAAAATCAGCATCACAGGATTGGCGGCGGAAACGCCATATAACCTTTATATTGTGGCGCAAGACAGTTTTAATAATATTTCCAATGTAATTTACATGGATGTAAAAACAGCTGACTTCACTGCACCTAAAGCTGTATTAGAGTTTGAAGAAACCATTAGCGGCGATGTGGTTGCAGGAAGTGAAATTCGTATCAAATTCAGTGAAGAGGTTGTGGATAATGCTACAAAGAAAAAGCTCTCTACGTTGGATAAATCAGAGCTTGAGAAGAATATTACTTTGTATGACATGTCTGCATTAAGAAGGCCTGTGGTTCCAATTGATTTCTCTAAGGTTCTGGTAGAGGACATTGATGGAAATACTGTGGTTACCTTCCCTAAAGGAATTCTGGAATTAAATAGCGGTAATGCATATGAATTTGAGTTGAATAAAATTGCAGATACTTCGGGAAACAGAATGGATGAGAAAACGCTTCTGCCTTCCTTTAATACTGTGGCCCCTATGGTAGAGATCATGGAGACGGTTTCCTCGGCGGATATAGACATGTCCTTTGAGCTGACACCTCAGGTTACAGAAACAAACGATAATATTTTTTATGACATTGTGTTCCAGAGCAACGAAAAGGTTGGCTTTGAGGTTTATGAAAAACCTAAGGGAAGTTCAAGCTTTACAAAAATCACTTCTGGAGGAAAGAGTTTAGTTATCGTGGAAAAAGGTAAGTCTGTTTCACTCCAGAATATAAAGGATAAGATTTTTAGTGACCCTGATGAAGATAATCAGTATAACTATGAAAGATTTAAAGATTTAAAGCAGACGGAATATGGAATAAAGATAGTTTCTATCAATGGAGATACAGTGAAAAAAGGATGGTCCAGCACAGTTATTTTTGGCGTTAAGTGCATTATCGGGGGCACTTCTGCATTAAGCCCTGTTTCTGATAATCCTACGGAGCGACTTACGGAAGCCATTGGTGCAGGAAAGGTAACAGTTGTAAACTATCCGAAAGACTTCAGCGTGAAGGTTTATTTTACAGACACTATCATTCCTGAATTTTCAATAGGTTATCCTGCCCTTGTAAGTGCCGAAGGGGCGAGCAAGATTGGGGACACGCTGATTCGTCCATTGGTAATGGTAACAAAGCAGTCAACCTTCTATTATCTGATTGCAAAAGAGGGAACAGTGGTAAACCCTACTGCTGATGGTATTATGAATGGAACTTACAAACCGCAAGATGGGGTTTATGGCAGCTTTCCTATTGTAAGCGCAGAGACAGAGTACGAGTTTAGAATTGAAGGCCTAAAGCCCAATGTGAATTATGTAATGTATTGCTTCTTGAAGGGAACGCCAGCGGCAACCTCTGCAATGAAAGAAATAAAATTTACTACAGTGTCTGTTGCACCTCCAAAGCTGGATAGTGCATATATCAGGGATCGGTTGGAGAATTCTGCAATTATTGATATTGCCCTTGATAAGGAAGCGGATATTGATTGGATTGTGTTTAATAAGCAGTCCATGCCGTTGGAAACGATAATTAACGGCGATTTTATCCGAAAGCGGGAGGAAAATATTGCGTACAGACCCATTGATTTTGGTTCTGCTTCGGCAAAAATCAGTAAGGGAGACACATTAGCAAGAGCTACCATTACGATTAATAACATAGAAAGAAACGTATACTACAATTTCTATGCAGTGGCAAAAAGTCCTGCTGGCGGTGGCGATTCCTCTATTATTAAGGTAATCAATATTACACCTGCGGATAAATCTAAACCTACTGTAATTGCAGATACAGTTATTACAAACTACGGTGATATTTATACACAAACACCGTATAAGGGTACGCTGACCTTAACTTTCTCTGAGCCAATGTTCTATCTGCCTAAGGAAGAGGCGGCTTTAAAGCCTTTGGATGTTACTGTGTTCAAAGAGGGGTTGGAGATTGGGCTTGCTGAAAATGAAGATTCAGGCAATATGAAACTTGAAGTAATATCTTATAAAACAGCAAGTACAGATTCAGGTGAAAGGGCATTAACCTCTGTTACCATAAAATTTAGTGGTATTTACAATAATTCGGTTATTAACTTCCCTTATGCGTTATCTGATAAAAACACAAATATTGCAGGATTCCTGTATATGAAATTTGTGGATAAGGAAATAGAGGGCGAAATTAGAGCCAATTCTTATTGGACACAGCAATTTATTTCTTAAGAGGAACAAGAGTGCTGGATTTTGGAAGTCCTCAACAAAACAAAAGTTCTTTTCAGGCAGACAAATTTAATTGTCTGCCTGTTTTTTATTTCAGTAGAACCAGGGTTTAGGCTTAGAAAATGTGGGTGGAAGTTTACATAGGTTTAAGAAGCTGTGGAAAGAAATATAAAGTTTTATTTGCTTGCGGTTGAGAATGAACAGTGAAATATAAAATAAACACCAAGCAATTGGAATGAATGCTTTTAAAAAAAGAAAAAAGCCCTGGAAACCATAGTTTCTTGGGCTTTTCTTTCTGCACTCTACAGGATTCGAACCTGCGGCCTTTCGGTCCGGAGCCGAACGCTCTATCCCCTGAGCTAAGAGTGCACAAACTGCAATGTATATTTTACATGGATTAAGATGGGATGTCAAACGAATATTATGTTATTTTTCGTGAAATCTTTGAAAAAGCCTTGATTTCAAGCAAATTGACGTTTTACCATTGAGTTTATGAATGCTTGAGGGTATTTTTACTAATACAAAAATGCATTTTTTTAGTATTATTCGTGATGTTATTGTATAAAAATGGAGAACGAATTATATAGGAAGGAACAAATAACAAACCCTTGTGGTTAGATAATAAATATTCAAAAACTAATTATTAAATGAGAGGCCTTTCTATTGAAAAAGAGGGGGCATTATGCTACTATAGATATGTTATTAGCTGAATTTGGCATATATTGACGATGTATGCATAGAAGTAAGTATTTATTAGAAAATGTAATTTTATGGTATGGATGTAACTTTGGTTGGGAAGTATCTATAAATCATAGGAATTATGAATTATTTGGTCATGGATTTGCAGAAAAAGCGAATAAAAGCTTCCCTTTCCATAAAATTTTTATCTGTATAGGGAAGTTATAAAATATAAAAAGATAGACGTAAAGCGTAATTTTACAAGTTTCAATTGATAAGAATGGGGTAAGTCATTATGTTTAAGGGGGTGATTGCTTGAATACTACGTCTGTTTCAGTAAATTTGAATATTTCTGAAAATAGTAAAATGGTAGTACAGCCAAAGAGCGGCAAATCAGAGGATAGCTTTAAAGACATGATAAAAAATGTAACATCAAGGAAATCCCCTGAAACCAGAAGTCAGGCGAGTGACACGAAGAAGGACCTGAAGGATGCAAGCAATGAAGGAACACAGAGGCAAAAGGAAACAAACAAAGACAAGGATGTAACTGATGACAAAGGGGCAACTAAGAATGATAAGGATGATGGGAACAATGTTAACCAGCTAGCTGCATACATTGCATCATCTACAGCTATTCTTGACCCAATTCAATTGGCAAAACTGGTCAGGGTTCCAGCACAAGAGGAAGCCCCTGTAGACACTCAGGCAACGGCGCAAGGAGATATGCAAAAAGGAATACAGGAAGTGAATATGGAAGGCTTGCAAACAATTCCTGATGCAATGGGAATTGAGGGAAAACAAACAAGGGGAATTGTTCCGCTTGAATATGCGGCGCAACCGGTGAGCGAAAATGCTACTCATGATGATGGTACGATACCCTTGCTAAAACAGGATGTCACAATGAAAGCTGTGGTAGACAATCCTCATGAGGCGGTTGAAATAAAACAAGGCGCATTCCCGAAGGAGCAGAATAAGGAAGGCGCTTTCTCTGAGGAAACAGGGAATATGGAAAACAGTTCTATCATAACTGACTTAAAACCACTAAGACCTGAAGGTGCCGATGATTCTGTAGTGATGATTAAAGTTGGAGATCCCTCTTTAGACAACTCTTGGAAGCAGGTTGCTGAAGAAATTGGAAATATGGTGGTTGAGAAAGTAAACAATGAGATTCAAAAGGTCAGCATCAAGCTAAACCCTAAGGATTTGGGCGAAATTGCTGTGGAATTTGCCATGAAGAATGGCAAGATTTCCGTTTCATTAAATTGCAGCAACGAGAGCACAAGAGCGCTGCTATCTTCGAATTTGGATTCTTTGTCAAAGGTGGTTCAATCTAGCCTGATGCAGGAAGCGAATGTTAATATTTCCTACGAAAAAGCAGAAGGACAAAATGCGAACCGTGAAAATTTTGACGGAAGAGGTCAGGGACAATACCAAGGGGATTCCAACAGTAGAAATAAAGAGCAAGAGCAATCAGATTTGGACTTTGCACAGAAACTACGTATAGGTATTGAAAATATTGAAACGATGGAGGTGTAAGCGTGGCTTCTGTTAATAATTATATGACAAACATCCCCACCGGGTCTGCCAAAAAGCTCAGCAATAGTGAGCAGACCAGTAAAGCAACGGGGAAAAGCACTTTGGATATGGATGATTTTTTTAAACTCTTTGCAGCCCAACTGCAAAATCAGGATATGACAAATCCTATGGACACAAGTGAGTTTATGAATCAGATGATCATGATGTCTACAATACAGTCAATTTCTGATATTACAAATGTTTCATTAATTTCTTATGCAGCTTCTCTGGTAGGGAAGGATGTAACTGTAGCTCAGATAGGTAGCGGTGGAAAGATAACAGAAGTTTATGGACCGGTTACTGCAACGGGCATGTATTCTGGAGAACAGGTTGTATTTGTTGATGGGAAAAGTTACAAATTATCAGCTATTATGGCTGTTGGAAAACTTCCTGAAAAAGAACCTACTGAGCCTACTACCGGAGATGGAACAGGGTCAGGGTCAGGGAGCGATTAAGTCGTTCGAAAGTCAGAGAGAGGCCAAAAAGCAATGAGAGTTGAGTTGCTCAATAATTTAAATTCGATAGCAATGCGAAAGGAGATTTCATAGTTATGGTAAAGTCAATGTTTTCAGGAATTGCAGGGCTCCGTGCACATCAACAAAAAATGGATGTTATCGGTAATAATATTGCAAACGTAAATACATACGGTTACAAAGCAGGGAGAGTAACCTTCAAGGAATCTATTTATCAAACAACAGCTTCCTCCAGTGGCGGAAATGATGTTTTTGGCGGTTCCAACCCTTCTCAGGTTGGTTATGGTTCTCAGGTGGGAACCATTGACCTTATGTTTTCCAGTGGATCTTATGCACCAACTGACAGCTCCATGGATTGTATGATTGATGGACAAGGATTTTTCATTGTAGGCCAAAAGAATGGTGAAACTGAGATTAAGACTGACCCCAAGGAAATGTCTAAGGAAATGTCTAAGTATACCCTCTCAAGAGTGGGTAACTTCAACTTTGATGGTGATGGGTTTCTTGTTGATGGCAGCGGGAATGTAATTTATGGATTTATGTATAAAGATGGTGCATTGGATGAGGGTACGCTTCAGCCAATCCAAGTTCCATATGTTGACAAAGATGGTAAGCTTCTCCCTCCTGGAGATAGCTCGGGAACACCTTTGAAGCTGAACAGTGTTAGTATTTCCCAAACGGGCGAAATTACCGGTACCGATTCCGCAGGCAAAACAGTTAGTGTTGGTATGTTGGCTATCGCAAATGTGCCAAACCCCAATGCCCTTGAGAAAACACAGGGGCCATACTATGCCATCCGTGAAAACACTGGTTTTATTGTGCCATATAAGCCCGGCGAAGGCACAACAGGAAAAATTTTGAACTTTGGTTTGGAAATGTCCAATGTAGATTTAGCAAAGGAATTCTCTGAAATGATAACAACACAGAGAGGGTTTCAAGCAAATACAAGAATTATCACTGTTACAGACCAAATGCTTGAAGAGCTTGTAAATATTAAACGATAATTTTATTAGAGTACAGACCGCTGCCATTTGGGCTGCGGTTTACTACTCTTAAAGCGAGTTTTAAAAACAAATATGATTTTGTAAGTGACTATTATTTATGGGGTATTGGTTAAATGGGTTTATAAATTCTTTGCTTTACAAACGTATTACGTATGTTAAGTTAGAAGTGCTTGGAAAACTTGAAAAGACCTTTGGCGTTGGGCAACAGGCTATATTTTATCAGCGTTTTAGGGAATTGCTGCACTGAATGTATACATCTCAGGAGGATAAGATGATAAAATTAACAAAGCTTAACGGAGAAAAATTTGTTTTAAATTGTGAGCAGATAATTGCGATCGAGTGTATTCCGGAATCAAAAATACTGCTTAATAATTTAAGCTTTTATATAGTGCGTGAAACACCGGATGAGATCATTGAAAAAAGTATTAAATATCTATCAGCAATACACACCATGAATTTAAATCAAGATGCTTAAAATCGAGATAATTTTGAAAAAATAGTTTTGGAGGCGCAATATGGACTTAACAACGTTCATAGGGATTATAGCAGGCATGGTGCTTGTTCTTTACGGCATTGGCATAAAAGATCTTGGGAACTTCTGGGATCCGAATAGCATACTTATAGTAATTGGTGGGACTTTTGCTGCTTTAATTGCCAGTTATCCTGCTAGGGTGCTAAAACAGCTACCCAAGCAGTTTAAGATATTGTTAAAAAATCCATATAATGCTATGGAATTCATAGATCAATTATATGAGTTGGCGATTATTGCCCGTAAAAGTGGACTTCTTGCATTGGAAGAAAAGGCAAATACCATGAAAGATCCCTTTTTTCGAGAAGGTTTGATGCTGATTGTGGATTCGACCACACCCCAGCAGGTAAATGAAATTTTAAATAACACATTGGATTATATTTCAGAGAGACACAGTGAGATTATCGAATTTTATGAAAAAGGTGCAGGCTATGCACCGGCATTTGGTATGGTGGGTACGCTGATTGGTTTGGTTAATATGTTAAAATCCATGAATATGGATCAGGGCGCAGACGGAATTAGTCAAAACATGGCCATTGCATTGATTACAACTTTTTATGGTTCTTTGCTGGCAAATATGTTCTTTATGCCAATTGCAAAGAAATTGCAGGTGCGCAGCGACGAAGAGTACTTGTGCAGGAAGATTATCATTGAAGGAATTTTGGCAATCCAAGCTGGTGAAAATCCAAATTTCTTAAAAGAAAAGCTAATTGCTTATTTACCACAATATGAAAAAACCAAAAAACAGAAAAAAGGTAAGGGCGGATCAGCAGAAGAAGAAGAATAAAAATTATCGATATTCAGCGTTTCGGAGGCTTGGAAACTGCATAAGTTTTTTTGTGTATAGGGAATTCAAGGAATTAGCAACATCCTCCATATGGGAAAAGAAAGAAACAATTTACGAACTGTAATCGTTTGACGTTCGCCAATCCACCGAATTTGAAAGGATGAATGCTTGTGAAAATAATTCAAATTAAGCATAGGCGGCGACGAAGTACAAAGGAGGATAAGACAATGAAGAAAAAAAGGAGCGGAGGCGTTTCTAACGAATGGCTGAACACCTATAGTGATATGGTGACACTTCTCCTATGTTTCTTTGTATTGCTCTATTCAATATCATCTGTTGATAGTGCAAAGTGGAAAATGATTGTAAAAAGCTTTAATCCAACAGATGCGGAAGTAAGTCAGATTGTTGAAAACGCAGAGGAAACCGATGGGAACTATGATGTGGAAGGTAATGTTTTAGGTAATGGAGAAGATTATGAGTTTGCAGATGACTTTGATGAAATGTATTATAAATTGTCTAAGTATGTCGAGGTGAATGGACTTTCTGCGGATGTTGAAGTCACCAAGGGTGATGGGTACACATTCATTACGTTTAGGAACAATATCTTTTTTGATGGGGATAGCTATGTGCTCAAGCAAGAGGGAAAAACTGTTCTGGACCAATTGTGTAAAATCCTTAAAGACGTCAATAACTCAATTGGTGAGATACAAATATTGGGGCATACCTCTCAGGCGAGTCCTACAGAACCAAATGAGATTCAAAGCGATAGATTTTTGTCATCAGACAGAGCAGCAGAAGTGCTTGTTTATATGCAAAAGAAAAAAATCATTGATCCTGAGAAGCTGGTTTCCATTGGATTCGGACAGTTTAGACCTATCAGTTCTTTCGAAACCAGAGAGAGCAGAGCAAAAAATCGGCGAGTTGAGATAATAATTTCCAAAAATGACAGTGTTGTTAGATCACTAGATAACTATTATAATGAAGTGTATGGTACTGGTGAAACAAAGACGCAGAATTAAGCTGTTATAATTAAGATGAAAAATAGAAGATGACAAAGAAGCTTAAAATAATTATTTTTGGGGAATTAGGAATATCGTTAAATGTCTCAATCTTCCGTTGCTATTTATTGATTTTAAGAAATTATGGAAATCTGAGAGAGATAAGCAAAAACGAACCTAATAGAATATGGCAGGGGTGAACGCAAAAGATGTCTGAAGTATTAAGCCAGAGTCAGATTGATGCACTTCTTGCATCAGTAATTGATGGGGGTAGCATTGAGAAAGAAGTCTCTGAGGATGCTGGCGAGAAATACCGTAAATATGATTTCTACAGTCCCAAGAAATACACGAAGGACAAACTGAATATAATAAAAAACACCCATGAGAGCTATTGCAGGCTGGTTTCTTCCAGACTGAACAGTTTGCTTAGGGCATCCAGCCAAGTTACTCTTATTACTGTGGAAGAGGAGCGTTATCATGAATTTAGTAATGCTTTATCAGATAATGATGCATTGACGCTAATCAATGCATCATTGCTAAGTAAAGATAGCGGTGGAACGGTTATCATGCATATTACCACGCCACTGATGCTTAGCATGATTGACCGAATGCTGGGGGGAAAGGGCGAAGAACCACAAAATGTATCTTCTCAGTATGCTTATACGGACATAGAGCTTTTACTCTACGAGAATATTACAAAATATTTGGTTGGTGTAATGAAAGATGGATGGGCAAATTATCTTGAAATTGACTTTGAGATTGAAAAAGTTGAAACCTCCCACGGATTGATGCAGGAAATTGGGATGGATGAAATTGTAGTCATTGTCGTAATTGAGGTAGTTATTAATAATGTTGCAGGCAAAATAAATGTTTGTATCCCAAGTACATTGCTAACGAATATTTTTGGGATACTGGATAACAAAAAATCTCCCAATAGCAGATCGTCTGGTGGAGCTGTTGACCATACTTCACGAGATATCTTTGAATCCATCAAGGAATCAGATCTGGAAATTACTGCTAAAATTGGTGATGCTACTGTAATGTTGCAAGATGTTTATGATCTTAAAAAGGGCGATATTATTAATCTAAGTAGGCCCCAAAACTCATTTGTTGATGTTTTTATTGAGGACAATATCTGGTTCCATGGGAAATTGGGGGTTCATAATAAAAATATGGCAGTGAGAATAAGTGAAATAAATAAGAACTAGGAAAAGCCAAAGGGGGGATTAATTGTTATGGCCAATAAAATTTTTAACTCTTTAGAGATGGACGCCATTGGCGAAATTCTAAACATCAGCCTTGGGGCATCTGCTACAGCAGTTTCAACGATGCTTGACAGAAGAGTTGATATTACTGTTCCAACTGTAATGATATCAAGCAAAGAAGACTTTGAATTTACATATATGGAGCCGGCAGTTGCGGTGGAAATAACTTATGTTACGGGGCTAAGCGGCAATAATATCATGTTGCTGAAACGTCACGATGTTAAGGTGATTGTTGAAATCCTGATGGGGGCGGAAATCCCAGAGGAAGAATTTGAGCTTAATGACATCAATATGAGTGCAATACGCGAGGTAATGAATCAGATGATGGGGTCATCCTCTACCGCCTTAGCGGAGTTGTTGGGAGAACCTGTTAATATTTCAACACCCACCTCGTTTGAAATTAATACGGTAGCCGAATTTGCTGAAAAGTACTTATTGGAAGACCAGCCAATGGTAGTGGTGAGATTTTCACTGAAAGTGGAAGACTCTTTGGAAAGCGAATTTTTAAACATAATGACGGTAGACTTAGCAAGGAAGCTGCTGTCATGTTTTGGGGTTCCAATTGGGGACTTGCCGGATGACACGCAGGAAGCTGTAGCTGAACCACCTGCACCTGCAGTGGAGACCCAGGAAATGAACTATCAAAATTTCCAAGAAGGGGAGCCCTTGGAGAAGCCATCTTCCGGCGGAATGATGAGCCAGGAGGAGATTGAGAAACTGCTATCTCAAAGCTCTCAAAGTGATACTCCTAGCAATACCCAGACTGAGCCGGTAAAAGCAGAGGCAACGCAAAATAATATGGATACGTCCATTGAAAAAACCTCTTCCGGCGGAAAGCTGAGTCAGGAGGAAATTGAAAAATTGCTGTCTCAAAGCTTTCAGAATGACGCTCCGGTTACCCAACCTGAACCCGTTAAAAGTGCGGTTAGTCAGAATAATGTGGTTGCACCGCCGGTGGAAAATACACCAGCACCACAACCAAGCTATGCGCCTGTGGTAAACACCCCTGCGGCACAACCTAAAGTAATTAATGTAAAGCCAAATGCTGAGTCAAGCAGAGGGGAAAGCTCTTTGGAACAGGAACGCAAGGAAAACTTGGATTTAATTATGGGCGTGCCACTGGAAATTTCTGTGGAAATTGGCCGTACAAAGAAAAATGTTCGTGAAATTCTTGAATACAATAAGGGGTCATTGATTGTTTTAGATAAGCTGGCAGGTGAGCAGGTTGACATCTATGTAAATGGTCAGTGTATTGCAAAGGGCGACGTAGTTGTTGTTGATGATAATTTTGGTGTGCGTGTGACAGAGGTTTTAAAGAAAATATAAGTTGATAATGACAATAGAAAAAACGAAAAAGATAGGGAAAAGAAAGGAATGGTTATAATGGCTAAAATTTTATTGGTGGATGACGCTTCTTTCATGAGAATGATGATTAAGGATGCACTGACAAAAAATGGTTATAGTGACATCTACGAAGCGGCAGATGGTGTAGAGGCAGTTGCGAAGTATACAGAAATTCATCCTGACTTGGTAATTATGGATATTACCATGCCTAATATGGATGGTTTGGGAGCACTAAAAGCAATCAAACAATTAGACCCTACTGCAAATGTGGTTATGTGTTCTGCCATGGGTCAGGAAGCAATGGTAATTGAGGCAATTAAATCTGGCGCGAAGGATTTCATTGTAAAGCCCTTTAAGCCTGATAGAATTTTAAAGACAGTAACAACTGTACTGGGGTAAGCTAGACAGGAGGAGAGTCTGATTTTTGAAGATTTTTTTATGATTTTTATGACCTTTCTATCAGTCATCTTAATTCTATTTCTGAGCTATTGGTTTACAAAGTATGTGGGCACGAAGACAATGAAATTCAGAGCCTCACAACACATGGAAATCGTAGATAGGTTATCCATTTCCCAGGATAAATCTGTTGTTGTTTTAAAAGTGCAGAAAAACTATTATTTACTGTCCTTATCCCCCAATGGGGTTGGGCTTATTAAAGAATTAGATAATATAGATGAAGAAGCCTTTCAAATTACGGAAGGGCTTCATAGTAAAGGCGAATACGACTTTAGGGAAGTCTTGTCCCAGTATTTACCGGGCAAAAAGAAATAAAATCCAAAAATACATAGGAAACACAGGGGATGAAATGTATTTAGTGTACGAGGGAGTTTATCATGAATGATGCTTTTATCAATATAAACGGCGGACAGATTCAATCATTAGAAATGATATTAATGATAACTGTTCTTACAATGCTGCCTTCCATTGTTATTATGACAACGTCATTCACAAGAATTATTATTGTGATGTCTTTTTTGCGAAATGCGCTGGGGATGCAGCAGACTCCACCAAATACAGTTTTGGTGGGTATTGCCTTGTTTCTTACGCTTTTCATTATGTCCCCGGTGTTAAATCAAATAAATGAAGAGGCATATATACCCTATAAAAATGAGCAAATTACCGGGCAGGAGGCATTGGATCGGGCATCGGTGCCTATGAAAACCTTTATGCTGAAACAAACAGAAAAGGAAACTTTGGATATGTTCATGGATTTTTCTGGGGAAAAAATTTCGGATCAATATGAGGACTTACCTTTAACGGTTGTAATTCCCTCATTTATGACAAGCGAGCTAAAGCGAGCTTTTATCATGGGATTCCTGTTATTCCTTCCCTTTTTATTAATTGATATCGTGGTATCCAGTACGCTGATGTCAATGGGTATGATTATGTTCCCTCCCGCTATGATTTCACTTCCGTTTAAAATTTTATTATTTATTACGGTAAACGGGTGGCAGTTGTTATTCTCTACTTTGATTAAAAGCTTTAATTAGCCAGGGGGATAATATATGACAAACGGAGATGCTTTAGATATTATGCGTTCAGCCATTATGGTTGCAATGAAAATCGGTGGCCCTATCCTTATACTTAGTATGATTATTGGTGTTTTTATTTCAATCATACAGGCGGCAACCCAGATTCATGAACAGACAATCACCTTTGTTCCAAAGGTTTTACTAATTGTTTTTGTTTGTATCGTTTGCGGACCGTGGATGCTTGAAACGTTGCAGGATTTTGTCTATGAAGTGTTTCAGCTTATGCTTTAAGCTATTTTATAGATTTCTCTAAATGACAAAGAGTTTGGTAAAGGAAATACATTTTGCACTAATGTAATTTCGGAGGCAAAGAAACAGATGGATTATTATAAAAACTTTGTTTTCTTCTCGTTTGTATTAATGAGAATGTCGGGATTTGTTCTGCTAAATCCTATTTTTGGACGGAAAAACATTCCTGGTATTGTGAAATCCGGATTGATTCTTGCTTTGGCTATGATTGTATTTACTTCTTTGCCACAACAGCAGATGGAACTTTCGGGCATGTTTGAGTACGCCGTGCTCCTGATAAAGGAGTTTGCGGCAGGGGCAGCCATTGGCTTTGTTATCAGTTTATTTCTTTTTGTAATTATTTTTGCAGGAGAAATGATTGATATGCAGCTGGGATTATCCATGTCCAAAATATTTGATGCTCAAAGTAACGCCTCTATAGCACTTAGCGCAACTTACTATAATATTTTATTTATGTTTTTGTTCTTTGCAATGGATGCCCATTTAGCAATTATTCATATTTTATTAAATTCAGCACAAGTGGTGCCTTATGGACAAGTTGCCTTGGGGCAAGAGGTTGCTCAAGGCATATTGGATACTTTTATTTTGTGCAGTGAGCTGGCCTTGAAAATGTCATTTCCCATTATTGCCATCGAATTTTTGTGCGCGGTGGGTATGGGGATTTTGATGAGAGCCATTCCCCAAATCAATGTTTTTGTTGTTGATATTCAGCTTAAAATATTTGTGGGATTACTGACAATGCTGATTATATTTTCGCCAATGGCGGATTTTTTGAATACATTGGTGGTAACTATGGTGGACAGCGTAAGACAGATTCTGATGCAGATGGGTTAAATCGGATTTGATTCATGGTTTGCGTAGAGCCAATGCTTTTATGTAATCGTTAGAAGTGACTTGGGAGTTTTATCCCAAAAATAAGAATTCGTGTAAGGGGGGAGAACATTGGCTGGAGATTCTAAAACCGAGAAGGCCACGCCCAAGCGAAGGAAGGACGAGCGGAAGAAGGGAAATGTTTTAGTCAGCAAGGACATAATTGCTGTGGTATCCTTAATCGGAACCTTCTTCGCTTTGAAAGTATTTTTCCCTCAAATGCTCCAAACGATCAACACGTTTATTTATAAAGCCTTTAACTATGCCCAAACCAAAACGGAGATTACCAATGAGTTTGCAATGGAAGTATCAAAGGAAACCATGTTTGCATTTTTTCAGATTGCGGCACCCATTGTTTTTATCTCTGTGGCGTTGTCAATCCTTGCAACCGTTGCACAGACCAAGCCCATTTTTGTTGCAGACAGTTTAAAACCAAAATTCAATAGAATGAATCCCCTCCAAGGGATAAAAAAACTTTTTTCTGTAAAAAGCTTATTTGATGTAGTAAAAGGAATTGTAAAAATAACTATTTTAATTGTAATGCTGTATTCCTTTATTTCCAAAAGTATTTTATCAGTTACCAGAACAATACAAGGGGATGTTTACCCGTCCAGCGCATTGTTACTGAACTTGACAATGTCTCTTGTGTTCAAAATATGTTTGGCTTTTGTAGTTATATCTGTATTAGATTTTTTCTTTCAATGGTGGGAATATGAACGTCAAATTAAGATGTCTAAGCACGAATTGAAGGAAGAATATAAGCAAATGGAAGGGGATCCTCAAATTAAAAGCAAAATCAAAGAGGTACAACGAAAAATGGCCATGTCCAGAATGATGCAGGCTGTTCCCCAAGCAGACGTTGTAATCAAAAACCCTACTCATTTTGCAGTTGCATTGAAATATGATTTAGAAAAAGACAGCGCACCCATATTACTTGCCAAAGGGCAGGATGAGGTTGCCCTTCGAATTATAAAAACGGCTGAAGAGAACGATGTTTATGTTCTGGAGAATAAGCCCTTAGCTAGAGCTATCTATGCTATGACCGACCTTAACCAAGAAATACCCGCAGATTTTTACGGCACCGTTGCGGAAATTTTGGTATATGTATATCAATTGAAAAATAAAAAGCTACTTTAACTTGAAATGGTGTGAGATATGAAAAAGTTATTACAAAACTCAGTTTCCTTGTTTGTAATCTTAATTGTATTACTGTTACTTATTCCTTTAAGGCCTTTTATGTTGGATACTTTATTTATTATAAATATTTCTGTATCCCTCATTATATTGCTGATTACAATGAACATTAGGGAGTCTTTAGAGTTCTCAATTTTCCCATCGCTGCTTTTAATTACAACCCTTTTTCGCCTTGGTTTGAATATTTCTTCAACTAGACTAATCTTGACGGAACAAGGAGCTGCAGGACAAGTTATTGCAGCCTTCGGCAGCTTTGTTTTACAAGGAAACGTAGTTGTTGGTACGATTATATTCATTATTATCGTGCTTGTTCAGTTTATTGTAATCTCTAAGGGCGCTGAGCGTGTTGCTGAGGTTGCGGCAAGATTTACCCTGGATGCTATGCCTGGTAAACAGATGGCGATTGATGCAGATTTGAACTCAGGCCTGATCACAGAGGCAGAAGCAAAGATAAGACGTTATAAAATACAAAAAGAAGCAGACTTTTATGGCGCAATGGATGGTGCCACTAAAATTGTAAAAGGCGATGCTGTAATGTCTATTATTATTACGGTAATCAACTTTTGCGCAGGTGTTATCATTGGTTTGGTGCAGTCAGGAATGTCTTTTTCAGAAGTGCTGCAGGTTTATTCTATTGCAACCATCGGTGATGGTTTGGTATCTCAGATTCCTGCACTTTTGATTTCAACTGCTACAGGTATGATTGTTACAAGAGCCGTATCAGATGGAAGTTTGAATACGGATGTGGCTGCTCAATTTTTAGCCCAACCTCAAGCCATGCTTATGGGTGGGTCAATTGTAGGCTTAATTTCTGTAATTCCAGGAATGCCTACGATACCATTGTTGCTCACCTCGGCAATGCTGCTTTCCCTGGGTTATTTCTCAAGGAGAAATATGAAGCTTGCCATAGCACAGGATGCTGTAATGCAAGAAGCGGAACTTCCTCAGAAAATGTCCAGCGAAGAGGATTACTTTAAGGATGTAAACAATATTTATCCTCTATTAAATGTAGAACCTATTGAGATGGAGTTTGGATATAGCTTGATTCCCTTAGTGGATGATTCTGGTGGGGGAAAACTGATCAATAGAATTGTTATCTTTCGACGGCAATATGCTCAGGATATGGGCTTTGTAATTCCCTCTATTCGGTTGCGGGATAGTGCATCTTTAAATCCCAATGAATATTCCATTAAAATCAAAGGGGAAGAAATTGCCTCAGGAGAAATTCTTGTGGACTATTACTTGGCCATTGAACCCTCGGATTTGGCGGGAGAAATTGATGGCATTGACACCATTGAACCGGCTTACGGAATACCCAGCAAATGGATATTGCCTGAGAATAAGGAATTGGCTGAAATTTATGGATATACGGTCATAGATCCCCTTTCTGTTATGCTGACACATATGTCAGAAGTGGTTTCCAAACACTCCTATGAGTTGCTATCCAGAGCAGAAGTGCTGCAGTTGATCGAGAATGTGAAGGCGAGTATCCCAGAACTTGTGGAAGAAGCTTTTCCCAATATTATATCCTACAGCAGTTTCCAGAAAATTTTGTCAAACCTCCTAAAGGAAGGCGTGCCAATCAAGGATTTAGTTACGATTATTGAAACCATTGTAGATTCTTCTTCTACCACCAAGGATTTAGATGTGATTACAGAAAATATAAGGGTTGCGCTAAAGCGTACCATTACCCGTAAGTTCTGCGAAGGTGGACAAATGAAGGTGATAACCCTAGATGCGGAGCTTGAGAAGATCATTGTATCTAGCATGGCAAAAAGCGAGCATGGTATTTATCTATCCCTCAGCCCCGATATACTGCAGAAGGTTTTATTGCAGGTATCGGAAAATGTGAAGAAATTCAATGATATTTCAATGAAGCCCGTAATATTGACAAGCCATGTGGTAAGAGTTTATTTTTATCGGTTAATAGAGCAGTTTTATCCCAATGTCAGCGTTATTTCCTTTAACGAAATAGCGAATAATGTTCAAATTCAATCCATTGGAAATATTGTATTATAACATAGGAGCGAATCATATTGAAGAAAAAACGCAATGAAATGACGAATGAAGAGCTTTTTGCTGAATACAAAGCCACCGGTGATTTGGGGATTAAAAATGAGCTGGTTTTAAGGTATGTACATATCGTAAAGAATGTGGCAATTCAAATGCGTGGTGTCTATCATGATTTTACCCAAATAGATGACATCATAAATGAAGGTGTTCTTGCTTTAATGCATGCAATCGACAAATTTGACATAGATAAAAATGTGAAGTTTGAAAGTTTTATTGCCAAGCGCATGCGAGGAATTGTAATTGATATTGCAAGAAAAAATGATTGGGTCCCCAGAAGTGTTCGAAAGGCTGCAAAAGATATTGATAAAGCAATAAGTGCTTTGCATACGGAGTTGGGGCGAGCCCCTTCCGACGAGGAAATTGCAGAATACCTGAATGTTACTGTTGAAAAATATTATGATGATTTACGCAAAACCAACCTGATGAATGTTCTTTCCTTTGAGATGTTATTGGAGGATGGGGATAACGGTGGATATCATAATCAGGTTATGAATACTAATAAAGAAACCATGCCGGAGCATTACCTTGATAGCATGGAGTTGGAGCGGGAAATAAAATTAGGCTTGGAAAGCTTAAGAGAAAGAGAAAAGCTTGTTGTTTCACTGCATTATGTGCAGGATTTAAATATGAAAGAAATTGCCGCTGTTTTAGGTGTCAGCGAGCCTAGAATTTCTCAGATACACTCCAATGCTTTAAGAAAGCTTAGGCTGTATTTGAAAGAATAGTTTAGTATAACCTTTGGCTTTTAAAAAGACAGCATAAGATTTTAAAAAAAATGAGTTTTTGAAAAAGTGGATAGAGACACTCCAGAAGGAGGGGGAAAATGTTTAAAGGGTTTTATAATTTATCATCAAGCATGCTTACGCAAAATAAGAATTTAAATGTCATCAGTAATAACTTAGCCAATGTTTCCACCAGCGGTTATAAGTCAGATAAAATGGTTTCAGGAACTTTTCAAGATGCAGTAATGTCTAGAACCGGCAATAATATTACGGGGGCAGAAGGGAATCCTTTGGGCAATTCTTCCATGATTACAGTACCTTATGAAACGGTAACGAACTTTTCTGATGGTGGCTGGGAGGAGACTGGGGGTATATTAGATTTTGCAATCAACGGGAAAGGCTTTTTTGAAGTTGATAAACAAGGAGAAAAATTATACACCCGTGACGGTTCTTTTAGTTTGGATCAGGAAGGATATGTGGTGCTTCAGGGCGTGGGTCGCGTGAGTGGTACAAACGGCCCCATCTTGATAAAATCCGATGATTTTCAAGTGATGCCTGATGGAGGAATTTATGATTCAACGGGAAATTTGATTTCTAAACTAAAAGTCGTGGATTTTGAAAACTATGATGATCTGGGTAAGGTTGCTGAAGGTGTTTTTTCCGGCGGAACAGTCCAAAAAACAGATGCAACCCTTTTGTGGAAGTACGTGGAAAATTCTAATGTGGATCCCCTACGGGAGATGACAGATATGTTAGTTAATCAAAGAACCTTGCAAAGTGCAGCTCAAATATTGAAAATGTACGATGCAATGGCAGTCAAAGCCACAACAGAACTTGGCAGAGTATAAATTACAAATGCCTCATAACTTGTTTGACGTCTTCTATTGGCAGATTGTAAATTGTCAATGGTTTTACTTGCAAAGGAGAATCGCGTATGGAAATGTCATTTTATAATGGGAAAGTTGGAGCAGCTGCACAACAGACGAAGCTTGATGTGATCGCCAATAATATAGCCAATGTGAATACAGCTGGTTACAAAACAAAAAACCAATCCTTTTCCGATTTGATGTACAACAATATGGCTGGGAAAGATGGCTTAGAATCTAAAGTAAAGTTAGGTAGCGGGGCAAAGGCAGATAGAACCAATATTTCCTTTGAAAAAGGTAGTACAAATTTATCTTCCTCTGATCTGGATTTTACCATTGAGGGACGAGGATTTTTCGCTCTGCAAAATCCCCAGACCAAAAAGTATTGCTATACGACAAATGGAAGCTTTGTTTTGTCGCAGAAGGAGGACGGCTTCTATTTAACGTCGAAAGAAGGATATTTTGTCATCGGAGAGAGTGGAAATCCCATTAAAATCAAAACCGATGATGGAAATTTGACGGAGGGTGAAACAGATAAGGATGGAAATCCTTTGGATGGTGAAATGGTTTCCATTAAAGATGCAAAGCCTGCTGTGTTTGATTTTCCCAGAACTGAGGGTATGCTAAGCCTTGGGGATACAAACTTTGAGCCCGTTGAAAAGAACGGAAAGCCCTTTTTGGTGGAAGCAAAGGTAACAAGTGGAAGCTTTGAGGGCTCAAACGTAGATATTTCTAAGGAATTTGTGAAGGTAATTGAAGCGCAAAGAGCGTATCAATATTCACTTAGAGTGGTTCAGACAACAGATGAAATTCAGAATTTAGTGAACAATTTAAGATGACGGATAACAATCTAGATGGCTGGAGGGACTATGAAAATAAATAAATATGAAGAAATGAATGGATTTGCCATAGATATGCTTCGGGAAATCGGCAGTATCGGCACCGGCAATGCGGCAACGGCTCTTTCTAATACGTTGTCTGCAAAAATTTCAATGTCATTACCCGAAGTCAAAATTATGGGTTATAATCAAGTAATTGATTTTTTAGGCGGGCCTGAAAAAATAGTTTCAGCGGTTTTGGTGCACATGACCGGAGAATTCAGTGGCATTATGCTTTATTTATTGGATTTTGAGTTTGTAAATATTGTTTTTGAAAGACTTTCTCTTGGTAAAATTGATCATTTTGAAGATATTGACGAAATCAGAGCATCTGCAATTGCCGAGGTCAGCAATATCATCATTTCATCCTATGCGAATGCAGTATCCCAGTTAAGCAGTATTTCAATTAATCTTTCTGTGCCTGCCATGGCAATTAATATGTTGGGAGGAATCATGTCCGTTCCTATGATAGAATACGGATATGTGACCGATACAATTATGGTTGTTGATGGTAAATTCATTTACAATGGCGGGGAGATGACCAGTAATTTGATTATGCTGCCGGATATCAAATCGTTGAATTTTTTATTAAATAAGTTGGGTGTTTTTAATGAATAAAGAGATTGCAGTGGGAATTGCAGATATGAAGTTTACCAGGATGGAAGGACGCTTGATCACATATGCTCTTGGCTCCTGCGTTGGGGTTTGTTTATATGACCCCATTGCAAAGGTTGGAGCCATGGTACATATTATGCTTCCTCAAAGATTAGAAAACAGTGCAGATGCAAATGTATATAAGTTTGCTGACACGGGAATACGAGCAACAATCAAAAAGATGGAAGTTTTTGGTGCCGTTAAAAGAAGGCTAACGGCAAAAATTGCCGGCGGCGCCAAAATGTTCGATATCCCCGGTGGTGGGTCCTTGGGGAATATTGGTCAGCGGAATATAGAGAGTGTTCGTAATACCTTGCGAGAAGAAGGCATACCTATTGTTAGTGAGGAAGTGGGCGGAAATTTTGCAAGAACTTTGGTTTTTGATTGCAGCAATGGCCAAGGTAATATTAGATCTTTTGGTAGAAAAGAAATTATTTTTTAAATAAGTTATTTTTGGTCAGTAATTATGGAAATCAAAAATAAAGAAGGCGTTCTTATATTTTTTTTAATGAATTTTCTAATTGCTGTTCTTTTTGTAAAAATTTGTGGTATTATGTTATCAAAGGTATTTGCATATCATCACGAATATGTAGTTTTCAATTTATTTGTAACAGGTTTTATGCATCAAAGGATTACTACAATTTTTTAATGGAGGAATACATATGGCCGTAAAAAATAAGAGCGAAATTTTACTTGAAACAGGAACGAATGAAATAGAAATTATGGAGTTTAAGATTAATGATAAGCTCTATGGAATCAATGTTGCCAAAGTAAGAGAGATTATGGTAGCAGAGGCTGTTACGGCGATGCCCTTGGCTCATCCTGTTGTGGAAGGCGTTTTTAAGCCAAGAGGTTCCGTTATTACTGTAGTAAATCTGGCTAAATATTTGTTTGGGAATGAAGCGACCAATGGGGAACGAGATTTATTTATTGTAACTAATTTTAATAGAATGCACATAGCTTTCCGTGTAAACAGCGTGGAAGGTATTGTACGTATTTCTTGGACAGATATTCAAAAACCTGATAAAACCGTAAGTGGCGGTGAAGAGGGTGTAGCCACAGGCATTACCGAAATAAACGGAAATTTGGTGGTGATTTTGGATTTTGAAAAAATAGTTTCTGAAATTGCCCCTCGTACAGGCATACAGACGGAGGATATTGCGAAGCTAGGCGAGAGAAAAGTTAGTGATGCACCGATTGTCTTGGCGGAAGATTCTATTTTGCTATCCAAGATGATACTGGAGTGTTTGCACAAAGCGGGATATAAAAATATCAGAAAGTTTGATAATGGACAAGAGGCATGGGACTTTTTACATAGCATTCCAGATGAGGCAACCCTTGCTGAAAAAGTGTCCATAGTGATTACCGATATTGAAATGCCTGCTATGGATGGTCATAGATTAACGAAGTTAATTAAGAGTGATAAACTTTTGAAGGAGCTTCCTGTTATTATTTTTTCCTCGCTAATTAATGAAGAGCTTTACATCAAAGGAAAACAAATTGGTGCAAATGAACAGATAAGTAAGCCTGAGATTGGAAGCTTGGTGGAAGTTATTGATCATTTGCTTGAAAAGAAAAGAAGATAAGTTTAGTTTGCGTCTTATTTTTGATAGATAAAAAGCCCATATTGCTAAGGCTACAGAGAAAACCTGTAGATAGCAATGGGCTTTTTTAATAATCTAATTGAATCCGTATACCTCAGGCAGACAAAATTATTAATGCAGAGGTTTTTCCTTTGCAGTTACACAAGCACTTGATAGCTGAGTGGCTACAGGTGTCTTAAATTTTTCACGGTAAAAACTAAGCAATGGAATGATTCTAGGATTGTCAACAACGATATATTTTGCAGGAAGGTTTGTAAGTGCAATTGCAATTACATCAGCAGTACATCTTGGGCAGGAACAAACTTCAAACATAGTTTGAAACTCTTTAAGACGCTCCAACACTAAATTTTCGTAAACATTTACATAATGAAAAACATGTTCTTTGGGTGCTTCAACAGGAGGCTCCTGATGAGTAATTACAGCGGAATGGGTCTCATGCTTTTCATCCTTGGGTTGTATCGGTGGTTCCGGCACAGATACAACAGATACGTCTGCTGTGGTATCTGTGTTAGCATTTATTGTAGCCATTTCTTGGACTGCATCCACAGAAGTTTCTTTCTCCAAGAGCTGACTTTTTTGGGGAAGCTCTTCTGTAACAGGGGAGGACAAGTTATCTTCCTCTTCTACAAATGCTTCTAAGTTTTCATTGATTTTTTCGGAAATAGACTTATCATTGGAAGGCTCAATTCCCATAAACATTAAATCATTTCATACATCAGAGCCGGTGCTATCTATTTCCATTTGTTCATCCATAGTTTGATGTTCATCCTTTGCCTTAGATATCAGGTTTAGGACGTGGGCGGTCTTATTGGTTTTACGCGCCATTTTAATACCTCTTTTCAAAAAAATAATAAACAAAGCGTATTATGAAAAAACATAACAAACATTTGTTATGGATACGCTGTAAAAAGTTAAATTAGTAGGCTCGAAGCAGAAATAAGCCCCAAAAAAAAGCAATAAAATATCTCCCATTGTAATAGAGATATTTTCCACGAAGTCCATGATTATTTTCTTGCTCTTTTACAACGAATCAACACTTCTTCAATGAAGTCTATATAATCAAGGGTTGGCTTCGATCTGGGGGCATACATTAGAACGCAAGAACCGTGGGCAGGGGCTTCGGCAACTGCCACGCTGGCTCTGATTTTAGCAGAAAAAACAGAGGTATTCAGCTGACTTGCGATCTCGTTTGCCATATCCGCAACTTCAAGGGCAAGATTTGTACGACTATTATATTTTGTCAACAGAAGGCCCAAAACATTAAGTTTTGAATTATAGAATTTCTTCACTGTCTGTGCAGTTTCCTTTAACTGGCTAACGCCTAAAAGGCTTAGAATTTCAGGAACCATAGGCACAATTAGGTGGTCAGAGCAAACATAGGCATTCACTGTTAATATATTTAATGCCGGTGGTGTGTCAATTATGATAAAGTCGTATTTATCCATGACGGGTTCAAGTGCCTCTTTCAGAAGGTACTCTCTGCCGGAACGGTTGAATTCAAGCTCTGCACTGCTTAACAAAATATTTGAAGGGATGATATCACCATATTCGGTTTCTTGTATCACGTCCTCAATATTTGTTTCACCACGAAATACATCATAAATAGTTGCTGTATTTTCTATGTCAAGACCTAAGGAGAAGCCTAAATTCCCCTGTGGATCTAAATCTATTCCAAGAACCTTATATTCTTGAAGGGATAAGCCTGTAATAAGGGTGGCAGTGGTTGTTGTTTTCCCTACGCCGCCTTTTTGATTTGTTAATGTAATGATTACTGACACGAGTATCACCTCATAATTTTTAAATTGTGGTACCAAACTATTAATAAAAGTATACTATATGTCGAAAAATAAGTATAGAGGAAAATTAGATAAGAATGTATATTGCGTATATCATTTAACCATATTGAAGGAGGAATACTATGGCAACAATATCAAGCCTCACTTCTGCGTCATCTTCCAGTAATGCCTATGGAAGCCAATCAAAGGGAATTGGTGGTCTAGTCAGTGGATTGAATACCGATGAATTGATTGATGGGATGACGGCGAGCACAAGAAGTAAAATTGCAAAGCAAAAACAAAATAAAACCTTATTGTCATGGAAGACGGATGCTTATCGAGCTATCAGTGATAAGTTGGTGGGCTTTGCTGATAATTACACATCTTACTCATCCAGCACTAACCTTTACAGTGCGAATTTTTACTCAAGAAGTGTAATCACCCCATCGGGCAGCAACAGCAAGTATGTTACAGCCAGTGGAAGTGTTACCGGCGATCAGCAATTCACTGTAAACGGGATAAAACAACTGGCACAGGATGCCAACTTTACCACAACAGAAACTTTATCAGATAACTACATACAAACCGGAGCAGTTAACTTTGGAAATGAGGATGTCTCTACGATATTGGGGAAAGGCTTTATTGTTCAATATGGAGATAAACAATACACTGCATTTATTCCTCCGAAAGAAGGGGGCGGGCCATATACCAATGCGGAAGAAGTGGCTATAGGGATGAACAAAGCCCTGGAAAAGGTAGACATTGGCGGGAATAAAACCTTAGCCAGTGTTATGAATGTGTCTGCTGTTGGAGAAACATTAAATTTTAAAAATACCAGTGAGGCTGGCAATGCTTTAAAAATTGTAAATGGCGATGCCCAACTTTTTACGTCATTAGGAATTATATCAGGTTCTAACACCATAATGGATAAAAGTATTACTTCTGCTGGATTAAGTGCTCTTGCAGAGATAAATCCGGATGACCTAAAAAAGGATACAACTTTTGCTGAAAGAATGAAGGGGAGATCCCTTTCCTTTGAATACAATGGCACTAGAAAGGTTATTACCTTTAATGATGAAACAAAGTTAAATGAAACGGATTTTAAAAAGTATTTGCAAGATGAATTGGACACTGCATTTGGTAAAGGCAGAATTCAATTGACACAAGGCGGCGATAATACTTTTCAATTTAAAACAGTACTCCCATCTGGGGCTGAGGATAAATCATCGGTACTATACGTCTCCAGCCCATCCATTGGTATTACGGGAGAGGGCAGCATTTTTGGCATTGAGAACGGTTCAACAAATAAATTGAATCTAACAACAACATTAGAAAAGGCAGGAATAAAGGATTTTGAAAATGCAGGGCTTGTTGATGGTAATGAATATGAGATTACAATCAATGGGGAAAGTATTAAAATAAAATATGAAAAGGATAAAACCTCACTGAAGGATATAATTGATGCAATCAATTCAAATAAAAATGCAGATGTCAATATTTCCTATCAAACAAACAGTGACTCCTTCTCCATTGTTTCTTCACAAAATGGAGCATCTGGTTCTGTAAAAATTGGTGCTAGAGATGGGGATGGAAATGTAACCCAGTTAAATGAGTTGGAACAATTGCTTTTTGGCAAGCGTAACGGAGATGGGACAATTGATACCAGTAATAAAGTGTTGAATGGAAAAGAGGTTGAAGGGCAGGATGCAATTATCCTAGTAGACTTTGATGGAGAAGGTGGAGCAGAGGCCACGGAAATTTCTCGTTCAACCAATTCGTTTAATCTTAACGGAATGAAAATCATCGCAAACGGTACTTTTGGCTATCAGGACAATGGTTCTAATGGTTTGGAGTATGTAGGTGGAACAGAGGGCATTAAATTTAGTGCAGGGGTTGACACTGAAAAAGTAATCAAAGCCATCAAAAGTATGATTGATGAATATAATACCTTGGTTGAGGATAGCAATACTGCTGTCAAGGAAAAACGTGAAAGAAATTATACGCCCCTTACAGATGAGCAAAAAAAGGACATGTCTGAGTCTGAGGTTACCGCATGGGAGAAGAAGGCCAAAGCGGGTCTGTTGTTTGGAGATTCAGATATATCTAGCTTAGCCAACGATTTAAGATTTGTCTTTATGAAGACAGGCAGCGAGAGTAATCAATTAGCTGATATTGGTATTACCGTTTCGTCAAGTTGGTCTGATAATGGTAAAATAACACTGGATGAGACTAAGCTGAAAAATGCATTGCAAGACGATCCAGAGAGAGTTAAGGAGCTTTTTACAGAGGATTTAGAAGACAATAATCTTATGACAGGCGGGGTTATGTCAAGAATGAAGGCAATCACAGAAAAGTATGCAGCAACTGTGGGCGCAACGAAAGGAAAATTAATTGAAAAAGCCGGTAATGTAAAATCCCCTAGCTCAATGCTTAAAAATAACTTGCTTACACAGATGAATGATATTGATAAGGTTATTACGAAGTATGAAAAAAAATTAAAAACAGAGCGAACAAGATATCAAAATCAATTTACACGATTAGAAGTGGCTATGCAGAAGATGAACAGCCAAAGTGGTTGGTTGAATCAGTATAGTAGCCAGTAATTGGTTGAAAGGATTGGCATACAGTATGAACAATTATGGTTATCAAAATTATAAACAGCAATCCATTAGTACTATGACCTCTGGTGAGCTATTGATGCTACTTTTCGATGAATCCGCAAAAAGGCTTACAAAGGCAGAATTGTCGGTAAAAGCTGAAAATTTCCCCGAGTTTGAAGCATGTATGAACAGGGTTTCGGAAATCATCAGATATCTAGATTCGACTTTAGACAAAACATATCCCATCGGGCAGGAGATTTCTAAGCTGTATGAGTATTTCCAGTTTCAAGTTGCTAGAATTAAAGCAGGAAGAAATATTGAGTTGATTCACAATTTAAGGGCTATGATTTTAGACCTTAAAAATACCTTCAAAGAGGCGGATCGTATCACCCAGGCGGAACTGGTGAAAAATTAGAATTTCAGAGGATGTGCCCTATATGAATACAGCGTTGATGGAGATTATTTTGAACCTCCAAAAAAAATATAACAAGGTCAATGAGTTGCAGGATGTAACAAAGCGAATGGCAGAATGCCTGCAGCGCAATGACACATATTCTTTTGAGTTGCTAGTGGAAATGCGCACAGAAATTATGCTTGAATTGGACAATCTGCAGTATTTACAAGAAGACTTGATACATCATTTGCCTGGAGAAGAGGAAGCACTGGCAAAAAGAGCCCTAACAATGGATGCAGAAGCTGCATTGATGGAAAACACAGATTTTAGAAGAATGAATGAAATTTACTGTAAGATAAAAAGAAGCTTGGAAAGCACAATCCAATCTGATAAGGCAATTAGCCTAAAAATTGGGGGAAGTAATTCCTTTTATTATAGTGAAGAGAATAAAGAAGAGCTTTCTTAGTACTTTTTTGAAAAGTAAAACTGAAAAAGGCTTATGCATGAAGGGTGCATAAGCCTTTTATATTTAATTACATAGAATATATAAGCTTAAGAAGCTTTTCCAATAGACCAAAATGGACCGCCTGAACTAGCGGAATATTTTGCTTCATCTAAGATTGTTTGGATATCCCAAGGTTGGTTGCTGTTTTCAGGGCTTTGAGAATCGGCAATCAAAATCTGCCCCTTAGCTGTAACTCCGCGAAGAATAATAAAATGCCCTTGGGAAGTGAATAATCCTCGATCCATAAGTACCACCACTAGTTTTCCGCTGGTTAATTCCTGAACAATTGTTTCTTTAGTAGGGCTCTTTAAACTCTTTGAGACAAGTCCGTAATTCTGCGCCCCTTTCGGTATGATGGAATGATAGGAGCCGCTATTATTGCAAAAATGACCATTATCAAAAGCCCATTTTGCAGTGGTTTCTGGGGTCACTTCATTTTCTGTCAGGCTGCTTACAACCATGGCAAGGGTAGTTGGACCGCAACCAAAAACACCAATAATATTATCACCACCATAAATCTCAGTTTTCCAGCGAGCATCACTTTGGGAATAATACACTAAATCAATTGTGTCGGAATGCAGAATCGTTTCATCTGTTTCCGCTTCTTTAGCTTTCTTTTTAGCTTCTTTTGATGATTCCTTTTCCTCAGCAGCTTTTTTTTCAGCAGCCAGAGCTTTTGCTAAGGCAGCAGCTTCCCGCTTTGCATCAAAGGCTGCCTTTTCTGTTTTCAGTGTCATTACCAATTGTGAGGCATGCTGGGATACACCTTTTATAAAATAATCTATATCCCATGGGGTTACGCGGGTAGCAAATAAATACAGAAAGAACAAAAAGCTGATATATGTTCCAACAAATGCTGTACTAAAAAATTTTTTTAATTTATTTTTTTTCCTTTTTCGTTTTTTCATATAATCCAACCATATTTTCCTTTACTCACATCACCAAGAACTTTTCCGTTTTGCATTGTAATCACGCGCTTTTTCATGGTATCCACAAACTCTTTTGCGTGGGTGGCAATAATGATTGTGATTCCCAATTGATTAATCTCATTAAATAAAGACATGATATCAAGGGAGGAATCATAATCCAGATGGGCAGTAGGTTCGTCGGCAATTATAATTTTTGGATTATTCACAACGGCCCTCGCCATAAGAACCTTAAAGGTTTCTCCGCCCGACAAATTACTGGGATAGTCATACATTTTCTTACTCATTCCAACCAAGCCAAGCGCTAAAGGGATAGCTTCTCGGATGGATTTACTGGAATGCCCCGTTGCTAACATAGGAATTTCTAAATTTTGATAAATTGTTTTATGCTCAATTAATAAACATTCATGATTAATAATACCTAAGCTTCTTCGGTAATAGGGGAAATCTTTATGATTTAAACTGACTAGAGATAGATTATTCACAGTGATATCTCCGGTGGTGGGCTTTAACTCCCCTGTTAGAAGATTGATTAGTGTACTTTTTCCTGAGCCTGTTTGTCCCACAAGAAACACAAAATCCCCATCCTTTATTTCAAGAGAAACATTCGCAACACCCATTTCATTATTTGGATAGGTTTTTGTTACATTATGGAATATAATCAAAATTCTCATGCCTTTCAGATAAGTTTCATTTAGACAAATAAAGCCTTTTTTCTTCTTTTTAGTATAACACCGAAGCGAAAAATTGTATATACTGCTAAATCATAGAAAAGAAAATATCTCAGTGGAATTTTTTATTTCATTATATCCAATTTAGCTAAGGCTATAAGGACTCTTTGTAAAATAACTCAAAAAATAAAGAAATAAAATACAAAAATTGGAAGTATTTACGACGCATTTAAGATATCGTTTTAATGGCAATTGTATTTTAAAATAGCTTAGCCTTAAAGATATTATAATATGATTGCCATTTAATGTAAAATATTGTATATTGAGAAGAAAATCAATTTACTATTTGGTCAATAGAAAAGGAGGGTCCTTTATGCTTCAGGAATTTAAAAAGTTTGCGTTAAAAGGGAATGTGATTGATCTGGCCGTGGGTGTTATTATAGGTGGAGCTTTTGGAAAAATTGTTACTTCGTTAGTCAATGATGTTTTGATGCCCATTCTTGGTTTGCTTTTAGGAGGAATCAGTTTTGCTGATTTAAAATATGTCATTACTCCAAGTGTAGGAGATATCCCAGAGGTTGCAATTTTATATGGTTCTTTTATTCAATCTATTGTGGATTTCATGATTATTACGTTTTCGATTTTTATTTTTATTAAAATAATTTCAGTGAGAAAGAAAGAAGAAAAACCTACGCCTGCCCAACCAGCCCCAGAGGTTTTATTATTGGAAGAAATTAGAGATTTTTTAAAAGAAAAACAATAAAAGAGATTTTTTTAGACACGAAGATTTTTTCTTTGTGTCTATTTTAATTTGTTTTCGATTTTTGAATGGAAATTAATATATTAGTAGTTATTATTTGATTTGGGATAAATTAAAAAAATCTTCTCAAGAAAGAAGATTTTATCCATTTTTATGTGATTAAATAATGTATCTAGCTTGAAAAAAAACAATAATTTCAGTAACGATATACAATGTAATATTGCAAATTTTTCCTCATAATTCAAGCTTTTTTGATATTTTTATGGACTTTATGGTAATACTGCAAAAAAGCGGATGATGGGAATCGAACCCACCTCTAAAGCTTGGG
>NZ_DALYUL010000019.1:0-9414 GCF_031981185.1 Anaerotignum sp. | reverse complement strand
TTCTACCGATGAACTACATCCGCGAAGGTATGTTTCTATTATACCAGAAGATTGACAACTGTAAAGCGTGAATTTAAACAAAAATTTTACAAATTCGGCGAATATTTTATCGGTTGCTTTTGCTTTTGACGGACATAATAAAGTCGCAATCATTATTATTTTTTTAGAAATGCGAGGGATGGGTATGGAAAAGTTTGTAATTCATCATACGGATTTACTGCAAGGAAAAGTTCGCATTAGCGGTGCCAAAAATGCGGCTTTACCAATTTTAGCAGCTTGTTTATTAACACAGGAGACCTGCATTATTGAAAATGTGCCTCCTCTTACGGACGTACTGAATATGCTGGAAATTTTAAAGGGATTTGGTGCGGAAGTTTCTTATGACGAGGAGAAAGAAGTTATTTCTATTTCTGCCAGAGAATTAACTTCAATTGAAAGTTTTTATGAGCAGGCGGGGAAGATGCGCGCCTCCTTTCTTGTAGCTGGGCCATTACTATCCAGATATGGTCATGCCAGATTGCCCCATCCCGGAGGCTGTCAGATAGGAAGTAGACCCATTGATTTGCATTTAAAGGGCTTTCATGCCATGGGGGCAAAAAGCAAGCAAGAACACGGAATCATAGAATTAACAACAAAAAAATTAAAGGGTTCAAATATCTATTTAGATTTTCCCAGTGTTGGTGCAACGGAAAACATTATGATGGCGGCAGTATTGGCAAAAGGTAAAACAGTTATTGAAAATGCTGCGGCAGAACCGGAAATTATTGATTTGGCGGATTTTTTACGAGAATTGGGCGCAGATGTGCAGGGTGATGGTACTGATACCGTGGAGATTATTGGTGGGAAAGAGTTGGGCGGGGCAACTCATATGGTCATTCCTGACCGAATTGAAGCGGGAACTTTTATGGTGGGAGCCGCAATTACTGGTGGCGACATTATTCTAGAAAATGTAAGAGAAGAACATTTAAAACCAGTAATTGCAAAGCTTGCGGAATGTAATGTGAAGATTGAAACGATTCCTGAGGGTCTCCATGTTTATAGGAAAGGAAAACTTCAGCCATTGCAATTAAAAACAATGCCTTTTCCCGGATTCCCAACTGATATGCAGGCACCTTTTATGAGCTTGATGACTGTGGCTAAGGGAACCAGTGTTATTACCGAAACTGTATTTGAAAATAGGTTTACCCACGCAGGTGAGCTTCAACGTATGGGAGCAGATATTCGTATTGAGAGCCGTAATGCAGTGATTGAAGGTGTGGATGAATTAACAGGCAGTAAGGTTCGTGCAACGGATTTAAGAGCAGGAGCAGCATTAATTCTTTCGGCTTTGGCGGCAAAGGGAGAAACTGAAATTGGTGACATTCATCATATTGAGAGAGGTTATTATAAAATAGACGAAAAATTAAGAGGATTGGGTGCGGATATTCAGCGTACAGAAGAAAATTAGCAATTATATAGGAAAACTTAATAATATTTTAATTGCCTTACGATTGTTAGGATGTTATACTGTCAGCAACCTAACAATCGGAGGTGATTTTATGGAGTTTCAGTCGAAATTTTGTGTCGAATTAAAATCTATTGTCAATTCTATTTGCCGACAAATAGCGCAACATCCAAGCAATAAAGAGGCAGAAAAATTAACAACTATGCAGATTTGGATTATGCACTATCTTTATGATAATCAAGATAAAGATATTTTTCAAAGGGATTTAGAAGCGGATTTTAACATCAGAAGGTCGACCGTTTCGGGAATTCTTCAAATTTTGGAGAGAAAGGGATATATTCTTAGACAAAGCGTTGCCCATGATGCAAGGCTAAAAAAAATAACCCTAACAGAAGAAGCAAATTGCCTTTACCGAGATATCTTGCAGCAGCTTTGCTTCATGGAACAGAAAATGACCGAAAATATTTTGGACGAAGAATGGATGATATTTTATAAGGTTCTCGAAAAGATAAAAGAAAATTTGAATTCTATGTAAATGACTGGTTAGAAAAGTACAAATGTAAAGCGGTAATTGGCGAAAATACATAACAAAGATTTTTGTTACCTTGGGAAGAAAAGAAAGAGAGTGAACGATATGGAGAATAAAAAGAAGCCGTTTATATATTATTGGATATTGGCTTTGCTGGCCATGTTTCTATTTAATACCTTTTTATTGCCTTTGTTTACAAAGGATGCAATGGAAAAGGTTAGCTATGATGTATTTTTAGGTGATCTAAAGAAGGAAAATGTTAGTGAAGTACAAGTAAATGAAGATAATATATATTTTATTTTAAAAGGAACCACAGATGGGGAAACTGGAGTTCAACCAGAGAAGGTTTATGTAACCAGTCGTATGGATGATAGCATGCTCGTTGACCGTTTGGACAAAGCCGGGGTTAAGTTTAACGAGGTAAAGCCAAAACAATTTTCTCCCCTCATTAGTACTGTGGTGATGTTAGTTGTATTTGCATTGTTCTGGCGATTTGTTATGAGCAAGATGATGGGCAAAATGGGTGGCATGGGTGGTAACGCCATGTCCTTTGGTAAATCCAGTGCGAAAGTTTATGTGAAAGCCCAAACAGGCAAGACATTCGTGGATGTGGCAGGTCAGGACGAGGCAAAGGAAGCCCTTACCGAAATTGTTGATTTCCTTCACAACCCATTTAAATATACAGTGGTGGGAGCAAAAATGCCCAAGGGTGCCTTATTGGTAGGGCCTCCGGGAACAGGAAAAACCCTTTTGGCACAAGCGGTTGCCGGGGAAGCAAATGTACCTTTTTTCTCCATATCCGGCTCGGAGTTTGTTGAAATGTTTGTTGGTATGGGTGCTGCCAAGGTGAGGGATTTATTTAAGCAGGCCAACGAAAAAGCGCCATGTATCGTATTTATTGATGAAATTGATACAATTGGTAAAAAGCGTGATGGCGGAAATGGTATGGGCGGAAATGATGAAAGGGAGCAGACATTAAATCAGCTTTTAACGGAAATGGATGGATTTGACGGCAAAAAAGGAGTAGTTATTCTGGCGGCTACAAACAGACCTGAAACGTTGGATAAAGCATTGTTGCGTCCAGGACGCTTTGATAGACGTATTCCTGTGGAATTACCTGACTTACAAGGTAGAGAGTCTATTTTAAAAGTCCATGCGCAAAAAGTAACCATGGACGATAATATTGATTTTGGCCCTATTGCCAGGGCAACTGCCGGCGCATCCGGTGCTGAGCTTGCAAATATTATCAATGAAGGTGCTCTGCGTGCTGTTCGTTTGGGTCGTTCTAAAGTAAGTCAAAATGATTTAGAAGAGAGCGTAGAGGTGATTTTAGCAGGTTATCAGCGAAAGGGTGCCGTTGTTTCTAAGCACGAAAAAGAAATTATTGCCTATCACGAGGTAGGACATGCCTTGGTTGCGGCAAAACAGAAAAATTCGGCACCGGTTCACAAAATTACTATCATCCCCAGAACTTCAGGTGCCCTTGGCTACACCATGCAGGTGGATGAAGGAGAATTTTTCCTCATGGATCAGGAGAAGGCTTTTAATAAAATTGCAACCCTAACTGGGGGACGTGTGGCAGAAGAAATTTGTTTTAATTCCGTTACCACTGGGGCTTCTAATGATATTGAGCAGGCCACCCGAATGGCAAGAGCCATGATTACCCGCTATGGTATGAGCAATGAGTTTGGTATGGTTGCTTTGGAAACCGTGAATAATCAATATTTAGGCGGTGATACTACGTTGGCATGCTCCAATGAAACTGCCGCTAAAATTGATAAAGCGGTCATAGAAATGATTCGAGAAGCCCATGACAAGGCTTATGCCATTATCTCTGAAAATAGAGGAAAAATGGACGAAATTGCGGCATATCTTCTGGAAAAAGAGACCATAACTGGGGATGAATTTATGGAGATATTAAACGGAGAAAAGAAAGCAATAGATGAAGAACTATAACCTTTGGTCGTTATCTAATTGGTTTTAAATCTCAAGACCAGAAAATTAATAAAAGAGATCCTAGGGTGTCGATAAAGTCGACGCCCTTTTTTAATTTTGTTTTTTCGTAATCCCCTTAAAGCACAATTTTGAAAAGGAAGGTAATTGACTTCATTTCGTCCTAGTAATAAAAATAGGGCATCTACAATGTAGACACCCCCAATGGGTCAAGACGAAATGGCAAATATGCACCATCTACCCTAAGTATAGCTAAGGGTGGCAATGCCATGCCCACAGTTTGAGGACAAGGCCCTGCAAGCTTCTCGATCTAGCTCGCAAGGGTTTGTTTTTTATCCCCTGCATCCCCTAAGGTAACAGGGTCGTTTGTTTGAAAGGATAGGCTGTGTCCATTGGTTTTCATAACAATTGTGCCACTACGGAAAGTACCGTAAACGGTAGCGCCATTGTTAAAATAACGTTCCAAAACAGCTTTGTGGGGATGTCCATAGCTGTTTTCCTTTCCAGCAGAAATTATCACGTATTCTGGTTTTAATACGTCTAAAAATCTTTGGGATGAAGAGGTTTTGGAGCCATGATGCCCCGCTTTTAATACGTTTACTTTACCAAATTTAGAAAGAGAAGCGGCTTCAGCTTCCTGTTCCATATCTCCGGTAAATAAAACTGAAATTTCCCTATAATTCAATTGTGCCACAACACTATTGTCATTAACATCCTTATAGTTATCCCCAGTCTCAATGATTTTTATTGTTGCTCCATAGCCCAAATCTATAACCATGTCATCATCATATAATACTTTGCATTTTGGTTCGTTTTGGGCGGCTTGCCAGTAATCCTGATAGGTTTTTGTATCTTTGGTGGCGCCGCTATCGATAATTTTAGATACATCATAAGCCTTGATAACATCATCTAAACCGCCAATATGATCTGCATCGGGATGGGTAGCAATCACCAAATCCAGATTTCCAGCAATGAATTCTTTTATATAGGTTACGATGGCCTTCCCATCCTTATTATTTCCCCCATCAATAAGCACTTCAAAATCTTTATTGTCGATCAAAATGGCATCTCCTTGCCCTACGTCAATAAAATGCACCGCTAGTTCTCCATCGTTTTCTTGTGTAATAACCAGTATATTCTTTTTTGTATCCCAATTGACTTTTGCACCAAAGGCTTCTAAAACAGATCGAATTGGCAAATAGGTGCGTCCGTCTTTCACTAGAGCGGCAGTATCTGTAGTCTTTTGCTTATCATTTATGACCAAATAAGCCTTCCCAATGGGAACCTGTACCGTGGTATTATCCTTTTTTAAAGTAACTGTTTTTTCTGCTTCGCTCCAAGCAGTTTCACAGCCAAAGGCTTCCATTGTGGCCCGTAGAGGTACCTGCATCCGCCCGTTGTTATCCGTAAAGGGATAGCCTGATACTGTTGAAAAGGGGACATTCTGATTATTTATATAAACAGATGGAGTAGAAGGAGCGGCATAAACAATTCCAGTAAATAAGTAGAAACTCATAAGCAAAATGCTAAAATTTATGCATTTTCGTACATGCTTTTTGCCCCGTTTATTTTTCATCATTTTGAATTCCCTTCTTGGTTATTTTCTTTTTTCAGGTAGTAAGCCACTTTATAATAGGGTAGGTCGTATCCCATTTCAGTCAGGCGATTGGAAATTTTTCTTGGACCATCCCCGCTTTGGTATCGTTCAAAAATAAATTGGGCAACATCCTCAGTTATTTTATTTGTGGGGGGCAGGGAATCATTTTTTTCTGTCTCCGATTTATCAGACACATCAAAGGGAATATGTTCCAGTCCAACGGTGGTGGTAATATCGGTTTTTTCCCCAATATCCTCAATTAACGGGGAGGAGGCGTCAATACTATAATTGATAACATCTCGCATTTGTCGGATATTTCTGGGATAAACGGCATTTAATAAAGCATGCTTTGCCTGAGGCGTAAACACCACGTGATAGTGAATTTTTCTCGCTTCCCAAACAGCAGTTTCATATTTTTTCACAAAGTGCATGAATAGCTGCTCCTTTTCTTCTAAAGAACGCTCTTGCAAGGAGGGTAAATACATTTCATATTGTCCCAATCGCTGATAAAGCTCAGGAAGAAAGACTTCATGAAGGTTTTTGGTGGATGCGGCAATGACAATAACGTTGATATCCACCTCTCTTGTATCGCCAATTCGGCGGATTTTCCCCGATTCTATGGCTTTTAACAGTAGGTTTTGATAATTTTCAATGGTATGGGCTTCATCTAAAAATAGAATCCCACCATTTGCCTGCTCAAAAAGGCCTTTCTTCTTCTTAGAACCAGTGTATGCCCCTTCTACAGAACCAAAAATCTCCACGGCGGCAATATCTGGGTTTGTAAACTGCGCACAATTGATTTCAATAAAAGGTGCGTTTTTGCTGATTACGCCAATCTCTTTGGCATAGTTATAAATTAAATTTGCGAGCATGGTTTTGCCGGTGCCCGATGCCCCTGTAATTATAGAATGACGGGGACCACCTAAAGAGCCAACAATTTTTTTTGCCTGCTTGTACACATTTTGCATGGTGCCAAGATGAACCACGTGGTTAAAATCACCTTCAGGTCTGGTAAGTTTCACCTGTATTTCTAACTGCTTGATTTTGCTGTTTAGCTGATCCAGTTCCTGAATATCCTGAAAAACAGAAAAAGCTCCTAGAAATTTACCTCTGAGAAAAATTGGATAGGAGTTAACAATATATTTTTTGGGGGGAACAAAGTGTATGGTTTTATCCAATACAGGCTTTCGATCTTCCAGAACAGTCAAAAGGACTGCCGCGGGGTAAAAATCCGTAATTGGTTTGCCAATCATCTCTTCCTTGGGTTTTCCCGCATAATTTGCACTAATTTCATTTACATAAACAAGAATACCTTCCGTATCTACCACATTTACTCCATCATTGATGCAGCACATCAGGGAGAATATCTAGAGATAAAAACAGCTTTTTTGTCAGTTTCATAATAGTTACACCTCAATTTTGTGAGAAATTAATATTATAACAATTACTTTGTTACATTCTAACATTTATTGCAACAATTATCTATCATTAAATTTAGAATTAGGCGTAAAATCAGTAAAGGGCTTGTTTGGCACGGTAATTGCTGATAATATATAATCGTTAGAGAAATAACAATTTAGTATGCTAAATATGAAAATGATTTAAGGAGGAACAAGTTTATGGAGTTTGGCTATTCTAAAGAGCACGTTTTACTGCGAGATCTTTACAAAAAGTTCGCCGAAACAGAGGTTAAACCTTTGGCAGAAGAGCTTGATGAAGAAGAAAGATTTCCTGTGGAATCGATAAGCAAGCTGGCAAGATTCGGGTTTATGGGTATTCCTTTCCCTAAAGAATATGGCGGCGCTGGCGGAGATTATTTATCTTACTCGATGGCAGTGGAAGAGCTTGGCAAGGTTTGCGCAACAACATCAGTAATTGTTTCTGCCCACACATCTTTGTGTGCTGGCCCAATCTATATGTTCGGTACTGAGGAGCAGAAGCAGAAATATTTGGTACCTTTGGCTAAGGGTGAAAAATTGGGTGCTTTTGGTTTAACTGAGCCCAGTGCAGGTACTGATTCCTCCATGCAGCAGACAACAGCAAAGCTGGATGGCGATGAATATGTATTGAATGGTACAAAGGTGTTCATTACAAATGCAGGCTATGCAGAAATCTACGTGATTATCGCAATGACAGATAAAGCAAAGGGCAACCGTGGTATTTCCGCATTTATCGTGGAAAAAGATACACCCGGATTCTCTATCGGCAAAAAAGAAAGAAAAATGGGTATTCGTGGTTCCGCAACTTGCGATCTGATTATGGAAAACTGCCGTATCCCTAAAGAAAATCTTTTGGGTAAAGAAGGACAGGGCTTCAAAATTGCAATGCAGACATTGGATGGCGGCCGTATTGGTATCGCTTCTCAGGCATTGGGTATCGCAGAAGGCGCAATTGAAGAGTGCGTTAAATATGTAATGGAAAGAAAGCAGTTCAAAAAGAAAATCGGTCAGTTCCAGAACACACAGTTTGAATTGGCTGATATGGCAACAAAGGTAGAAGCAACAAAGCTTTTGATTTACAAAGCAGCTTGTGAAAAAGATGCCCATAGACCTTACAGCCACCTTTCTGCTATGGCAAAATATATGGCAGGCTCTACAGCAAGCGATGTAACAAGAAGATGCGTTCAATTATTCGGCGGATATGGTTATACAAGAGATTATCCTATGGAAAGAATGATGCGTGACGCAAAAATCACAGAAATCTACGAAGGTACATCCGAAGTGCAAAAAATGGTTATCTCCAGCTGGTTAGGCTTGAAATAATTTTGTTGACAGATGTGTTTTCCAATGTAAGAAAACAATCCTAAAGATTCCAAAATATGAAAGGAGAAACTTTTCCTATGAAAATAGTTGTTTGTATCAAGCAGGTACCTGATACCGTAGAAGTAAAGATTGATCCAAAAACAGGCACACTGATTCGTGACGGTGTTCCCTCCATTATTAACCACGATGACAAGACAGGCATTGAAGCTGCCTTGACATTGAAAGAAAAATTGGGTGGTACTGTGACCGTTGTTTCCATGGGCCCTCCTCAGGCAGATGTTGCTTTGAGAGAAGCATTGGCTATGGGTTGTGACGAAGCTTATTTGGTTTCCGCTAGAGAATTCGGTGGTTCCGATACATATGCTACTTCCGGCATTTTGGCAGCAGCTTTAGATAAAGTTGGCTATGATGTCATTATTACAGGCCGTCAGGCTATCGATGGTGACACAGCTCAGGTTGGTCCTCAGATCGCAGAAAAATTGCACTTGCCTCAGGTTTCTTATGTAGAAGAACTGGTAGATGCGGGAGCAGATTATGTTACTGTAAAAAGACAGTTTGAAGATGGCTACCATATTGTTAAGGTAAAAACACCTTGTCTTTTGACTGCTATTGCAGAATTGGCTGAGCCTAGATATATGTCCGTTGGCGGCGTATTCGAAGCATACACCAAAGAAATCAAAACCATTGGCTTTGAAGAATTGAAGGCTGGTTTGGAGTTGGATATGATTGGTTTGAAGGGTTCTCCTACAAACGTATACAAATCCTTCACAAAGGAAATGAAGGGTGCAGGTACCGTATTAAACGACCTTACACCTGAACAGGCTGTAGAAGCAATTGTGAATAAATTGGAAGAGAAGTTCATTATCTAATTAAGGTAGCGTGATTTTTCTTTTACATAAATGTGCCGTGAAAAAAGATTTTTAGGCGGCAAACGGTCGAGGCGTTCTCTAGGCAAGCTAGGCTATGCTTAGGGACATGCTGAAAAATTTAAGGAGGAAACACCTATGAGCAAAGGTATTTTTGTAGTAATAGAGCAAAGAAGCGGCAAGGTTCAGAATGTAGGCCTTGAGCTGATTGGCGAATCCACCAGATTGAAAGAAGACCTCAAGGATGAAGTAGTTGCAGTCCT
>NZ_DALYUL010000018.1:53487-66375 GCF_031981185.1 Anaerotignum sp. | reverse complement strand
TCCGGGAGGAACTCCCGTTGATGGCCCCTCGGCGGGTGTTGCTATGTTCTTAGCCGTGTATTCTGCTTTTACTGGCGCTCCGGTAGATGGGGAGATCGCGCTGACAGGCGAGATTGGGCTGAGAGGACAAGTTTTGCCCGTTGGTGGTGTTTCAGATAAACTTGCTGCAGCGGAGGAGGCAGGCGTACAAAGAGCCTTTATTCCAAAGGAAAATTGGAGAGATGCTTTTTCAAAGTTAAGCATCTCCGTGGAGCCTTTAGAAAATGTGGATGAGCTTTTAGAAAAGATATTCCGAAAAGGGGAAAACAACGGGTATGTGGATGAAAGCGGAATTTTGACTGCGCAAGAGGGGAATTCATGGTAAGTTTGGGGAAAAGTCACTTGGTTATTTGACCGAAGCGATAATTTAGGGTATAATATGTAAAGTTTTAGCGGAGAAACTCGAATTTAAGCGGTCTGTTGCAATTGGATTTCAATGGGTACCTATTTCTAAATAGGAGTGGGTACCTATAGATAAATTGGAAGAAAAGAAGTTATGTCTAATCATATATATTCCTTTAAGTGGTGAATGAAAAGAAGGAATATTGCCGTGCATTTGTATCCGTTTATCAAGATGGTTTTTGTTTGGAACAACGGTCATAAAAAAGAATATTTTTATATTTGAAAGTTTCCGTTGGGAACGATATGTATTTGGGGACATTTGGAATATAAAGAGAACAAAAATGTTTTCGTATACGTTCATAAATTTGGATTAGAAAGTTTTTCATTTTTAAGATTAAAAGAAATGAAGGACTTATATTTTTATTTGGATTTCCGCTTATCTTTAAATGCAATATACCCTAGATAAGGTTAGAAAACAGAGGTGAAAGAATGGAGAAAAAAGAGACAATTAAAATACCGATTATTGCGTTACGTGGATTGACAGTTTTCCCCCATATGGCAATTAGCTTTCCTGTCAGCAGAACCCGGTCTTTAGATTCCGTTGCTGAGGCAGAAAAGAATGGTGGTCAAGTGTTTTTAGCTACACAAATTAACCCTCAAACACCCAATCCGGAACAAGAGGATTTATATACAATTGGTACCGTATGCATAATAAAACAGGTGCTTAAGCTTCCCGGTAATATGACGCATGTTATTGTAGAGGGGAAGGAAAGGGGACGCCTAGAAAGTATTTGGACAAAAACTTCTTCTGATTATGCAGAAATTACACCATTGGAACAGGATTTGCCAGATGAGCCTGATGACTATTTAAAGGCATATATGCGTGTGGCAATTCAAAATTATGAGGAATATACGAAGTATGTGCCCAATAGTACCGCCACAGACCTTCTGAGCAGTGTAGAAGCTGCTTCCAAGCCAGGCAAGCTGGCAGATTTGATTGCGGCAGGGCTTGAAATTTCCTATGAGCGTAAGCAAAAAATTCTTGAAATGCTTAATCCCATGGAACGGTTGGAAACAGTATTGGAGATTATGCAGAATGAAAAAGATATTTTAACAATTAAGAAAGAAATAGAGAGTAAAACAAAATCACGTATTGAGCAAAACCAGAGAGAATATTATCTTCGGGAAGAAATGAAGGTAATCCAAGAAGAATTAGGAGATAAGGACGGAGTCGGCGCCGATGCTGATAAATACCGCAAGCAACTGGAGGAAAAGAATCCCCCTGAGATTGTAAGAACAGCAATTGAAAAAGAAATTACTAGAATGCTGCGAATTCCTGTTACATCTCCCGAATCTAATGTGTCCAGAAATTATATCGAAACGCTATTGAGCCTGCCTTGGATAGAAACAACCCAAGAGAGTTTTGATTTGGCTGAGGCTGAGCGAATTTTAAATGAAGACCATTATGGGTTGGAAAAAGTAAAGGAACGAATTTTGGAGTATTTGGCAGTGAGAAAAAATGTTCCTGAGGAAAGGCCTACAATTCTTTGCCTGGTTGGACCTCCGGGGATCGGAAAAACTTCCATTGCTCGTTCTGTTGCCAGAGCATCAGATCGTAAGTACATCAGAATGTCTCTTGGCGGTATAAAGGATGAGGCGGAAATTAGAGGGCACAGAAAAACCTATATAGGGGCAATGCCCGGTCGAATTATCAACGCCATGAAGCAAGCTGGTACAATTAATCCACTGATGCTTTTGGATGAAATTGATAAGCTGGGTGTTTCTCATAACGGAGATCCTGCGGCGGCATTGCTAGAGGTGTTGGATGGTGAACAAAATAGCACTTTCCGTGATCACTTCATTGAATTGCCTTATGATCTTTCAAAAGTTCTTTTTATGTGTACTGCTAATAGTTTGGATAGCATTCCCCGACCACTTTTGGATAGAATGGAAGTCATATCTCTGGGGAGCTATACCTCTCAGGAGAAATTGCATATTGCAAAGGAGCACTTCATTGAAAAGCAGTGCAAGCGGAACGGATTAACCCCAGGACAGATCAAATTTAAGGATGATGCCTTAGAAAATATCATCGATGGCTACACCAGGGAGGCTGGGGTGAGACAGCTGGAGAGAGTAATCGGTGAAATTTGCAGAAAAACAGTAAAGAAGATTTTATCAGGCGAAGTGAAAAGTGTAACTGTTTCTGCCAAAACCTTGGAAAGTATCCTTGGAAAAAGAAAATACGGAAAAGATAAAATATACACAAAGCCGCAGGTTGGTATTGTTCGTGGTTTAGCATGGACAGCGGCGGGAGGAACCACTCTTTCCATTGAGGTGAATGCCATGGAAGGGGAAGGAAAATTTAAGCTTACTGGAAATGTTGGAAAGGTAATGATGGAATCGGCGGAAGCCGCTATCAGCTATATCCGCGCACAAGCCATAACATTTGGACTGGCACCTGATTTTTATAAAAAGAATGACATTCATATACATATCCCCGAAGGGGCAACGCCAAAGGATGGTCCTTCTGCGGGTATTACCATGGCTACAGCCATTCTTTCTGCTTTAACCAAAGAGGAAGTGCATCATGATGTTGCTATGACGGGAGAGGTTACCATTCGAGGCAGAGTGCTTCCCATTGGTGGGCTGCAAGAAAAGGTACTTGCTGCAAAGAAGGTAGGCATAAAGACGGTGATTCTTCCTTGGGAAAACGAAAAGGACTTGACAGAAATCAATGACGAAATTAAAGATGGCATTGAGTTCATTTTGGCCAAAACCATGGAAGATGTATTAAAGGTTGCGTTGGTGAAGGGAGCGGAGATATGGAAGTAAAAGAAACTTCTTTGGCGGCAATCGGAACGAATTTTTCTCACTATCCTGTGGATGGCAGGTTAGAAATTGCCTTTGCCGGCAAATCAAATGTGGGGAAGTCTACCCTGATTAATGCCATGCTAGGCCGTAGAGCGTTGGCGAGAACCAGTTCCAATCCGGGCAAGACAAGAACAATCAATTTTTATGATGTGAACGGGCAAATGTATATTGTGGATTTACCCGGGTATGGTTATGCCAAAGCACCTAAAACGGAAATTGAAAAATGGGGCAAAATGATTGAGGAATATTTGGGCAAACGTGAAGAACTTGGGGCCATTATTCTTTTACTGGATCTGCGCCATGAACCAGGCAAAAATGATGTAATGATGTATGAATGGTTGAAGCATTACGGTTATGACATCATTATTGCGGCGACCAAATCGGATAAGTTGAATCGCAGCCAGATTCCAAAGCAGTTATCGGTTATTCGCAAGGCATTGAATCTAGGCCCTGAGGATGTATTAATACCTTTTTCGGGGGAGAAAAAAACGGGAGTCGATGAGCTCTGGGCAGTAATTGAAAAATTTCTGGAGAATGAGCCAGAAAGTACCCCCTTATAAGTTAGATATGAAAGCGTGGATAGATCATAAGAACTGCACTTTTTCTATTTAAAATTGTGTAAGTGGGAGTCTGATCCATATAAGAATATAATATAAGTTTTGTTGAAACCCGCATTGATATGCGGGTTTCAATCGATTATGAGCAAAATTTTAGGTTTTGGCTATAGTATTTAGCGGCACTTACTTAAAAATAAGAGCTTTTTTATGAAGATTTATAGAATCTTAATAAAGTGTAAAAAAAATACAAAGAAGAAGGCGTTATACTATGATTAAATAAAAGAAATCATAAATAATTATTTGGAGGTATTTATAATGAAAAACAAGAAAAGTCCTTTCTTTACTTTTTGCTGTTCTCTAGTGCCGGGAGCAGGTGAAATGTATATGGGTCTTTACAAACAGGGAATCAGTTTAATGATTCTGTTTTTTGGAGTGGGAGCCATTGGTGGTTGGACGGGAGTAGAGTTTCTTTGGGCAGTTGCACCAGTAGTTTGGTTTTTTAGTTTTTTTCATACCCACAACCTGCGGAGTATGCCGGAAGACGAGTTTTTAGAGGAAAAGGACCGTTATTTCTTTTTTCAAGATTCTGACATGGCAAATGCGGATGAGTTTTTGAAAAGAAATAAAAAAATTATTGCAATAGCCTTCATTCTATGGAGCTTATGCATGTTGGCTCAAATCTTTATGAACCTGTTAGATCCTTTTTTCAACGGGTTTTTATGGGATTTGGCATGGCGAATGAATCGCAATACAGGTCGAATTATTGTAGCAGTAGCTATGCTGCTTTGTGGTGTTTACTTACTAAAAAGAAGGAATGAAGAAATTGATGAAGAAGAAAAGAAAGCAGAAATGATAGAAGAAATAATTGAATAAAAAAACTGCTGTTTTGCTTGGCCCTAGAATGAAAACGTTCTAGGGCTTCTTTATCTTCATTGTTTTCCAGAAGAAGGATTTATATTGGCAAGGCAATTACTTATTCCCAAATATCCCCTGATTCATTATTAAAAAACAGTTGACGCGGTTTTAAAAACTATTATAATTAATATGAAGAAAACATATTCATTTATGCTATTTACGTTTTATAACGTTTTATAAAGGAGGAGAAATATGGTACAGATTATTACGGATAGTACTTGTGATTTACCTCATAAGAGATTAGAGGAAATTGGTGTTATATGTGTTCCCTTAACGGTTCATTTTGGAGAAGAAACATTTATTGATGGCGAAAACCTCACAGCAGAGGAATTTTATCATCATCTACGTACAAATCCTGAAATTCCCACAACAGCCCAGCCTACCCCCCATTCCTTTGAAGAGGCCTTTCAAACAGCTTTAGATAATGGCAACGACGTTGTTTGTATATTAATCGGCAGTAAGTTGAGTGGTACTGTGCAGTCAGCCAATATTGCCAAGTCAACCATTGGTAGTGATAGAATATGGATTATTGACACCAATCAAGTATGCAGTTCTTTGGGGCTTTTGGTTGAAATAGCGGCAAAGAGGGCAAAGGCGGGAGCAACGGCAGAGGAATTATCGAAAGAAATCAGTGAATTGTCCGGAAGAGCCAGAATTTATGCCGCAATAGAAACCCTGAAATATATTAGAAAAGGGGGACGATTATCCGGTGCCGCTGCAGTTGTGGGCACAATGCTGAATTTGCATCCAATCTTAACGGTAGAAAACGGTCTGGTAATCAATTCTGCAAAAGCAAAAGGTAAGAAAAAAATGATTACCATGATGAAAGAGCTTGCAATGACCCATGGTGTAGATGAGAATTATCCCATTATGTTTTGCCATGGTGCTGCGGAAGAAAATTTGACTGTTTTAAAGGATTGTTTTGCCGAGGACTACGATATATCTAATTCTCTTGACGGCTTTATAGGCCCGGTGGTAGGCACGTATTCGGGGCCGGGTACAGTTGCCATAGGATTTATTATTAAAAAATAATTACCCATAATGAAAAGCAGGAATTGTTCCAAGGAACAGACCTGCTTTTTTTGTACCAAGAGAAAACTGCCTGCTCTGTAAATAGACGAGGAGCACTAAGGAAATTGAAGGTGATTGCTTTAACTGACAAACATCTGTATGAAAGAATCCAGGAGAATGACTAGCCTTTTCTTGAGGATAAAAGCGTGATATACTGTGGTAAAGTATGACAGGAGGCAAAAAAATGACTGAAAAATTATATTATCAGAATGGGTATAACACCGAATTTAAGGGGACTGTGCTTTCTTGTGAAAAAAGCAAAGAAGGCTATCATATTGTTTTAAATCAGACGTTATTTTATCCCGAAGGAGGAGGGCAACCTGGGGATAAAGGAACCTTGGGCGGAGTTACCGTATTTGATGTACATGAGAAGCATGGAGAAGTTATTCATTATACGGAAGCACCCTTGACTGTTGGGATTGAAGTAGAGGGAAAGATTGACTGGGCACACCGTTTTGATTTGATGCAGAACCATTCCGGAGAACATATTTTATCGGGCATTATCTGCAAAAAATATCATTGTGATAATGTTGGTTTTCATATGGGGCGAGAGGAAATCACCATTGATTTTAATGCCCAAATCCCTTTGGAGGACTTAAATTGGCTGGAGGAGAGGGCAAATCAAGCTATCTGGGAAAATACACCCATTGAGATAACGTATCCTGAGAAAGAAGAGCTGGAAGGCTTAGCTTACCGCAGTAAGATTGAGCTGGCAGGTGAGGTTCGTATTGTCAAAGCAGGAGAATTTGACTGTTGTGCTTGCTGTGGAACCCATGTAAGGTTAGCGGGAGAGATAGGGATTATTAAAATTGTTGGGGCTCAGAATTATAAGGGTGGAACCCGATTGGAACTGCTTTGCGGACAAAGAGGCTTGGCTTATTTTCAGAAAATTCAACAGGCTTCCAAAGAGGTAGGCAGAGCACTTTCTGTTCAAGAGGAGAAAATCGGCGTTGGGGTACAAAAGCTTTTATCAGAAAAAGATGGATTTATTCAAGAATTGAAAAAGTGGAAATGGCAGGTATTTCTGCACCGAATTGAAAAGTTGCCAATGGATGCAGATTCTATATTGATGGTAGAGGATGGGCTAAGTGGAAAAGACATGACATCACTGGCTGATTTAGCAGTGGAAAAAAACCATGGCAGGGCTATTGTTATGACACCTTCTGAGGATGGATTTGCTTTTGTACTGGTAAGTCGAAAAATGGATGCCAAAAAAATTGTAGAGGAATTGAAAACCTCCTTTGATTGTAAGGGCGGTGGCAAAGATGGAGGGGTTCAGGGTAAATTAATGGGAGAAAGAGAGAAAATCTTATCTTTTTTACAAGCATTGGGTTTTTATTTTGCAAAATAGTTTCTTTTGATAGTTGATTTCATAATTAGAATTGCCCAATTGTATGAAAATAAAAATCTTACAAGATATAAAAGTCGGAATGGGATATTGATTTTGGGTAATATAATAAAGGATTCCTGCCCATTGGTGGGTGAAATTCTTTAAAGTGCGATAAAGAATAAAATTAATGAAATCTTTCGGTTTTTAACTGGTTTTCTTAGAAGCTGAAATAATAAATTGTGATAAAATAAAGGAGAAAGGCTTGGTGTTTCAAATGGTAAGCTCTCAAAAGAATAGAGATAAATTAATAGAGCGGTTAACAGAAAACAGTGTTGCAATTGTTTTTGCAGGGCAGGCACCCTACAAGCGAGGTGATGAGCAGTACCCTTTTTCCCCGGACAGAAATTTTTATTATGTTACAGGAATAGAACGGGAAAACTGTGTATTCTTTCTGGCAAAGACAACTACAGGCGTAACAACTACCTTATACATCCCCAGAGATAACGGTATTTTGGCGAAATGGGTGGGGGCAAATATAACGGTTGAGGAAGCCAGAGATAAATCAGAAATAGAAGATATTGGGTTTATCGACAGCTTTCGGAAGGATTTTGCAGAGTTTATTTTTAAGCATAACATCAATACAGTTTATCTGGACTTAGAAAATAGAGATTGGAATGCTTTGCCTAGCACTGGGCTTTCCTTTGCCAAGGAATTACGGGAACAATATCCTGCTGTGACCCTAGGAAATCTTTATCCGATTTTCAGTGATTTACGTCTTATCAAAGAAGATTGGGAATTGGAACGTATGCGTCAGGCAATGGCAATTACCCAAGAGGGGTTTCTTGCAATGATGGAGCATGCCCGTGCTGGGATGATGGAGTATGAAATTGAGGCCTATTACGATTTTGTGCTAACCAAAAGAGGTGTGCAGCAAAAGGCTTTTCAAACCATTGCAGCGGCAGGAAAAAGAGGCACCATCCTCCATTATGTTGCAAACAATCAAAAAACCAAGGATGGTGATTTGATTTTATTGGATGCGGGTGCTCAGGTGGATTGGTATAACGGAGACATAACCCGCACCTTCCCTGTGAATGGAAAATTTACTGAAAGACAAAAAGAGGTTTACAATATTGTCTTGGCAGGGCATCAAAAAGTAATTGAAACCATTCGCCCTGGAGTGCCTTTTCCACGGCTAAATGAGGTTTTAAAAGAGCATTATCTTGAGGAGCTCAAAAGAATTGGATTGGTAGAGACCATGGAAGATGTAGCGAAATACTATTACCATGGGGTAAGTCATTATTTAGGAGCGGAAACCCACGATATTGGCCGGTATATGGACAGAAATCTACAGGCAGGCATGGTGCTGACTGTGGAACCGGGGTTATACATTGAAGAATGGGAAATCGGTATTCGTATTGAGGATGATGTTTTGGTTACAGAAGATGGTTGTGAAGTTATGACGAAAGATTTAATCAGAACCGTGGCGGATATTGAAGCATTTATGGCTAAAGGAAGATAGGCATGAGCATAAAGGAAACAGATTTATATGGGCCCATTCGTTTTTTTTTGGAGAATCAAGGTTTTCAGGTGCAGGCGGAAGTAAAGCATTGCGATATTGCCGCAGTAAAGGAAGGGAAAACCGTGATTATAGAGTTGAAAAAAAGTTTTAACTTAAAGTTAGTTTACCAGGCTTTAGAGCGGCAGAGTCTGACGGATGAAGTCTTTGTGGCCATTCCTAGACCACAGAAGGGGCAAAGAGAACGCGCATGGAAAGACATGCTGAGGCTTTTAAAACGGTTGGAGCTTGGGCTGATAACGGTTGCACTGGACAGCCCAATGCAAACAGTTGATGTAATTTTAGAACCAGCGGACAGCATGATTCGGAAAAACCGAAAGAAGCAGGAGCGTCTCATGGCTGAGTTGGAGAATCGTCATGTGGCTGAAAATGTGGGTGGCATGACACGGAAAAAAATTATGACTGCTTATCGGGAAAGAGCCATTGAGCTTTGTTGTATGATAGAGGCTTTTGGGCAGATTTCAATAAAAGCCCTAAGAGAATTGGGAAAGGACGATAAGTATGCTTCTAATCTTAGGAGCAATGCCTATCAATGGTTTGAAAGAATTGAAAAGGGTGTATATGGGCTTACAAAGGCGGGATATGAAGTTCTATCATCACTGGATTATGAAAAGGTCGTTGATTATTATAGAGTATTTTATAGAGAGGAAAAAGGACAATGAGCGTATTGGGGAATATTCTTTGGCTGATATTTGGTGGACTTCTTAGTGCACTTGGTTGGTTCCTAGCGGGAATAGTTTGCTGTATCACAATCATAGGAATACCCATTGGGTTGCAGTGCTTTAAATTTGCAGAAATGGTGATTTGGCCTTTTGGAACTGAAATTTATTACGGTAATTTAAACTCAGGCTCAGTGTTTTTAAATGTAATTTGGATTTTGTTGTGTGGCCTTGAGTTGGCCATAGGTTCTTTGGCATTAGGCGTTTTATGCTGTGTAACCATAATTGGGATTCCCTTTGGCATTCAGCATTTTAAATTTGCAGGGCTTGCATTAATGCCCTTTGGGGCACGAATGCATAGGGTGATTTACTAAAATAAAAAAGAGAAAAAGAGAGGGATAATAAAATGATTATTACAACAACAAATAGTATTGAAGGCAAAGAAATTATATCTTATCAGGGCATTGTTTTTGGCGAGGTCGTTGCAGGGGTAAACTTCGTGAAGGATATGGTTGCTGGTTTGAGCAATTTTTTTGGCGGAAGATCCGGTACTTATGAGGACGAATTAATCAATGCAAGGGAGCAAGCCATTGCAGAGATGATGAAAAGAGCCAACGCCATGGGAGCCAATGCCATTGTGGGCGTGGACGTTGATTATGAGGTTTTAGGAGCTGATAATGGGATGCTGATGGTTAGTGTTTCAGGTACAGCAGTGGTTTGCAAATAATGAATATAGTTCAATGCAGATTTTCTACGTTGAATTGAGAAATGAGCCAGCTTGATATCTGTCTAATAGTTAGAAGAAGCCCGTATATCTTGAAAATAATTTCAGGGTATACGGGCTTTTTATATCTAAAATTGATTATCTTAGGAACTCTAAAAGATTGTAAATGGTGTTTGATTGTTTCTGATAATCGTAAGTGGAGATAACTTTAGTTATATACGCTTTTTCTGTTCATGAAACTCGTAATTAATCTTCACAGTCGGTTTCCATTTTACGAATCCTTTTATGATACATCTTTACAGATAAACTTAAAGTGAAAAAGGTGACGGCAAATATGAAGATAAACATAAAGATGCCTGTTGCTATGGAACCCATTAAAACGTGGTATTTTATATAAGAGGAAATGGAAAAGATCAAGGCACAAACCAAGCCTGAAATAAGGCTTATATTTGTATTGTATTTTAAGGTAGGCTTTAGTCGTCTATCCCAAATTCCGCTTTTCATACTACTGATGGACATATAAAGGGAAAGACAAAATAGAATAATCCATTCTCCGGCGACAGAGCGAATAACATCTTCATCGAATATAAGTATTTGCACTAAGATTGCGACAAGAAGTCCCCAAAAAGCCAGCCAGCACCCTGTATGTTCTATTTGCAGAAGTTTTTTTTCTTGCATTTCATCTAAGTTATTATTTTGTAGTTTCATGGTTATCATCCTCTCCAAAAAGTTCATCTAAAGTTTTGCCAAGAACCTTACAGATTGCTCTGCATAATTTTATGGTAGGGTTATATTCCCCCTGTTCAATGGCATTCATTGTCTGCCTTGAAATATCTACTTTTTCTGCAAGCTGTTTTTGTGTCATATCTAGCTGAGCTCGAGCAACCTTAATTGAAATATTTCTTCCCATATCATCACCTCTGTGACATATATTAAAACAAAATTTACTTAATGTCAAGTATATGCGACACAAATTAATATAAATTATAATTTTTGTTTAGTAGAGAGGGACGATATTAGTGTAAAAAGACTTTTATTTTGCAGAAATTATGTTAAAATAAGAATAATAAAGAAAGGTAGGGATTAGAATGAGGCTGACCATTGTATTTTCTCCATGCAAAGTTATTTTAGACATTTTTTGCATGGAGTAGATATTTAAAATGACTTTGCACTTTTATTATTAAGAAGAATTTTCGATTTACCAGCTGAAAAGGGTTATTATCTTAATGAGAATAAAGGAGTAAGGTACAATGAAAAATCAAAGATTACATGAAACAGATGATACAGTTTCTTTTGCATATGAGGAAGCGGATATTACACCAGAAAAACCTGTGCAGACCATTAGTTTTGGTCGTGAAGATGAGGAATCCAGAGGAGTTTTGGGCAGGCTTTTAGGGCAGGTTTCCCTGTGGAAATATGGGAAAGAGACATGTTGCTTGATTGCCATTGACCATATCGGTTTTTCTAAGGATCATTGTAACAATTTACGAAGAGCAATTGGTAAAACGTTAGGTGTAGAGAAAGAAAAGGTAATGCTTTGTTTTTCCCACACCCATTCGGCGCCCAATGATACCATTGAGAACAAATATGCAATGTTTGTGGACAGGCAAATAAAAGAAGCCGTTAATTCAGCATTAAAGAAGCTTTCGCCCATTCACGGGGCATGGGGGAATGCTTATGGGGATATTGGCTTAAACCGTAGATTGGATAACAACGCTTTGGATCGAAGAATTGGCATTTTTAAGGCAGTGGATCCCAAAAGTGGTGAGTTAAGATTATTGCTTTTGCGATTAACGGCTCATGCAAATGTTTTAAAGGCAGATAATTATCTCATATCTCCCGATTATTTTGGTGCTGTTCGAGATACCTTACGGCAAAGATTTGGATGCCCTGTGATGGTAACCCAAGGTGCATCAGGAAATGTGGCACCGAAATATTTTACCTCCACATTGACCCCTCCGGATGCTGGGGACCAGCGCTTTATTCGGTCTGAGCAGTCAATGGGCCTGATGGCTCACGAAGTATTGAAGCAGGTTTTAACAATAATTGATAACATTGAACCCCTTCCTTTCAAACGGTTGGGAATGTGCACTTCGAGGCTTGATTTATCTGCAGATATGCTTCCCTATGAACGAGCCATGGAAATTGCCAAAGAGGCGGAACAGTTTGCAGGGATTGATGGCACCTTGTGGTTAGCAGAGGTTTTAAGATTGCACAGAAGTGGTATTAAGACCCAAAAAGAAACCATTGAAATTCACTATTTTTCCCTTGGAAATGGTTGTTTGTGCGGTGTAGCAAATGAAATTATGTGTGAATTTGCTTTGCGGGCCCAAGCATTGACAGGAAATGAATTTTTTTATTTTGGTGGCTATACCAATGGTTGTACAGGTTATTTCCCTACCGAGGAGGAATACGACAAAGGTGGATATGAGGTTTATTGGTCTATGCTGATTTATTATATCTATTTTAACCGCGTATTTCCGTTTAATCGAAATGCATGCACTTTGTTGATTAAAGGGGCAGTGGAGAATGCTCCACGATAGACTTAGCATATGAAAAGAGGGCGCAGTAATCACTGAAACTGCGCCTTTTTAAATTCATCTTTCACTCCATAAAAGAGGCGGTAAACGGAGAAGCCCTCTAAGCTCGTTAGAGTTCGCTCTGTTCATTGTCCATTCTCTTTTAAAAGCGTAGAACCTCGAAGTCACGGACTTCTCGGTCTTTTGCTCCGCAAAAGGGCGCAAACAGAGAGAAGCCCTCTAAGCTCGTTAGAGTTCGCTCTGTTCATTGTCCATTCTCTTTTA
>NZ_DALYUL010000018.1:45323-53387 GCF_031981185.1 Anaerotignum sp. | reverse complement strand
AGTCACGGACTTCTCGGTCTTTTGCTCCGCAAAAGGGCGCAAACAGAGAGAAGCCTTCTAAGCTCGTTAGAGTTTTCTCTGTTTGTTGCCAAATTTCTACGCTTTTATGATATAATTACGAATAAGCAAAAAATCGAAAGAGGAGAATTTCTTTATGAAACTGCAAAAATTACTTAGCTACGTGCGTCGTGCCGTAGATGATTACAATATGATTGATGAGGGTGACAAGATTGCCATTGGTGTTTCCGGTGGCAAGGACAGCATCTGCCTATTGTTAGCCTTAAAACACTTACAGCGGTTTTATCCCAAGCATTTTGAGATAGAAGCAATTACCGTTTCCCTAGGGCTTCCAGGAGCTGTGTATGATGATATTCAGGAATTGTGTGACAAAATTGGCGTGCATTATACCGTTGTTAAGACGGATATTGGTCAAATTGTTTTTCATGAAAGAAAAGAGCCAAATCCATGTTCACTATGTGCCAAAATGCGCAAAGGCGCCTTAAATGATGCAGCAGAGAAACTGGGCTGTAATAAGGTGGCATTAGGGCATAATAAGGATGATGTGGTTGAAACCTTTTTTATGTCTTTATTTTATGAAGGCAGAATCAATTGTTTTGCCCCTGTGAGTTATTTGGACAGAAAGAAGATTTATTCCATACGTCCATTAATGTATGTTCCGGAAGGGGAGGCAAAGAGCTTTGTTGTGAAAAGCGAAATTAATATAGTGAAAAATCCTTGCCTTGCAGATGGAAATACAAAGCGACAGGAAACAAAGGAACTTTTGGCGGAGCTTTCCAAAAACTATGATAATCTTCAGGAAAAAGTATTTGGTGCCATCAAGCGTTCCAATTTAAAGGGATGGAATGGGGAGATATAATCCATGTCGACTTATCATGAGAAGTTAAAAAATATAGAGACCATACGACTTCGGGAGATTCAAAAAGAGCTACCACCTTTTCTGGCGGAGTTTTTCCGTGGAATTGCCCAAACCACATCTACAAAAACAAGATTAGGATATGCCTATGATTTACGTATCTTTTTTCGCTATCTTTTTGAGGAGCATCGAACCTTGGGAGGGATAGAACGAGGAAAGCTGGCGGTGGAAAGCTTGAATGAAATTACCTCGGATGATATTGATTGCTTTATGGAGTATCTTTCTTATTATATCAGGCCTGATTATGAGAACCCTGAGAACGGTGCAGAACTACACAATGATGAAAAAGGTAAGTCTCGGAAATTGGCAGCAATTCGTTCTATGTACAAATACTATTATAAGAAGAAGAAGGTAACAGCCAATCCTGCCACTATCGTGGAAACCCCTAAAATTCATGATAAACAAATAATTCGTCTGGATGTGAATGAAATGGCGGATTTTTTGGATGCCGTTGAATCAGGAGGGAAGCTTTCGGATCACCAAAAGGTGTATCATGAGCGAACAAAAAAAAGGGATTTAGCTATAACGACGCTACTTTTAGGAACCGGCATGCGCGTTTCCGAATGTGTCGGCATAAATATAAAAGATATAGATTTTAAGAACAATGCTATAAAAATCATTCGCAAGGGTGGAAATGAAGTTTTCCTCTATTTCGGAGATGAGGTACAAACGGCACTACAGGAATATCTGGAAGAAAGAAAGAATGCAATAACAAAGGAAGAGAATGAGGACGCATTGTTTCTATCTTCCCAAGGAAAGCGGATTACGGTGCGGGCGGTACAAAATTTAGTTAAAAAATATGCTTTGGGTGTTACGATGAAAAAAATATCTCCCCATAAACTGCGAAGCACCTTTGGTACCAATTTGTATCAGGAGACAGGGGATATATATTTGGTGGCTGACACCCTAGGGCATGCTGATGTAAATACCACCAAAAAGCATTATGCGGAAATTGAAGACCAAAGGCGGCGGAAAGCTGCATCATTTATAAAGCTAAGAAAGGATTGACCCTATGTTGGAACAAAAACTGGATATTCAAAAAATTTCAAAAAAATTTAGAGAGCATAAGGCTGAACCAATATTCAAGCTTCAGCGGTATGCAATTTTAGCTTTGATTACGGAAAAAAACGGTGAACTATGTTTTGTATTGAATAAACGTGCACCCGGTGTACGGCAACCGGGAGATATCTGCTTTCCCGGCGGGCACCACGAAGTGGATGAAAGATTGGAACAGACAGCATTGAGAGAGACGGAGGAGGAGTTGGGCATCCCCCAAAGTGAAATTTCCATATTGGGAAAAAGTGATTATATGCTTACCATGTATCGTGGCGTTATTCAGCCGTTTTTGGGCTATGTATGCTATGAGGTGTTGCGAAACTCTCAACCAAATCCCGACGAAGTAGCTGAAATTTTTACTGTACCTATATCCTTTTTCATGAAGACTCCACCGGAAATTCACGATATGGTTTGGGAATCGGTAAGGCTGGATAGCTTTCCTTATCACCGCATTCAAGGGGGGCAGGAGTATCCTTTTAGTAAATGCCATATTCCTGAGCTATTTTATGAATATAAGGGCCATACTATTTGGGGTTTTACAGCTCAAGTGATTCAAAATATTGTTGTTCTTTTGAGCGAGAAATAAGCGCCTGGTTGGTAAAAAGGGAATGCATGTTTATAAGCAAAAAAAATAAGTCCTATTGTTTGGCGAAATCTCCTTGCAATAGGAACTTTTTTTATTTTGTTTCTTTTCCTTTAAATTTTTGCTTACGTACTTTATCTTCTGCGGTTTTAGATGCTTCTCGTTCTGCTTTAGATTCCAACATTTCAGTGATGTCCTCTGGCAGTTCAAGGGTAATGCGTCCAAGCTTGCCACCTCTAAATTCATCCAACAAAATTTTCGCGGTACGTGCCAAATCAGGTTCGCCGCCCTTTAGTTTAAAGCTTCTTGCTTCTGCAATTTGTCGTAGCACCACATGAGGTTCCTCGGCGGTATCAAAGGAAATTTGATATCGTTTTTTGATGGCTTCTGCATTGCGAAGAAGTAGATGGTCTAGGAAGGATATAGCTAAAGTTTCTGCATCTAAGATATCATCATTGATTGCACCGGTAAAGGCAAGTTTTAAGCCCACTTCTTGATCTTCAAATTTTGGCCACAAAATACCGGGTGTATCTAATAGTTCGAAATCCTTTTTCAACTTAATCCATTGTTTTCCTCGTGTTACGCCGGGTTTATCTCCCGTTTTTGTCATTGCCTTTCCCACATACTTATTAATGAATGTAGATTTTCCAACATTGGGAATGCCTGCAATCATGCTGCGGATAGGCACATTAATACGGCCTCTTGCCTTTAGCTTTTCTATTTTTTCTTGCATCAGGCTTCTTGCGGCGTCAGTAACCTGATTCATTCCTGTTCCCTTTAGGGAGTTCATTTGAATTACACGAAATCCTTGCTTTTCAAAATAATCTGTCCAAATTGCAGTGGCTCTATCGTCTGCCAAGTCACATTTATTTAGAAGAATAATACGATGCTTATTTTTTGCCAAAGTATCCAAATCGGGATTTTTGCTGCTATAGGGGATGCGTGCATCCACCAGCTCAATCACGATATCTACCAGTGAAATGGTTTCTTCCATCATACGACGTGTTTTGGTCATATGTCCAGGGTACCATTGAATATTCATAATTATTTGTTCCTTCCTTTAAGAAATCGGTCCGAATCCGTCAAAGGGAAATAAACGGAATATGACCTTTCCGTATAAATTCTTTTTTGCAATTGGCCCGATGGATTCCCTTCGGCTATCCGAGCTGGCATTTCGGTTATCGCCCATTACAAAATAGCTTCCGCCAGGCACGGTAAAGGGATAATCAATATCACCTTGTGTCATAATTGGTTCATTGATATAGGGCTCTTCAATCAGCTCATCATTGATATAAAGATAGTATTCTACATTTTCGCTATCTCCATTCCAAACAAGATCAATGACATCTCCAGGCAAACCAATTACTCGCTTGATAATTTTTTCCTTTTGACCATCGGAATTCAACTGACATATTACAATATCTCCTTTTTTAGGGGATGTTATAGAAGTAGCTAATTTATTGACAAATACCAAATCTCCATGGTGAAAGTTCGGCTCCATGGAGGAACCCTTTACATAAACTGTTCCCATTACAAAGGTACGAAGCACAAAGACCAAAGCCAGTAAAAAAAGCAATTGTACCCAAAAGGGATACTCTTTTTTCTTTTTTTCTGGAATTTGTTCTTGCGCTTCCATGGTGCTTTGTTCCTCTTGATCCATCCGTTGTCTCCTCCTGACATGTGTGCATTTAGACGCAAAAATCAAACTTTGAAACTGTGTTTGATCAGTATCCATCTGTGTTTTTTTCGTAGGCGACAAAGATCTTTGTCGCCTACGAAAAAAACCTCGATGAAACAGTTCCACCGAGGTAAATTTTTTATCTGAGTACTTCTTTTACTTTTGCTGCTTTGCCAACTTTGTCTCTCAAGTAGAAAAGTTTTGCACGTCTAACGATACCGCGTCTTACAACATCGATATGGTCAATTCTAGGGGAGTGCAAAGGCCATGTTCTCTCTACGCCAATGCCAGAAGCAATACGTCTTACTGTAAAAGTCTCTCTGATGCCGCCGCCCTGTCTTTTAATTACAACGCCTTCAAACATCTGAAGTCTTTCTCTGGTGCCTTCCACAACCTTCGCGAAAACACGAATTGTGTCACCAACATTAAAAGGAGTAACTTCGCTTTTCAGCTGTTCTTTTTCCAGTTCTCTAATAATATCCATTTTATTTCCTCCTTCCTACAAAGATGTTCTTGATGCCATCCCTTTGATGCATCATTGGACCATCCGTAATCACAATTCAGAATTATAACATAATCCAGAAAGGTGTGCAAGCATTTTCAAGCGTTTTATCCCATATTTCAAAATTTTTCATATATATTATACCCAAATATGGCAGATGGCAATACAAGGAGGAAGTGTTGCCATGGAAAATGCCGTTGTAAGCATAACCATCTTTGAAGAGGTTTCTACACCAACACCATAACGACCCACAACCATAGGGACGATGGCGGCAGAGGGCAAAGCCAAGGAAAGAAAATACACAGCCTTCATCAACGGTTGAAGGGGAATAAAATAAATAAAAATAAAGGCCAAAATGGGCATTAAAATCATTTTGGAAAGGCTGGCTTCTAGAGATTTTTTATCCTTCAATAATAATTTAAGACCACTGTTTCCTGTTAATGCGCCTATGTAAATCAGAGAGAGAGGCGTGGAAATGACCCCCAATGATTTGATTAATTCTTGAACAAAATCGGGGATGTACCCCATCAGCCCAACAACTGAGGCAAAAAGACCCAACAAAATGGAGGAAATATTGGGGTTGATTGCACCTTTGAGTAAGGTGCGAAGCATTGTTCCCAAGCGTTCCCCTTTAATTCCTTTAATGATATATAACCCGATACTCCAAACATAAAGATTTAACCCTAAAACGCTGGCAGACATATACACAACGGCTTCTTCTCCAAAAAACATTAAAGCAATGGGAAAGCCGATGAAGGCATTATTTACGGAGGCGCCGGTAACCTCCAGCATATTCAGAAGTTCTTCCTGAAATCCGCGAAAGCGGTAGTATTGCCGAAGAATTCGCCCGAAAAGGAGCATACTTATAAATTGTAGGCCTACCATGAGTGCAAAATTTGTCAGCATAGCATGTTCCACCTTGGTATTGGCTAAGGTAGTGAACAACATGGCTGGAATGGTAAAAAATAGGACGATGTTTCCTATTCCGATGGTCATTTCCCCATTTAAAAACTTTTTGCTACTGCAAATATAGCCCACAGCCATTAAACCAAATAACACAAAAAATTGACCAAACATATTTTTCTCCTTTGTACCTGATAGGCGTGATGCAATACCCATATACTTTGTTTTATGTAGCTCATCAGAGCATATTTTAAATGCCGTTTTAATTATTTTACATTCAGTTTTATAATAACAAAAAACCTAGTAAATAGCAAGGAATACAAAAGTAAGGTATGAATCAAGGAGATTACCATAAGAAAAGAAAAGACATATAAACTTTTATAGAGCAAATTGCAAAATTTGTTAAAAAATATACAAAATTTAGAAAAAACCTTTCCATTGATTCAAATTAATGGTATTTTATATGTATTAGAGTGGAGATGTTTTCGTATGCTTGTATGAGAGGGCGCACAGTTTGCGTAATAATGATATAGGGGTGATAACCTTGTCTCAGTTTACAAAAAAAGCAATTCGTGAGAATTTTTTAAATCTTCTTTTGAAAAAATCTTTTGATAAAATTACGGTGAAAGATATTGTGGAGGCATGTGAAATTAACCGCAATACTTTTTACTATTACTATAAGGATATTTATGATCTAATGGGAGATATTTTTCAAACGGAAACAAATAAGGTTTTAGAGGAACAGGAGAGAGGTGGTAGCTGTTATGAAGAGTTTCAGCGCATTGCCGCCTTTATTACCAGTTATAGAGGATCCATTATCCATATTTATCACTCTAAAAGCCGAGAGGTTTTTGTGGGGCACTTAAATACTGTGTCAGAAATTATTTTGCAAAATTACATTGAGCAGCTAAGAATAGATGGAGAAATTGCTCCAGAAAATAAAAAATTTGTATGCGATTACTATCGTTTTTCGGTGGTAGGCATGATTATTAATTGGATCAAAAGCGGTATGGAAGAAGATTCTCAAATTTTTATTAGAAAGATGTCTGATATTTTTGAGAATACCGTTGAGATGGCATTAAAAAGCTTTACATACAAAGAGAAAGGCCATTGATATTTAGACAAAGTTTGAGAAGTGCCCAAAAACTGTGCATTTCTCTTTTTTTATCCATACTAATCCCAATGGTACAACGGTAAACTGAAAAGAGCAGATACTGGAGGTGTTGTCTTGAAAACAATGAGCAAAATAAAAATCATATCTTGCATACCGGCTCTTTTATTCCTATTATTTGGGGTCTGCTTTTTCTTTTTTGGACAAAGAATAGGGTTAAATATTTTATATAATTTTTTATGTGCCGTTTTTATTGGATATGGAATCATAAAATTTTTTTGCTATTTTAGTAAAGATACGTATCAACTGGCATTCCAGTTTGATTTTGCCATGGGGATTTTTTATCTTGTGATAGGTTTATTATTCTATTGCTTTAAACAAGAAGTGCAGAATAATTTTTTGAATATTATTGGATTTGCTGTTTTCATAGATGCTGTTTTAAAAATTCAAACCTCCTTGGAAGCAAAGAGGTTTGGGATGGAAAAATGGTGGAGTATTCTTATACTGGCGGTTTTTACTGCGTTGGGCGCAATCCTTTTTGTTGTACCACCTATGGAAAGGTTATTAAAATATGGGCTAATTTATATTTTCAATCTAAAGTATGTCATGGGTTTAATCTTTTTTTTAGAGGGGTGCTTAAACCTTTGGGTTGTGATTTATACAGTGAAAGAGGTTACCTAAGGAATGAATGGGGCGGTATTTCATTAACAAAAGCCTATCAGTTTGGCAATAAAATCATAAAGGGGAGGAATTACCATGGGAACATTTTCACACACAGCGGGAAAGCTGGCGTTCAGTACAGCCATACATAGAGTATTGAATTGTCCGGAGGAGGAACGGGAAAAAATGATTCTTAAACTCCTTAACCTTGCAGAGAATTATATGTCTGGGGAGAAATTTGATGTAAATTTTGATGATTTCAGAGAGCTAGTTTGTGATAAGGATGCAACATTGTATGGATACATAAATAGGATATTTGAAGAAGTCCATCCAAACGTGCTCAAAACAACAGCAATGAATTTGGTTTTTGAATCATTTTTTTACAGCACCAAAACGACTAGAAAAATGCGGGAAAAGCATCAGTGTAATGTTCCTTGGGTAATTCTTATGGATCCAACCAGCGCTTGTAATTTGCACTGCACCGGATGCTGGGCTGCTGAATATGGGAACAAGCTAAACCTATCCTTTGAAGAAATGGATGGGGTGATAGAGCAGGGAAAGGCCTTGGGAGTTTATTTTTATATGCTGACAGGGGGAGAGCCCCTGGTAAGAAAGGCTGATATTATCCGTCTGTGCA
>NZ_DALYUL010000018.1:31162-45313 GCF_031981185.1 Anaerotignum sp. | reverse complement strand
GCAAAAAGCATCATGACTGTGTTTTTTTGGCATATACCAACGGAACATTGGTTGACGAAGCTCTTTGCAAGGAAATGCAGAAGGTGGGTAATTTTTATCTCGCACTCAGCTTGGAAGGTTTTGGAGAGGTAAATGATTTACGCAGAGGCGTGGGGGTTTTTGAAAAAGTGATGCTGGCTATGGATTTACTTAAAAAACATGGTTTGATTTTCGGCACATCCATATGCTACACATCTAAGAATGTGGAGACTGTGGTTAGTGAAGATTTTCTGAATTTAATGGTTCAAAAGGGAAATAGATTTGCATTTTATTTCCACTATATGCCTGTGGGAAATGATGCCGCCGTTGACTTGCTGCCAAGCCCAGAGCAGCGGGAATTTATGTATCACCGTGTGCGGGAAATTAGAAATATGCGCCATGGAAAAGGAATTTTTACTATGGATTTCCAAAATGATGGAGAGTATGTCGGCGGTTGTATTGCCGGCGGGAGGAACTATTTTCATATTAATGCCAATGGCGATGCGGAGCCTTGTGTGTTTATCCATTATTCCAACGCAAACATTCGCACCCATACCTTGCTTGAAATTTTGAAACAGCCTTTATTTATGGCCTACAGGGAGAATCAGCCCTTTAATAAAAATCATTTAAAACCTTGCCCAATGCTTGAAAATCCTGGGTTTTTAGAAAAAATGGTTCGGGAAACAGGCGCCAAATCTACGGATTTACAATCACCTGAATCTCCTGAGCATCTTTGCGCAAAATGCCATGAATATGCAAAAAACTGGGCACCTTGTGCGGAGCAGCTTTGGGAAGAAACTACGCATGTTGCGCCTAGTTATGAAAACTATAAAACGGATAAAACGGAACAATCAGAAAAGAATCAGTTTGTTTCTTAACCCCTAGGAGTGCGGCAAAAATTCTACTGCATAATCCCCCGATTATAAACGTTGAAAGCCATTTTTACTGCATCTCATAGGTTTTTGGAGGTACCATTCCTTAAAAGATGGTACCTCCCATTAACGGAATAAAGAGTGTTTTCAAAGAAAAAAGGGCGTCGACAGAATCGACACCCTTTTATTTCTAATAATGAATGACTGTTTCCACTTTGTAGCCTTCCAAAACATCACGACCCTTTAAAAAGCCTAATTCAATGAGGAAGTTCATAGAAACCACTTCGGCCCCAACACCTTCAACCATATCCACAATGGCTTTGGCTGTGCCCCCTGTAGCCAAAAGGTCATCTATGATGACTACCTTTTGTCCGGGCTTTACAGCATCTTTATGCATTTCAATGGTAGCTGTTCCGTATTCCAGAGAATAGTCTTTGCTGACAACCTCTGCGGGAAGTTTGCCTTTTTTTCGGATGGGGATAAATCCCTTTTTTAAATTATATGCAATTGGCATACCGAAAATAAAGCCTCTGGATTCTGGTCCTAAAACCAAGTCGAATTCCAATCCTTCCAGCTTTTTCTGCATCTGATCTACCGCATCTACCAATCCCTCTGCGTCCTTTAACAGAGTGGTGATATCCCGAAACATGACACCTTTTTCAGGGTAATCGGGAATAGATCTGATTTTATCCTTCAATTCCATTTGATGCTCCTCCTCATTTTGAAAGCCTAAAGTCTTTTATCATTAACTGCACGGAATTTCTGCCGTTATATGTATTGATTTCTATAGTATATGCAAAATCAAGTGTATGGCCTATTTTCCCACAACTCAATATTTTATCACAATTTTCGTCAGGATACAATTCTTTTAATAAACACAGCATTTGGGAATAACCATCAAAGGATAAGGCTTGGAGGCGAACGCCGCTGGCCTTTTCAGATAATGTCATGCGTAGGATATCTTTATTCTTACCAATAAGATCCAGTCTGTCCACAGAAATATTTTTTGAGGCGAATAGGGGAGAGGGATTCTCCTTTCCAAAGGGAGCTAAGGCTCTTAATTGCTTTGCCAATTCCATGTCGATTTCAGAAAATCCCAGTTGCTTTTCCAAACGCAAGGCGGGAGTCATTTGTTCTTCTGTTAATTGGCATGCATTGTTCAGTCTTTCTCTAAGCAAAGAGATATTTTCTTTGGGTAGAGACAACCCGGCAGCCATAGCGTGGCCACCAAAGCGGGTGAACAGCTCTTTGCACTGATAGAGGGATTGAAACAAGTGGTATCCCTCAATGCTTCTTCCTGAACCCTTTGCACCATCTTCTGCTGCGGTAATTAATACCACAGGGCGATAGTAGCTTTCCTTTAGCCTTCCTGCCACAATTCCTGCAATGCTTTCATGGGTTTCTTCATCAAACAAAATAAGTACTTTTTCATTATATAGATTTTCTTGAACAATACGTTTCATGGCGCGCTCTGTAGCCTGGGTGGTTAAGGTTTTACGCTCTTCATTTAAGGAAATCAAGGTCTGAGCAATTTCTTTTGCCTTTTTGGTATCCTCTTCACAGAATAATTCTACTGCTTTTTTACCGCTTTGCAGTCGGCCCGTGGCGTTAATGCAAGGGCCAATCATAAAGCCAAGATGATATTCATTGATTGTTTTGCCTGAAATTCCTGTTTCCTCAAGCAAAGATTGCAAACCAATATTTTCTGTTTTAGAGATTTCCAAAAGACCACAGCGAACTAAAATTCTGTTTTCATCCAGTAAATCAACAATATCGCAAACTGTTGCAATGGCAGCAAAGCAAAGGAATTCCTTTTCCAGCTTCTCATCCTTTATGTCAAATGCTTGCAATAAATGCAATGCAAATTTATAGGCAATTCCTCCAGCACAAAGCATAGGGAAGGGATAGTCGCAATCCCTTTGCTTTGGGTCGATGATGGCATCTGCAACGGGAAGGATGTCTTTTTCTAAGCCGTCTTCATTTATAAAACCAGGTTCATGATGGTCTAAAATAACAATTGTCATCCCCAGTTCCTTGGCCCTTTTTACCTCTGCTAAGGCGGCGATACCATTATCACAAGTAAAGAGTACACTGATTCCTTCTTGTGCCAAGGCCTCCACGGCGTCCAAATTTAAACCGTAGCCTTCCTTTTGCCTGTGGGGGACATAATAAACGGCTGTTCCACCACATTTCAAAATGGCACGGTAAAGGATTGTGGTGCTCATAACGCCATCTACATCATAGTCTCCGTAAACAGCGATTTTTTTATTCTCCCGAATGCTCTTTGCGATTAAATTTATTCCCAAACTGAAATCCTTCATGAGAAAAGGGTCCCTTAGTTCATCGATGGTTCCATATATAAATTTTTTAGACTGCTGTCGTTCTGCCAAGCCTCTGTTTGCCAATACACAAGCAACAGCTTCCTTTATCCCCAATTCTTTTGACATGATTGCTGTGTCAATTTTAGATCTTTTTAGTAGCCAACGTTTCATCCCAACATTCCTCCAATTTTGTAAGTATATCATAAAAGAGGAGAAAAGGTGAATAGGGACAGAGGAAAGTCTTTTGAAAGCAAGTCAGGATAACTACAATACATTTATTTTTTTATTGAAATCAAAAGAAAAATAAAATGAATACTGTTTTTTTTAAATAAAAAAGACTATAATGTTAGCATTAAGGAAAAGGGGTATGAATATGAAGCGATGGATAGCAGGCATACTGATTGCTGTAATGTGTCTTGGAACAGGCTGTGGCAATAAAACAGAACAAGAGCCACCAACAGAAGTGGTTAAAACTGCTGAGGAAATGAAACAGGAAGCAATTCAGGAAAAAATGGATGCAATGAGCTTAGAAGAAGAGATTGGTCAGTTATTTATGGTTGATTTTAGAAATAATGAGGATGGAAGCGGTATGACGGTGTTAAGCCAGACAGCCGCAGAAAAAGTAAAGAAATATCATGTGGGTGGCGTAATCTTATTTGCAGAAAACCTTGATACCCTAGAACAGACTCAGAAATTAACGAAGGATTTGCAAAATGTTGCAGAAATTCCTTTATTCATTGGAATTGATGAAGAAGGCGGCAGGGTTTCCCGTTTGAATAAAAGCAATATACCCCATGAAACAATTCCCGCCGCAGGAGAGATGACAGAACCAGCACAGGCGGAGGCGGCTGGAAAATCCATAGGGGGAACCTTGTCAGAAATGGGTGTAAATGTTGATTTTGCCCCAGTAGGGGATGTGAATACAAATCCTGATAATCCTGTCATAGGAACCCGGGCTTATTCAAATGAGCCCAATAAAGCTGGAGATATGGTTTGCGCATTTCTCAAAGGCTTACAAGGGACGGGGGTCAGTGGTGCGGTAAAACACTTTCCTGGACATGGAGATACCGCAGCAGATAGTCATAAAGGAGAGGTATTTGTTTCCCATGATTTGGAAAGACTGAAAGAAGTTGAGTTTGTTCCTTTTGCAAAGGCCATTGCATCGGGTGTTGATTTTGTTATGGTAGGGCATATTAAAACACCAAATGCAACTTCGGATAATCTTCCTGCAACCCTTTCAGCCCAAGCTGTGGGATTTTTGAGGCAGGATTTAGGTTATCATGGCATTGTCATAACTGATGCAATGAATATGCAGGCGATTTCAGATTACTATGGTGTAGGCGAATCGGCGGTAATGGCAGTTTCTGCAGGTATCGATATCGTGTTAATGCCGGCGGATTTGGATGAAGCATATGAGGCCTTGCTGCATGGGGTTCAGGATGGACGTATTCAAGAAGCGCAAGTGAAGGAAAGTTTGAAGAGAATTTTAAGCCTGAAGTATGATAAGGGCTTACTGTGAATTAAGAGAATTTCCTTGAAAATATAGGTTTGAGAAGTTATAATCAATTTTACAGGTTTTTTCGACATTTATGTAATAAAATGACAAGAGTCATAAAAAATAAGGAGGTGATGGACATGGCAACAGCAGAACAATTATTCCAAGAGCTACTGGAGCGGATTAAACAGTATCATCCGTCTAAAGATTTCAGTATGCTTGAAAGGGCGTATGAGCTGGCAGCAGATGCCCACAAGGAACAAAAAAGAAAATCAGGCGAGCCATATGTAATCCATCCCTTAAAAGTAGCATATATCTTAGCGGAACTGGAATTGGACATGGAATCTATCGTGGCAGGGATTCTCCATGATGTGATTGAAGATACCAACTACAGCCATGATGATATCGCCAAGTTATTTAGTGAAGAAGTTGCCTCTTTGGTTGATGGCGTTACAAAACTTGGGAAGCTTTCTTATACAACCAAGGAAGAAATTCAGGCGGAAAATTACCGCAAAATGTTCCTTGCTATGGCCAAGGACATCCGCGTTATTTTAATTAAGCTGGCAGACAGACTTCATAATATGCGTACGCTGAATTATATGACGCCTGAGAAACAGCATGAAAAAGCCCAAGAAACCTTGGATATTTATGCTCCCTTAGCCCATAGACTTGGTATTTCCAAAATCCGCACGGAAATGGAAGATCTTTGTTTTAAATATTTGAATCCGGAAGCATATTTCGATTTGGCGGCAAAGATTGAGAAAAAAAGGGTAGAGAGAGAAGCCTTTGTTCAAAGCATTGTGACTGAGGTTAAGACTAAAATGGATGAAGCCGGAATTTCCGGCAAGATTGAAGGCAGAAGCAAGCATTTCTTCAGTATCTATAAAAAAATGGTGAACCAGAATAAGACTTTGGATCAAATTTATGACTTGTTTGCCGTTCGTGCCATTGTGGATAGCATTAAGGACTGCTATGCGGTTTTGGGTATTGTGCATACCATGTATACCCCAATGTTGGGACGGTTTAAAGACTATATTGCCATGCCAAAGCCTAATATGTATCAGTCCTTGCATAATACTTTGATTGGCCCCAACGGCCAGCCATTTGAAATACAGATTCGTACTTGGGACATGCACAGAACCAGTGAATATGGTATTGCTGCCCATTGGAAATATAAAGAGGGTAAAACAGGAGACACCAGTGAAAAGACTGAGGAAGAAAAGCTTGTATGGCTACGCCAGATTCTGGAGTGGCAAAGGGATATGTCCGATAATAAGGAATATCTGGATACCATTAAGCTGGACTTAAATGTGTTTACCACCCAGGTTTATGCTTTTACGCCCCAAGGCCGAGTGGTGCAACTGCCTAAAGATTCTACCCCTATTGACTTTGCTTATATGATTCATTCTGCCGTGGGAAATAAAATGGTAGGGGCAAGGGTGAACAATCGCATGGTAACCATCGACTATAATATTCAGAATGGTGATATTGTAGAGATTATGACCTCACAAAATTCAAGGGGACCTAGCCGAGATTGGCTTACTTTGGTTAAAAGCTCTCAGGCCAGATCGAAAATTAAGCAGTGGTTTAAGAAGGAAGAAAAGGAAGATAATATTCTTCGCGGGAAAGAAATGCTCCTCAGCGACATGAAGAAAAAGGGTTATGCGTCCAATGACCTTCTGCGTCCCGAGTGGATGGAGCTGATTATGGATAAATACGACTTCAAAAACTGGGATTCCATTATGGCTGCTATTGGTTACGGTGGAATTAAGGAGGGACAGGTTGCAAACCGTCTGATTGATGAGTATTTAAAAGAGAAGCGAAAGAAACAGACTGCAGAGGAAATATTAGAGGATTTTGAAAAAACCGTTGACCAAAAGCCCATACCCAAGAAGAAACAAAGCAAAAGTGGTATTGTGGTTGAAGGAATTGGCGAAGTTGCAGTGCGTTTTTCAAAATGTTGCAGCCCTGTGCCTGGGGATGAAATTATCGGTTTTGTTACAAGAGGCCGTGGGGTTACCATTCATCGAACAGACTGTGTCAATATTATGAATTTAAGTGATGATGAAAGAGGCCGTTTAATCAATGCGGAGTGGGATGCACAGTATACCCACGGGGATGTTTTGAGTGCAGCTTATTGGGCTGAAATTCGAGTGATTGCCAACGACAGAACAGGGCTATTGTTTGAAATTAGCAGGCTATTGGCGGATGAGGATGTTGCGGTGAAGGGCTTTAATATTCGTACCACCAAAGATATGTTGGCAATCTTCAATATTACGTTAGAGATTAGAACAAAGGATCAGTTGGTGCGAATTACAAAACGAATTAAAGGTGTAAAGGATGTTATAGATATAGAACGTGTGACAGGTTAAGACAGGAGGAGCTTATGCGTGGTGTATTGCAAAGAGTGACAAGTGCCAGTGTTACGGTGGATGGTGAGGTAATTGGTGAAATTGGAAAAGGCATTATGGTGCTTTTCGGCATGCTGGGGACTGATGATGAAAAGACCATGGACTATATGCTGGATAAGGTTGCAAACCTTCGGATTTTTGAGGATGAGAACGGAAAAATGAACCTTTCTCTTTTGGATATTGATGGTGAGCTATTAATTGTACCTAATTTTACCCTTTATGGCGATTCGAGAAAGGGCAGAAGACCCGGTTATTCCAGCGGAGCGGCGCCGGATGTGGCGGCAGGTCTGTTTGAGAGATTGTGTGAAAAAGCAAAGGAAATGCCTATCAAAAAAGTTGCAACAGGTCAGTTTCAGGCGGATATGAAAGTTGCCTTGGTAAACGACGGCCCTGTTACACTGCTTTTGGATAGCGAAAAAATATTTTAAAGCAAAGGGAATTATAATGATACACTATATTCTTCAGGGACATGAACTGCAAAATGATGTACAGACAATGATTCAGGTTTTTTATCCAAATCTTCATTATATTCGAGCGGAGCAAGTTGGGTCTTCAGGCTTATCCGTAATCAGCTGTATGGAAAATGGCATTGCTTCGGCAAAGCTTTATCGTGATGGAGAGAAGGTAAATCAGTGGTCGTTCCCCTATGGGGAGGATGCATCAGAAAAAGAAAGGAAACGTCTGGTAAAGCTTGCAATCTATGAGCTGCTAAAGGAAGATACTGGATTGCGTCCCCAATGGGGATTGCTTACGGGGGTTCGTCCTGCGAAGATTGTCAGTGGGCTTTTGGCAGAAGGGAAAAGCGATGAATTTTCCTTGGAATACTTGACAAAGGACTATCTGGTGATGGAGCATAAGGCGAGACTTGCCCTTACCGTTGCCAAGGCGGAACAAAAGCTTTTGGGTAAAAATAAACCCAACGATATCAGTTTGTATATCGGCATTCCTTTTTGCCCCACCAGATGCTTATATTGTTCCTTTACTGCATACCCTTTGGCACAATATAAAGATAGAGTAGATGAATATTTGGATGCTATGTTCCGGGAATTGGAATTCTTGGCTGAATATGCTAAGGACTTTGATTTGAAGAATATTTATATCGGAGGGGGAACCCCTACTTCCCTTTCGGAACTGCAATTAGAGCGCCTTTTGGGAAAGGTGGCTGAGCTTTTTCATACGGAGGACATGGAGTATACTGTTGAAGCAGGGCGCCCTGATACCATCACCAAGGAAAAGCTGCGGATTATGAAGGAACATGGCGTAAACCGTATCTCCATTAATCCCCAAACCATGAATGAGGAAACATTAAAGCGCATCGGTAGAAAGCATTCTGTGGAAGATATTCGCCGTGTTTTTCATGAAGCCAGAGAATTGGGACATGAAAATATTAATATGGATTTGATTTTAGGCTTACCAGGGGAAGAATCACAAGATGTGGAGCAAACAATGGAGGAAATTCTTGCGTTGGCTCCAGATAATATCACAGTGCACACCTTGGCAGTAAAACGTGCTTCTCGTTTAAAAGAAGAATTCGATCAGCACACCCTATCCACGGCGGATGCTTTGGAAAAAATGCTTTCCATTACCGCGGAGTATGCAGAAAAAATGGGCATGGAGCCTTATTACATGTACCGCCAGAAAAATATGGTGGGGAATTTTGAAAACGTTGGTTACTGTCATCCCGGAAAAGAGGGCGTATATAACGTTCAAATTATGGAAGAAAAACAGACGGTTTTAGCGGCGGGGGCAGGCGCAAGCACAAAAACTGTGGATCCTGTTACCGATAAAATTGAGCGTGTTTTTAATGTTAAGAGCGTTGAGGACTATATCGCAAGAATTGATGAAATGATTGCCCGCAAGGAGCAGGGATTACCTAAAGGAGGATGGAAATGATTCAGTTGGTGAAAGGCACAAAGGATATTTTGGGGGCAGAGGTAACTGCTTGGCAGGAAATCGAAAATAAAATGAGACGGCTTTGCCATACCTTTGGCATTGGCGAAATCAGAACACCCATAATTGAATTTACAGAGCTTTTTGTAAGAGGTGTGGGCGAAACCACAGATATTGTGCAAAAGGAGATGTATACCTTTACAGATGACGGAGATCGTTCTTTAACGTTGCGTCCCGAAGGTACTGCAGGTGTTGCCCGCGCATATATTGAGCATGGTATGCACAATCAGGCGCAGCCAACGAAGCTCTACTATATTTCACCTACCTTCCGCTGTGAAAATACCCAAGCGGGGCGTCAGCGTCAGTTTCACCAATTTGGCGTAGAGATGCTAGGTTCCTACAGCCCTGCCCAGGATGCAGAATCCATTTCTGTAGCGGCGGCTTTGTTGGAAGAAATGGGTATTGAAGGGGTTGAGCTGCGGATGAACAGCTTAGGCTGTCCAGATTGCCGTAGCCGCTACAACAAAACCTTACGAGAGTTTATTGGGAAAAATCTGGATAAGCTTTGCCCAACTTGCAAGGAGCGTTTTGAAAAGAATCCTTTGCGGGTTTTGGATTGTAAGGAAGAAGGCTGTAAAGGAATTATTGCAAACGCACCCTCTGTTCTGGAATGTCTGGATGAGGAGTGTACTGAACATTTCCAAAAGGTACAGGATATTTTGACAGAGATGGGCATTGCTTTTACCATTGACCCCAAAATTGTCCGAGGATTAGATTATTACACCAGAACAGTTTTTGAATTTGTGTCTGATGGACTTACCGTTTGCGGTGGTGGCCGTTATGATAACCTGATTGAAGAATGCGGTGGCAAGCCTACGGGTGCTGTTGGATTTGGTTTGGGAATTGAGCGGTTGGTAATGATTTTGGAAAAGCAGAAGGGCGAAATCACTGAGGTACCCAAAAGAGATGTATTTATCGGTTCCATGGGGGACAAAGGCTTTTTAAAGGCTCAGGGGCTAACTTTAGCTTTACGAAAAGCTGGAATCTCTGCGGATTGTGATACGGTGGAGAGAAGTGTTAAGGCACAGATGAAATATGCCAATAAAATTGGTGCTAAATATTCCCTGGTTATTGGGGATAGTGAGTTGGAAAATGGTACGGTGGAATTAAAAGAAATGGAGACTGGTGAAAAAACAACAGTAACCCTTACAGAACTGCCTTGTGTTTTGGCAGAGAAGTGTAAATAATAACAAAACGGCTTTTATAAGCCCTTGTTTTATGGATTTAAAGTCAGTAGCAATACTAAATATAAATATAAAAAGCGTCTCTTATTTTCTTTGAGGCGCTTTTCTATGCGATAATTATATGGGTGGTTATATTTGTTTGAAATGCCTTGTATTTCTGATAGGAAAGTGATAGCATAATATGATAAATGGCAGGACAAGTATCTGATTAGATACACGGAATTGGTAAATCTCAAGGAGGAAGTAAATTGAAGATTGTAATTGTAGGGGATGGCAAGGTGGGTAGTACTATTGCCAACCAGCTTTCTCTAGAAGGACATGATGTGATTGTAATAGATAATAATGCAGCGGTATTGACGAATTCAGGCAATACCATGGATATTTTTTGTATTGAAGGAAATGGTGCCACAGCGTCAGTTTTAAGGGAAGCTGGCATTCAGCAAACTGATGTATTAATTGCTGCTACCTCTGCGGATGAGGTGAACATGCTTTGTTGCCTATTGGGAAAGAGACTTGGGGCAAAAAATACCATTGCACGTGTTCGTAATCCCGAATATTTCCAGCAAATGAGTCTAATTAAGGATGAGCTTGGCTTAAGTATGGCAGTAAATCCAGAATTGGCTGCAGCAACGGAGATTTCCAGACTACTTAGGTTTCCATCAGCAATCAAAATAGAGCCTTTTGCCCGTGGCAAAGTTGAATTGGTAGAGTTAAAAATACCTGAACATAGCCCATTAGATGGCATGCCCCTTTGGGCAATTTATAAGGAGTTTCAGGTTAAGATACTAATATGCGCTGTTCAGCGTGAAGATCAGGTTATTATTCCAGGGGGAGAGTTCGTTTTAAAGGCAGGAGATAAAATTAATATTACTGCTTCCCATTTAGAAATAGCAAACTTTTTTCGTGCCATAGGTGTTTTCCGCACCGGTGTCAAATCTGTTATGATTATTGGCGGCGGGAGAATCGCTTACTATTTGGCGAAAGAATTAAGCTCAATCCATGTGAAGGTAAAAATTATTGAAAGAGATTTGAAACGCTGTGAATATCTTTGCGAGGTTTTACCGGAATCAGTTATCATTCATGGCGACGGAACGGAAAAGGAGCTATTGCACGAAGAGGGACTAGAAAAAACCGATGCATTTGTGACTTTAACTGGGATGGATGAAGAGAATATTATTGTTGCCTTATATGCAAAGGAGAAGAAGGTTTCCAAGGTTATTGCAAAAGTGAACAAAATTTCTTTTTATGAAATTATGGACAGCTTAAACATTGACAGTTTTATTTCCCCGAAGACAATTGCTGCACAAAATATTGTTAGATATGTACGTGCCATGAAGAATTCTATGCGGGACAATAACGTTGTAACCTTGCATACCATGATAAACGATCAGGTTGAGGCGGTTGAGTTTAAGGTAAGAGAGGATTCTGCTATTGTTGGGCTTATTGTGGCTGCAATCATTCGAGGTTCGCAAATTATCATCCCCAACGGAAGTGACATGATTGAGAAAGGTGATAATGTTGTTGTGGTTACAACTAAAAAACACCTCTCTGATTTAAATGAAATTAAAAAATAATACGGAGAATAGATATGAATTATCATATGATGGCCTATATATTGGGCAATATCTTGCGGGTTGAGGGTTTGTTTTTATGTGCACCTGCATTGATTGCCATATTTTATGGTGAAAGGAAAGCACTGATGGCCTTTCTCCTTACCATTGGCATTGCGTTGCTCGTTGGTACAATTTTTGTGAAAGCGGAACCTAAAAACAGAAAAATTTATGGGCGGGAAGGGTTTGTGATTGTTGCCCTTGCATGGATTATAATGTCTATTTTTGGTGCCATGCCTTTTTATTTTAGCGGTGCAATTGATGGCGTTGTAAATTGCTTTTTTGAAACCGTATCAGGGTTTACAACAACCGGGGCATCCATATTAACAGATATTGAAAGCTTGCCCATGAGTATTTTGTTCTGGAGAAGTTTTACCCACTGGATTGGGGGCATGGGAATTCTGGTGTTTATGCTGGCCATTATGCCAGCGGTTGACGAACGTTCTATGCATTTAATGCGTGCGGAAGCACCAGGGCCTGTGGTGAGCAAACTGGTACCCAAGGTGAAGGCTACGGCAAAGCTTTTATACGGTATTTATATTGTGTTGACACTTTTACAGATTGCATTATTATTTGCAGGGGGGATGCCGTTGTTTGATAGCATCGTAAATTCGTTTTCCACTGCGGGAACGGGTGGATTTGCTATAAAAAATGCAAGCATTGCAGCATACAATCGCCCTTATTTTGAGTATATTATTACCATATTTATGCTATTGTTTAGTATAAATTTCAACTTGTACCACCTGCTTTTGATTAAGGATGCTAAAAATGTTTTGAAGAATGAGGAGCTTAGATACTATTTATTTATTATTTTAGGGTCCATAGGCATTATAACTGTAAACATTTTAAGCCTATATCCAACCGTAGAAAGCGCTTTTCGCCATGCGGCATTTCAGGTTTTATCCATTATTAGCACAACGGGGTTTGCAACGGCAAACTTTGATGCGTGGCCGGAGCTTTCCAAATCTCTAATTTTAATTTTAATTATTATTGGAGCATGTGGTGGTTCTACAGGTGGTGGTATTAAAGTTTCCCGCTTAATTATTTTGCTGAAGATGGCAGGACGGGAAATACGTCATATTGTTCATCCAAGGTCAATCAATATCATCAAATTAGACAATCATAGGGTTGATGAGGAAATTGTTCGTGGAGTAACAGGTTTTATTATTGTCTATTTGTTTATAACGCTAAGTTCGTTTTTGTTAATTTCTTTAAACAATTATGACTTTACAACTTCGATCACTTCCGTGTTGACCTGTGTGGGTAATGTAGGTCCAGGTTTGGCTATGGTGGGTCCCATTGAAAATTACAGCTTTTTTTCGGATTTTTCCAAGTTAGTGCTTTGCCTTGATATGTTGCTGGGCAGGCTGGAGATTTTTCCGATTATTATGCTATTTGCGCCATCGCTTTGGCGAAGAAGCTATATGTAATATGTATGATGTAAAAAGAAAAGCAGCCTGCTAGGCTGCTTTTCTTTTTAAGGGGTGTGTGTGTTATCTATATAATCCAATTAAGGGTAGCTAGCCTTTGAAAAAATCAGGTTATTAGCTAAATATATTTGTTTATTAGTGCTAAATCCAAATTAAACAAATATTTGGAAGGGGCCTGCGGCTACTCGGGGAAGTAACCGCGGGCAGAAGTAAAAGGGGGCGTCCTTTTCACTTCTCCTAAAGTTTACAATATAAATGTGTATAATTTATGAATGGAACCTTAAGCTACGCTTAAGGAATTTTAAAAATATCTATAGAAAACCGATATTTTAATGAATAATAGAAGTTTTATTTCTCAAAATGAGTTATTTATAATATTAGAAGTGTTTCTCAAAAAAATATGTTTATATAGTTGTTTATCGTGGTTTATGATATACTGATGAGCAACGAGAACTTTATGAGAAAGGATAGATGACATGAACGATTCTGAAGGAAATAAAAAAAATACATTAAAAACAGAATTTTTATTCCAAATTGGCTTTATTGTTTTTGTACTGCTCGGGGCATTCATGAAACAGATATCTTGGGTTTTTTGGATATTGGCATGCATTTGTGCTTTGTGCTGGGTGATATTTGTGCAAAAGGAAAAGGCCAGGACAGAGAAAGAAAAAAAGGAAGAGAAAGAAGAACCTTGAATTCCTCGAATTTCTTTGACTTTGCAGTCTTTTATATGATATAATCGGTAGGATTTTAACGGAAAAATAAGGGGAATTTGTATAACCTATAAAACTAGTTGAAGAGAAATTTTTGAGAAACTCAGAACTTATGTGTTCTTGGGTACAGAAGGGAAGATTCTTTTG
>NZ_DALYUL010000018.1:0-31152 GCF_031981185.1 Anaerotignum sp. | reverse complement strand
TTCTTTTGAAATCAGGACTTGTTTTTGAAAGAGTTGATACGATGATTATTTTTTCTGCATGTAAATTTACAATTTAGGAGGGAAATTCATGTCCGACAGACAAAAGAATATCCGAAATTTTTGTATCGTGGCACATATTGACCATGGCAAATCCACTTTGGCGGACAGACTGATTCAGAAAACAGGCCTGCTTACTGATAGAGAAATGCAGGAACAGGTTTTGGATAATATGGATTTGGAAAGAGAAAGAGGCATTACCATTAAATCTCAGGCGGTGCGACTTGTGTATCGCGCAAGCGATGGTGAAGAGTATGAATTTAACTTAATTGATACGCCGGGACACGTGGACTTTAACTATGAGGTTTCCAGAAGCTTGGCAGCCTGTGAGGGTGCTATTTTAATTGTGGATGCCGCTCAGGGCATTGAAGCCCAAACATTAGCAAATGTATATTTGGCATTGGACAACAATTTGGAGATACTGCCTGTTATAAATAAGATAGACTTGCCCAGCGCAAACCCAGCTTGGGCGAAACAAGAAATTGAGGACATTATCGGTATACCAGCTCTGGATGCTCCTGAAATTTCCGCGAAAAACGGTATTAATATTGAAACTGTTTTGGAACGTGTTGTTACTGATATCCCTGCGCCAACTGGGGACCCGGAAGCACCTTTAAAAGCGCTGATTTTTGACTCGGTTTACGATCAATACAGAGGTGTTATTGTTTTAATGCGCGTTTTTGACGGGTCTGTGCGAAAGGGAAGCAAGGTTCACATGATGGCCACAGGCAAGGAGTTTGATGTTATCGAGGTTGGTATTTTTGGCCCCGGTCGATATATTCCTACGGAAGAGTTGAAAGCTGGTATGGTAGGTTATTTTACTGCCAGTATTAAAAATGTTGCGGATACTCGCGTGGGGGATACGGTTACCGAATCACATCGACCTACGGCTGAAGCACTGCATGGTTATAAAAAAGTAAACCCTATGGTATATTGCGGATTATTCCCTGTGGATGGTGCAAAATATCCTGATTTAAGAGATGCTTTGGAAAAATTGCAGCTTAATGATGCAGCGTTATTTTTTGAACCTGAAACATCTATTGCTTTAGGTTTTGGCTATCGTTGTGGATTCTTGGGATTGCTGCATCTGGAAATTGTGCAGGAAAGATTGGAAAGAGAGTATAATCTGGACTTAGTAACAACTGCGCCCAGCGTTATTTATAAGGTGTACCTTACAGATGGGACAGGCTTTGACCTGTCAAACCCCAGCAATATGCCGGATCCAGCACGTATTGCTAAAATGGAGGAACCCATTGTAAAGGCGGAGATTATGCTTCCAAAGGATTACATTGGTGCGGTAATGGAGCTTTGTCAGCAAAGACGTGGCGAATACATCAGTATGGAGTATTTGGACGATACCAGAGCAACACTAACCTATGAAATTCCTTTGAATGAGATTATTTATGATTTCTTTGACGTATTAAAATCCAGAAGTCGAGGCTACGCTTCTTTTGATTATTCTTTAATCGGATATCAAGAAAGTGAATTGGTAAAGCTGGATATTATGGTAAATAGAGAAGCTGTGGATGCCCTTTCCTTTATTGTGCATAAAGATTCTGCGGTAGATCGAGGCAGAAGAATGTGCGAAAAGCTGAAAAAGGAAATTCCCAGACATCAGTTTGAAATTCCCATTCAGGCGGCGATTGGTAGTAAGATTATTGCCAGAGAGACCATTAGTGCTTTGCGTAAGGACGTTTTGGCTAAATGCTATGGTGGTGATATCAGTCGTAAGAAAAAGCTGCTGGAGAAGCAGAAAGAGGGTAAAAAGCGTATGCGTCAGATTGGCAGCGTAGAGGTGCCTCAGCAGGCGTTTATGAGTGTTTTAAAATTGGAAGACGAATAACATTGCTAACACATAGAGGTGTCATTGCAAATTGCAATGACACCTGTTTTTTTCTAAATATTCTTGTTGGAAAGAGTTTTGTAAGATATGATAGTCGGAAGATAAGGTAAGCATGAGAATTTCCCCTTTGTCTTTCAATAAAAAGGCATTGGAAAACTTGTTCAAAGGGTTAGATGCATCAAAAAGGTTAAGAAAAAGATTTCAAGGTGGAAACAGGTAAAAGTGGAACGGTGATAGCTGCATTATCTGTATGCAAGAAGGGAGTTGAGCCAATGAATAGAAACATAGTACTTTATATTGCAACAAGCTTAGATGGTTATATTGCAAGGGAAAATGGAGGGATTGATTGGCTGATTGGGGAGAGTAATGATTTAGATGTAGAGAATGGATACAATGATTTTTATAGTCAAATTGATACAGTAGTAATGGGTAGAACCACATATGAACAGATTATCCATGAACTATCTCCTGATAGTTGGGTATATAAAGGTAAGGCGTGTTATGTCGCTACAACGAGGAGAAGTGAACCTGATCATAGAGTGGAGTTTATAAAAGAGGATATTACTGGATTTGTAAAAAAACTAAAACAGGAACAAGGCAAAGATATTTGGCTTGTTGGTGGAGGGAAGTTAATTGATCAATTTATGAAGCAAGACTTGATAGATAAATACATTATAACAATAATACCATCAATTTTGGGGAACGGGATTCCACTTTTTCTTGGAAAAAATCCAGAAATTAAGCTTAAACTTAATGAAACAAAAACGTTTGATGGAATGGTTGAACTTACTTATGTGAGAAGATAAATTTATTTATCAATAGGCTTTTCAGAGATGATGAAACTGTATAAGTACAATTATTAAGGTGGCGACAGTACTGTTTTTGTGCAAATTTATAGACCCGAATTAAATCCGGGCCTATAAATTTCAATATATTTGGGGATAAAATGATAAAAGGAGTTTTTATGATTTAACCGGCTTTTTGCTCTAGGCGCAATCTGTCGGCAATCAACGCAATGAATTCGCTGTTGGTAGGTTTGCCTTTATGATTATTTACAGTATAACCAAAAAGGGCATCAATGGCATCAACTTTGCCACGGTTCCAAGCCACTTCTATAGCATGACGAATAGCACGTTCTACACGGGAAGGTGTAGTGTTACACTTCTTTGCGATAGAAGGATACAGCTCTTTTGTGATGTAATTTAACACATCCATATCGTTTACGCTCATAATAATGGCTTCTCTCATATAATGATAGCCGCGGATATGAGCAGGAACACCAATTTCGTGAAGAATGTTTGTTACCTTTGTTTCCAAATCATAGGCCACACTGTTTTGTGTTTGACTAAAGGAGGGGATTCCGCTTTTAATCATAGGTCTTTCTTGCAACAGCTGTCTGATACGCTGAGTTAATGCATCCATATCAAAGGGCTTTACCATATAGTAAGAAACACCCAAATCCATAGCTTTTTGAACCACCTTGTCCTGAGACAAAGCTGAAAGAATGATTGTTACAGGCTGATGTATATCGCTGTTTTTTTGCAGTCTTTCCAAAACACCGATTCCATCCAGACGAGGCATGATACCATCGATAATTGCAACATCTGGTTCTGTATCTCTGATTTTGTTCATGGCGTCTATGCCATCTACGGCAACTGCGACAACAGTCATGTCATCCTGTTTACTCAGATGATTTGCGATTAAATCACAAAAATCCTTATTATCATCGGCTAACAGCACTTTTATTTTATTTTGATTCAAAATGATCCCTCCGATTGTTGTTTGATGAATGAATATGCAAATAATACTTGCTTTTGGAATGATTATAGTACAGGAATATTCTGGTGACAAGGTGTTTTCGCCAGACAAATTCAGACCGAAAATTTAACAATATTGTAAAATATCCCACTGTTTTCACTGGGGAATATTGCCCATGTTGATTTCTGGGGATTCATGGCATTGGGAAATAGAGGAAATGAAGAAAAAAGACAAGTTTTGTGGTTGAAAATGGTATAATTTTCTTGTCGAGTTTTTCATTTTCTTTAATAAAATGTGCTCCAATGATTAATTTTCTATAAAAAGTATGACAACATATTAAAAAGAATGTTGCTCAGTCAATATTTAGAATGATAAATAATTAACTGATTTGTAATATATTAAATTCTTTTTCTAGACAAAAAAGAAATAAAAAGTCGAAAAAATATGAAGCTTGATGAATTCTGGGGAATGTTTATGCATTAACTCACATATTGAAAAATAATGTACTTATAGCTTTTACCTTGTGGATTTTGGGTAAAAAAAGTACCTTCCAAATAAAGAAAAGGACTAGAGAAAAGACAAAAGTCGTTTCCCTAGCCGCTTCAACGAAATTAATGGTGGAGTTTATCAAAGATTGCGTCTGTTAAAATTCCGAAATCTTGAATACCTAGAGCCTCTCCACGAATACGCTCGTCCCAGCCCAAAGAAGTAATGATTGCGGTAAGTTCCTCTTTGGATAGATTTAAATCACCTTGATTGTTTAAGCTATTCAGTAATGTTTTTCTGCGCTGACCAAAGGCACATTTCACCAAGTGGAAAAATAAATTTTCGTCTTTGGAGATAACTTTGCGTTCCGGAAGTACCTTAAGGGTAATTACCGCAGAGGCAACCTTTGGGCGGGGCATGAAGCAAGAGGGCTGAACGATCATATCTAAATTAGCGTCGCAATAATATTGTACTGCAATGGACAAGGCGCCATATTCCTTATTTTTAGGGCCTGCTTGCATGCGTTCTGCCACTTCTTTTTGCACCATAACTGTAATGGAATCAATGTGACGCTCTTTTTCGAGCAAGTCCATTATAATTGGGGTGGTGATGTAATAGGGAAGGTTAGCAACCACCTTTATGGGCCTGCCGTTGTTTTTTTCAGCAATGATTGCATCAATATCTGTTTTTAATATATCTTGATTTAAAATTTCTACATTGTCATAGCCCGTTAGGGTTTGCTTTAAAATGGGAATCAGTGTTTTGTCAATTTCCACAGCAACCACTTCTCTTGCACTTTCTGCCAAAATTTGGGTGAGTGATCCGATGCCTGGGCCGATTTCTAACACACAGTCATCTTTGATGATGTCTGCGCATTGGCAAATATTTTCTAATATATTTGAATCAATGAGAAAATTTTGTCCAAAGTTCTTCTTGAAAGTAAAATGATTCTCTTCAATAATTTGTTTTGTTCTTGAAGGGGTGGATATCCGTTCTGTCATGCGTGCCTCCTTTATGCGCCAAAGCCTAAGCGGCCTAATAAGCCGAAGGATAAAATAGATACAATAATTCCTGCAGTAAATACGCCCAATACAATGACAGGGAAAGACTTTTTGGGATTCAAGTTAAGAAGTGCGCTGATTAAAGCTCCCATCCATGCCCCTGTGCCGGGCAGAGGAACTGCAACAAAAAGAAATACGCCCCAATACTCATATTTACGAATTTGATCGCTTTTTGCATTTGCTTTATTTTCACACCATGCAACAAAGTTGCGCAGGGGTGTTTTTTCCAACACTTTGAAAATATAGCGAATAAAAAGCAAGATAAACGGAATTGGCAGTAGATTGCCAATTAACGCAATAATGAAAGTAGGCAGCCAATTCATTTGCATGGCAAAACCTGCAATAATACCGCCTCTTAGTTCCAGAATCGGAAGCATAGATACGATGAAAACAATAAGTTCCCTTGCCATGGAACCCTGTAAATTTGTGACAAGCCAGTTTGCGATTGTTTCAGCCAATTGAATTCCTCCTGAAAAAGAGCATGGGAGTGAGACCCATGCTGATTTTTACCATACTTTGAATCTATATTATATACTAATATGATATATGAAACAACAGGTAGTCATGAAAAAAATATTAATCTTTTCTTTCAAGTTCTTTTGCAGTTTTGTATTGAAATTATGGTATTGATAAGGTTATAATATAGCAATAGGAATATATTTACTTTCGAGAGTATTTTATGAAATAAGATGGTGTTTTATTAAGATAAATATATCATTTTTTATATATTGAAGGGGTGAAGGGTTTGACAGAAGAATTAAGAGCACAACTGATGGGCGTTAAACTGACAAAAAAAGAAAAACTTATTGCCGAATTTATTTTAGATAATTTTGCGGAATCTTGTTTTATTACTTCTACCGATATTGCAAAAAGACTTCATGTCAGCGATTCATCGGTAATTCGTTTTACACGAACTCTGGGATATTCTGGATTTATGGATTTTCAAAAAAGTATCAGAAAGACTTATACGGAAAGAATCAATAGTGTATCAGATAATATTACAGTGCCTTCGGAAAGGTTAAAACTATCCATTAGCAAATTGGGACAAAGCGATATTGTGGAAAGTTATTTTTCAAATGTGCTGCAGAATTTGAAGTATTCTATCAATCACAATGATACACTTGCATTTGAACGAGCCGCAGGGCTTATTGCGGGAAGTAAGCGGAAATTTATTGTTACTTCCAGAGCAAACACTTGCATTGGCGATATGATGCTGTTGTTACTAAAGCATTTGTTGACTGATGTTTATGAGACCTCCCATCCTGCCTTGAATGTCATTGACCATATTTGCGATATTACAGAGAATGATTGCATTATAGCGGTCAGTTTCCCCAGATATTCAGAAATGGATTTATTGGCGGCACAAATGGCATATGATGCAGGGGCTAAGATTATTTTGATTACGGATAAGGCAAGTTCTCCATTGGCTCAGTATGCTACCCAGTTATTAACGGTAAGTGTGGACAGCAACACATTTTTCAATTCCTATGTAGGAGTATTATTTACCATGGAGCTTTTATGTTCATTTATCAGCAGAAAGATGGGCTATTCAACAGAGGCGAAATTACAACTTATTGATAAATATATTTCCAAGGTTGGTCTGTTTTAAAGAAGAGCTGGGATTGTTTTAATACTATTGTCTAAAGAAAAGAAATACATATTTGATCTGACATAAAAAAGGAGCCTATATATCATAGAGCCCCTTTTTTTTGGATCATGGATTGATAAAACATTAATACCGATGATTCACATAGTCATCAATTAAAGATTTTCGGCTGCCCTCGGTGAAAACGCCTTCTTCTCGCAGGCATTTTAAAATTAAAGAACTGGTGGAATGAAGAATAATATCTTCTTCCTCGATTACAATTTCAAAAAGCTTTCCCTTAAGATATTTGCTCTGCACCTTAACAAAATAGGCTTGTGTACCTCTATAGTCAAGCATCCGTAAGACCGTAAGGGTAGCTTTATCCTTTTTGTGGTAGTAATAGTTGCTTCGTTCCAAGGAATCTTGTTTCAGTTCGTACTCCATATCTTTTGTGGTGCTGATTGTTTTTTGTTCTTTTGCCAACGCGTTGTAATATTGATAGTTAAATAAGGCCTTTTCCACAGTATCCATATTGGTGAAAGGCCCAATGTTTCCATAGACAACAGCCTCATAGTTTTTTTGGAGATATTCTTTTTTTGTCATATCCCCTTTGATGTATTGGTCAATCAGACTTTGCCGGTATTTAAAATATTTTTGGATTGCATTCATGCTTTGCCTCGCTTCCATCCATTCCCTGTGGCTTTCTCCTGTTTCATCCTGTTACAATGATGAGAGAACAATTAGGGAGAGGATACATATGCAGACTTTTTTAGATTTTTATCAAAGGGAAATTCAGCCCAAAATTGCAGCGATAGATATTTTTTTGAAAACGGAGACTCAACCGTATGCGCAAGATCAGGTTTCAGAGCTATTATGTCTGTCCGCAACAGAGCTTTCAAATATATTGGAACAAGAAAAACTTGCGATTATTACAAAAGGCACTTTTTTACACTTAATGCAAACAGGGCCATCTCTCATTTGCAAAATGTTTGGCAGAGAGCTTTCCCGTGGAATGTCGGCCTCCTATACGCCACAAGAGATTTCTTACATATATAGCTTGGAACTGAAGGATGTTGAAGCCGCCGCAGAAAAGCTGGGTATGAGCTGTTTTTTACCAGCAGAGCTTCCACTTATTTTTGGAGAAATTGTTATATCTGATAAACAATATCGGCTGTAAGCTTATCGGCCGCTTCTTTGCTTGCAAAAATTTCAACAAGTTTCAGTGCAAAAGGAATCGCTGTACCTGGTCCGCGGGAAGTTATGATATTTCCATCAACACATACTTGATTTTTGGATGGAACCCCACCAAGCAGCTTATTTTCCATGCCTGGATATATTGTTGAGACTTTCCCTTGTAAAAGGTTTAATTCACCGAGAATAAGGGGGGCGGCGCAAATAGCACAAATTGGTTTATGCTCCTTATAGTATTTTTTAATTAAGTCGCATAGACCTTGATGAGCCAAAAGATTTAGTGTTCCTGGCATACCACCCGGCAAAACAATGCCATCGGCATGATTGGCTACTGCCTCATCAAAAAAAATATCTGCGGTGTAACAAATATTATGAGCACCATTTACTTGCAAGGATGAACCTATGGAAACAAATTTTGCATTTACACCAACACGGCGCAGTAAATCTAAGGGTGTAACCGCTTCCATTTCTTCAAACCCTTCTGCAAGAAAAATATAAACAGTTTTCATGGGCTTAACCTCCTAATCTGTTTTTTACTGATAAAAGCATATTAGACTTATTATATTCGATAATAGAAAAATTATCAAGAATGCCCTTGACACGTTGATGGGTTGGAATTATGCTTGAAAAAACAATATGAGGTGATGATTTGGAAATTGAAAGAAAATATTTAACCAAGGAGATCCCTTTCGCCTTGGATGATTTTTTGTGCAAACAAATGATTCAGGCTTATGTGTCATTTCAACCAACAATACGCATTCGCAAGAGTGAAGAGCAATATTTTTTGACGGTTAAGGGAAAAGGTCATGTGGCAAGGGAAGAATTTGAGCTTGAGATAAATCAGCAGGAATTTGAGTGTCTCCTTAAAAAAACTGAGGGGAATTGTGTTAGAAAAAAACGGTATTTTATTCCTATGGAGAATGGGTATATGGCAGAGCTAGACCTTTACGAAGGAGAATTAGAAGGGTTAATGACCACGGAGGTAGAGTTTTCCACACTAGAGGATGCAGAGGCTTTTGTTGCACCATGGTGGTTTGGAAAGGATATTTCTTTGGAGATGGGGTATAAAAATACAGCGCTAGCCCTTTATGGAAAACCCAATGAGATAGCTTAAAAATAAAGAGTTAAGCTACTCATACTAGGAAAGAATTCGGCCAGGCTTTATTTTGCTATATTTTTAAGTGATTCTATTTTAAAGAACCAATAAAATAGATAGTTAAATTATAAGATTATATACCGTGTTTTGTTCTATTATAAAAGGCTTTTGGGATGATATAAAGACCTACAGGGAACATCTTTCAAATTGTATTTTTGCTACAACTAAAAGAGGAGTTTTTTTGTTATATTTAAAAATCATGTTTTTTTTGCTTCATAAAGTGGGCTTCACATTTTGTTTTTTAATGATGTAAAAAGCCAGAGTTACTATCGTTTATATTGGGTTTGCGGCATCCGCTAGGGATGCTTTTTTTCATTTTCGTGGTCTTTTTTATTTTTGCTATGCATAAATTATAGCGATGGACAAGTGACAAACGAAGGGGAGAGGCCGAGTATGTATAATAGAAGATATGACAAGGTGTTTCTGATGCTCAGACAGGAAACGGCAGGCTATGGCTTGGGCCAAAGAGCACCTTGGGGAAGCTGTGTAATGGAGATTAAAAACGGAACGGGAAGAATCAGCCTGACAGTACAAGGCTTACGCCCGATTCAGAGAGGAAGATATGCTGTTTATGCCATAGCCGGTGAAAAAGAGAAGCAAACAAACCTTTTCTGCGGCGTTTTGGTGCCGGACGCTGCGGGCCATGGCGAATTGAAGTGGGACTTTAATCCGGATCGTCTGGGGGAGAGAAACGCTACTGTGGAGGATTTTAACACAGTTGCTGTTTTGGCAGAGACCGATGGTGGATTTTCAGCGCCATTAACTGCATATTTTGTCAGCAAGACAGATTGGCGTACATATTTTAAGGAAGCTGTCAAGGAAAGAAATGATGGGCACCAAGTGGTGAAAAATAGAAAAGAAGACACAAATGTAAAGGGCATTGACAAAATAAGAGAAGCAGAAAAAGCAAGAGAAGCCGAAAGAGTAAGAGTAGCTGAAAGAGCAAGAGAAGCAGAAAGAGTAAGAGAAGTCGAAAAAGCAAGAGAAGTGGAAAGAGTAAGAGAAGCCCAAAAAGTAAGAGAAGCAGAAAGAGTAAGAGAAGCCGAAAAAGCAAGAGAAGCAGAAAATATGAAAAAAGTATCTCAGGAGCCAACCTTAGCAGCAGCAGAGGCAATGGCTATGAGTGGACCTTTCTTTGGACTTCCGAAAGTGAATTGGAAAAGAGAAGGGTTTAAAAACGAAGAAATTAAAAACAATGAAATTAAAAATGAAGAAATTAAAAATGAAGAAATTAAAATCGAAGAGATTAAAAACGAGACGGTAAGTCAAAAAGTAGAACCCGCTTTAGCCAAAGAAGCAAAAAAAGAGAGCTATCACGGCAGTTTCCGTGGACTTTTAGAGAAATTCCGTAATGAGCTTGAAGAATTGCAGGAAGAAGGGGTTTTTACTTCCAAAGAGATGGAGCGAATTGATCGAGCAGGACGGAAAAACCTTCAGAAGGCTGAAAATGTGGAGATTGTCCATACTGTGGAAAGGGATTCTATTGAAAAGGAAGTAGCCAAGAGTGTAGTTGCCAGCGCTACCATGCAGGAACCTGCAAAGATGGAGACGGTCTTAGAAGACTTGCCAACGAATTCATTTGAAGAGACAGCGGAAGATAGGAATGCAACTGTCCATGAGTTTTTGGAGCAGTATAAGCTGTTACAGGAGAATACGGATATCTATCCCTTTGGTGAAGACGAGATGTCATGGAAGTGTATTTCCATTGAGGAGATGGTGCTCTTGGAAGGAATTCCTCTTTCATGGATGAAAGATTTTTTTATTATCAAAGCGATGAAAAAATACCATCATCTTATTTGGAAGCCTGAAAATGATGGGTATTCTATTGGAATTCCCGGCACAGAGGAGGAACCAGACCGCGCAAAAGCGACAAAGCTTGGATTTGGGGAATTCAAAAAGATGGATGATGGCGCCCTAGGTTATTGGATTTTTACAAAGAAATAGGCTTGCCTTTCCAAGCGTTCAATAGTAAGATACTTTTATGAGATTTTACAGAATTAAAGGAGAACGCTATGAGAATCAGAAAGAAACCTTGGGCAGAATCAGAGCTTGAGAATAACAGCAGAGTTATACAGGATGCGCCTACAACAAAGGGGAAGTGGGCAGATTTTTTTGGAAATGACAATCCAATTTATGTGGAAATAGGGTGTGGAAAAGGGGGCTTCATTACGAAGAACGCCCAAGCATATCCAGAGAATAATTATATTGGAATTGAAAGACAACAATCAGTAGTTGCTCTTGCGGCAAGAAGGACAGATACGGAGCTACCTAATTTAGCTTTAATTTGGGAAAATGCTGCAAACCTTTCAGATTTTTTTGAGGTGGGGGAATTTCAGAGATTGTATCTGAATTTTTCCGATCCGTGGCCGAAAAAGAGAATGTATAAACGTCGGTTAACCTATCGGGGATTTTTACAGAGTTATCGCCAAATTATGGGGGAGCATGCTGAAGTATTTTTTAAAACAGATAATCGAAACCTGTTTGAGTTTTCATTAAACGAATTTTGCGCTGATAACTGGAAGCTGTCAAACATTTCTTTGGATTTGCACAATAGCGATTTTGAGGGAAACATCATGACGGAGTATGAGGAGAAATTTTCCTCTCAAGGGATGCCGATTTACCGTTTGGAAGCAAGGTATGATTAAGAAACAGATACTAAATGTATCTTTAGGAGTCGTTATTAGCGACTCCTTTTTCTATGCTGTAAACGTTTTTTTGTAAATGACTGTGATAGTAAATGGTAAGATGAAAAGTAATTTCACAATTTCAAACTGCTGGAATTTTATTTTGCAAACAAAAAGCGGCTATTTCTAATTAGGATTAATAAGCCGCAGAAATGTAAAAAGATATGTAATTCAGTTAATTTTGTTCCTCTTGATTTGGTTCTGGAAAGTTTTCTAACCTTGCTTTAAACTCAGCAGGGATAGGGTCATCGCTCACTACTAAGGATGTTAAAAAGGTGCCATAGAAATGACTTACATTTTTACGCCAATTTCTACAAATTTGCTGTGCTTGTTGCTTGCTAACAACAGAAACACTGATTTCCATTAGAGGCGCGCCGTCATCATCACAAAGTCCGCATTTTACAAGAAAATCGCCATTAAATTCCGGGAAATAGTTGGCGGTGACTGCATATTCAGCGCGAATACGCTTACTGTTTTCCTTCACATAAATGCTAATATCTTCTTTTACGCTTTCGCTTACATGGTTCTGAAAGTAGTTTATAACATCCTCACCATCATCGGTAAGGGTATATCGGGTGTTATTATGTTCCTTTGATTTTTCCAACCAGCCGGCATCTACCAATTCAGCCAGATATTGCTGTACGGAAAAATAATTCATATACTCTTTGTTTAACAAAAACTGACAAATTTCGCTGTTTGAAAGGGAGATTCCCATCTTTTGCACCAGATGCAATATAATCAATTTATGTTCCGCTAATTGTCGAATGGGATCAGCCACTGTTCAGGTCTCCTTTCAAAATATTTTATATTTTAGCATACAATTTCAAAAAAGGATAGAGTAAATTTTATCAATTATAGTTATCCCCCTGATGGATTTGCTTTTCCTTTAAGAATTGATGCAGATGATTTAGAACATCTCGCTTGTGTAAGCTCCAGGATGGTGCCAAAAGAATTCTTTTATCCCCATCACCGGTTAATCGATAAATAACGATGTCTGGGCGCAAATGGGCGATGCATTGACCAACGATTTCTATATAGGCATCTTTTTCCAAGGGAGTATAGGCACCTGTTTCATAAAGAACTGCCATGTCTGTGTTAGCAAGAACATGCATCAGTTGTAATTTAATACCGTGAATGGGTAATTGGTTTAGAAAATGAATGGTGGATAATATATCCTCTGTGGTTTCCCCCGGTAGACCCAGGATAACATGCGCTATAACCGGAATATGCAGTTTGTGCAGTCTTTTTACAGCTTCCACAAACACATCATTGGTATAACCACGGCGAATAAATCTTGCGCTATCCTCATTTGCGGTTTGTAGCCCCAATTCTATCCAAAGCTCTGTTTTGCTGGAAAGTTCCTGCAATAATGTCAAGACATAGTCTTCCAAGCAATCAGGGCGGGTTGCAATGGAAATGCCCGAAATGCCTGGTTGGGCTAATGCTTCTTCATACTTTGCCCGTAAAACATCAACTGGGCCGTAGGTATTGGTAAAAGCCTGGAAATAAGCAATATAACAGGCATCCGGCCACTTTTTTTGGGTTTGCGCTTTGCCAATTTCTATTTGCAATGGAATAGAAAGGGCAGCATCCTCCGCAAAATCCCCTGATCCACCTTCACTGCAAAAAATACAACCACCTGTGGAAAGGGTGCCATCCCGATTGGGACAGGTAAAACCACCATCCAAGGAAATTTTTGCGGTTTTTTTGCCAAATAAGTTTCTGTAATATTCATTCAGGCTTCGATACGGGTATTGAGCCATAGGGAGTGCTCCTCTCATGGGTCTAGCAAAGATTTTTTTGCCGTAATCCATCACACAAATTGATAACGGCATGCCACTTGCCCTCATCCTCTGCGGTGTGGCGAATCAATAGAAGAAAATCTGCTTTACTGCTTTCCAAGAAGGAATGGGTAAAATAATTTGTATCCTTTTCCTTGTAGGCAGATAAAAAAAGCTGAAGACTTTCCTCGGTAATTGCCAAAGGAATACAACTTTCCATTTGCAAAAGGATTTCCTCAACCGTTTTATTGCCGCAGGGACACTTGGCAAAATAGTAATAAAAGCTGCGGCTGTCGAAAAAAAGCACATGGGCAGGTGGGAAGTTTCGCCCATCTGTCATGGTGTCACGCAGTAGATCTAAATAGCCATGCAGTTCTTTATGGCTGATTGATTGTTTCAAAATAATCACCTCAAAACCTTTGGGTTTTAAAGTAATATGTGCTTGATTGAGAAAAATAATGATGTCAGTTTTTTACTCTATCCAAAGCTTTAATTCTTGCAGTAATGCAGCGTTGTTTTCGGGAGAGAGAATACAAAAACGCAGATAAGTCTCGTCTAAAAAAGTGAATGTAGAAGCATCACGAATCAGCATTTTCTTTTGAATTAGTTTTTCAAAAAGCTCAGCTACAGTGATTTTATCTGTTAAAAGCTTTACTAAAACGAAGTTTGCCGCAGAAGGGAATGCTTTCACATTTTTCCAAGTGGCAAGTTCTGCAAATGCTTTTTTTCTTTCTTCAGAAATTAGTTTTTGTGTGGTTGCATGGAACAAGGTATCCTCGAATATTTTTTCCCCTGCAAAAGCAGCAAGACTATTTACACTCCATGGGTCTTGGTTTGTTTTTAGGCGATCTAAAAAGCTTTGGTTGGAAGAAACACCATAACCCAAGCGAATGCCAGGAGCGGCAAAAAACTTTGATGTGCCACGAACCACAAATAAATTATCAAATTTTTCTACCAAGGGGATGGCACAAATTTCTTCTAAATTATCTGAAAACTCTATATAGGTTTCGTCAATCATAACGGATGCACCGATTTTTTTACAGTGTTTTAGTACCTCTCCAATCTGTTGGGTGGTAAAAACAGATCCTGTGGGGTTATTTGGGTTACAAATAACCAGCATACCGATTTCCGGTGTTAATGCGCTAATCAATAGGGGCAAATCAATATAAAAATTATTTTTTTCTTCCAAAGGAAAATAGGTAAAGGAGCCACCACAGAGGGTGACTTCTCTTTCATATTCGGAGTAGGAAGGTCCAATGATGATGCTTTTTTTTGCATGAACAGTTTGAATAAAAGTTGAAATCAGCTCTGTGGAGCCATTCCCAACAACAATATGCTCTGTGCTTGCCCTTGTGTATTTGGCAATCGCCTGCCTTAACCCAGTATATTTTTTATCGGGATAGGTGGAAATTATATTTAAGTTTTCCGCCAAGGCCTTTTCAGCAGTTTTTGGAAAGCCAAGAGGGTTAATATTTCCACTGAAGTCTATAATTTCACTTTTAGAGATACCATATTTTCTTTCAATGGCGTCCAAATCCCCGCCATGCTGATGAATCAGTTGCATCATACTACGCTCCTTTGTTAAAAAATCTCATCTACTTTTTCTATTTCGATCACTTTGGAACTCTGCCTCTTAATGCGAGGATAGAGAATAAAGGGATCTCCTGGGAATATGTCTGTTACTTCCAGTAAAATTTGGTCTGTTTTTTCAAAGGTTAGGGAAAAAACGGTTCCTTTATCCAAGTATAAATCCTCAAGGGTTTTTTCTGTGGTTTTATTCACGCTTCGTTTTGAACCTTGTGGGGAGTAATCCACAGGAAATTGGTTTTCATCAGGGACAGAAAGAATGTAATCCGTAACCTCATCCACTGCAAAAGCAGCCGCTAGGTCGTGGCAAAATTCATCCAGTGGGGTTGTTTGGGCAATTTCAATGGTTTTCCAAAATTCAGGGTCCTCCATCAGTGTAACTTGAATTGTGAGGATATCCTTTTCGGGACCCATGTAAAAGACCTGTTCAAAACGATTGATTTCCGTTTCACGCTCCAAAGCTTCCAGAATTTCTTCATATGGAAGTTTATCAGGCATTTTATATTTCTCATCTTCAATAGCAGTATCTCCCCAAAGTGCCTTTCCTAGTGATGTTAGAGAATAATAACTAGGTGGTGTAAATAGTTCTGCACCAATATTATGCTCCATAATCAGCAAAGCCGATAAATTATTAACCAAATTAAAATAATGAATTGGGTTAAAGGATATTGGGCGAAGCACACCAAAAAAAGCGCTCATAGGAAAAATAAACCATTTATCTATCATAATGCCTGTAAAAAGGAAAGAAGAAATAATTGCTTTATCATCTTCTGTTAAATCTGCAGGTTGGGTTTTCCAAATTTCTTCGATATCAATATCTACCTGTTTGTAAAATTGTATAAAAATTTGATCTGTTTCAGTGGGAGTAGTCAGGCATTCTTTGAAAAAAGAAGGTGATGCGATGCCATGATCCAAGTCCATTGAAATGGAAAAGCGTTCTGATGCCAGTTCGCAAGCCGCTTCTGCCGACATTTTTAAAATTTCCTCGTTGGTTTGATCAAAAAAGGAATTACAATAAGGGGCGCGCTGCACCTTTTTTGTATGAATTGCAGGCATATAAACAAAAAGCCCTAATCTCCACGCAATACGTGTCAGATACTCCAAATAAAACTCACTTTCATGGGCAAGCTCTTTTATAAGGGTGGGCCGATCTTCTTCCAAAAAAAATAGATTATCATCCATTTTACAATCTGGAATACAAAAGTCTGTAATTTTACGCAAATCCTCTATAAAAGGATGGTTCACCATAGAATAGGTGAGAAGGGTAAAATCATATTCTTTTCGTTCTTGTCCTTCTGGGTTTAAGCGAAGGGTATATATATATTCCTTGCCCCCATCTTGGCTATTTAAATCCTGTCCCACAATGTTGGCGGGGGATAAAAGGGTATCCGCTGCAATGGCGGTGTAATACCATTTGGTGAAAGCCAAAGGGGCTGCTTCTTTTAAACCTTTTTGACAGTAAGTATCCATATGGGCAACCATATCGGTATAGCCGTTTAAAAACAGGTTCAGCATTTGATCGTGCTGACTCTGGGTGGTTTGTTCATATTTCATGAAAAAGCTCCTTTTGGGAATATGTTCTAATGCAAAGACTACAGGCTTGTTGTTACATTGTTTTCATCATAAGTGGATGAGTTATAAGGGATAGTGGCAACGAAAATCATAGTAGAATTGAAATTCTCTTTTAGGTTTCCCCAATATGCGTATCTATCCTTTTACCTGAGGTGCATTGACTGTTTACAAAATAAATTCCCTTTCGTTTTGGGAATCAACAACATTTACTTGAAAAATCTTTCCTTTTAGTATTGTTTTTCCGTTTCACTGTAAATATAATCAAGAAAGACATTTATAATGTTTCTTCAATCAGTGTGCAAATTAAAAGGGGTCGTTTCTGCCTTTTGTTGGAATATTCCTTTAAAAATAGAAAAAGTTCTTTTATATTTGCCCGCATGATATGAAACTAGATTCTTTAGACTTTCATTGTAACAGATAAAAGCGTAAATTGAAATACGAAAAAGGGTAAAATACTTAAGCAATTTGCACTGTATGGATACAGAGAGGGTTTTGTTTTTGTGCAAAAGACAGATTTCCAGTAAGTTATAAAGAAATTAATTTGAAGATGTTGAAACGGGATATAAAATATGGTATATTCCTTGTATTGAAAACAAATGTTTTCGGTAAAAAAACAGGAGGAGAAAAAGTGAAGGAAGATAAAAATTTTTTTATTGTGGATAAAAGTGTGCTACCTGAAATATTTTTAAAGGTAATGGAAGTGAAGAATCTTCTGGAAAGCAAGAAAGAAAAAACTGTTCAGGATGCGGTTAGTAAGGTGGGTATCAGCCGCAGTGCTTTTTATAAGTATCGGGATGCAGTGCATCCGCTCTATGAGAACACAAGGGGAAAGACAGTTACCCTTTCTGCAAATTTGGATAATACGCCTGGTCTTTTATCAGCAGTATTAAACAGTATTGCTACAGAAGGTGCAAATATTCTGACCATTAACCAAACAATTCCTATTAATGGAATTGCCAACGTTACCATAACCATTGAAACCAATGCGATGCAAGGAGATTTTAGCCGTTTGATTAATCGTATAGAGGGGCTGCAGGGAATGCAGTCTTTGCGGATTATTGGCAGAGAATAAACTTTTTTACGGGCTGTGAAGAATTATTTGAAGTCTTGATCTCAATAGGAATAGCGGGAGAAAACAGTATGTTTTCAAACAGGCTTTCAGGATTGGTGTTACAACTGTATTTTTGTGTCAACATTCATGATATGACTGGCTCCTCTTGTAGGAGCTTTGTTTTGTCCAAATTACTCCTGTGAAAAAGAAATTTCTTGAATAAAACATATATTTTCATGTTGTAAGAAGTGGAGGATAGTATTATGATACATATTAAGATTCCTGCTACATCGGCAAATATGGGCCCTGGGTTTGACTCAATCGGTGTTGCACTGGAATTGTATAACCACCTTTGGGTGGAGGCGATTCCCCAGGGGCTAAAAATTGAAGTAAAGCGTCTACAGGAAATTGAAATTCCTGTAGACGAAAGCAACTTAATTTATCAGACCATGAAGTATTTTTACGATCAAAAGGGTCTTGTTTTGCCTGGTGTTCACTTGATTCAGGAGGATTATATCCCCATGATACGAGGATTGGGCAGCAGTGCAGCTTGTATCGTTGGTGGCTTGATTGCTGCCAATGAATTAGCTGGTAGACCTTGCGATAAAGAAGAACTTGCCCAAATGGCTGCAAAGCTTGAAGGGCACCCTGACAATTCAAACCCAGCAATTTTTGGCAGTATGGTTGTGGGTGCATTGGATGAAGAAAAAATGATGCATGTTCGCCTTGCATTGCCTCAGGATCTGATTTTTGCCACAATGGTTCCTTCTTTCCCTGTATCTACAGCGAAAGCCAGAGGCGTTCTGCCTGATGGGTACTCTCGTGGCGAGGTTGTTTTTAATGTATCAAGAGGTGCTTTATTGGTAGCATCTATTATGAGCGGTAAGCTTGAAAATTTGTCTATGGCTATGGAGGATAAAATCCATCAGCCCTTTAGAAGTCAGTTGATTCCAAATATGGATGAAATTTTTAAAAAAGCCAAGAAGTATGGTGCGTTGGCATCCTATCTAAGTGGTGCAGGCTCAACACTTATGGCTATGGTAAAGAAAGAGCAATCAGAGCAGTTCCAAAAAGATATGTCTGCCTATTTAAAAACCCTTCCCGACCATTGGCAATTGACGCTTTTAAAGGCGGATTTAGAGGGTGCAAAGGTTGAGACAGAATAACAGGAGGAAAGAACGATGTTAATTGTGCAAAAGTATGGCGGCAGTTCTGTTGCCAATGCAGAGAGAGTCTTTAATGTTGCCAAAAGAATTTTAAAGGCAAAGGAAGCGGGAAATGATGTGGTTGTTGTTTTGTCCGCACAGGGAAAAACAACAGATGGGTTGATTGCAAAAGCACAGGAAATTAATCCCAAAGCCAGCAGAAGGGAAATGGATATGCTTCTGGTTACCGGTGAGCAACAATCTGTTGCTTTAATGGCAATGGCAATCAGTGCTTTAGGTGGTAGATCTATTTCTTTAAATGGCGTTCAGGTTGGAATTGAAACAACAAATACATACAGTAACGCAAGAATTCGTAAGATTCAAACAGAGCGTATTGAAAACGAGCTGGAGAGAGGAAATGTTGTTCTTGTAACGGGCTTTCAGGGAGTAAATACCCAAGGAGATATGACAACTTTAGGCAGAGGCGGCTCTGATACTTCTGCTGTTGCCTTAGCAGCGGCGTTGCATGCAGATGTTTGCGAAATCTATACAGATGTTGATGGTGTATACACAGCGGATCCTAGAGTGGTAAAGGATGCGCAGAAACTTGATGAAATCAGCTATGACGAGATGCTGGAACTGGCATCTTTGGGGGCAAAAGTTCTGCATTGCCGCTCGGTTGAAGTGGCAAAGAAATACAATGTAAAGTTATCGGTGCTTTCCAGTATGACTGATGCAGAAGGTACAGAGGTGAAGGAGGAATGTAAGATGGAAAGAATGCTGGTTAGTGGTGTAGCGGCAGATAAAAACGTATCCCGAATTTCAATTATGGGTATCAATGATGAACCTGGTAAGGCTTTTGAAATTTTTGCTTTGATGGCAAGAGAAAAGGTGAGTGTAGATATTATTTTACAATCAACGGGACATGACGGAAAACAAGATATTTCATTTACAATAGGTAAGGACGATTTGGAAATTGCATTAAAAGCACTGGAAGATAATAAAGAAAGACTGACCGCTGAAACCATTCTCCATGATGATAGTGTGGCAAAATTATCCATTGTTGGTGCAGGTATGGCTTCTAATCCTGGTGTGGCAGCAATGTTCTTTGAGGCTATGTATGATGCAGGGGTAAACATCCAAATGATTTCTACATCTGAAATTAAGATAACTGTATTGATTTCTGAAAAAGATATTGATACGGCAATGATAGCTGTGCATGATAAGTTTAAAAACGCTTCCGTTAATATGAGAAAGAACTGATTTCATTATAAAAAGGTATCCTTAAGCATTGTTAAGGGTACCTTTTTATCTGACTTTTTAAATATGAGGTTATTTCAGGGATACTATTATTTTGTTTTTATTTCTTCCTAATTCTAATTTTAGGAGGATTAATCGTCACAGCCATATTTATTCATAAAGAAATAGTGTTGCTGATTCAAATAATCACGGGCGATATCCAAAGCTTCACCAAAACGCTGGAAGTGAACAACTTCACGTTCACGCAGGAAGCGAAGGGGTGCCAGTACGTCGGGATCATCGGTTAAATCAATAAGGTATTCATAGGTGGCTCTGGCTTTTTGTTCTGCCGCAAGGTCTTCATATAAATCTGCAATTGGATCTCCTTTTGACTGTAATGCGCAGGCACTAAAGGGGATACCGGCAGCAGATGCTGGGTAAACGCCCAAACCATGATTTACATAATAAGGGGAAAGGCCCGAGTCGATAATTTGCTCTTTTGTGAGGCCTTGGGTTAATTGATGGAAGATTGTTGCCATCATTTCAGAATGAGCGAATTCTTCCGTAGCAATATCATTTAATGTTGCTTTTGCTTCGGGAGTCACCATGGTGAATTTCTGACTAAGATAACGTAAGGATGCGCCTAGTTCTCCATCAGGTCCACCATACTCCAATAGGGTATCATTCTTCGTCTATGAAAAACATTTCTAATCTGTCGTTGGCTTTATCATAGACAATTTTTTCTACAATTTCTTTAAATGCTGCTCTTTTGCCCTCTAGGCTTACTTCTTCGTTCTGTAGCAAGGTGAGCATATCTAGCGGTTTATCATAGATAGAAGCATTTCCTATGGATTGTTGGTGCCTTTTCCAAGCCGTTCTCTTCTCGGCCAGCCGTACTAATTCAGCATCAAACTCCATCTTAGTTTTACCATATTCCTCCAATGTATCAATTCCTGCCAAGTATGCTTCTTTTGCTTTTGCCAATCTTCCTTTTGTTTTATGAACCATTTTCTCAATGGATGCTGTTTCATCTATTGCTTTAGCATGCCTAGAAATATAATAGGGTTCTCTTTCTTCATTTCCCTTGGTCACTTCTTTCAATGTTTCAAAAAGTGCTGGGAAAAGACGATTTGAAGAAAGGGAATGAGAAATATGGCACTGTCCATGGTTATAACCACCGCATTGCAAGTGGAAGGCATCCTTTTTTTTATAGTTTCCTGATATAGCTAGGCTTCGGCCGCAGGCAGAGCACTTAATCATACTGCTAATCCAATGCTTCCCTTCTGTTTCTGGACGCTTATGAGCATAGTGGGTTCTTTTTTCTTTTGCCATACGCATAGCTGCGGCCTCCCAAAGTTCTTCTGAAACCAATGGCTCCCAAGTACCTTTTGCGATCACACTATCAGGATTTCTAAAATCTCTTCTGATTTGCCCTGTGGGTGTCCAGCGTGAATAACCCTTATAAACAGGATTATTTAGGATATATTGCACTGTTCTATTTTCAAAAAGACCGCCACGATGGGTGCGAAAGCCCAATTGATTTAGGTGACGACTGAGGGAAAACATACTTTCCTGCCCGTTTGCGTAAGCTTCAAAAAGAAAGCGAACCATAGCAGCTTCATGGGAAATAGGTATCAAAACTTTATTTTTCATGGTATATCCAAAGGGCGGAGGTGCTTGGTATTCTCCCTGATGGGCCTTTTTCACCATGGTTTTTTTAACCTCTTCTGACAAATTTAATGAATAATATTCAGCCATAGCCTCTAGCATAGACTCATAAATAACCGCAAATTTATCATCCTGGGGGATAGGTTCTTTTACAGAAATCACCTTTACTCCATCTTTTTTTAGCAGGGCTTTATATAGAACGGCATCCTCTTTATTTCTGGCAAATCGGTCATACTTATGTACGATAATATACTTAATTTTATTTTGTTTTTTTCGTGCTTGGCGAATCATTTCTTGAAAACCCGGTCGTTTTTCTGCACTTCTTCCTGAAATGCCCTCATCTTTGAAAATAAACTCTTCTGGTATATGAAATCCATTTTTTTCGGCATACGAAAGTATCTCTTCCAGCTGTACAGCAGGTGAGTAATCCATTTGTTCATCTGTGGAAACGCGTATATAAGCAGCAGCAAGAATCATATAGAAAGACCCCCTTTCTTTTTTGTATGGTAAGAAAGGGGGTCTTATGCTGCTTAAATGAAATTGTCTAAATAGATGAATTTGTCATAAGTGTGTTCTAAGTTGAATCTAAAGATTAATTGGCGGTTTCATCTTCAGCTTCTCCACCAAAAGAACTATTCATAGTATCAGCATAGGAAAGAAGTCCGCCGGTAATGCCATCTGCAAGATCTTCAGTGGGAATAATAATCCATCCCGTTTCCTTTTTTTCTAATTGGATAATTACTTCTGTTTCTTTTATTGTGTCTTTATTTGTTTCAAGAGCTTTTGCGAAAGCTTCATTTTGTTTTGTCTCCAGTGCTTCTGCATCTAAACCGGAGAATGCTAAAGAAAGCAGTTCGCTTAGGACTTCTCCCATCACAGTTTTCATATCAATATTTTTAATGGTAGTTGTGACAGTAGCCGTTGTTTCTTTTACATCTATAGTGCCTATTTCATAGGTAAGGTTTTTTAAAATAGAATTGATCAGAGTATTGGTTGACTCATCCTCTGTCTCGGTAAGTATTTCATCATTTTCTTCATTTACATATGCCTTTGCGGATGTAAGATCTCCATTTTTTAATGCATCTAAGTAACTTGCCACTACTTTTTCTGGCGGATCAATTTTTTCTCCACAACTAATACAACTAAACGCCATAACAAAAGTAAAAATAACTGCTAAAGATTTTTTAAACATAGTTCCCTCCAAATAAATTAAATAATTTTCTCTCTAAATATAGTAGTACTGTAAATCTTTTTTATGCCTTTTTGTGAAATTGAAATTTCACTATGAATGACTTTTGTTTTTAGAAAATACCTATAAAGCCAATTAATACACCCTCCTTTTTATAAACAGTGTAACATAATATTACAAAATATTCCATGAAAAAATGAAGGATATAAGTTTCAAAGATTGATTAGGACATAGAGTGGGATTGCACAAGGTTTAGTTGGCACAATTCAAAGCATAGGACAATTTCTGAGCGGCATAACTTGAAACAGGAGGTGGTTGGATATGCAAAAATCACTGAAGGTAAATATATATGTTCGTAAAAAAGACAAAGTAATATCTTATGAAACATTAAGTGATGATGAAAAAAAAGCATTGGGGATTCGATTAAACCGAAGGGGGTTGCAGGCGGCAGGAAGGGTAGATGGGTATGAACTTGAGTTTTTTGACCCACCAAAAAAGGAGCATGATGTTGTTAAGCCGGATGAGGTATAATTAATGAGATTAATTACATAATATTTAGGGGAAAGAAGGTTAATAATTTGTAAAGGAGAGCGGTGGGATAGTATGGAGTAGAAATTTTTTTCAAGAATGGAAATACACAATAGAGTCCGTCTGTTTTTTGGGGAATCAAAGGTTATCTCATAGAAATGAAGCACAAGTATGATTGCAGTAAAAAAGGAGCCAAAGCTCCTTAATTAATCATCTCCGCGGAGTAAGTTTTCTGCGTAATCCTTTAAACTCTCCATAGAACGAACACCATTGGCTCTTGTGCTGATTTGTTCACGCACATAATCTGGGAGTTTATCAAAGTATTGTTTCGCACTTTTATCATTCTGGAAAAGGTCATACATATCATTATATGTTTGCATTTTTCAACCTCTCTTTTTTTATAAATCTTGTAAATCTGCTGCTGGCATATTGTTTTCAATGTTATCTCTAGCTAAGTCTGTATCAATGACTGGATACGATTTAGAGATGGGTTTTTCAACTTCGCCATCTATTGGCAGATTTCTTCTCTTTTCATCCATTTTCTTCACCTCACCTTTAGAGTAACCAAAAAATCTCCAAATATGTTAATATCGATAATGAAAAATAAATCATTCAAATAAAAAACCACTCCTAGGAGTGACTTTAAAAACTTCTTTATTGAATAATATGGATTTAAATATCCTCGTTTTGTGATCTACGTACCAAAATTGCAGTGATGGCATCGCTTAATAAAGACAAGTCTGCACATAGTATCTCCAATTCTTCATCGGAAAGGCATTCGGATATTTGGCAAGCCAGTAATGTAATTGCCACAATATCAGGGCAGTTTTCCATGGTAATCACCTCAATGCAATATATGAGAAAGTACAGTGAATTAAAACAAAAAGTGGGAAACTGTTAATAATGCATGACGGCATTTCATGAAAAAGGATATAAAGTTTTGAGAGGGTTGTATTTGCATATGGTGTAACCAGTTGCTGAGGAGGGAGCACCATCCGTGAGGACAAGCTTGAAGCGTGGCTACCAAGTCATGGAGGAAAGGCGTCAGAGAAAATTAAGAGTACTATTTTTTAAAAACTTGGCTAGAAGGATGTGTATTGCAATTTTTGTAAAAATATGGTAAGTTGTTCTGGATCAGAGATAGGGGGGGGATTGGGAGAAGAAAAAGATGTATGCAAGGATAGATAAGTATTATATTAAATCACATTTTTCGGTTGCATTTCTGATTGCATTTATTGCTACTAATATTTCTGATTTGAGACTGCATTACCTATATACAATTATGATTTAGTGTCTTGTTTTTATTGGAATTAGAATCTTTCTTTTTAAGTTCCCCATTGCAAATAAGGGAATCGCCCAGGGGAAATGGCAAAAACCAAGGCTTCATGATGCCCAAATTGCGGAATGGATTTAGAGTAAAAGTGATAGCCTAGGACTGCTTCGTGTGACATTTTTTACATGGGTAGAAAAATTTAAAAGTATAATATATAATAGCACATAATGGTTATTTTTTTTAACAACATCATTAAGTACATAAAAATTGAAAATTAGGAGGAAGAGGCTTTGAAGGAAAATCCAACACACTCTGCACTTATTGTTATAGATATGGAAAATGGATTTATTGAATCCCAAAGTGCCCATTGTATTCATGGCGCACAGGGAACTATTCCTAATTGTGTAAAAGCAATTTCTACAGCGCGAAGCATTGGCATTCCCATTTTTTTTGTAAAGCGGATTTACCGCGCAGACGGCAGCGATGTGGAACTATCCCGTTATGAAAAATGGAGGGAAGGGGGACGTGCAATGACTCCTGCTTCACAGGGGTTGAATAGTGCGCAAGCCCCTGAGGGTCTGCAGCCAATCGCTGGAGATTATACCATCATCAAGCCTAGATGGAGTGCTTTTTTTCATACGGAGCTGGACTTAATTCTGCGACGTCTAGATATAAAAACCATAATTTTAATTGGTACAACAACGCCGAATTGTATTCGTACCACTGCTTTTGATGGGGATTCTTTAGAGTACAATGTAGTTATTTTGGAAGATTGTTGTTCCTCCCAGACGGAGGAAATTCAAAGAGCGAATATAGAGGATTTGCGACGAATGGGCGCAGTGATTATAAATAGCACAGAATTTGAGCAATATGGACCTGGGAATGCTCCTAATCTACAAAAACAGGTGCATACAGAGATGTTACAGGACGATCAAGCACCGGAGCCGTTTAAAGAAAATCATTCATGGACAGATTTATGGTGAAATTAATGAGTAGACTTTAATGAATCAAAAGAATAATTCACTTCACGTTATTTATGACATAAATCTCTAACTTTGGTGGATAGAAAGATAATGTTTTGTGGTATGGTATCGGTTTTTATGGTGGACATATATCCCAATGGAGTATGGGCCACCATACTGTTCCAACATGATTTTAGCTAAACGGCCATCTGGTTTTTTAATTTTAATCGGGAATTCTAGCTTTTTCTCATAGATCCACATTTACATACACTCCTTTCCTGCAAAAGAAACGTTAGCTTCTCTTTGCCAAGGCCAAGGATTATCTATCCACTGCCAATTTTTCGTATCTGCGGCATAGCTGCGGAAGGAACAAAGAGGGCCGAAATTTTCTTCATATTTTAGGCGAAGGACATCTGCAGCCGTAATGACCTGATTATACGTATCAATTGCTTCGGTATTATCTGGATGGGTGTTCAAAAACAGACCTAAGTCAAGAGAGATAAAATCTAACTCCATTAATTTTGTCAACATATCATCTTGTGACATTGTTTAAACCTCCTTTGCAAAGCGATATAGATGCCAACCTGAACAATATGGTACTACTAAATCATAGAAAGCTGTTCCACATACAAGGCTTTGGGCTTGATCCATGGGCTCCATATAAGGCTGAAAAGGTACGTATGCCTGTGCTAATTCCATGGATTCTTCAATGATAACACTATAATCGGAAACCATGTTATTGGGTTTTTGACCAACAGAGGTACAGTCGCTGGGAACGAAATTCTTACACATTTCCTTCATAATGAAATGCCTCCTTCTTCAATTTACAATATTATGATATGGGGGAATATTGATATAGTGCAAGGACTAAAAAGATGAAATCATCTTGGCTTATGAGAAATATCGCAGGTTTCTAAAAAAAATCACTCCTGATGAAATGCTGTGTTTATCAGGAGTGATTTTTAGTATGTAATTGAATGAAGCGTTAGTGTGCTTTAAGATAGTTTTGAATTTTTCGCCCCAGAACACAAGAAAGAATAATTTTTACAATATCTAAAGGGATGAAAACAAGGGCGCCCATGGGTAATGTGGAAAGAAAAGATGCATTTGTAACTTTAGCTAACCAAAGAGTCCCAATGGTATAAGTAGCCAGAGTGCCCAGCAAAGCCCCTAACATTTGCAACATTGGGGAATGGGGAAACTTTCTTACAAAATAGGCACTGATAGCAACTAAAAAAAGATATCCAACCAAATAGCCGCCGCCAGGACCTGCAAATTTAGCAAAACCAGCCGTGTATCCCGAAAATACCGGAATGCCAACAGAACCGACAAATAAATACAAGGCGGTTGCTGCAATTGCCTGCTTTGGCTTCAAAACATAGACGGACAAATAAAGGGCAAAAGTGCATAGTGTCAATGCCACTGGACTAAAAGGGATTGGAATGCTGATGGGTGCTAAAATACAAATGATTGCGGTCATGAGTGAGATTGTTGTTAATTCTTTTGTTCTCATTGTAAACTCCTTTGTTGTTTTTTTAAGATTGTAAACCTTAAGAAGTGGATTTGTCAACTTTTATGAAAAAAATGGTTTACAATTAAATTTAATTAATAAGTCTATGACGAATACAAAAAACTATGATAAACTTGATATAGGGTTTTTGCGAAAGGATGGTTTTGATGGACAGAAAATGTATACAATGTGGACAGAATGTGGGAGAAGAAGATATTTATTGCATAAACTGTGGAAATAAATTAAATAAGGCTGAAAACCGAAGTGAAATGCACCAAGAACAAAAAGCTTTCTCTCGGAATGACATCTATGCACCTCTTTCAGTGGGAGATTATCTATTTATTGGCTTCATTCTAATGATTCCTGTGATTAACATAATCGTTTTTTTCATTTGGGCTTTTGATAAATATAGTAATTTGAATCGAAGGAATTTAGCCAGGGCAGGATTGATTTATCTTGGTATCTGCGTTGTTTTACTCACCATTTTGGGGGTGGGCATGTTTCGGGCAGTGCAGTTGGATCAGCAATTTTATCCTGAAGAGAGATATTATGAAGATGACGGGGAATTCCCTGATTTCGATAACTGGACCCAGCTCCCATTTGATGCAAAGGAAACATAAGTGGATTTGTTTATTTTTGGAAGATAGCAGGATTTTGTTATTTAGACAGAGAAGTCTGGTGAAGGTTGACATATAAATTTATAAAAATATGCTTAAAAAAAGGATTATGATAATTTTATTATTATAATGAAGGAATAGCTAATTATTATTTTTTTGTAGTAGAAATAATGCGAAGATTATGGTTTGGTTTCATCCCCGGCAGAGGAAAAGCCGGGGTATTTTTCAGAGAAGGTAAGATGTTTCCATTCTAAGCTGTTAAAAATTTACTCAATTTGAGGTAATCATTTGTTTTTTAGACTAAGTTGAGGGTAGCCAGAGAAGCTATAAAAGCACCAATAATAATAAATGCTTTAAAAGATGAATAGCTAATTAAAAATGAGTTTTATAGGAAAAAGGCTATTATTTCGGATGCGAATCTTTTTAGTAGTATTGACTATGAGTTGTATGACAATAAGAAGGAAAATAATTTTGCTTCCATGCGAAATATATTGACATAGAAAAGACAATAGTGTAAAGTAAAGAAGGACAAAAACGCTAGAGTTGCACATATCTTTGAGGTAATGTGTACTTTTTTAGAGTATATATCTTGCATACTAAATATTAGTCAGATTTCATTTTATTATGTTTATATGGGCAAATAAATATGAGGAAATAGCAGTATCAAGGAAGAAAACAAGGTATATGTGCTTATGAAAGTACAAATTTGCGAAATGGCTTTTTGTGGTTTTTTTTATGATGATTCTGCTGAAATATACGGCGGTATTACCATAAAACGTGGCCGTTTTTTATGGAATATTTATTAACAAATGAGTTGACAATTTTTAAACAAAAATGTTATATTCATGATGGACGTGCGAAAGGTATTTTCTTATTGTGCAAACAAATCTTGAAAAGTATTCGAGCGTCCTGCGGCAACGTTACGAAGTAGCAAGTGAAGTTGTAGGTTATTAAATAAAATGATTGATGGCCCGCATCGATCGTTTTAAAATTTTTTAAAAATAGGAGGAATATTAAATGGATTTCAAATTAACAAAAACTCAAGTGCTTCAGCAAGAGTTGTTCAGAAAATTTGCTGAAACAGAAATCAAACCCATAGCTAAGGATATGGACGAGTCTGAAGTATATGATCAGGGCCTCGTAGCAAAGCTGCAGAAGGCTGGTATGTTCGGTATTCCTTACTCCAGAGAATACGGCGGCCAGGGCGCAGATGTTCTTACATACACATTGGCTATGGAAGAGGTATCTAAAGTTGACGCATCCACAGGTATCACTCTGTCCGTTCATACATCTCTTTGCTGCCCTTGTATCAACGAATTCGGCACCGAAGCTCAGAAGCAGGAATTCTTAAGACCATTGGTTGATGGTCATAAAGTTGGTTGCTTTGGTTTAACAGAGCCCGGCGCTGGTACAGATGCTTCCGGTGTTCGTACAGAAGCACTCAAAGATGGCGATGACTATATCATCAATGGTACAAAAATCTTTACAACTAACTCTGGTTTTGCTGATACATTCATTGTATTTGCTTTAACAGACAAGACTTTGGGACCTAAAGGTATGTCCGCATTCATTTTGGATAGAACAATGCCTGGTATTACAGTAGGTGAAAATATTGAACGTATGGGTATTAGAGCTGCTTCCAACTGTGAAGTTGCTTACGAAAACGTAAGAGTACCCGCAAGCAGATTGCTTGGTAAAGAAGGACAGGGCTACAAAATCGCTATGACAGCTCTTGCTGGCGGTCGTATCGGTATCGGTGCTCAGTCTGTAGGTATCGCTCAGGGCGCTATCGACGAAGCAATGAAGTATGTTAAAGAAAGAAAACAGTTTGGCAAAACAATCAACAAGTTCCAGAACACACAGTTCAAACTTGCTGAATGCCAGACAAAAGTTGATGCTGCTAGATTGATGGTTTGGAGAGCAGCAACAGCAAAAGACAATCATGAAAATTTTGCTCCTTTGGCAGCTATGTGCAAGCTGTTTGGCTCTGAAGTAGCTAACGAAGTAACTAGAGTATGTGTTCAGCTGCTTGGTGGCTACGGTTACTGCCGCGAATACCCTGTAGAAAGAGCTATGCGTGACGCTAAGATTACAGAAATCTACGAAGGTACATCCGAAGCAATGAAGATGATTATCTCCGGCGCAATGAAGGTTTGATAAATAGTTTCTGAATCTAGATACGAAGCGAGATACTACTATATTTTGGAAGGAGAACAACTATAATGAAAATCGTTGTATGTATTAAACAAGTACCAGACACAGTTGAAGTTAAAATCGATCCTAAAACAGGCACCCTGATTCGTGATGGTGTACCTTCTATCATTAACCATGATGACAAAACAGGTATCGAGGCTGCTCTTCAGTTGAAAGAACAATTGGGTGGCACTGTAACAGTTGTATCCATGGGACCTCCTCAGGCAGACATTGCTTTGAGAGAAGCATTGGCTATGGGTTGCGACGAAGCTTACCTTGTTTCCGCTAGAGAATTTGGTGGTTCCGATACATATGCTACATCCGGTATTTTGGCTGCAGCTTTAAAGAAAATCGGCTATGATTTGATTATCACAGGTCGTCAGGCTATTGACGGTGACACAGCTCAGGTTGGTCCTCAGATTGGTGAAAAATTGCAGGTTCCTCAGGTTTCTTATGTTGAAGAAGTTCAGGAAGCTACAGAAGAATATGTTGTTGTTAAGAGACAGTTTGAAGATGGATACCACATCATCAAAATCAAAACTCCTTGCTTATTGACAGCAATCGCTGAATTGGCTACACCTAGATACATGTCCGTAAAGGGTATCGTTGAAGCTTATGAAAAAGAAGTTAAAACTTTAGGTTTTGAAGATTTGAAAGCTGAACTTGAACTTGACATGATCGGTTTAAAGGGTTCCCCTACAAACGTATATCAGTCCTTCACAAAAGAAGTTAAGGGCGCTGGTACAATTCTGAAAGATCTGTCCGCAGAAGAGGCAGTTCAGGCTATTATCGACAAGTTGGAAGCTAAGTTTATCATCTAATTTGCAAACAACTTAAATCGAGCAGAAAGAACTATATACTAAATTTGGAATATAAGGAGGAAACCCTACAATGAGTAAAGGTATTTTTGTAGTAATTGAACAGAGAAGCGGTAAAGTTCAGAACGTAGGTCTGGAACTTGTTGGCGAATCCACCAGATTGAAAGAAGACCTCAAGGATGAAGTAGTTGCAGTCCT
>NZ_DALYUL010000017.1:83025-85194 GCF_031981185.1 Anaerotignum sp. | reverse complement strand
ACTGAAAATCCTCGTGTCGCTGGTTCGATTCCGGCTCTGGGCATTTAGATAGTTATTATTAATAAATCCTATTACATAGAAAAGGAAGCAATTGCTTCCTTTTTTTCCTATGTGGGAAGAAAGGTGGCAGGTATGAAAAAGGGAGATAAAATTCTGATTTTAGTTCTTCTTGTGGCAGCGATTGGCTTTGCCCTTTTTTTCTTTCTGGGAGCGGAAAAAGGCGGATATGCAAGAATTACTGCCGATGGTGAAGTAAAAGCGGAGTTGCCCCTATCTGAGGATACCCTATATCGGGTTGAAACAGAAACGGGCTTTAATATCATACAGATTCAGGATGGCTATGTTACCATGCAAGAGGCGGACTGCAGAGACCAGATTTGTGTGGAGCATAAAAAAATCCATTTAACAGGAGAAACCATTGTTTGTTTGCCCCATAAATTAGTGGTGGAAATTATAGGGGAAAAGAAAACAGCGTATGATATGGTGGTGGGATAAATGGGGCGGAAAAGTGTTGCATATTATGGGCTGTTTGCGGCTCTAGGCATACTTATGGGCTATGTAGAAATGCTGATACCGTTGCCACTTTTGGTTCCGGGGATGAAACTTGGTCTTGCCAATGTAATTATTGTTATTGTGCTATATTTTATGGATGCAAGGGCGGCATTTTTTATTTCTCTCGTGCGGGTGCTTCTTTCCGGGTTGATGTTTGCGGGTTTTGCAGGCTTGCTGTATAGTCTTTCGGGAGCTTTATTCAGCTATTGCATTATGGTGCTTTTGAAAAAAACGAATCAATTCAGTATCATAGGGGTTAGTATTGCCGGTGGAGTTTTTCACAATATTGGTCAAATTATTGTAGCTGCTATGGTTGTGGAAAATATTCGGTTAATGTATTATTTGCCGTTTTTGCTTATTTTTGGTCTGATCACAGGTGGAGTAATCGGTGTGGTTGCCAGAACAAGCTTGGGATATCTAAATCGTCGTTTTTGAAATGGACGAATGTGTTCAAATCAAGGACACGGGTCGCTATTTGTTCATGAATTCTTGTGAAAAGGGAAGAAAAACCGACGATATCAACAAAATCACGAAAAATATGAACTCCCCCTTGTACAAGGGGGGTTTTAGTGCTAAAATCTTATGAAAATAATTCTTTTAGAGTTGGAGCGTAGAGAAATACGCTCCCTATTTTTCATCAGGAGGAGAAAAAAATGGCGAAATACTTTACGGAACCATCCAGAACCTTTAGCGAATTTTTATTGGTACCGGGTTATTCTTCAAAGGAATGTACAGTTGATAATGTGAGTTTGAAAACCCCCGTAGTGAAATTCAAAAAAGGCGAAAAACCCGCTTTAGAGATGAATATTCCCTTAACTTCCGCGGTTATGCAGGCAGTATCTGACGACAAAATGGCGGTGGCTCTGGCAAAGGAAGGCGGTATTTCCTTTATTTTCGGTTCTCAGAGTATAGAAAGTCAGACGGCAATGGTGGCAAGAGCAAAGGCTTACAAAGCAGGTTTTGTTATGAGTGATTCCAACATTAGCCCCGAGAGCACTTTACAGGATATTTTGAACTTGAAGCGCAAAACAGGCCATTCTACTGTAGCGGTGACCACTGACGGCACTGCTCAGGGAAAATTGGTGGGTATTGTAACCAGCAGAGATTATAGAATCAGCCGTATGGAGAGAGATACAAAGGTGAGTGAGTTTATGACCCCTTTGAATCAGCTGATTACAGCACCTGAGGGTACAAGCCTGAAGGAAGGGAACAACATTATTTGGGACAATAAAATCAATCAGCTGCCTATTGTTGATAAAGAGGGTAGACTGCAATATTTGGTATTCCGTAAGGATTATGACAGTCACAAGGAAAATTCCCATGAGCTTTTAGATAAGGACAAAAGATATGTGATTGGCGCGGGAATTAACACCAGAGATTATATGGTAAGAGTACCTGCTTTGGTGGAAGCGGGCGTAGATATTCTTTGTATCGATTCTTCCGAGGGGTATTCCGAATGGCAGAAGGATGCCATGGATTGGGTGCGTAAAAACTACGGAGATACTGTGAAAATCGGCGCAGGCAACGTGGTAGATAAAGAAGGCTTCCGTTTCTTGGCAGATTGTGGTGCAGATTTCGTTAAGGTTGGTATCGGCGGCGGCTCCATTTGTATTACTA
>NZ_DALYUL010000017.1:82463-83015 GCF_031981185.1 Anaerotignum sp. | reverse complement strand
ATTACTAGAGAGCAAAAAGGCATTGGCCGTGGACAGGCTTCCGCAGTCATTGAGGTTGCAGAGGCGAGAGATGAATACTTTAAGGAAACCGGTATTTATATTCCTATTTGCTCTGACGGCGGTATTGTTTACGATTATCATATGACTTTGGCATTGGCAATGGGTGCAGATTTTATCATGTTGGGTAGATATTTTGCTCGTTTTGATGAAAGCCCTACAAACAAAGTAAACATCAACGGCAGCTACATGAAGGAATATTGGGGCGAAGGCTCCGCTCGTGCAAGAAACTGGCAGAGATACGACATGGGTGGCGACGAAAATCTTTCCTTTGAAGAGGGTGTAGATTCTTATGTACCTTATGCAGGCAGTCTGCGTGATAACGTAGGTCTATCCTTGAAGAAGGTAAAATCCACCATGTGCAACTGTGGTGTACTCTCCATTCCTGAATTACAGGAAAAGGCGAAAATTACCGTAATTTCTACCACAAGCTTGGTAGAAGGCGGCGCTCACGATGTATTGTTAAAGGATAACAGCTTGAATTTTAAATAAGTA
>NZ_DALYUL010000017.1:75381-82415 GCF_031981185.1 Anaerotignum sp. | reverse complement strand
GGCATCTGTTTACAGGTGCCGCTTTTTTCGTTTCAAATTCAATATTCTTGAAAGAGAGTGGCCAGGTTAGTGGGGTTGCAATGGAAAGCTATTGGACGTATCCATTAATCGTTTTACTTGCTCTTACATATATTATTGAGCTATATGTAATTTATAAAAAATAAAGTTTTCTTTCATAATTTAAAATGTTTTTTTAGTTTAGAAAAGGCTATAAATCATTAGGAATAGTTTTTTAAATAATATTAAAAGGGAGGAATTCATTAAGAATACCTCCCTTTTTCATATCTTTATTAATGACCAGTTGTTTCAATGGCAATGGCAGGACAGTTTGTTTTCGCTTCAATGACCATGGCCTCTGTACTGGGGGGGACATTTTCTGGAATCGCTTTTGCCAGACCGCTATCGTCCATAGAAAAAACATCGCCACAAAGGGTGACGCACAGGCCACAACCAATGCATTTTTCATTTACATATGCTTTCATAAGATCTCTCCTTTATAAACAGTTTGTAGTATTGTTTCTCTTTCCATGAAAGATATGCACTATTTCAATAAAAAGATATAGTTATAAATTTTAGATTCATTTATAAAGGAGTATAGATTTTAAAAAAATATTTTTTGAAGGCAATTCTTTTCTATATCAAAATAAAGTGTTTATACAGGTTCACCGTACTTATTTTCTTCCGGTGTACCTGCAGTTGCTTCTAAAACGATAAGCCAAATAATACTTGCAAGACTAAGTAACCAAATTAAAATTAATCCACCTAATGCTGCGCTCCTTGAAACAAAGGCAAGGGGAATGACAATTAGAAAGATTGCAAAGGGAATATATCCAAGTAAAATCCACCAGCCGGATTTATTAATATCATGTAATCTTCTTATAGACGCTCCAAGACTGGGCAAAAAGAGCGCAAGAGAATAAATTGTTGATAAAATATCCGTATGCAAGATTTTACCTATCAAGTTGATGATTAGGGAGAAAATAATATTAAATAATACAAAGTACCAGAATGTTCTCCTACTTTCACGTCCTGTAAAAACGGCATATTTTTTAATAATTTCTATGTAGCTATTCATAAATAGATAACCTCCTCATTAATATATAAAAAGAATATACCATAATTTTACATAAGTCAACAATATATGGAAGTTAATTGAACAATCAGTCTTTATATTTCTTTCGAAAAAAGCCTGCATTACAGTGCAATTTTTTTGCAAAGCAAAGCAAGCTTATATGTGTGTGTGATAAAACAAATTAGGCTTTCTCAAAGGTGTCAATGCTTTAGACATCTGTTGGAATGCTCTGTTTTGCAGAGGAATTAATATTCCTTGCCCATCATTAAGGCAACATCCATCCATTCGGTAACCATTTGATAGGCATCATTTTCATCCTGCAGACGCGCTAAGGTTTCCTCATCGCTATCGAAGGTAAGCAACAACGCACCGTAAATGTTGTAAAAATCAATACGCCAGTCGGTTTTATCCTTGTATTCTCTTAGGTGATAAACCATTTCGTTTAACCCTGTAACTGTAAATTTTTCGTGAATCATATCAATCCCTCCTTTTCCAACTGAGTTTTGTCTAGTATACCAAATAAATATGCATATGAAAAGAGATATGTTAAAAAATATACAAGACTATAGTCAGAATTCATTGGGAATACTGAAAAAGGAAGATTTTTCGGTGACATGGAAAATTTGTATTGATTTTCCATGTTTGGTATGGTAGAATTCATACAAATAAGAGGGAGTAGCTTTCGCTATAAGCGACGCCAACGTTCGTCATCACGGCCAAACAGCCCGGACGTTGCCCCAAGAATGCTGAGTATTCTTAGGAAGCAAGACTTTTATTGTACCGAAAAATTTGTATGGGTGCAATAAAGGTCTTTTTTGTTTGCACCGAAAGGAGAATGGAAATGGATAAACTTTGGATGAGAAAAAAGGAGGAGCTATTTCGCGAATACGAAACCTCAAAGCATGGGCTCTCTGGGGAAGAAGGGGAAAAACGGCTGGAAAAGTACGGGGAAAATAAGCTGAGGGAAGGCAAGCGCAAGGGCCTTGTTCAGGTGTTTTTTGAGCAGTTTGCTGATCTTTTGGTTGTCATTTTAATTGTAGCGGCCATCATTTCGGCGTTGACCGGAGGAATGGAAGGCACCATCGTTATTATCACCGTATTGATATTAAATGCGATTTTAGGTACGGTACAGCATTTTAAAGCAGAAAAATCTCTGGAAAGTCTAAAGGCAATGTCTGCTCCTAATGCGAGAGTCATTCGTGATGGGGAAAAAATGGAGGTTCCAGCCGTAAAGTTGGTTCCAGGTGATATTTTGCTTTTGGAAGCAGGGGATGTTGCCGCGGCGGATGGTCGTATTTTAGAAAATCACTCCCTGCAGGTTAGCGAGAGCGCCTTAACGGGAGAATCGGAAAATGTAAATAAATCTGCTGATTTAATTGAGGAAGAGGAACTTCCTTTGGGAGACCGCTTAAATATGGTTTTTAGTGGATCTTTGATTTCTTATGGACGTGCTGTGGTTTTGGTAACTGCTACAGGTATGGAGACAGAGATTGGAAAAATTGCTAACCTGATGGAATCTGCCCAGGAAAAAACAACTCCACTGCAAAGAAGCTTAGATGATTTTTCAAAAAAGCTTTCTTTTGTCATTCTGGCAATCTGTGTTATTGTGTTTGGCCTTGGCGTATGGCGTGGTCAGGCTATAGCAGATGCTTTGATGTTTGCTGTGGCGTTGGCGGTGGCTGCAATTCCTGAGGCGTTAAGCTCTATTGTGACCATTGGGTTGGCAATTGGTACCCAAAAAATGGCGAGGGAAAATGCCATCATTAAAAACCTTCGGGCGGTGGAAAGCTTGGGTTGTGTTTCCGTAATTTGTTCTGATAAAACAGGTACATTGACCCAGAATAAAATGACGGTGCAAAAGGTGTTTACCCTGGGCGGTACCACGGACGCAGATGATGTAGATAGTGATAAAAAACAGCATAGAGAGCTGATTGTAACAGGGGTTCTTTGTAATGATGGGGCAATTAGCGGAGATGCCAAAATAGGTGACCCTACGGAAACGGCGTTGCTTAGTTTTTGCCGTAAAACCGGTGGTCATGAGGCAGATATTAGAGGGGAATATCCTCGTCTAAGTGAGCTTCCCTTTGATTCTGACCGAAAGCTCATGTCCACCTTGCACCAACTTGATGAAAAAATATTAATGATGACAAAGGGTGCTCCTGATGTATTGCTTTCCAGATGCAATAATATTGTGGAAAACGAAACGGTAAGAGAAATCACCCAAAAGGATTTGGATAGAATTATTGCAGAAAATCAAGATTTTTCTTCCCAAGGCCTAAGAGTTCTGGCTTTTGGGAAAAAGGAAATTGGTGAACAACGTCGTCTGATCTTGGAGGATGAAAGGGACTTAACCTTTATTGGTTTGATTGCCATGATGGATCCCCCCCGTTTGGAATCTGCGTCTGCTGTTGCTGACTGTCTGCGGGCAGGCATTCGCCCTGTTATGATTACAGGGGATCACAAGGTAACGGCATCTGCCATTGCAAAAGAAATTGGTATTTTGCAAGAAGGAGACAGAGCCGTTGTGGGTGCAGAGCTGGAGCATATTAGTGACGAAGAATTGCGGGATATGGTAAAAGAAATTTCTGTGTATGCCCGTGTTTCCCCCGAGCATAAAATCAGAATTGTACGTGCTTGGCAGGAAAACGGCTGCATTGCGGCGATGACTGGTGATGGCGTAAATGATGCCCCTGCGCTAAAACAGGCGGATATTGGTATTGCTATGGGTATCACGGGTACTGAAGTATCTAAGGATGCGGCGGCAATGATTTTAACGGATGACAACTTTGCAACCATCGTAAAAGCCGTTGGCAATGGGCGTAATGTGTATGCAAACATCAAAAATTCAATCCAATTTTTGCTTTCCGGTAACCTTGCTGGGATTATAACAGTATTGTTTACTTCCTTATTGGGATTGCCATTGCCTTTTACAGCAGTACAGCTATTGTTTATCAATTTGCTCACAGATAGTTTGCCTGCATTGGCAGTAAATATGGAAAAACCCACTGGGGATTTATTAAATGATAAACCGAGAAACCCAAAAGAAAGCATTTTAACACGGGATTTTGTAAATAGATTGGTGTTGCAGGGAGGCTTGATTTCTGTTGTGACCATTATAGCCTTTTATGTTGGTCTGGGTGAAAATCCCGGTTTGGCATCTACTATGGCATTTGCAACTCTTTGCTTGGCTCGTTTGTTCCATGGGTTCAATTGCAGGGGAACACGCTCCATCTTTCGACTACCCAATAACCCATATAGCTATGGTGCCTTTGCCATTGGTGGTATTTTGCTTATGGCGGTGCTATTGTTGTCTGGTTTACACCAATTGTTTGATATTGATGATGCTTTGACAGTTACACATATTTTGCAGATTGTTGGTCTGGCATTTGTGCCTACGTTGATTATTCAGTTGGAACGTTTAGCAAGAGGAAGATAAAAGAACATTAGAATTTAAAAGGGCAAGCATATGCTTGCCCTTTTAAATAAAGCTCAGTTTCTTTAAGTTTTCTAGAATGGGGCAAAGTCCATACTACTGATTTTATTGATGAAACCCTTTGATTCTAACCCTTGCCCATTATAAAATATGTTTATTTGAAATTCTGAGGTGTCTTCTTATTTGGCACCTTTTTTGATGACGCCATGTGCAGAATACCTTTGTATTCTACTCCACATTTTTCATAGTTAATGAAATTCTCTTCTTTTCTATATCTACGGAGAGCACTTTTACCTTTACTGCATCCCCAAGCTTTACTGCTTCTAGAGGATGTTTGATGAATCGGTTACAAATCTGAGAGATATGCACTAGTCCGTCTTGATGTACACCAATATCCACAAATACACCAAAATCTATGACATTACGCACCGTTCCCGTCAAAATCATCCCTTCTTGCAAATCCTCCATAGAAAGAACGTCACTGCGCAAAATAGGGGCAGGGGCATCTTCGCGAGGGTCACGTCCGGGTTTTTCCAATTCCTTGATGATGTCCTCCAGCGTGGGAACACCAATGCCCAGTGTTTCTGCCATTTTTTCAGGGGAAGCTATTTTTTTGCTTAAGCCTGTTACTTGTTTTTTCCCCACATCCTCTAGGGTGAAGCCGCAAGCGCTAAGAAGCTTTTCTGCCGCTCCGTAGCTTTCAGGATGCACTCCTGTGTGGTCTAAGGCCATGTTGCTTTCGGAGATGCGCAAAAACCCGGCACACTGTAAAAATGCTTTAGGCCCTAACTTTGGCACTTTCAGCAATTCCTTACGGGTTTTAAATTTTCCGTTTTCTTCCCGATATAACAATATGTTCTTCGCAACGGTGCTGTTGATCCCTGCAACATAAGAAAGCAAAGAAGGGCTTGCGGTGTTCAAATCCACCCCTACGCTGTTTACACAGTCTTCAACTACGCCCCCTAAGGTTTCACCAAGACGTTTTTGGTTCATGTCATGCTGATATTGTCCCACGCCGATGGATTTGGGATCTATTTTTACCAACTCCGCCAAAGGGTCTTGGATTCTTCTGCCGATGGAAACAGCACTACGCAGAGATACGTCATATTGGGGAAATTCCTCTGCACCCAGCTTGGATGCGGAATAAACGGAAGCCCCTGCCTCATTGGCAATGATATACTGAACCTTTCGATCTAATCCTTTCAAAACTTCTGCAACAAACTGCTCCGACTCTCTGGAAGCGGTGCCGTTACCAATAGAAATTAGGGAAACGCCATAGGTTTCTATGAGGCGTTTCAGTGTTTTTTCGGCCTCTTCTTTTTTATTTTGGGGTGGTGTTGGATAAATCACTGCTGTTTCCAAAGGTTTTCCTGTTTCATCAATCACTGCCAGCTTACAACCTGTACGAAAAGCCGGGTCTAAAGCTAAGACAACCTTACCTGCAATGGGAGGCTGTAATAGAAGCTGCTTCAAGTTTTCACGAAAGACGCCCAAAGCAGATTCTTCGGCCTTTTCCGTAAAATCGTTGCGAAGCTCTCGTTCTAAGGATGGAGCAATGAGTCTTTTATAGCTATCCTCGATGACAGCCTGTAAAATTTCGGCAGTATGGCTGTTTTTCTTGATGACAACACGCCCTATTTTTTCAAAAAGACGTTCATCCTCTCCTTGAATTTTTACGGAAAGAAAGCCTTCTTTTTCGCCACGGTTAATTGCTAGAATGCGGTGAGAGGCGATATTCTTTAAGGGCTCACTATAATCATAATACATTTCGTATACAGAAGGCTCATCCTTTGCTTTTTGAGAGAGCAATAGACTGTTTTTCATCCATTCCTCTCGAAGGAGCTGTCGAATGCTTGCATCGTCGGAAAGCTGTTCCGCCAAAATATCTTTTGCGCCTTCTATGGCATCTTCAACAGAGGAAACGCCTTTCTCTTCATCCACAAAAGCGGCGGCATATTCATTCAAAGGGGTCAAAAGCACCTGTCCCCAAATCATTTCTGCCAAAGGAGCTAAGCCTTTTTCTTTGGCAATGGATGCTCTGGTACGGCGTTTTGGGCGGAATGGGCGGTAAATATCGTCAATTTCTGTTTGGGTTATGGCATCTTCCAGCTTTTTAGCCAATTCATAGGTAAGAAGGCCTTGCTCTTCGATGGAGGAACGCACTTGCTCCCGTTTTTCCTCGAGATTTCTTAGGGCGGTTAAACGCTCTGCAAGTTGACGAATGATTTGGTCATCTAAAGATCCTGTCATTTCTTTACGGTATCTTGCAATAAATGGCACTGTGTTGCCTTCATCCAAAAGGGCAACTGTATTTTCCACTTGAAAAGTTTTAATATTCAGTTCTTCTTGTAATCGTTTTAGAATATCCATTTTTACGCCTTCCTTTTTAATTATGCTTTTTACAGAGTGAAAAAATCAAAACCTTAATGTTTTGACTGAAACACTCCCTTTTTTGGGGTCTCGCTTAAAAAGCAAGTGGGTTTTGGATGGAACTGCACGCTACCATCAAAAAGGATGGTTTTGCGGAGG
>NZ_DALYUL010000017.1:55966-75371 GCF_031981185.1 Anaerotignum sp. | reverse complement strand
AGGAAAATTCCAGACCAAAGGCCCAAGGTTCGTATTAATTATAGACCTGCCAAAGCTGATTTAGTTTATCTTTGCAAACCTCTGCGCTATCCGTTAAGGAATAGCCATAATATTCACTTTCGGTTTTTTCTACTAAGCCTCTTTTGATTAAAAAATCCAAATGAGACATGGTTTCCCCTACGGCAAACCAACGCTGGGACAGGGGGAACTCTTCCCAAGTTTTTCCCCGCATGGACCATTTTAAACAAGAACCTATTTGGGTTGCATGGGCATTCGGGTATTTCTCCAGGGCATCAATGGTCTCTTCCAAGCGAATTAGATGATGATGGAGAATCTCTTCTATGCGCACATAAACATCCATTTCATTTTTTCTGTGGGCGGGTAATACTGTTTTCATATCATAGGTACGAATTTTCACCAAGCTGTTTAAATAATCTCCCAATGAATCTTCTATGTTTACCCACGAGGTGATATTGGGGGTGATATCAAACAAAATATGGTCGGCAGACAGCATCAATTTTTCCTCAGGTAGATATAAGCAGGTTTGTCCTGGTGTATGGCCGGGAACAAATACACACTGAAATGCAAAGGCACCAACTTTTAAAATATCACCATCACCCACCGCAACGGCATCAAAATAATAATCGGGTTCAAAGCCTCTGGCGGGGTTTTCTTCCTTCAACCAAGTCAATTGTTCTAGGGTAAAGCCCTCTTTGCGAAAAATTTCGTCAGATGCATCCCAACGGTTTCCATTTAATATCCAACCTAGATAGTCATGGTCCTCTTTATTCATATAAATTTTCCCCGGCTTTTCGTGCATCACTGCAGGGGCAAGGCCTGAATGGTCAGAATGAAGATGGGTAAGGAACATATTTGTTTTTGTCCAGTCCACATCTAGCTCCCGTAAGCCCTCAAGAAGGGCTTCTTTGCATTCGGGGCGGTTAAAGCCAGTATCCACAATCAAACTTTCGCCACTATCTTGCACCACATAACAGTTTAAATTTTTCAGGGGGTTATTTGGCAGAGGCACATCTATTTTATATATATTAGGTTTCTCATAAACTTTTGTAATCATTGGTTTCACCTTTCTACCTTAGTTTGCTTTTACCTACTATTATAATTGGAAAGGGGTTATAACACAAGCTATGTTGCAAAATGCAAATTATTTTATTAATAATGTAAAATATAGTTGACATTAAGAATAATATATTGTATAACAAGAGTATAGCAAGAGAGGAAGTGGTGAAATGAAAAATTTAAAAATAAAGTCTGCCAGAGCGGCTTTGGATCTTTCTCAAGATGAGCTTGCCCAAAGGGTGGGCGTAACAAGGCAGACCATTGGCATGATTGAGGCAGGAAAATACAATCCAACGATTAATTTATGTATTGCCCTTTGTAAAGCTTTGGGTAAAACATTGGATGATTTGTTCTGGGAGGACGAAAAATAGAAAATAGGAGGGAATACTATGCTAGCCCAAAGAAAATTTGAAGATGAACGTCTGGAGCGGGTGAAATACAAAATTTCAACAGAGTGGTTTGTGGCAATTTATCACTTTTGCTTTATTTCTGTAATTGCCAAACTTTTTTATTTCGATATGGATTTTCAACAATGCGTCACAGAGTTTATTTTTATACTGCTGACGCCTTTGTATTTCTACTTTCGCCCAAGGCAATTGGGGATTGTTTTTCCTCAGGAAAAGAGGCTAAACAAGAAAATAATTTACAGTTTGAGTTTGATAGTGGGGGCATTGCTGGTTTTGGCTGGCTGGATTGGAGGCATAGAAAGTGTAATCAATTGGGTTGCTACTTTGTTGATTTATGGGTTTATTGCCGTTGCCCTTGGGGGCATTGTCATTCCGGCGGAAAAGGAACGAAAAAAGAAGCTGGAGGAACAGTGGAGCGAAGATTGATTTTTTGAAAATAGGAGGTTATTAAAATGAAGATAAAAGATGAAAGAGTGGAGCAGTCTAAGAATAAGATTTATGGCGAGTTGTTTCAATTAACATATTTGTTCGTTGTGGCAACCTTTTTGGTAAAAGTGTCGTATTTTAAAATGGATTTGTCCCAGTGCATTACGGAGTATGTAATTATGATTGTTGCACCCATCTACCAAATGGTGCGTAGGCGTCAATTGGGGGTAGTCCTTGCCACAAACTTTCGCCAACAGTTGAGTCCAAAGAGAAATATCATAGGTGCCCTTGTGGGAATTGCGGTTTTCTTTCTGTTTTGGCTGTTTAGCGGAAGGCAAGTATCAAAAGAGTTTGCTATTTCTTATATTGTTACCTTTTGTGTTGTGTTTTTTCTGGCCAGAGCCATGTTCATTCGTTTGGAAGAGCGCAGAATGAAAAAATTGGAACAGGAATATGAAGATTAAGCATAAAAGTCCTTAAAATCATGGAAAAGAGGAAAAAAAGCTTGCACTAGTGGGTTTTTTGTGATATTTTATTTTAGAGTCGGTAATTGTGCCGACTCAAATCCTTGTTCTCCCAATAAGGGGAGAGCCATATGTCCAAAAGGAGGTGTAACCCACATGAACAAGTACGAATTAGCTATGGTTTTAAGTCCCGCACTGGACGAAGAAGGCAGAGTAGAAGAAGTAGCGAAAGTTCAGGCTACTTTGGAAAGATTCGGCGCGAAAATCGAAAAAGTTGATGATTGGGGCAAAAGAAAGCTTGCTTACGAAATTAAAAAAGTAAACGAAGGTTTCTTAAGCTTCACAACATTCGAAGCTCCCGCTAATGCTCCCGCAGAAGTTGAAGCTCGTATGCGTATTATGGAAAACGTTTTACGTTATCTCATTATCCGCAAAGAGGCGTAAGAAGGAGGTAATCCTATGAACAAAGTGATTCTTATGGGTCGATTGACCAAGGACCCCGAGGTTAGATATTCTCAGGGAAATGAACCTTTGGCCGTAGCCAGATACTCTTTGGCGGTGAACCGCCGTTTCAAACGCCAAGGCGAGCCCGACGCTGACTTTATCAATTGTGTTTCCTTTGGTAAAGCAGGCGAATTCGCGGAGAAATACTTCAAAAAAGGTCAGATGGTTAGCGTTATCGGTAGACTTCAGGTTCGTTCCTGGGACGATAACGAGGGCAAAAAACGCTGGAGCACAGACGTGGTGGTAGAGGAGCAATACTTTGCCGAAAGCAAAGCATCCTTCGAAGGCCATAAGGCTGATGCCCCCGCTGCACCAAAGCAGGCAGCCCAAGATGATGGCTTTTACCCAATCGATGAAAGCATCGAAGATGACGATCTGCCCTTCTAAAATTCAGTAAAGAAGGAGGACTTAGACATGATTCAGAAAAAACGTGGTCGTAGAAAAAAACGCGTTTGCCAATGTTGTGCGGATAAAATAACAACCGTAGACTACAAGGATGTAAATAAGCTGAGAAGATATGTTTCTGAAAGAGGCAAAATCCTTCCCAGAAGAATTACAGGCAACTGCGCTAAGCACCAGAGAGCGTTGACAACTGCTATCAAAAGAGCAAGACACGTAGCCCTGATGCCTTATACACAGGATTAATAAATGTAAAAAGCCCATTGCTTTGCAATCAGGGCTTTTTTTGTGCACAAAAATCAGGTATGATATATAATATAGGAGATATTCTTGATCGAAGAAGGTTAGAGGGAGACAAAGAGATTGTTTGTTACTTTCCATCATGCCACTGGGCATATTGTTACTTTTATGATTTATTGATTAAGAATATCCGGATTATTACCCTTTGGCAAAAAGCACTGGGGAATGATTTGAAGCTGTATTTTACGGCTTTCAATAAGCGATTGAAAAAGGGAGTGAATGCTTTGTTATTATCTATTTTGACAACTGCGGCAAGCCCGGGGCAAGAGATACCCCCAGTGCTGCCTTTGCTTTTAGGATTTTTATTGGCGTTGGTTATTCTAAATTTAGGATTAAGCATGTTTCGAAAAAAAGGGCAAGGCCAACGTAAAAATTCATCACAAACGAATGAGAAGAAATAGCCCAAGCCCCAGTTTTTTAGGACAATATTGGTGAAATATCCATAAGAATGCAGAAAAATCTTACTATTTGGTGTTGACTTTCCGTTCCCTTGGATTTATAATGTGACTGTAATTAAATATATGAAATTCTTCAGGGCAGGGTGAAATTCCCGATCGGCGGTAAAGTCCGCGAGCGCATTTGCGCAGGATTTGGTGTAACTCCAAAACCGACAGTATAGTCTGGATGGAAGAAGAATAAAAGTTTGATGTTTTTTTGTGGAAAATTAATTTTTTTCTGCGGATTTGCGTCGGCCTTTATTTTGCTTATTTAGCCTGAAGATTTTCAGGCTTTTTCTTTTGCTTTGGGATGAAGCCCAATGGAAAGAAAAAGTTCGCTTTTATTTCTTGGCGATAACCTGAAAATTTTAGACGAAAATGGAGGAGAAGTAAATGGAAAACATATCTTCAAAAGTAACAGTAACAAAAAATAACAAGAAAATGTCCACAAAGGTTATGGTGTCTTTGGCAATGCTAGGGGCTATCTCTATTGTGCTGGTGGCTGCAATTCACTTTCCTTTGATCCCGGCGGCAGCATTCTTGGAGTATGACCCTGCAGATATCCCAATATTAATTGGCGCATTTGCCTATGGGCCTGTGGCAGGCTTATTGCTGGCAATCGTTGTTTCCATTATTCAAGGGTTTACAGTGAGTGCAGGCAGTGGGATTATTGGAATTGTAATGCATATCTTTGCAACAGGCGCATGTGCCTTTGTTGCAGGAAGCATATATAAAAAAAATAAAACTAGAAAAAATGCAGTGCTTGCACTAGTAGCTGGTGCATTGGTACAGACCGTGGCTATGGTCATCATGAACATGATATTCACACCATTGTTCATGAATATACCTTTAGAAAAAGTTATCCCTATGCTGATACCTATCATTATTCCTTTTAACTTGTTAAAGGCAGGTATCAACGGCACTATGACGTTTTTACTGTATAAATCTATTTCCCATCTTTTAAAGGGTAATGCTTAATCCAATTGAAGCATTTTTGACTGAACAATTCTGATGAGAAAGGTCGTTCATCTGTTGTAACACAGGGGACGACTTGTTTTTTTTGCCATGAATAAGCTGAAAAATGGAATTATCAATTTTTTTATTGTCAGCCAATGATAGATTGCATATAATGGTACTGATTGGACTCAGCTTTCAGGAGCAGAAAAGAGGTTTGTATATGAATAGAAAAACTGTGATCGTATTATTCGGCGGACAGTCGTCAGAACACGAAGTTTCCAGAATGTCTGCAACAATGATGATTAATGAAATAGATAGTAAAAAGTATCAGGTTATCCCCGTTGGTATTACAAAAGAAGGAGAATGGCTTGTTTATACTGGCCCTACAGAGCATATCAAAACAGGTCAGTGGGAGAAATATGCAACCCCCGCAATTATAAGTCCTGATGCAAAGCAAAAAGCCCTTTTAAAAATTGTAAATGGTCATGTGAAGGTAATCCCTATTGATGTGGTAATTCCTGCTCTGCATGGTGCATGGGGGGAGGACGGAACCATTCAAGGTCTCTTGGAAATGGCGTGTATCCCTTATGTTGGGTGCGGTGTTTTATCCTCCGCTGTCTGTATGGATAAGGTTTTTACAAAAATAATTGCAAAAAATGCAGCAGTTCCTCAAGCAAAATATATCTGGTTTCAAAAAGAGGAGCTGGGAGATATGGATAAACTGGTAGATCGGGTGGAAAAGAAGTTGGGATATCCTTGCTTTGTAAAGCCCGCAAATACAGGCTCATCCGTGGGCATTAGCAAGGCCAAGAACAAAGAAGCCTTAGTCAATGCAATCAACTTGGCAGCAGAGTATGACCGAAAAATTATTGTGGAAGAGGCAATTGTTGGCAGAGAATTTGAATGCGCTGTCCTTGGCAATGAGGAACCTGTAGTAAGCGGTGTTGGTGAAGTGTTGCCGGCGGCAGAATTTTATGATTATGATGCGAAATATAACAATAGCGAGTCCCGTACTGTAATCCCTGCTCCTATTACAGCGGAGGAAGAGAAAACCATACGAAAGATTGCCGCAAAAATTTATCAGGCGGTAGATGGTAGCGGCTTGGCGCGGATTGACTTTTTCTTGGAGGAGGAAACAGGGCGAGTTTTGTTTAATGAAATTAACACCATGCCTGGCTTTACTTCCATTAGTATGTATCCTATGCTATGGGAAACAGCCGGGGTAACAAAAGCAGAACTGATGGATTGCTTAATTGAATTGGCCCTCACCCGTGATAATGGAATCCGAGGCTGAAAAGAAAGAAGGAACCTTATGGATAAAAGACCGATTGGTATATTTGACTCGGGAGTGGGCGGATTGACAGTTGTAAAACAGGTCATGAAGGTCATGCCTCATGAAAATATCGTTTATTTTGGCGATACAGCCCGCTTACCCTATGGCAGCAAGTCTAAGGAGGCTGTAACGAAGTTTTCCAAGCAAAATGTACGTTTTTTGCTTACGAAGGAAGTGAAGGCAATTATTGTTGCCTGCAATACAGCCAGCTCTAACAGTTTGGAAGAGCTTCATAGTGCCTTTGATGTGCCTATTTTTGGGGTGGTGGACGCGGGGGTGGGCGAAGCCCTTCGCTCCACGCACAACAAAAAGATCGGTGTAATCGGTACGGCAGCTACAGTACGTTCTGGGGCATATGAAAAAATGATTTGCAAAAAGGACAATGAAATGCAGGTGTTTTCCAGAGCATGCCCTCTGTTTGTTCCATTGGCTGAAGAGGGCTGGACGGATAACCAGGTGGCTCGATTGGCAGCAGAAAAATACTTGGAAGATTTGATGGCAAAGGGTATCGATTCTTTGGTTTTGGGTTGTACCCATTATCCTTTGTTGAAGAAATGTATTGGTGGCATTGTGGGGGATGAAGTAAAGCTGGTTGATCCGGCAAAAGCCACGGCGAAACAAGTAAAGCTTTTTTTGCAGGAAAAGGGCATTGTAAACATGGAGGAAAAGGCTGGTGAAAGAACCTTTTTTCTCAGTGATTATACAGATATGTTTTATTCCATTTGCCAAAAGGCTCTAAAACAAGGATATGTTCCAGAGATTATAGATATTGAGCAATTTTGATATTAGAGTTTTTTGCTTTTGTGTCTTATGAAATCTTTACCCTAACTTTCCCTTATGTTATACTTTTGAAGAAAGGAAATATTTACCAATTGTTGTTTGACGGGATTTCGGAACCCCCCGCCCACTTTTTGCGGGGCTTTCGAAATAGTTGAAAAGGGTACAAGCCCTTGTTTTATCAAAGGGCAGCCGAAGGGAATCATTTGCGAGTCGTTTGAATAAAAATCTGAAATGGAGGAAAGGCATGGCGGCGAATGAAAGAAGGGCGATATTGGTAGTAGATGACGTTGAAGTAAACCGTGTAATCCTTCGTGAAATTTTTCAAGACGAGTATACAATTTTAGAGGCTGAAAACGGGATAGAGGCATTGGAGGCAATTGATGCTCAAGGGGAAAGTCTAGCGGCAGTGGTGCTGGATATTATAATGCCGGTAATGGACGGTTTTGGTGTTCTGGAGGTTTTGCATGAGCGCAACTTTATGGAAAAGGTGCCAGTTTTTTTGATTACAGCAGAGTGTACTGAGGAATCTACCCTTCGGGGGTATGAATTGGGTGTTATGGACGTTATTGAACGCCCCATCATCCCCTATATTGTGAAAAAACGCATGGAAAGCATTATGGAGCTTTGTTCTATGCGTAATCGATTAAACCATCAGGTACAATTGCAAGAAATTGAACTGGATGAAAAAACGAAAGAGATTCAGGGATTGAACAATGCAATGATTGGGGCATTGGCCACAGCCATAGAATTTCGAGATTGTGAAAGCGGAGAACATGTCAAACGAATTCATGATTTGACACTATTTTTACTACAAAAAACCGTCTTTGGAAAGGGTCTAAAGATCACAGAAATTAAAAAGATCGCCACTGCAGCAATTATGCATGATGTGGGAAAAATTGCAATTCCCGATTATATTTTAAATAAGCCCGGCAGGCTTACGGCGGAGGAGTTTCAGATTATGAAAACCCATACCGTAAGAGGATGCGAATTATTAGATCAGATTCCTGCAATTCATCATAATTCTGTTTATCATTATGCCTATGATATTTGTAGGCACCATCATGAACGATGGGATGGAAAGGGCTATCCTGATGGACTGAAGAGAGACGAAATATCACCATGGTCTCAGATTGTTTCTCTGGCGGATGTGTATGATGCGTTAACCAGTGAAAGGATTTATAAACAGGCATATTCCCATGAAAAAGCCGTTGAAATGATTATAGGTGGAGAATGCGGCATCTTCAATCCTGCATTGATGGATGAATTTTTGAGACTCTCCCAGGAGATAAAACAAATAATGCAATCACAGCAAAGTGGGTGTGGATGTGGAAGAATTGGAGAAAGCCAAGCTGACAGTAGCAGGGGTGAATCTGCATAGCGGCGTGGAACGATTTATGAATAATGAAAGACTCTATGAGACGTTTTTATTAAAATTTCCCGGGGACTTAAATATGGAAAGATTGAGACAAGCCATGGCAGCAGAAGAAGCTTCTTTAGCTTTTCATGCAGCGCATACTTTAATGGGAATGGCTGCAAATTTATCTATGGAGAACCTTTGCGAAGCTTTGCGCCCCGCTACAGAGGCATTAAGAGGCGGAAATATAGCTTTGGCAAAAACCCATATGCGACGGGTTGAAGAGGCGTACCTTTTGATTATAGAGGCTTTAAATAAATAGGAAAAAGGGTACCCTTTTGGTCATAGAGACTATAAGGATACCCTTTTTTAAGGGGAAGAAGTAGAAAGAATGTTATTATATGGGGGAGAATAACATCCTCAATAGTCATTATTGCCCTATTGAAAAAAATTATTCTTTATAATAAAAAATAAAATAATGAATATAATTTCTTTTATAGATTTATCGGTAGAAATTGTTAGAATTAAAAAAGTTTTAACGGGTTATGTGACTAAGTCAATAAGAATCATTATTATTTAGTAAAATATATTGATTTATTAAAATGCCTGTGCTATACTCAGATCAGTGAATAGGTTTCGTATTTTTGGAGAAAATTAGAACTAGGAGGAATGAAAAATGTTGCAGATTAAATCAGATAAATTTCAAAAAGAAGTACTAGAGAGTAATGTCCCTGTTTTAGTTGATTTTTCAGCTACATGGTGTGGACCTTGTAAGATGATGGGTCCTGTTTTAGAACAGCTTTCTGCTGAATATGAAGGCAAGGCAAAGGTTTTTAAGGTTGATATTGACGAATCTATGGATTTGGCGCAAAAATATCAAATTATGAGCGTCCCCAATATGTTGTTTTTTAAGGATGGTAAACCTGTTGACGCTGTCGTTGGTGTGACACCTCCTACTGTTTTAAAGCAAAAGTTGGATAGTATTGTATAATAGACATTGATAATACTTCTCGTCAAGGATTTTTGTTTGTGTGACACCCCTGGGCATTTGCCCAGGGGTGTTTTTGTATTTATTTTTGCACATTAATGTAGAAAAAAAGTCTAGAAATATGTATACAAAATACTTATAAAAAAATAATTTCGGAACAATGTATGTCAATAAATACATTTTACTATAAAACATTAGTATTTTTGTTGGTACAGAAAATATTTTGTATAAAAAGTTGTACAATTTGCGAAAAGCAGTCAAAATAGGTGGCGTTGACACCTATAAAAGAAAGTGGTATTGTTTTGCTATTCCATTTTTAGAAAAGAAAAGTGAGGTATTTCTTATGAATTATGTTGCGTTGTGTACAACTCAATATGGTGTAGAGCTGATTATTAGCACTATCCTTCTGGTCCTCGTGGTGATTATTATGGGCAAAGAGAAGAATAGTGCTGATTGTCATGTGAGAAATACCTCTATAATATGAGAAGAGACAAGAAAGAACACTCTTAAGCATAAAAGAGGAAAGGGACTCGTGGCGATCGCCATGGGTCCTTTTGTTTTTGAAAAATGGAGTTACATGAAACAAAGAACATATGGAAAACAGTGAAAAAGGAGATGGTTATAATGGATTTTGTAATGGCACTTAGCCCCTTGGTATTAATTTTGGTGGGAATCGTTGTTCTAAAAAAACCTGCAATGAAGGTCGCACCGGTAGGGCTAGTGTATATTATTATTCTTGCACTTACATATTTTAGTCCCGCGGATGCAGTGTTTAAAGATACCGTTACCATGGTAGATGGGCTGTTATGGAAGGGTATTAAGGAAGGCACAAAGATTGTTATGCTGGTCTTCTCCTCCTTTTTGCTGTTAAACCTGATGCAACGCTCAGGAGCCATGAAGCAGGTGCAAAATACTTTGGCGGGAGTTACTGATGACCGTAGAGCACAGTTGATTATTGTTGGGCTTATGGTACCGATCTTTTTAGAGGGTGCTGCCGGTGCAGGTTCCCCAGCGGCAATTGCTGCTCCGTTTTTGGTTGGTTTGGGTTTTGATCCCATTGTTGCCATTGTGGTTGCTTTGTTAGGTGATGCCACACCATGTTCATGGGGCGGTGCAGGGCTTACCACCATCACAGGTGGCTCTTATTTGGTGGAGCAGGGCATTAGTACAGCTTCTCTGAATTCCGCTATGGTTGGTAGAATTCATATGTTTGGTGTTTTTGTAATACCATTTTTGATTGTAATGATTGCTTTTGGAAAAAAAGGCTTTAAAGGAATTATACCTTATTTATTATTCGCAGGAACTAGCACAGGACTCATTATGTTTGGTCTTTCCAACTTTGTTGGACCGGAAATCACTAGTCTTGGAACGGGCTTACTTTCTATTGTTTGCTCTGTTATCTATTTGAAACTAGTGAAAATCAAAACACCTGAGGAGTATCGTTACAAAGAAAATGGTTTTAGTGGCAAGGATGAAGGGGAACATCGGCGTTATTCTTCTTTCCATGCGTTGTCACCCTATTTGGTATTGGTAGTATTGCTCCCCTTGGTGCGCTATACGGTACCTTTCTCAATTTTGACAACCTTCGGATATATTGTTTGGGTTGATGTTGTGGTATTTTTGTGTGCCTGCATTGGTTGTGTTATTTTAGGTGTCAGCGCAGAAGGTTTCTTTGATACCATGAAGCAGACTATTATGCGTGTGGTTCCCGTATTGGTTACCATGGGTTCCCTATTGACGGTTTCTTATATTATGCAAAATAGTCAGACGGGGATGATACAATTAATTGCTTCTACCATTGCCGATGCGGCAGGGCCTTTATATCCTGCTGCGGCTGTTGCCATTGGTTCCGCAGGCTCCTTTATTACAGGCACGGGTCTGGGATCAAATATTATGTTTGCACCAATGCATTTGAATGCGTCAAACATGCTGGGGTTAAACCCCATTACTGTTTTCGCAGGACAGAATGCGGGAGCCTCCTTGGGGAATTTAATTTGCCCCAATAACGTTGTTGCTGCATGTGCAACGGTAGGGGTAATTGGAAAAGAAGGAGAAGTTTTGAAACGTACTATGGCTGCATTTGCCGTTATTTTAATGATTTATATGACGTTGAGTATGATTTATACACATATACTTTTTTCTGGTTTTGGCTTATAAACATTCCATATTGGAATATTAACAAAATACAATTTCATATTAGGAGGTTTTTCAAATGAAAACAAGAAGTGTTGGTATTGTCGGAGTTGGTCATGTTGGTGCCCATTGTGCCTATAGTTTAGCGGTACAGGGTATTGTGGATGAATTGGTTTTGGTGGATATTAATGAGCAAAAAGCAATCAGCGAATGTCAGGATTTAAGAGACAGCGTTGCTTATCTGCCCCATCGGGTAGAGGTACGTGCCGGTGGCTATGCTGATTTAAAGGATTGTGACGTGGTGGTTGTCAGCGTTGGTGTTATTACAAAGAGCAATAACCGCTTAGATGAATTAAATGTTTCCATCGGTATGGTAAACAGCTTTGTAAAGCAGGTGGTAGATGCAGGGTTTGACGGCATTTTCATTAATATCACAAACCCCTGTGACATCATTGCAAGACAGGTGCATAAGCTTTCTGGTTTTGATAAGTCTCGTGTATTTGGCACAGGCACAGGCCTTGATAGTTCTCGTTTTAAGGCTGTTTTGTCCAGAGAAACAGGCATCGACCATAAATCACTGGTTGCATATACTATGGGTGAGCATGGGGATTCCCAAATGGCACCTTGGTCTCATGTAACAGTAAACGGAAAACCCCTTGCTGAGCTTGCGGAAGAGAATGAGAAATATAAAGTGGATCAGGCTGCGGTTTTGGAGGAAGCAACCAAGGGCGGTTGGGTAACCTTTGCCGGTAAAGGCTGCACGGAGTATGGCATTGCGTCGACCCTTGCACGTTTTGTTCATGCCGTTTTCCATGATGAAAAGGTAGTTATGCCATGTACTACACAGTTAAACGGCGAATATGGACAAAAGGATATTTTTATCAGCACGCCTTGTGTGATTGGCAAAAATGGTGTAGAAGAAGTGTTTGAATTGCGCTTAAATGAAGAAGAATTGAAGGCGTTCCACCACTCCTGTGACGTAATCCGTACGAATATCGGTTACATCAATGAGGAGGCGTAAGAAAAGTTTTATATAAATCCCTGAAAGAGAAGAGCATTGCCGTAACAGGCATAATAACGTCATATCATGTTTTTTTGCAAGTCCGCCCTCGGGCGACCGTTCCTTGCGAAGAATCTACCTATAAAAATATGCTCTTTTCTGCCAGTGATCATATTCTGCTGATTGTTTGTGTAAACAAGCTTAAGACAACCTATATTTGAAATAAAATTTTCTTTTGGATATTGGACTGTGATCGAGAAAGGAAAACGTACCTTGCGTACGTCCCTCCAAACCTTCCTTTCTTGTAGAATCTGATGCAGTTGACTAAATGAAGGGGTTATTTTGAAAGTAGGATGACGACAAAAAAGATAAGTTGGAAAATGTAAACCAAACCCTCCCTAAGCCTTTGGTTTGATCACGGGGATATTGGGCATAAACACCGGACGGGGTAGGGATAGTGTGTATGCTCAATCATTTCTTAGTAATCGATTTTCTGCAAATCTTGGTTTTGTTGAAAAAAAGGTAAGTTTATAAAAAACAGCGGTGGAGAAAATAGCTCTTTAGCGGGGCAAAAAAGGTATTCCTAAGGTCAAAATACGACTTTTGGAATACCTTTTTTTATTAAATATCATTAAAATAAGGGATTTTCATAAATAATCCAAAAAAAAAGCTGTATCGGGTTTTGCCGATACAGCAGATATTATCTGGATACCATTAGCTTTTTCAGAGCAATATTTAAATCTTCCAGGGACAAGCGATACATATCAAATTCTTTATGAATAATATCGTAGGTTTTTGCCCACCAACCGCCCCAAGTAGGACGTTCAGAAGGGTTTAGCCAAACAATGTGAGGATACTTGTCCTTAAATTTTTGCAGCCATTCAATACCTGTTACTTCGTTTCTTACACCGAAGGAATAGAAGCTTGGGTTTAACAGCTCTGAAGGCTCCATTTGGGCATCTCCTACGATGATAACTTTGTATTCACTGCTGAGGTTGTTTAACACCCATTCAGTGGAAACGGTATCACGGGGACTTAAATCCGCCTCAGTGTACAATCTGGAATAAATGCAATTGTGGAAATAGTATACCTTTAAATCCTTAAAATGGTTGGATTTGCTTACAGCTTGGAATAGTGAACTGCAAAGCCTGCTGTAATATTCCATAGAGCCACCGCTATCCATCAAAAGCAAAAGTTTAACTGTCTTTTTTCGTGGTTTTTCATAAACCACTTTTAAATTTCCTGCATTGTCGCAAGTCTCACGGATGGTTTCGTCAATGTCAAATTCCGTTCTCGCTTCTTCTGTGCGCGCAGAAAATTGACGAAGTTTACGAAATGCCATTTGAAACTGCCGGGTATCTAATGTATTATCCTGGCGGAAGTCGCGAAATTTCCGCTCTCCAGCCACCTGAAATGCCCGGCGTTGTCCCCCTTGACCGCCAACGCGTATTCCCCTTGGGCTGAAGCCGTTGTTGCCGAAAACAGAAACACCACCGGTGCCCACCCAATAGCTGCCCCCGTTGTGTTCTTCCTTTTGTTCTTCCAGTCTCTCAAGAAACATTTTTTGTATTTCGCTTTGAGATAAACGCTCGTTTTCCATGGCTCGTGCCATATCAAACTCTTTTCCCGGTTCATCAGCGGGGTTTTCTAGCCAATCCAATAGCTCCTTGGGCAATTCATCGGTGGCAAATTCCATGTCCTTAAAGAATTCAAGGAAAGCCCCATCAAATTTATCAAAATCCGTTTCACTTTTTACAAGCACACCGCGACAAAGATAATAGAAGCCCGTAAAACTGGAGCCGTGAAGGCCCTTGTCCAATGCTTCCACCAGAGACATCCATTCGTTCAGGGAAACGTTAAGCCCTCTGGCACGAAGCAGATAAAAAAATGAAGTAAACATATCGGCTCACCTGCTTTTACTTTAAATATCTCCTCATGGTGTCAATATCCTCGTTCTTTTTTAACAATACCCCAGCAAAAGGTACTTTTTCTTTGATTTTGTCGGGATCAATGCCACCCAGAACCAAAGCCTGAATCCAGTCAATTACCTCTGAGGTGCTAGGTTTTTTCTGAATGTTATACAAATCTCTAATCCAATAGAAGGTTTCCAAAACCTGCTCCAAAAGGTGCTCTTCCACATCGGGATAATGAACTTTAATGATTTCTGTCATCTGCTGTTCATCGGGGAACTCAATATAATGGAAGATACAGCGACGCAAAAATGCATCGGGCAGTTCCTTCTCTGCGTTTGACGTAATTATAACAATGGGGCGTTGCACTGCCTTAACAGTTTCTTTTGTCTCGGGAATATAAAATTCCATTTTATCCAACTCCCAAAGTAAGTCGTTGGGGAATTCCAAATCTGCTTTATCAATCTCATCAATTAAAAGAATTGCCTGTTTTTCAGAGGTAAAAGCCTCACCTAGTTTTCCCAGCTTTACATATTTCTGAATATCATCCACGCCTTCGTTGCCAAACTGGCTATCATATAAACGCTGCACTACGTCATAAACGTAAAGGCCATCCTGTGCCTTTGTGGTAGACTTGATATTCCAAATAATGAGGTCTTTTCCCAATGCGGTGGAGATTGCTTCTGCCAGCATTGTCTTGCCGGTACCGGGCTCACCCTTGATGAGCAAAGGCTTTTGGAGGGCAATAGCAATATTGACTGAGCGCATTAACTCGTCACTTGCCACATAATCCTTGCTGCCTTGAAATGTTGTATTCATGTCGTATCCACCCTTCGTTTGTCAAAATTTAATCATAATAAGGTTATTTTATGAGATACAATATGGACTTGTCAATAAAAATACGGCTTTTCTTTTTAGAAAGCAGTATAAAAACACAGAAAAGAGTGTTTTATCGGAATAAATCATATAAAAAACAAAGGATATTGACAAAGTCAATACCCTTTTGCTTTTCTCTATTCGTTTTACTTCAATTCTAAGCCTGCCATCTTTGCCATTTCCAAAATGGAAGCTTTGGAAACCTTTTTGCCCTTATACTCAATCAGGTCTTCCATACTGCCGGAAAAAATATCAGCAGGTTCATATTTCTTAAGAACAATGGAATCTTCTTCCACGAAAATTTCTAAAGAGTCTTTGATTTCAATTCCCATATTTCTGCGCAGCTCGATTGGCAGAACTACTCGGCCTAGCTCGTCTACTTTACGAACAATTCCTGTAGATTTCATTTAGTTCACCTCTGAATTGTAATTTTCTGTTATATGTCACTACTTTTAAACAACTTAGGAAAAGTTTAACACGAAAATCGACAAATTACAACAAAAAATTACTGGTAAGAAAAGGAAAATGTAACCCTTCAAATGGAGAAAAATTTATGCATAGCAAACAAATCTTAAGAAATTAGATGAAAATCAGATTAGAAAAAAACGGGAATTATAAAATATGTTGAAAAATGAGCCTATTTTATTCAAATAAACTATCAATTTTTTTGATGCGTCAAGGAGAAGTTTTTGAACGGGTCAAGCATGAATGTATAGGGTACAAGCATAGATTAAGATAAAGGTACAAGGAGGCGGTAAATATGCTGGATGCAATATGGGGATTTTTTATTATCGGAGGGATTCTGACTGGGGCGTTTTTAGGCCGTATGGATATGGTTACAGCGGCGGTTTTAAGTGGTGGGAAAAGTGCCGTGGAACTGGCAATTACCATGGCGGGCGTTATCGCAATGTGGTCTGGGGTATTAAAAATAGCGGAAAGGGGTGGAATGATTGATATCTTGGCAGAAAAATTAACCCCTGCCATGGATTTTTTATTCCCCTCTGTACCGAGAAACCATAAAGCTAGGCAATACATAGCGGCAAACTTCGCCGCAAATTTTTTGGGTTTAGGCTGGGCAGCTACGCCCGCGGGGCTGATGGCGATGAAAGAGCTGCAGAAGCTGAATCAGGATAAAGAGCGAGCCACAGGGGCAATGTGTATGTTTCTAACGGTGAATATGTCCTCCTTACAGCTAGTGACGGTGAATATTTTAGCCTATCGCACAGAGTTTGGTTCCCATGCACCGGCGGAAATTGTGGGGGTTGGCATTGCTGCCACATTTTTGACAACCCTCATAGGGATTACTACAGCAAAAATTATGGACAGAACGGAGTGAAAACATGCGGCTGTTATTGGTAATATCGGATTATATAATTCCGGCTACGGTATTGTTTATTGTATGCTTTGGGTGCTTGAAGAAAGTAAAGCTTTATGAAGTCTTTTTGGAAGGGGCCACAGAAGGGCTTAAAACAGTGGTAGATATCTTGCCCACCTTAATTGGATTAATTGTTGCTGTAGAGGTTTTTCGTGCAGGAGGACTTTTGGACATTATGACAAATTTCATTCGTCCCATGGCGGAGCGGGTGGGTTTTCCCGCAGAATTGGCACCCCTTAGTATTATACGTTTGGTTTCTTCCTCGGCGGCGACAGGACTTTTATTGGATATATTCCAGAATTTTGGACCGGATTCTTTTCTGGGGCGGGTTTCTTCGGTAATGATGAGCTGTACTGAAACGGTATTTTATACCATGAGCCTTTATTTTTTGTCCGTAGGAGTTAGAAAAACTCGTTACACTTTGCCGTGTGCTTTAATTGCAAATTTTGCGGGGGTTTTTGCCGCAGTTATTTTGGTGCAGATGGTCTTTGGAAAATGAATTTGAAAAATCAGAGGGCTTATTATATAATAGAAGCAAATCAAACATAAAACTTAATTAATTAAATTGGACTTCATGAATCTTTATAGAAGAAGGAAGACCAGCCCTTTGAGAGGAATGAGAATATGAAAAAAGCAATAATGCTGCTCATTGGTGTGTGCTTATTTTGCATGACTGGCTGCAGCGGGAATGACGCAGACCAAAGTATAAGCCTGTCCCCCGCAGAGCAAGAGGCATATGTGGCACAAATTGATGCTGTAATGGATGAATTTTATTGGAGCTATGATAAGGATAGTCTATCCTTTCACGGCGGTGAAATTCCTCAAGATACCGAAGAGTATGCCCGCTTATTTAGTGCCTCTGAGGATACAGGATATTCATTAAAATCCATTGTGGGCAGCCAAAGCGTTATCGCTACGGCAGAGCTTTTACATTACAATGGAGACACTGCAGGAGAGCTGAATTGTATTTTTGTAAGCGATCATCTGGCAGGGGTATATTATATCGGTGGTTTTGATGAAGATGAGTATAGTCTGCGGGAGAGAAATCCATTTTTGGCCAATGGTAGTTTTACTGCTTACGAAAATTGGACAGGCATCAAGAGTGGATACCGAGAGTTGAGCGGCAGCTTGCCTGCGGATGGTTTTGTCGCAAAAAACCGCAGTGGTGTTGTTACATCCATTCAAGAGGGCAAGGTGGAGCTATATCACCTTTCAGGCAGGGTAATCAGCAGAATGCGTAAAATAAATCCTTCAAAGGGAGTTGAGGCAGTATCAGCAGTTTTTTTGGAAAACGGTGACGAGGATATGCTTGTTGTTCTTTGGGCCCAAATGGCAGAAGAGGCTATTGAAGGCGAGGGTGAAATAAATAGAGCTGAAAAGATCGTTTTTTATGATTCCAAATTACAGCCTGTTACGGAAATTCCCTTGGAAAGCGGTGGCGGAACTGCTTTAGGCTCAGAGAAAGGGAAGTTGTTTTTGTTTACAGGTCAGGCTATGGAAACCTATGAATCGGGGGGAGAGGGCTGGCACAAAACCCAGCGGGAATCTTTGCGTCACAGGGTAACGCAATGCCATATTACGGATTTGGATGGAGATGGCAAGGCAGAATATCTTATGACTGATGGCATGGATTTATATATGTATCATCATTTAGAAACCGGGTTATTAAAACTTTGGAGTACCCACTTGGGGGTGGAAAGCTTATATGGCGCTTTATATAGTGGTGATTTAAACGGAGATGGTGTAAAAGAAATTTATATATGTGACGCCACAGGCACAGCCATACGCTATATATTAACAGAGAGAGGACTGCGCTCTTCCAACGAGGATATTCAATATGGTCAAGCCATATATCCCTGTGACTGGAATGGTGATGGAATAGATGATTATTGGAATGTAACAGAAGATGTAACAAGGACGGGAAAGTTGTATCTTTCCAAGACTGCATCCTAGAGAGGGAATGAAAAATGACGGATTCGGAACAATATATGAAGGAAGCACTGGCGGAGGCCCAGAAGGCATTTGATGCGGGCGAGGTGCCCATTGGTGCAGTAATGGTGAGAAACGGCAAGATTATTGCTCGTGGTTATAATCTGAGAAATACTGCAAAAAATCCTTTGTGTCATGCGGAAATAGATGTGATTCACAAGGCTGCAGGCATTGTTGGTGATTGGCGCTTGGAGGATTGCACCCTTTATGTTACCGTGGAGCCCTGCCCTATGTGTGCGGGAGCCATTGTGCAGGCAAGGATCCCAAAGGTAGTTTTTGGTACAAGAAACAGCAAGGCAGGATGTGCCGGTTCTATCATGAATCTCTTGGATGAGCCAAGATTCAACCATCAGGTGCTTGTGGAAGAAGGCGTTTTGCAAGAGGAATGCAGTCAGTTTATGCGCTTATTTTTTAAACGGTTTCGTAAAAGCGGAGAGGGCATGTTGACAGAGGCGTAAAAAACAGGTATACTAATAAGGCTATTTCAAGGTGACAATCTACTTAAAAGGCTCTAAAAGCCTGGGAACCTGATTTTGAAAATTGGAATGTATGTCACTGGAAAATGCTTTTTGGCTGATTTAGAAGCGCTAAGTTTTCATAACAACAGCCAGCTAATGATTATGGTAATATTTCCGTGCTAGCCGGGGAGGTAGCGGTGCCCTGTACCCACAATCCGCTATAGTGGGGGTGATGTCT
>NZ_DALYUL010000017.1:41296-55956 GCF_031981185.1 Anaerotignum sp. | reverse complement strand
CGATGCAGCGTTTGATAGTCTGCCCATGGGAAGCGGCGTTGATGCTCGGGTCTTGCGCAACAGGAGCCTGTGAATCGTGTCAGGGTCGGAAGGCAGCAGCACTAAGCAGTCTACTTCTGTGTGTTGTAAGGGTGCCAGAGAGTAGTCGCAGAACATGGTAACGTGTTGGGCGGTGCAACAAAAACAGATGCACGGATTTCTATATAAAATGTTTTGAGGATATAAAAAAAGCCCCATTGCTTCGTACAAGATAATTCTTGTAAATCCCTGCAATGAGGGCTTAAGTTTTTCATATGCAGTTATTCTTGCATCAAAAGAGGTAGTAACTAGGCAGAAATCGGTAACACTGGTGGCTGCCTTTTTAGATGGTATTTTTTTTATTGCGCCACGCCTTTTCTATAAAATTGGTTCTATCTTCAAATAAAATGTAAGGGGTAACCGATACGGACCACCCAAGAACGGAGAGATAGTGAATTGCCTGTTGGCTAGAAGAAAAGGATATTTTCTCTCGCAGTAAGTAGTTGGCCGCTTCCTCCCATTGGGCTACTGTGAAGGCATCAGCGGGAATAGAAGCAATTGCCCTGCTTAATACCAAGAATGGTGTGTCATAAAACAGGTTTGAGATATAATTGTTTTGGGTTATAACTGTTAAATACTCTAAGAGGTTTTTATTGTAATTTTCCCATTGGCTTTTCATCAATCATGCTCCTTTGAAAATAGAGTATTTTCCGTTGCAGCACTGAGAATCTTTTTTATAAGCAAGTGTTACTGGGGTATGAAACCATCTTCCGGGGTTAGAATAATATGAATGGATTTTATTTGGAAAAGTTACTTATTTAATTACATTTATTATAACACAAATGTAATTATTTTACAAAAAATCCGTTTTACATAATTAGTGGAAATAAGAACTTTATTTACAAATAAAGTTAGCATAGAACAGAATAGATTCTGCCGATTCTTCATGTAAAAGGATTCTGTCTTGTAAAAATGGGCTTGTTTGTCAGTGAATAATTATAATTGCAAAAAAAGTACTTTCCCTTGGTGGTTGTAGCGCTTAACGGCGCTTTTCATTTTTTGAACCATATGGTATACTGACGTAAGTTATAAAATAAGGAGGGGGACCATGTCTTATACGGCGCTATACAGAAAGTTCAGACCCAATACCTTTGGCGGAGTGATTGGGCAGGAGCATATTGTAAAAACCCTGAAAAATCAGATTAAGTCAGGGCGGGTTTCCCATGCCTATTTGTTTTGCGGAACAAGAGGAACGGGAAAAACCTCTACTGCAAAAATATTTGCCCGTGCCATTAATTGCCTTTCTCCCACTGAAGATGGGGAGCCTTGCAATGAATGTGCCCTTTGCAAGGACATACTGGCGGGCAGAAGCGTAAATGTGATTGAAATTGATGCCGCATCTAATAACAGTGTGGATAATATAAGGGAAATCAGGGAGGAAGTAAAATATCCTCCTACGGAGGGATATTATAAGGTCTATATTATTGATGAGGTGCATATGCTGTCCAACAGCGCCTTTAATGCCCTGCTGAAAACATTAGAGGAACCCCCTGCCCATGTAATTTTTATTTTGGCAACCACGGATCCACAAAAGGTGCCTGCCACCATTCTTTCTCGTTGCCAACGGTTTGATTTTCGAAGAATTACCACCGATGATATTGCTAACACGTTGATGGGATATTTGGCGGAGGAAGGGCAGGATATTACCCCTGAAGCGGTGCGTTATGTAGCCCAGCTGGGGGATGGTTCCATGCGAGATTCCCTGAGTATTTTGGATCAGTGCCTCGCTTTTTACAGCGGTGAGACAGTAACGCTGGAAATGGTTTTGGACGTGATGGGTGCGGTGGATCAAACGGTGCTCTTTGAAATGACGCAGGCGTTAGGGAAGAAAGACAGCCGTCGTGTGATGGAGCTGGTTGAGGAAATGATGCTTTCCGGTAGGGATATTAAGCAGTTTGTTTCTGAATATTTGGCTCATCTGCGGAATTTTTTGATGGTATGCACCCTAGGGGATGCCACAGGTGTTTTGGATTTATCGGGGGAAAATTTAGAACGCTTAAAGGGCTGCAGTGCATTTTTATCCCCCCAAGAGGCGATTTTTCTTATTGAGCGGTTTTCTTATTTGCAGGGAGATATGAGATACAGTACCAATGAGCGGATTTTATTGGAGGTAGAACTGTTGCGTTTGTGCTCCCCATGGACCCAGACGGATATGACGGCTTTGGCTGCAAGGCTTGCCGGGTTGGAGCGTCAGGTTGCCCAAGGTGTATCTGTGCAGATTCAGCCCGTGGAGCAAAAAGTGGCAAAAAAGGACGCGCCAAAACAAAAGAAAAGGCCTCCTGCTTTGCCCGAGGATAAAAAGAAATTAAAAGAAGAATGGCCTTTATTGCGCAATGAGGTTGAAGATATCATTTTAAAAAGCCAATTAAAGCAGGTGGACATTGCTTTCAAAGAGGACGATTTGGTGTATTTGGTTTGTGCTTACGCCGCTTTAACAGATATGCTGCAAAAAAATATGGAGAAAATTGAAGCCTTATTGGACAAAGCAATGGGCAAGTCTTTTTCACTACAAACTATAACCAAAGAGGAGTATGACCGCTGGTATGAAGCTACCTATGGCAAGGCTGAAAATAAGGCGGAAGATACTGAATTTCAGAGTCTTTTAGGTAGTTATTTCCCGGAGGCGGATTTTGAGGAGTAAAAGGCTTGCATGGAATAGGTATTTTATTATAAAATAGTACAAATAGAAGAAATTAGAATTTGAGGAGGAATCACAATGGCAAAAGGCGGTTTTCCCGGTATGGGCGGGATGAATATGAATAATCTGATGAAGCAGGCGCAGAAAATGCAAAAGCAGATGCAGGAAAAGCAGGAGGAACTTGGCGATAGAACATTGGAGATGACTAGTGGCGGTGGCGCTGTTAAGGTGGTTATTACAGGGAAGAAAGAAATTAAGGAATTAAAATTAAACCCTGATGTAGTTGATCCTGAAGATGTGGAAATGCTGGAAGATTTAATTATGTCTGCTGTAAACGAAGCGATCCGTCAGGTTGAGGAAATGTATAATAATGAAATGGGCAGAATGACCGGTGGAATGGGCATGGGCTTCTGATCAGAAGAGGGATACTATGAATTATTACGGAAATCCTATGACGCGCTTGATTGAAGAACTGGCGGCGTTACCGGGAATTGGCGGCAAATCGGCGCAAAGGCTTGCGTTTCATATTATTCATATGCCACGAGATGAGGTTGCCGGATTATCGGGAGCCATTCTTGAGGCCAGGGATAAGGTGCGCTATTGTTCTGTTTGCTGTAATTTGACGGAGGAGGAGCTTTGCCCTATCTGCGCAAATTTAAAAAGGGACCACAGCGTGATTATGGTTGTAGAAGACCCTCGGGATATGGCGGCTTACGAGCGTACCAAAGAGTTTCATGGGGTATACCATGTTTTGCATGGAGCAATTTCACCTATGACAGGGGTGACCCCTCAGGATATTCGCATTAAGGAGCTCCTTACCCGTATGGATGACACGGTGAGGGAGGTAATTCTTGCCACCAACCCCAATGTGGAGGGGGAGGCCACCGCCATGTACATTAGCAAGCTTCTAAAGCCTTTAGGGGTTATGGTAACCAGAATTGCCAATGGCGTACCTGTAGGCGGAGACTTAGAATATGTTGACGAAATCACCCTATCCCGTGCTTTAGAGGGAAGGCGTGAGTTATAAAGAATTTCAGGCCTTTGGGCTTTGCCCCAACCCCACTTGCTTTTTGTAAAAAGCAAGTGCAAAAACTTGTATGAAAACCGCATAACTATGCGGTTTTTTTCTTTTTTAAAATAAGATCATATTTAAAAGAACAAAAGGGGCAGACATTGTCTGCCCCTTTAATAATGGGTCAAGGGTGAAACCCTTGTGAAAGTCTGAGGGCGAAGCCCTCTAGTTCTTCACCTTTTTTCTTGTGGGAGCTTGAACACAAAACCCTCCAGGTCTTGACCTTATCTCTTAAGGTTTTGCCTTGACCTTCTTCTTCCGTTTTGGAATAATTGCAAAAAAGGAGTAAGGTAGAGCCAGAATTAAGATTGACCCTGCACCAATGGCTCCCGCCAACTTTAATCCCAACAAAATGTTAGAATAGGTTTCTAAAATCATGCCACTTAAGGCTGTAGCCATGGTGTTGTAGACCACAGTACCAGGCACCATAGGCATAATTCCCGGAATATGATATAAGGTTGAAGGCGCTTGCCTGTGATAAGAGGCGAAACGTGAAAATACCGTAACCAGTGCCGAGGAAATCAGGGTGGCCATGGTGGGGCTGATGTATAACGCTAGAATAGCATAAAAAAACCAACCCAGAAAACCGGAGATACCGCAGTAAATTAATTCCTTCTTGGGTGCATTAAAAACAACGGAGAAGGCAACACAAGCACAAAAGGACATAAAGCTTTGGAATAATATGATATGAAATGCCATTTTTTCTCCTCCTTAGTGCCCCATTGCGGTAATGCCAAAGCCAACGCCACCGGCAATGGCGAAGGCAACCAATAAGGCCTCCGCCATCTTGGAGGTACCGCTGATATAGTGTCCTTCCATAATGTCACGAATGCTGTTGGTCATGGTCATACCGGGGAGCATAGGCATGATGCTGCCAATAATAATCATATCAGTTCCCGCTGAGGGTACAAATTTTTGAAAAATAACGGAGCCAGCCCCGGCAATAAATCCACCAATGAGACAGGTGAAGAAATTTGGCAATTTTGATTTTCCACTTTGATTGGTCAAAATACCAATGAGAATACCAAACAAAAAGGCGGCTAGGGCATCAATCCATTTGCCGTTTAAAACCAAGGTGAATCCCCCACAGGTGACACCCGAACTGATAATACGGGAGATAGGGCGATAGGCAGAGGTGTGACTGATTTTCTCCAAACGTTTTGCTGCTTCCTTCAGGGTAATCTGCCTTGAAACAAAAGCTCTTGAAATCTCATTAACAGAACAGATTTTTCCGAAGTTTACCGAACGATTGTATACCCCTCTGGTTAAAGTAAGGGAGCCTGATTTTTTGCTTGGGATACTGACAATCAAAAATGTGCTCATTGCCAGAGCCTCCACCCCTGTAGAGTGACTGACGGATAAAATCCGATGCATGGTATCCTGCACCCGATGAGTCTCGCCGCCACTGGCAAGCATAAGCTCTCCCGCATCCAAAGCAAATTTTAAAAGTAAATTATCATCCATCATATAAATACCTCTTTTCGAAAAGGAGAGTTTTTTTGTATACAGCCTAAAGTATAACGGATTTATTTGCAATATTCAATCAGGTGACATAAGAAAATATAAGGCTTTTTTAGACCTAATTTTCAGCGTTTTTGCAAGGGATAACTTTCCGAAATCTTTTAGTTTTGCTTATTTTTCCAAACTGGAGATAATTTTATTTACAAGTCTGTAAATTTATACTATACTGGAACAATACAACTGAATAAATAAGGCTGGGGGTGCTTTGATTCGTTGAAGCTGAGAGGAATTCGTTTTCCAACCCTTTGAACTTGATGTGGTTAGAACCAACGGAGGGAAGCAATTTATATTTGAAAGCACAAGGTCTTTCCCAATTGGGGAAAGACTTTTTTTGTTGCAAACCAAAGTCTTTTATCCAATTGTGAGAAACGGGTACTCTCGTGTGATGAATACAAAGCTTTTGTAAGCCTTAAGAACCAAGGACGGCAATGGCAGGGAGGGCATAAAAGCAAGCAATTAGGCTTTGCCCTGGGGAAATGAACTAGAAAGGTGGAGGAAAATGAAATTATCAGACAAGTTGTATGAAGAAGTTAAATATATTTGGAATGGGTATTTGGAACAGCCCTTTGTAAAGGAATTGGGAGAAGGCACTTTGCGGGAGGATTGTTTCCGCTTTTATATGGTGCAGGATTATCGATATTTACTACAATATGCAAAGGTGTTTGCGTTGGGTGTTGTAAAGGCTGAAGATGAAGGGCTTATGCGACGTTTCGCCAGCATGGTCCATGACACACTGGATGGAGAAATGGATGTACATAAGATTTATATGAAACGTTTGGGTATTACCGAGGAGGAGGTAGCTAAAACCAAAACGGCGCTGGCCAATCAATCCTATACCTCCTATATGTTAGAGGTTGCCTTTAAGGGGGACATTCTGGATGTTTTGGCGGCGGTATTATCCTGCGCATGGAGCTATCAGATGATTGGTGAGCATCACAGAGATATTCCCGGTGCTTTGGAGCATCCCCTTTATGGTGAATGGGTGAAAGGCTATTCCTCTGAGGAATACATTCGTGGGGTGGAAGAAATTATAGATGCAGTGAATGAATTTGGAGCAGATATTTCTGCAAATAAAGAGGCGTATTTAAAAGAAATATTTTTAAATTGTTGCCGTTACGAAAGAGATTTTTGGGACATGGCCTACCATATGAACATGGGGGACTAAAAAGGAGTGTGGCGTGATGCTGCGGTTTGAAGGAGTATCCTTTCGATATCCAGCGGATGAGCTGGGAATGATGGAGAATTTGTCATTTCAAGTGGAAAATGGCGAGTTGGTTGCAATCATTGGTGCCAGTGGCTGTGGAAAAAGCACTATTTTTCGTTTGATCAATGGGCTGGAGAAACCCGACGAAGGAAAGATTTTGGTAGAAGAAAAACCTATAGAAACCATAAAAAATTATAGTGCCTTTATGCCACAAAAAGACTTGCTTTTTCCATGGCGAAGTATTGAGAAAAATGTCTGCCTTCCCATGGAACTTGCAAAGGTACCTATGGAGGAGCAAGGTAGTAGAGCAGAGAATGTTTTGGCTCAGGTTGGATTACTGGAATATGCCCCAAAATTCCCTAAGGATTTATCCGGGGGCATGAAGCAGAGAGCGGCTTTCGCCAGGACTCTCCTTTCAGGTGCGGATATGCTGCTGTTGGATGAACCCTTTAGTGCACTGGATTACTTAACAAGAGTGGAAATGCAAGAATGGCTGTTGCAGCAGTGGGTGCATTATCATAAAACCATTTTGTTCATCACCCACGATGTGGAAGAGGCTATTTTCTTGGCAAAGAGAGTTTATATTATTCAGGATTCCAGACCATTTACGGAAATGGAATGTATTGAGGTACCTTTGGACTATCCTAGAAATCGGGAGGATCTGAAAAAGGCGGAGATTGTGGAGTTGAAGGAAAGTCTCATTGGAAAGCTGAGAAGGAGTGTGAGTCTATGAAAAAAAACCTGCCTTCTGTGCTGTTGGTGCTAGTTTTATTATTCCTTTGGCAAGGTGTTGCCATGGGGATTGATGCGGCTTACATATTACCTTCGCCTACAGGTATTTTAGTACGTCTTTGGGAGCTGAGAGTGCCTCTGTTTACGGTGCATTTGCCTGCAACCATGGGGGTTACTGCTCTTGGACTTTTGATTTCCGTAGTTCTTGGGTTATTGCTGGCCATCGCTATGGATTGGAATCCAAAGCTGGAAAAGGCACTATACCCCGTGATTGTGGCATCACAGACCATACCCACCACTGCCATCGCACCTTTATTTATTTTATGGTTCGGATATTCTATTTGGAGTAAGGTTTTGGTCACAATTTTAATGACCTTTTTTCCCATTGCAATTACCGTGTTTGATGGGTTTAAGTCTACAAAGCGAGAGATGGAGGAACTTTTATTTACTTATGGTGCCTCAAAAAAGGATGTTTTTCTAAAACTGAAGTTGCCCACAGCGTTGCCTCATTTTTTCTCGGCAATCAAAATGGCAATTCCCCTCAGTGTAATTGGTGCGGCAATTGCCGAGTGGCTAGGGGCACAAAAGGGTTTGGGGTATTTCAGTAAAAGAATGATGACGCAGTTGGATGGTGCGGGGGTGTTTGCACCGGTGGTATTGCTCTCTGTTGTGGCAATGCTGACAGTTTGGGCGATTACAATCATTGAAAACAAGACAATAACATGGAGAAAGGAATTATAATGATGAAAAAAAGAATATTTGCTTTTTTAATGACGGCGGTAATGGCAATTGGTGGGGCAGGCTGTGGTACAAACAAGAGTAGTGCAGATGGTGCCTCTGAAGCGGGGGAAAAGAAATTAGAAGATTTCTCAATCGTCTTAGACTGGTATCCCAATGCCATTCATAGTTTTTTGTATACAGGGATTGAAAAGGGCTATTTTGCCGAGGAGGGCTTAAATTTGGTAATCAATTTCCCTTCTAATGTGAATGACGGCATTTCAATGCCTGCGGCGGGGAAAGCGGATATTGGTCTGTATTATTTGCAAGATGCAATTTTAACGGCTACCGAGGAAAAGGTCCCCATTGTTTCTGTTGGGGCATTGACACAAAGCTCTCTCAATGTGGTGGTTGCGTTGAAAGATAGTGGCATCAGTGGCGCGAAAGATTTGAAGGGAAAGAAAATCGGTTATTCTGGAACTTCCCTTTCTGAAGAACAAATTAAGTCTATGTTGGAAAATGTGGGCCTTAGCGCACAGGATTGCCAATTTATTGATGTTGGCTTTGATTTGATGACTGCTTTGACCACAGGACAGGTGGATGCCACAATTGGAAATATGGTGAATCATGAAGTGCCTCAGTTAGAGGAAAATGGCTTTGCAATCAACTATTTCTACCCTACCGAGTTTGGCATACCACAGGCTTATGAGTTGGTATTTTTAGCAGGCAAGGATGCGGTAGAAAAAAATCCTGAAAAAATCCAAAGATTTTTACGTGCTTGCCAAAAGAGCTTTGAAGATGTGAAGGCAAACCCGGATGAAAGCTTGCAAATTTTGCTAGACAACCAAAATGCGGAGAATTTCCCCTTGTCTAAGGCGGTGGAACAAAAGAGCATGGAAATCTTGCTCCCTGTTATGGAAACCCCCGATGCACCTTTCTTGCACCAAGAAGTAGAAGTTTGGCAGAAAAATGCAGATTGGCTTTATGAGAGAGGCATTCTTTCTCAAAAAACGGATGTAACACCTATGGTTGTAAATTTAGCAGATTAAAGAAAAGCAGTGGTGGGTAAGGGTCTGCAATGATAAGGAATTTAAACTAGCATTCATATAAATGCTTCCCAACTGCCTGAGAGCGATTCTCTGAAATCTTTCGGAGAAAAACCCTTGGGCAGTTTTTATTTTAGGGATTTTTAAATTTTGAACAATACGTATTATAAAGATTTTAGTTGAAAACAAGTAAATATGTATGATTCTGACATGAAATTGATATTTTTTTAAAATAAAAGTATAATACAATAGAATAAATTAGAATAATAATAAAAACTTTGAAATCATTAGGATTAGGATGTGAAACGATGAAAGCATTGGTGACAGGAGCATCAGGGGGCATCGGAAGAGATATCACCTTGGTTTTAAGCCGCATGGGTTATGATTTGATTTTGGTGAGCAGGGATGGAGAAAAGCTTGCTCGGGTAAAAAAGCATTTAAAAACCCATGTACAGATTATTTCTGCGGATTTGTCTGTTGAGGAAGAATGTTTCGCCCTTTATGAACAGGTTAAGGCGCAAAACATTGATATATTGGTGAATAATGCTGGGTTTGGTGCCTTCGGGCATTTTTGGGAGGTACCCTTAGAGCGGGAACTTAATATGCTAGATTTAAATGTGCGGGCAGTGCATATTCTGACAAAGCTTTTTTTAGAGGATTTTCGCAAGCGAGATAGCGGTTATATTTTAAATGTTGCTTCTGCGGCAGGATTCATGCCTGGACCTTTAATGGCCACTTATTATGCTACAAAAAATTATGTTTTAAGGCTTACGGAGGCCATATATGAAGAATTGCGTCAAGACGGAAGCCAAGTGCATATTTCTGCTCTTTGTCCCGGCCCTGTGGATACGGGATTTAACCAACGGGCAGAAGTAAGTTTTTCTTTAAGTGGGTTGCGCTCCCTGGATGTGGCGAAGTATGCTATTGAAAAAATGCTTGCAAATAAAGTGGTGATTATACCCGGTATTACCATGAAGCTTGCCCAGTTTGGACGAAAATTTCTGGGAGAAAAAGCCCAACTGAAAGCAGCATATTACTTTCAGCATAAAAAGAAGGATTGAGAAGGATGTTGGGCTTGGGCGAAAAGACAGACAGCCGCTGGAAACGGGTGATTTTTCATACGCTGGACGGATATTTTTCCAACGGCATTGGCAAAACAGCGGCGTCCTTAACCTATTATTCTGTTTTTGCAATTTTTCCGTTTTTAATTTTTATTAGTTCTCTTTTGGGCTTTTTACATTTGCCTATGATAACAGTCGAAGGGGATGCCTCCGCATTATTGCCTGCCGATGTGGTAGCATTAATTAATTTGACCATTGCCCATATGACGGAAACCAGCAGTGGTGCATGGTTGACCTTCGGTTTGGTTTTTACCGTTTGGTTTCCTTTGCGGGCTGTAAGTAGTCTTGTGGGAGCAATCAACGGTATTTATGGGGATGAAAAAATGCTGAAACATACTTTGCGCATTATATTTCTTTCCCTTCTAATGATAATATTTGTGCCGGTATTGCTTATGGTACTGTTGGTTAGCAAAGAAGTGATGGAGTTTATTAGTGTTTTTGTGCCCATGGCGGAAACTTTTATTGATTTATGGTCGAGGATACGATTTTTACCTATTTCTCTTGGGGTATTGTTTTTTATCAGTGGTGTTTATTTTCTTTCCCCCAACCAAAGACCACTAAAGAGGTTTGTTTTCCCGGGGGCGATTCTTTCCACGGCGGCATGGATACTGTTTTCCGCAGGATTTGCCTATTATGTGGATCATGCCGGGAAGTACTCTGTGATTTATGGCTCCATAGGCGCTATTATTGCTTTTCTGGTATGGCTGAATGCGAGTATTGCGGCGTTGCTTATGGGGGCAGTTTTTAATCAAGCGTTGCGTAGAGAATTTCAATAAAAAAGTTCTAATTGGATTTTCCAATTAGAACTTTTTTTGTGGGCTTGCAAATGAAAGAAATGGAGATTATCAGTGAAATGGTTACCATAATATATAAATATGTAGCGATTTTGAAGAAAGCACCAAATTTTTAAAAAAGTAATAAAAATAGGGAATATGTAGAGATTATACCATATATTATCAATTATATATGGTTAAATTTTCATATATAACCATATACAAGTAAATAACTGCACAAAAATTTCATCAATATTTCACTGCTGTTACAATTACATTACAGATTGACATAACGTATTGCAAAACGTTTTTGAGCTTCGTATAATGAGCAGGCAAAGTAAATAACGCTTGCAGATTTTTTGTAGCGTCATGGAGGGAGGCAATCGGAGAGACAAAGCTTTTTTATGCTGAATGGGTGAAAGAAAAGCGGCGTTTTGATGACGGCTAAACAATGTGACTGCACCAAGGGGTCTGGGGAGGAGTTGAACTGCATTCGTTTTATAATTATGCAACGAACGAAAACGAACAAAGTACATATTTTTTAAGGAGGAATGTAACGATGAAGAAAGCAATATCTTTCTTGATGGCTGCAGCCATGGTTACTTCACTTGTTCCCGCAACAGCGTTTGCGGCAGGGGATGTAACTGCTACAGCTAAAGTAATCGATGCTTTGGAAAGAGGCAAAGATTTCGACGGTGTGATCGATACTACTGATGCACCAGAATTACAATTGAAGGTTACAAGCGCTGACTATACAACAGGCGGCAGCACACCTACAGTTGATGTAACAGTATCTTTGGATGGTGCAGAATTTACTGCAACCGATGAGGCTGGTTTTGAAGGTCTGGTAACAGTAACTGATCCCGGAAAGGTTTCTGTAGCAACAAAGGAATTTTCAGAAGACGAAGTAACTTACACCCTGACAGGCCAGTTTAAGAAGGACGACGTTGTTGCAATTAACTTGGCTTCCAAAATGACAAAGGTTTCTGTTGGCAAAACAGCAACTGTATCCGTTGATTCTAAAATGGCAAAAGCTGATGATTTAGTTTATGCTTCCGTTTTGGACAAAGGCATCAAAGCTTCCGTTAAGAAAACAGTAAGCGTAGCTGTTGAAGAAATAGCACTAATTAACAGCAAGGGCTTGAAAATTGAACCCTCTGTTGATGATTCTTATGCAGTAGGCACACAGTTTACATTAAAGCTTTCCAAAGGCTTTGAATTTGCAAACACAACTGTAACAGGCGCTGCTGATTGGGCAATTGATGATAACGAAGCTACTTTCACAGCACCTTCCGCTGATGAATTCACTTTGGCAGGTATCAAAGTTGAAGCTACATCTGCAAAGGTTGGCGACGTTGCTACAATTAAAGTAACAGCGAAAAACGTTGGCACAGCTTCCGTAGAAGTTGCTAAGGTTGTTGATTACAAAGTAGGCGTTTCCGTTGATGCAGACGAAGATGTACCTGTAATCTACAGCGGTACAGACGTAAACAACACAGGCTTGACAGATGATTCCGATCATATGACCTTAGAAGTAACAGCAGAGGAAACATTCCCCGGCGCTTGGTCCATGAGACAGGGCTTCAACTTCACATTGCCTGAAGGCGTATACGTAACAGACGTAGATGTTACTGATGCAGAAAACTTCATGCAGGGTGGTACAGCAGTTGGTACAGCAGAATGGGAAGCAGCTTTCAAAGCAGCTTACGATAAAGGCGATTACAACGGCTTCACATTTGCAAAGAGAGTATTTGATGATGTAAACACAAACCTTTCTTCTGATCCTGCAAGTGTTACCTTTAAGTTACAGCTTGTAGCTGACCCTACTTTCGAAGGCGATGTAAAATTAGGCTTCGAAGGAGCTTTGGTTGATGCACAGGAAGTAACTGTAGCAAAATTTGTAAAACCTTACACAGTAAAAGCAGAACAGAACGACGTAATCATCGATTACAGAAACACAGCTGTTCAAACACCTATTACAATTACAGAAGCAGAAGCAGGCTTATGGGCAGCTAACTCTGTATTCACACTTACAGTAGATAGAGGCGACATGATCGAGTTCGAAGATGACGCAACTTTCGCTGTAAACAATTCCGGTTTGGAATTGAAAGATGAAAAAACAAAAGACGGTCAGCTTGCATTTACTGTAAAAGGCGAATCTGACGAAGCAGCATCTGTAGAAATCAAAGACATCGCATTGTTCATGCAGAGAAACGTACCTGCAGGCGCTTATGACCTGAAGGCTGAAACAGCAATGAGCACAGCTTATGACAAACAAGCAATTTATGCAGCAGATGGTAAAGACAACAACATCATTGATGACGTTGCAGATTACAGCAATGTTGTAAAAGAAGCATTCATCAATGTAGTAACAAGCGGTAGAGACAATGACAACCTGTTCACAACAAAGGTAGTAGTACCTGTTGGCGAAGCTTACTTAATGGCTGGTTCCACAAAGGTTGAATTGGATGTACCTGCTTACATCAGTGCAACAAACTACACAATGCTTCCTATCAGAGCAGTATCTAAGGCTCTTGGAGTAAACACAAACAACGTATTGTGGAGTGCTGAAACAAAAACAATCACAATTATGTATGCACAGAGAATCATTACAATGGTAGTTGGTCAGAAGACAATCAACGTAAACGGTTCTTCCATCCCTGCATCCGCAGCACCTGAAATCACAGGCGACAGAGCATTCTTGCCTATGAGAGATTTGGCTACAGCTTTGGGTGTAACTGATATCACATGGGATGCAGCAACAAGAACAGCTACATTGAACGGTAGCAAATAAGAAGTGCAGGAACTTGAGGGCTTAGCCCTCAAACCCCCACAAGGGATTTTCCCTTGACCTGTTAAGGAGAGGTAGACAATGGTCTGCCTCTCCTTTTATGTTACAATCAGAAACAGTTTGGAGTAAGTTTTGAAAATTTTACAGCAGTAAAAGGGGCATAGAGTGCCTTTTTTTTGTCGGGAACCCCTATATCTTGGACATTAAATAGGACAAGCCCCAAGGTGTTGAAAACCCCTTTAAGTGCTGTAAAATTGGCATATTTACGCAACGTTGCTCCTATATTACAGTTATGTTACATTTTGCCAATGTCTCTTGCCATTTCTAGAATCCCTGCGTATAATAATCTTGCATAGTAAATGGTAATGCTTTCCTATTGATGAAACGGAACGGGACGGGAGGCAGAGCTTAGGGACAGCGTTTTGCTCTCTTAAATGGGTGTGAGGGGAGAACAAAGAAACTAAGGTTTGGCAAACGAAGCGCGAAGGGACATGAGTAGTAAAGTTGCACAATTGAAAAGCATTCGTTGTATAATTATAAAACGAAACACAAACAAAAATTAAATGTTAAAAGGAGGAATTTAACGATGAAGAAGTTTATTTCTTTCGTTATGGCTGGCGCTATGGTAGCTTCCCTTGTACCTGCAACTGCATTTGCAAAGGGCGAAGTTTCCGCAACAGTCAAAGTGGTTGATGCGCTTGAATTGACAGCAAGTGAAGCAAAAAGCAACCCCGAGATCAAAAGTACAAAGTATGATGTACCTCAGGTACAGTTGAAAGTCACAGGAGTTGATTACAGAACAAGTAGCGCTGCGCCTACTATGGATGTTGAACTGGCTCTGGAAAATGCAGACTTTTTGAGCACTAGCGATGCAGCTTTGATTGCATTGGTAAGTGGTAAGGGTGACCGTGGTGATCTGTTTTCAGTTTCTGGTTCTAAATGGAAAGTAGATAATGATGGCTCTATG
>NZ_DALYUL010000017.1:34615-41286 GCF_031981185.1 Anaerotignum sp. | reverse complement strand
TTCTTCAAGCGTTAGTGATGCGAAAGCTATACCCGATGCTGAAGATGCTGTAAATGACTATGCTAAGGCTACAGTTAAATTAATTGATAAGTATTCCAAAACTATTTCTGTAAACGCAGCACCAGCAGCAGCTGTTACATTAACAAAAGACTCTGATGTTGTTGAAGTTGTAGCAGCAACTGCTACTACTTTATCACTTACTGAGGCTCAAATTAGTGCGAAATTGGCTGACGGCTATGAGTTGTCAGATGCAGAAAAGGTTTTGAAAATTGAAAACCTGGATGGCGATAATATTAGTGTAGTTAGTGCTAAAGTTCCTGCTATCTCTGTTGATGAAGTTATTGCAAGAGAAAATACTCTAAATGGCACTAGCTTTAAACGTGGTGACTTTGTAGGCGGAGCTTCTGAAATTTCTGTTGAAGTAAAAGAAAAAGATGATGACCGCGTTACTTATACTTTCACAGGTTTCTTTGAAAAAGATGACGTAATCGCATTTGATTTGGCTTCCAAGCTGACAAAAATTGGCGAAGGTACAAAGGCTACAGTTTCCGTTGACTCCAAGATGGCAACAGCTGATGACTTGACTTACGCTTCTGTACTTGGCAATGGCATCAAGGCTTCCGTAAAGAAGACAGTTGATATTGCTGAAGAGGAAGTAACAACATTGTACAGCGGCGGCTTAAAAATTGAATCCTCAGTTGGTGACTTTGTAACTAATCAGGAATTTGATTTAAAGTTGTCTAATGGATTTGAATTTAGCAAAGTAAAAGATGGTGCTAAGTATGATTTCGGCGCTATTGATGACAACGAAGTAACAGTAAAATTTATTGGTACTCCTGATGATGAATTTACAATCAATGGCGATGACATCGAAATTGAAGCTACATCTGCTAAATCCGGCGCTGTTGCAACATTGACAGTTAAGGCAAAGAAAGATAGTACTAAAACTGGTACTTTTAGTTCAACAGCAACTGTAGAAGTGGCTAAGGTTGTAGATTACAAAGTAAGCCTTACAGTTGATGCAGACGACGATATTCCTGTAATCTACAGCGGCACAAACGTTGCAAATAAAGGTTTGACAGATGATTCCGATCATATGTCTTTGGAAGTAACAGCTGAGGAAACTTTCCCCGGTGCTTGGTCCATGAGACAAGGCTTTAACTTCAACTTGCCTGATGGCGTTTACGTAACAGATGTTGATGTTGTTTCCGCTGAACACTTCTATCAGGAAGGTTCACCAGTATCTGATCAGAAGAACGCATGGGAAAAAGCATTCTTTGATGCATATCAGGAAGGCGACCACAAGAACTTTGAGTTCAAAAAGAGAGTATTTGATGATGTAAATACAAATCTTGCTTCTGATCCTGCAAAGGTTTCATTTAAGCTTGAATTAGTAGCTGATCCTACTTTTGAAGGCGACGTTACATTGGGCTTTGAAGGCGCTTTAGTTGACAAACAAGAAGTAAAAATTGCTAAATTTGTAAAACCTTACACAGTTAAGGCAGAACAGAATGATGTAATCATTGATTACAGAAATACAGAAGTTAAGACTCCTATTGTTATCACAGAAGCTGAAGCTGGCTTATGGGAAAAGAACAATACAGACTTATTCAAATTAAACATCGAAGACGATCTTCTTACATTCGAAGATGATGCTACTTTCACAGTAGACGCTGACTCCGATATGGAATTAAAGAGTGAAGATACATCTAAGGGTACAGTAGTATTCACAGTTAAATCTGAATCTGATAAAGCTGCAAGTGTAACAATTTCCGATTTGAAACTGTACATGAACAGAAGCATCCCTGCAGGCGCTTATGATTTGGAAATCAACACAGTTATGAGCGATGCATATAAGCAAGAAATTCTCTTTGCACCTGATGCAGATACATTTGCTAACTACAATGCTGGTACCACCAATGTAGATAAAAATGCATGGTCTTATAACTCAAGCAAAGGCGAATATACTAGACCTTCTAATGTTAAAGAAGACAGCTATGTAGATGACGTATGCGATTACAGCAAAGTTGTAAAAGCAGCTTTCATCAACGTAGTAACATCCGGTAGAGACAACGACAACCTGTTCACAACAAAGGTAGTTGTACCTGTTGGTGAAGCTTACTTGCTTGCTGGCGAAGCTAAAGTTGAATTAGATGCACCTGCTTACATCAGTGCAGCTGGTTACACAATGCTTCCTGTAAGAGCAATCTCCAAGGCTCTTGGCGTAAACACAAACAACGTATTGTGGAACGCAGAAACAAGAACAGTAACTGTTATGTATGCTCAGAGAATCATCACTATGACTGTTGGTCAGAAGACAATCTATGTAAATGGTTCCGCTATCCCTGCATCCGCAGCTCCTGAAATCAAAGACGGCAGAACATTCTTGCCTTTGAGAGATTTGGGTACAGCTTTGGGCGTAACAAACGTTAACTGGGATGCAGCAACAAAGACAGCTACATTGAACTAATCAATTGTAACTGAAATAAAATCTTAAAGGCTTGCCTTTAAGTATCCCGAAAGGGGCAGACAATGTCTGCCCCTTTTTTGTTGTAAATTTCTGAAAAAACAATAAAAACAACATAAGATTTGATTAAGATATCCTTAATTCACTGGTATTTTCGTAAAAATATGATATAATTGGTTTTATTATAAAAGCAAATGAACCGTTAAGGAGGAAATACCATGAAAAAAATAATCGGGAGCGCCAGAGGTGCTGTGGCACTGGCTCTGGTGGTAACTCTTTTTGGTACTACAGCATATGGAGCAGAAACTGCCCCCGCGGAACAAGCAGTTACAACCAAAGAAGAACAAGCGGTTACAACCCAAGGGGAACAGGCAGCTCCTGTTTTGACTGTTGAGGAAACATTGGAGAAGGCAAAAAAGCATAGCGTGGATTTGGCTGACTTGCAGAAACAAAGCGATTTTCTGCAGGAAACAAAAGAGGATATTTGGGACGCAGTAGGTACTTTTTCAGTTCCTACCTATGAATATCAAAAATGGGTAAATGATGCGGTATATGGTTACACATCAGGCATATATTCTACAAATAGTGGTATGAAAACAAATAAATACTCTACCCAAATTACAAATTTGGTGTTAGAAACTACCGTGAAAAGAACGTTTTCATCTATTGTAGAAAATGAAGAGTCTCTTGAATTATTAAAGGAAATGCAGGCAATTAAGAAAACTTTATATGAACAGGGACAAACCAAGTATAATTTGGGGATGCTGAGTAAATATAAGTTGGATCAGTTAAAAGCTGAATACGATACTAGCAAGGTAAATGTATATCAGTTGGAAAGAAACTTGGAACAAATGTACATTAACCTGAACAATCTGATGGGTGAATCAGCAGATAAGAAGTATGTAATAAAGTATGATGTTGAGTTCGTCCCTTATGTTTTACAAGGGTCTTTAGAGGCTTATATTAATGCGGCTATGAAGAATGATTATTCCATTTTGTTAAAGGCTCAGGCTGTGGAAGATGCCAAGTTTAATAAAAACTTTGTGTCAGAGTCTACTGTTGATAGTACCAATAAAAAGAATAAGCTTACATATGAATCTGCTCAAAGAGCCTATAAATCGGCAAAAGAAGATAAAGATATTGCTATCCGCAATGCATATATTCAATTGCAGCAATCGGAAGCAAATTATAATCAGTTAAAAGCTGATTTGGAACAGGCAAAAGCCACTTTAAAAACTGCTGAAGTTAATTATAAAATTGGTAATACAACAAAGCTTACTTTGGATCAGGCTCAATTAGCAGTTACAAAGGATGAGTTTGCATTGAAGAGTTTTGCAAGAAGTTATGATATGCAAGTGTTTGCATTTAAAAATACCAGCTTAATTTTAGGGGGAAGTGCAGGCAACAGCGGAAGCGCAAAAAGCGGCGGAAGCGCAGGCAGTGACAGTGCAGAAAGCTAATTAAGAATATCAAGAAAACGTCCATTAACTATGGGCGTTTTTTTATATCCTTAAAGTAAGAAAAAAGATGACCATGGCCTAGGTATAGTTTCACGCCTTTTTGGAAAAATAAGCAAAAGGAAAGGCGGTGGAGTTTATGCAGATTTCAAGAAATCTGTCGGAAAATATGATTACCATTAAGGAAGCCTTCCGCGACTGTGGTGACGTGGTAATGCGGGAGTTCGTTGTGGGCAGTGGAAAATCAAGACTATTTATGATTTATACAGATAATATCGTAGATGGGGACACAATAAATAATTTTATTATGACCAATTTAATGGGTCGCTATAAGGAATGCAACGAAAGCGGATTATTAGATGTTTTCATGGAGGATATTATTGCCGTAGGCGAGGTAAGTAAAATCAATGAGATGCAGCAGGCACTGGACGCAGTTTTATTGGGGGATACAGTGCTTTTTATGGATGGGAATGCATTTGCCCTTCAAGTTTCCACAAAAGGCTTTCCTTCTCGAGGAGTCAATCAAGCCCAAACGGAAGTGGTTGTGCTAGGGCCAAAGGATGCCTTTTTGGAAGTAATGGCAACAAATATTGTTTTAATTCGCCGCCGTATTCGGGATAATAAACTGAAGCTAAAAAGGAAAAAAATCGGTACACGCAGCAAAACAGATGTTGCTTTGATGTATATGGAGGATTTGGTGCGGCCAAAAACATTGGAGCTTGTGGAAAAACAACTGGATACTATAAATTTAGATGCTATTTTGGATAGCGGCTATGTGGAGCAGCTTTTGGAGAAGCGTTGGGCGTCTCCCTTTCCCCAATTGCAAATGACGGAAAGGCCTGATAAAGCTGCCTCAGCTTTATTGGAGGGCAGAGTGGTATTGGTTATTGATAATACACCTGTTGTTGTGATGCTTCCTGTTACCCTAAATGTATTTTTTCAGGCGGCAGAAGATTATTATGACCGTTGGCAGATTATGAGCTTTATACGTGCCATACGCTATGTGGCGGCGGTAGTGGCCATTGCTCTACCAGGACTTTATATTGCTTTATCGGTGTACCATCCTGAGTTGATACCAACTGCCTTGGCAATAAAAATTGCCGCCACAAGGCAGAATATCCCCTTTTCCGTAGTGGGAGAGGTAATTATAATGGAGCTGGCATTTGAGCTTTTGCGGGAGGCGGGAATTCGGTTACCTTCCCCCGTTAGCTCCACCATAGGAATAGTAGGCGGTATTATCATTGGGTCAGCAGCGGTAGAGGCCGGGATAGTCAGCCCAACGGTTGTGATTATTTCTGCCCTTACGGGGATTTGTTCTTTTGTAATTCCCAATATAGCCCTTGTTTCCGGATTGCGGCTTAGTAAGTATCTAACTATATTTTTATCTGCCATTTTCGGGTTATTCGGACTTTGGATTGCGTTGCTATTCATTCTAGCCCACTTGTGTAGTCTATCCTCCTATGGAATTCCCTTTATGTATCCCTTTTGTTCGGCGTCGGTCAATGATGATATAGATTGGGAGGATACCATCTTGCGGTTACCATTACAAAAAATGAAACGCCGCCCTATTTTCACAAAGCCATCAGCCAGGGGGCGGAAAGGGGGATCATAATTCATGTTTGCAGAAAACTATAAGATTTCAGTGCGACAACTAGAAATATTGCTGCTACTTTATTATTTTGGAACCACAGTTTTATTTTTGCCCAGTGATGCCGCGGTGGTGGCAGGAAATGCCTGCTGGATTGTCACGATAATATGGGGCGTTTTATCTTCGATTTTAGCTGTATTTCTGGTATATTGGGGAGAAAGACATCCTTCATATACGGCGGTAGAGTGGTATAAACATTCCTTTGGTCGGGTTATTGGCAAAGCCTTGGCCTTTGGGCTTGGAGGAAAGCTGATTTTTGATGCAGCAATGGAGTTACGCTTGTTCTGTGACGTGGTATCATCTTCTATGCTGCCAAGAACGCCCCAGTGGCTACTAATTGCTTTAACACTATTTTTGTGCTGCTTGGCGGCCTCTTATGGGGTAGAATGCACCGCTAGGGTGGGAGAGATATTGTTTTTCTTAGTATTTATTCCCCTTATCTTTGTGTTGATTTTTGTAGCTATATCAGCAGGTTACAATCGTATATTACCTATACAATTCCCTGATTTTAAAGAAATGAAAGGAAGTATGCCATCGTTTGCTCCCTTACTACAAGGGTTTATGGTGTTCTTTTTCATTTTTCCGAGTTTGGAAAAAAGAAAACATATAAAAAGGCGAATTTGGCTGACTTGTATTTTTGCCACAGCAGTAATATCCGTTTTGGTTTTTTTATCTCTTGCAGTTTACGGATCAGAGGTTTTGGGTGAAAAGCTCATGCCTACCCTTCAAATGATGGAAAGAGTCAGCTTTTCTGGGATCTTTTTAGGACGCCAGGATTTATTTTTAATTTGGTTGTGGATGGTTACAACGTTTTTGTATGTGTCAGGAATGATATTCTTTGGTATTGAACTTTTCAATCGATTATTTCGAACAAAAAAAATAACCCGAAATCGTTGGCTAATTTTATTAGCACCACTACTGTTTATCGTGGCGCTGTTACCTCAGGATATGGCGGGGGCATATTGGCTTAGAGCAGGGGTGGCACCATGGCTGAGTGGTATTTTTTTCATACTTCTGCCGCTTCTAATGCTTTTTATAGATGTAATGAAAGGGAGGGGTAGACATGAATAAATGGAAGTGGGTTCTGATTACAGTGTTG
>NZ_DALYUL010000017.1:10381-34605 GCF_031981185.1 Anaerotignum sp. | reverse complement strand
CCCTTTTTATTACCACGGGCTGTTGGGACAAAAGAGACCCTGAGGATCGAGAATATATGATAACCATGGGGGTAGATAAGGGAGAAGCCGGCTATACCATATCCTTCGCACCTGCAAAGACGGAGGATCGGGAACCTGAAAAGATGGTATGCCAAGGAAAAACTTTAGCTGATGCTATTGCTTTCAATGACAGTCGAAACTCACGGAAAACAGAGTTGGGACAATTAAAAATGATTGTTTTTGGAAGAGATATTTTAGAGGATAAAGAAATGTTGAAGTCTTTACTGGAGGAGCTAAAACGTAGTCAGGATATTTCCAAAAAAGTGACAGTTCTGGGAACGGAATCCACGGCAGAGGCGTGTATAGATGCTATGTTGGAGCAGGATGATGGCACAGGCCTCTACCTTTGGGAATTTTTTAAAAACACCGCAAAGGAAGTTGGCGTGACGAAAGGTCTGGATATGGACACCTTTTTTACAGAGCTAAAAGAGCGCAAAGGTTCCTGTGTTTTGCCAAGAATTCAACCAGAGGAGAAAGGGCTCTATTTAGGCGGTGGTGTTGCTTTGACTGATACGAAGTTGCTTACTTTTTTAAATGAAAAAGAGGAGCAGGGTTACTTGCTTTTGCTGGGAGAAGCTGAAGGTGCGGTGATAGATGCCCAGTCTGATGGCAAGATAATTCCATTGAGAGTTTCTCGCAGTCATGTAAAATATGATTTTAACACCCAGCAGGATGGAACAACCACCTGTAATATTCATTTGCGTTTGTATGGAGAACTTCTGGGAAATACCAACACAGATGCATTTAGCGAAAAAGGATCAAAGAAAATGGAAGATTTTTTTAATGAGATTGTAAAATCAGAAGTAGAAAATACACTAAAGATTGCCAAAGAGCATAATACAGCAGAGTTTCTTGGTTTGGCAGTGCGTTTACGCCGTGAAAATCCCCAGTACTCAGGTGATTTTTGGAAGGATGTAACAATTACCATAGAGCCGGAGATGAAAATTCGAGATACTGGAAGAATTCGTTGATTAAAATATGTAAAAAATGGTAATCATCCCTTTAACAAAGAAAAAAGGGTGAGGGTATGGAGAGAATATATGAATTTGGAAAAATAGTAAAGGAACTTTGGAAAAAAGAGAAGTGGTACTGGTGTGCCGCCGTTGTGATTGGTGTTTGTTTTAGCGCAGCATTTGGCGCCCACTGGACCAAGGGCTATTCCCAGATGATTCAAGGGGGAATCTCTGCTAAGGTTGTACGCTTTCATGTATTGGCCAATAGTGACTCTGATGAGGATCAGGCACTGAAATTAAAGGTAAGGGATCAGGTGTTAAAAGAGTATGGTCAGCTTTTATCCACTTGTGAAAGTAAGGAAGAAACTTTAGCTGCTTTAAGTGCTGCAAAAGAAGAAATCTGTAAGACAGCACAAAAAGAAGTTATTGCGCAGGGTTATAGTTATCCGGTAAGGGTATCACTGGCCCGTGAAGAGTTTCCTTTTAAACGCTATGATGATTTAATTTTCCCTGCAGGGGTTTATGACGCCTTACGCATTGAAATTGGTGAAGCTGAAGGCCATAATTGGTGGTGTGTACTCTATCCGCAGATGTGCTATGTTGATGCATCTTGGGGGTTTTCCACAGGGGAAAGTCACCAAAGATTGAAAAACACATTAACCGATGAGGAGTTCTTAGTTGTTACTGCGATGGAGCAGGAGAAGATAACCCCCAAAATAAAATTCAAAGTTGTGGAATGGTGGCAAGAAAGAGAGTAAGTTTTTTTGAATTTTGTGATTCCCTCTCACAAAAGAAAGCCCCTAACAAGCCTATTAAGTTGAAAGGGCTTGTTGAGGGGGGAAGAAACTGCTTTTATATATAAAACCGAATAAAATAAGCGGATATACTATTATTAAAAAGTATATCCGCTTTTATTTTGCAATAATAAACTTATGATGCAGACCATTTTATAGAAGAACATTATAGCAAATAAATATGGTATGCTTTTAACCAAAGGTAACTACAAATTTCCCCATAATAAAGAAAATTACAAGGATATGCAGTAGGGCCGTTAGAGTAAAAACAAAGATAAAGTCCATGTGGCGTGTTTTATGATGCTTGAACATCATAGCCAGCAAACCACCTAGGCCGCCACCTAAGATTGCCATAAGATAAAAATTCTTTTCTGGAATTCTACGTTTATGATTGATGGCAGCTTTTTTATCAAAAGCCATGGTTCCATACATAATGAGGTTTATCAAAAGATAATAGCCCACTAGTATGGCAAAGAATATGCCATTAAAATGCATCTCGTTCATAAAGTTATCTCACCACGTTTCTCCAGTCCAAATCTCCTCTATCCAATGCCAATAAGAGCACCTCTGCGGTGGCCAAATTCGTGGCAACGGGGATATTATGCATATCACACAAACGGAAGATGGAGTTGATTTCAGATTCATAATCCTGTGGAGAAACAGGATCTCTTAAAAATATCATAACATCAATATCGTTATTTACTATTTGCGCACCCATCTGCTGCTGTCCGCCTAAACGGCTGGAGAGATACTTATGCACAACCAAATTTGCGGCCTCCTCAACAAGACGACCTGTGGTGCCCGTTGCATAAATGTCGTGTCTACAAAGAATATGCCTGTAGGCAATACAAAGATTTTCCATTAATTTCTTTTTATTATCATGGGCGATCAAACCGATATTCATAACAATCCTCCCTCAAACAATGATTTTGTTTCTTTTTTTCTTATGTTTAAAACCAACCCGACAGCAATCATATTTGTCCACATGGAGCTGCCGCCGTAGCTGACAAATGGCAGGGACATACCAGTATTCGGCAAAATACCAAGGGCAACACCGGCGTTTACAAAGGTTTGAAATGCAAACATTCCGGCGATTCCCGCCACTACTAACTGACTAAATAAATTTCTGGATGATATTGCTATTACTATACAACGAAATACAATAAAAAGCAAGACTCCCAAAACAAATATACAGCCGATAAATCCAAATTCTTCACCGATGACAGAAAAAATAAAGTCATTATGGGGCTCAGGTAGGTAGCTTAATTGGTTCAGTGTACCGTTAAAAAGTCCCTGTCCTGTAAACTGCCCAGAGCCAATGGCACTAATGGATTTTTCCGTCTGATAGTAAAGACTTGCATCTCTTTTTGGATCTACGAAAGAGAGCACACGGTTAAACTGATGAGGCTCAAAAATTTTATCCATAATCAGCGGGTGATCTCTGGCAACATCCCATAGGATGAATACAATTAGGGGCACTGTAAGGATGGCCACATTTCGTATAAAGGTATAGCTAAGACCTGCCACAAATAGCTGGATGCAAAAAATTGCAATGAGTACCATACTTGCAGAAAGGGCAGGCTGCTTTTGGATTAACACAATGGGAATCATGATATAAGCGAAAAGAAATCCCAAAAAAGGCAGGCTGTTTATCTTATTGTAATTCAATTTAATCATTTGCGCCATACAAATAATCATCATTATTTTGGCAAATTCTGATGGTTGTATGGTCAAGGGGCCGATGGCAATCCATCTTACTGCACCTTTTGCACCAGTACCCAGCAAAAGTACTGCTAAAAGCAAAAGCAGATTGAAACAATAAATTGGGATATGAAACTGAGCAAAATATTCATAGTCGACATTTGCCGCAACCAGCATCAATAGTATACCAATGATAAAAAACGCAGCTTGCTTAATCACAAAGGTAGTGCTTTCCCCTAGGTTTATGTGGGTGGCACTGGATATTGCAATCAACCCAAATAAGGTGAGAATTGCAATGGCAACCAAAAGGGGCAAATCAAAATTTTGAACATACTTTTTCCATTCCATGAATCAAATTCCTCCAACCGGGGATAAGCCCCGTATTGCTGAAACAAGGAAAGCCGAGGGAATAGGGGCAAAGTTGCACTCCTTTCTCGGCTCGCTTGTATTTTTAATCCTGCATCTTGCGCATGCTTTTAATGGGAATATTTGCATACAGAACAGGAACAGTTCCGTTATTTTCTTCGGATTGGGTCTGTGTAATCTGGATATCCAGTTCTTCTTCGTCAATTTCCATATAGTTGGAAATCACTTTAATAATGTCTGTTTTCAACATTTCAAGAACCTGAGAGGAACAGTTTACCCTATCGTGAACCAGAACTAGTTTCAATCTATCTTTTGCAACGCTGCCGGAAGGCGGTGCGTTTTTCTTTTTAAAGAAGCTAAAGAAATCCATGGGGACACATCCTTTCGTTTGGATAGTAAGATTTTAATGGCGGAAAAGGCCTTTCAGCTTTTCAAAAAAGCTCACAGGCTCTTCTTCAAAGGTCATAATGGGAACTTCCTGACCTAAGATTCTTTGAACGATATTCCGATAAGCTTGTCCCGCTCTGGATTCCGGATTGGAAACCGCAGGTTCGCCTTTGTTTGTGGCAATGACAATTGCTTCGTCATCGGGCACAACTCCAAGAATATCAACCGCCAAAATCTCCGTAACATCCTCGATATTCATCATATCGCCTCTTTGTACCAAATCAATGCGCAAACGATTAAGAATGAGCATTGGGTTATTTAAACCATTTGCCTCTAACAGACCGATGATACGATCCGCATCGCGCACAGCAGAAACCTCCGGTGTGGTTACCACAACGGCTCTATCTGCACCGGCAATTGCATTTTTAAAGCCTTGTTCAATGCCTGCGGGGCAGTCGATGATAACAAAATCAAAGCCTTCCTCCTTTAAGCTTCCGCAAAGTTTCTGCATTTGCTCAGGAGAAACGGCATCTTTATCTCTTGTTTGGGCTGCTGGCAAAAGAAAAAGTCCGTCATAACGCTTGTCCTTAATCAATGCTTGCTTCAGGCGACAGTTCCCCTCTACAACATCCACTAAGTCATAAACAATTCTATTTTCCAAGCCCATAACAACATCCAGGTTGCGCAGACCAATATCAGCATCAACTAATGCAACTTTTTTACCCAATACCGCTAAACCGCAGCCAAGGTTTGCGCTTGTAGTTGTTTTTCCTACACCGCCCTTACCACTGGTGATTACGATTACTTCACTCATCTATGTTCCTCCTAATCCAGAAGTCAAATTTTCTTTCTCCCAAACGTATTTATATAGGGAGCTTCGTATATATTACTATATTAACAAAAACTAGCAAGATTTGCATCCATTTTTTTTAGTAAAAACAGAAAAGATCTCCTATTTTACGACAGCGCCATGACGAAAATTTGCCCTTCTTGTACAAAAGCGTATTCTGGAGACTTAATTCCTCGTTTATTCTCATCGGGGAATCGGGTAATGATGTCACCAATTCTTAATTGAACGGGTGCCATATAAACAGCAGCGATAAATGCATCAGACATTCCTTGGCATCCTGCGTGTGCCATGCCTTTTAATTGGCCCAGTACGATAATGTTTCCTGTAGCCTTCAATTCTGCACCAGGGTTTACGTCACCTATAATACCAACACTTCCGTCAAAATCAATTCTTTGGCCATTTCGCAAAGAGCCTTTATGAAATTTTGTTAAATTGTGAGGCGACATTTCCTTTTCCAATAAATTGGTTAAATGCAAAAGCTCGTTATTTTCTGTTTTCAGAAAAGTAATTTCCATTGTTGTATGCTCTGTTATGATACCAAGCAGTCGCTGTTCTTCCTCATCGGAGAAAGTGCGGCCTTTAAATGCCAGAGAGGTTTTCACGTTGTCAAAAAATTTTCCTGCTTCTTGAACCTTTTTATCTAATTGTTCGCAAAGAACTTCAAACGGTGCATCCTCGTCAAAAAGTACGGTTACCCCGTCTTTTGTTCCTTTAAATATTACATAGTTTTCTAAATTCATAATACCCTCCTGTATCATTGTGTCATAACAGTCTGTAAATTGGTATTTTCGGGAGTATAGTCTAACCCTAGATATTTTGTAACAATCGCCTTAACGATTTCGGGCGCCGGTGTACCACTGCCTTCACCAAAAGGAATTAAAACGGTAATGGCAATTTGAGGGTCTTCATAGGGCGCAAAGCAAACCAACCAAGTATGGGAACTTCTGGTTTTATCCTCCTCGGCGGTTCCTGATTTTACGGCAACATTTACAGGGAAATCGCTAAATGAGTGGCGTAAAGTACCTCTGGTGCCCGATGCAACCTGATACATACCTTGATAAACCTTCTTCAGGTTTACATCTTGAAAGGTCTTTATATTTTCAGCAACTTCATCTGTTTTGTAATACAAAGAGCCATCAGGATTCTGCAATTGGTCAATCATATGCAAACGGTACAAAGTACCTCCATTGGCGAGGGTTGAAATATATTTTGCGATTTGCGCAGGGGTATAGCTGTTTACCGACTGCCCAATGGCTGCACGGATGGTATCACCATCTGTCCAGCGGGTTTGGCTTGTGGTAGCATCGGGGTTAAAGGTTTTTACGATGCGTTCCTTGTAGTAAGGTGAAGCCATGGTAGGAGCATACTCGTCTAATTCCAAGCCTGTCAAGGAGTTCAAACCGAATGCAGCCATATATTCATTTAAAGTAGTAATACCTGACTCTGTTGTGCCATCTTTTGCATTGCCCATACGGAAGGCTACTTCGTAGAAAAAGTAGTTACAGGATACCTCCAGAGCGGATGCTACGTCTAATAGGCCATGGGTTCCTCCGTTGTTGCTGTAAAGCCAGCAACGAGCGTAGGGCGTTCCTGCATCTTTAAAGATGCCCCCATCTCGAATATAGGTATTGGGAGTGATTACACCTGTTTCCAGTGCCGCTAAGGCTGTTACCATTTTAAAGGTGGAGCCAGGGGCTTTTTTCTGCTTTAACGGACGGTTTACCAAAGGGGTATTTCCGTCCTGTAAAAGGTCGTTATAGTAGGAATTATTGAAGTTGTTAACCAACTGGTTGTTATCATAGGAAGGATAGGATACGCTGGCTAAAACCTCACCAGTACCTACCCTGGTCACAAAAACAGCACCTGTACAAGGATCCAAAGCTGTATCTGCAGGACTGAATTCACCACTGTTTAATTTATTCAATACCATAGTTAGGGGAGAAATATGGCCGTTTTGCAGGGCGGATTTTTCCTCCTCTGTGGCAGTTAAAGTGCCTTGCTCGATGGCTACCAGAAGTGCTTCTCTTGTGGAGAAAGTGCCCCGAGCCACGCTATCCAACAAATAGGCCTGCACTCTGGAAATAGCGTCTTCATCTTCCTTGGAGAAATCGGGGTTTGCTGCCATAAAACGATCAAATACCTGTTTTTGCACACCATCAGTAGACCGCATAAGCTTTGCGGCAGAAATATGATTTGCCTTTATCATAGCAATATACATATCAATGATGGAGACTGAATTTTTTCCTGAGTGGGTCAAGTTACCGATGATGGATTTGCGTAATTGAGCTTCTAAGGTGTCGTAAGCCACTTTTTGCAGCTCGCTATCCAACGTTAAAAAGATATCCTTACCCGGAGTGGGATCGGTGGAATCAATGACGCTCATACGGCGCCCTTGGTTATCTACTTCTATGGAAACCTTACCATCAGTACCGTTAAGCTGACGCTCGTAAAGCTTTTCAATGCCCGTTTGACCTACGATATCTGTCTGGGTATAGATAGGATTACCGTCTGCATCTAAATCATTTTTATACAATGCATAATCAGCTTCCGTCATTTGGCGGATATATCCCAAAATATGAGCAAAGTATGGCCCATTGGTATATTCTCGTAAGGAAACGGTATCCACAAGAACATTGGGGAAAATATCTTGATTTTCTTCCACATAAGCCAAGGTTTTTTCGCTGATATTTGTAGCAACAGTAACGGATTTATATTGCTGATACCGTTGGAGATACAGAGAATAGCGTATTCCTAAGGTGTCTCTTACAATATCCGTAGGTAAACCCTCGGGTAGACCGAAGTAATCCCGTAAGTAGTCCAGCGTTTGAAGAGAATCATAGCGAAGTTCTTCATCCTTCATACCCATACTTTCTTTCCAGTTTTCTTCTCTGGTTTGATTTTCATTAAATTGCAAGGTATAGGGGTATTCTCTTGCCAAAGGAAGTTCGTCAGAAGGAGTTTCGCCGTTTTCTGTTAACTTCAGTGCAAGGGTTAAAGCCATGATGTTTTTGTCACTTAAAGAAATACAATATGAAACATATGCTCTTTTCTGTGCCATGGTATAGGCAGCAGGAGCATGATATTTTTCAAATAAATAATTAAGGACTGCGCCAGCACCATCATCCTTTATTGCATCAGGAATCTTTTGAGATTCGTTCCACGACTTTTCTGCTTTTTTCTGTTCCCGTTCCGTGCCATCAAAGGTAAAGCTGTATGGCGCAGATGAGGAGATTGGCAACGTATCTAAGGGAGTCGCTCCCTTTGCCCATAATTCCTTTGTTAATGCAAGAATCAGATTTTCTTTATATGCTGTCAAATCAAGGCTAATACTATCATCAATTTGAACAGAATATGCCACGGTATTGGTTGCCAAAGGCCTGCCGTAGCGGTCGTAAATATTTCCTCTGGGTGCAGGGACATTTACAGTTTTGGATACGCTGGCAGTGATGGAAGCATCATATTCTTCGCCATGGATGATTTGCAAAGAGAATAAACGCAGTAACAATATGAAAAAAAGCATAAAAATTCCGCAGAGTAATACGAAAATTCTGCTTTTACATAGTTCACGAAAATGGTCTAAATAATGTCTCATCGGTTCCTCCTATTGAAACAGACGAATATTCAGGAATTATTTATCGGTGGTGTATGCGACACCGAAGGAAAGTATCCTGTTTCAAAATTTTATGCCTAGAATAGACGGTATCTGTATTTTTCTTTCAGTTCCAACCACTCGTTGATGCCAAATAAAACCCGGTAAATGGGCACTGTAACAATTGCGCTGTAAACAATGGTAGGAAGAAGTACTTTTAGTATAAAGAATAAAAGATTTCCGTCCTTACGTAACAACAGTTCTGTGATAAAGTGAATAGATTCATACGCCCCTGCAGCGAAGGTGCAAAAAATAATGGGCAGGAGATAATTTTCTCTATAGAAATTTTTTTGGCTTTTTCCGATAAAAAAGCTAATACACAAAAATAAAAGGAGGTAATAACCTTTGGCTGTACCAAAAAAGATATCAAACAACAGCCCTGTGCAGATGCCTGTGATACAGCCCTCCTTACTGCCTCGCAAAAGGGCATAAGAAACAACAATAATCAATGCGGTATTAGGAAAAATTCCTTGGATAGCAAGATATTGAAATAGAGTTGTCTGCAATATGAAATTAATCAATACCGTTAGGGCTGTAACAAGGATTCTCAAGGGTTTTCCTCCGTTGTGTTTTTATCTATAACCAAAAGTGTGCCCAAATGTTTTAAATCAACAAAGGGCTCGATGATTGCATACTTTGTCAACCCATTGGCATCAGTTTCAATTTTTGTTACTTTGCCAATGGAGAGTCCCTCGGGATAAATCTCGGAAAGCTGTGATGTTACAATTTCATCACCCACTGCAATTTGGGCTTCGCCGTCGATATATTCCATCTTACATAGGCCGTTGTGCATCAGGGTGTAATCACCCTTTACAACGCCTAAATCACCGGTGCGCAGACTCATAGCAGGTACAGCGCTTCTGCTGTCTAATATAGATTGGGCTTTGGAATAATTACTTCCGCTTTCCAGTATTTTACCAACTACGCCACCGGGGGCAATGAGTATCATATTTGCTGATACCCCATCTGCTGTGCCTTTGTCAGTGGTAAAGGTGTTGTACCAAACACCGGGATTTTTTGCAATAATCTTTGTTCCTGTACTTTTGTAGTCAGGATATTTCTGTGCAATTTTAAGCAATGCGGATAATCCTATGTTTTCTTTTTTATATTGCTCCAAGCGTTTGCTTTCATCCTGTAGTTTTGCCAATTCTTCTTTTAACTGAGCATTTTCCTCTAAAAGAGTGGTTTTATCCTTAGCGGAGTCAGAAGTGCTTTCTACCCAATTTCCGATACCTGTTGTGATATCCTGAAAGGGCGTAACAACAAAACCAACAATGCTTTCCAGCAAAGTGGCATTCATGTTTTTTCCGCCTGCAAATAATGCGATAACAGTTATGATGATGATAAAACCAGCAATAATTTTCTTTTTATGTTCTTCCCATAATTGAATCAAAGTGAAACGCTCCTTCAAGGCTAGGGGTTACCCGCAAATTTTTCGATTAAAAGAGTGCTTTTCTGGGAGAGATCAGCACGGATTTCAATTTGTCTATGTGCTCCAAAACAAGACCTGTACCCATTGCAACACAGTTGAGTGGTTCATTTGCAATATGAACGGGCATTCCAGTTTCGGTAGAAATCAGTCTGTCCAACCCTCTCAGTAAGGCGCCGCCCCCTGTTAGTGTGATTCCCAACTCCATGATATCGGCAGCCAATTCCGGCGGGGTTGCTTCCAGTGTTTGTTTAATGGTTTCTATGACGGAGTTTACCGGTTCACCTAATGCTTCACGAATGTGAATAGAGGTGATTTCAATGGTTTTGGGCAAACCGCTGATTAAATCTCTACCGCGAATTTCCATCAATTCTTCTTTTTCCAAAGGATAGGCAGAGCCGATGGTAATTTTGATTTCCTCCGCTGTACGATCACCAATGGCAAGGTTAAATTCTCTTTTAATAAAGTTCACGATAGCATTGTCCAAGGCATCTCCGGCTACCCGTAAGGAGGTACTGGTAACGATTCCACCAAGGGAGATTACGGCTACCTCGCTTGTACCACCGCCGATGTCAACAACCATGCTACCGGTGGGGTCTGCAATGGGAAGCCCTGCACCAATGGATGCAGCCATTGGTTCCTCAATCAAATAGGTGTCTTTATCCTTAGAGCCTGCAGCGATGGCTGCCTCTAAAACAGCTCTTTTTTCCACTTCTGTAACTCCGGAGGGCACACAAATTACAATGCGTGGTCTTGGTCCAAACATGGAACGAACGTATGCCTTATTGATAAAATAACGTAACATCGCCTGGGTTACATCAAAATCTGCAATAACACCATCTTTCATGGGGCGAATGGCAACGATATTGCCGGGTGTACGACCAATCATGTCTTTTGCTTCATTTCCCACGGCAAGAACCTCTTTTGTTTGTGTATTGATGGCAACAACTGAAGGTTCATTTACAATGATGCCTTTTTCTTTCATATATACCAATGTATTAGCGGTACCGAGGTCAATACCCATATCCTTAGAAAACATTTTAAAGCCCCTTTCTATTATAAGAGAAACTGTTCAACACAGATTTCATTGTTGGCAATAAGTAATATTTCTATAAAAGCCTTATATTCTATCATAACTCTTTTTATCAATCTTTTCAATAAAAATTGACTTCCATTTTCACGAAAAGGGCTCTTTTTCTAATCTGTAAAAAACGACAGAAAAAAAGCCGCCAGGCGGCTATGATAATTACAGCTTACGGTATACCATGAATGCAACGAAAATGCCAATAATTCCCGCGATGGTAAATCGAATGGTAATGGCAAACTGTAGGGTAAGCACGCCGATATCAAGAACCAGCGGAGAGGTAAGCCCAAACTTGTTGCCGTAGGTCAACCAGCTTAGCGCAGGCACGTCTGCAAAAAGGCTGCCAATAAATCCTCCAAGAACAACGCCGGCTAAAAGAAATAAAACCAGCACCCAAACATTTTTTGTTTGCCCCTTCAAAATTGTCTCCCCCTAACTTCTTTTGAGCGATGCAGCTACATCGTAGAACAGAATATTTTAATCTGCTACTCATTGCAAGATATTATACCATATTTGGAAAATAGGGTAAAGGGAACAAAAAAATAAAAATCTATGAAAAAAGAACTGCTATAAACCTATCGTTGGATAGCGCCCTGATGCATTCTATTAAATTATTTGCTAATTCCAAAAGAACCTCGTATATTTTCTATTAGATTTATTTGCTGCTTCGCAGGGTGAAATCCTTCTGTAAGCCAATCTATAAAGGTGTCAGGAATTTTCCTGCCTAATCTTGGACGAATTAAGTATTTATCGATGAGATATCATGAAAACATAATTCTACCCAGAACATAGACTCTACCATCTAAAGTACCATGGGAATTAAATGGCAGTAATTCAATAAAAGAAGCCCCTTTCTATAAGTTTTTCAACTTACAAAAAGGGACTATCTAATACGGATTAATTATTCAGCTTTTGCTTCTTCCTTTGCAGGAGCTTCTGCTTTGGGGGCTTCTGTTTTAGGAGCCTCCGCTTTAGGAGCAGCCTGAGCAGGAGGTGCGGGTTTTTTGCCCGTAATTACATTTTTCGGACACTTATTCGCACAAATACCGCAAGCTTTACATTTATCGTAATCAATGACTGCCAGGTTATCAATTACATGGATTGCGTCAAAAGGACAATTCTTTTCGCAAATTTTACATGCAATACAACCAACGGAGCAAACCTGCATTACGTTTTTGCCAATGTCCTTAGAGGAACACTGAACTTTAACTTTATTCTTAGCAGGCAGAAGCTCAATGATATGCTTAGGGCATGCGGATATGCATTTACCACAAGCAACACATTTGTCTTTATCGATTACTGCAATTCCATCTTGAATTTCGATTGCATCAAAAGCACAAGCTTTTTTACAGCTACCAAGTCCTAAGCAACCATAAGAGCAGCTTTTTGCGCCGCCGGAAGCCAACTGAACAGCCATGTTACAATCATCAATACCGAAGTATTCATACTTTTCTTTTGCTTTTTCGCAGGTGCCACCACATTTAACAAATGCTGCGATGGGGACGGAAGCAGAAGCCTCAACACCCATAATTGCACCTACTTTTTCAGCAACAGCAGCACCACCAACGGGACAACCGTTTACAGGTGCGTTTCCAGCAGCAATTGCACTTGCAAGACCGCCGCAGCCGGGGAATCCACAGCCACCGCAGTTTGCGCCGGGGAGAACCTCTAAAATTTGAGTAATTTTAGGATCCTCTTCTACTTTGAAAACCTCACCGGCGATGCCAAGGCCTGCGCCAAAAACTACACCAAGTCCACCGATACTAAGGACCGGATACATAATATTTAATATGTCCATTTTTGTCACCCTCCCTGCATTAAAGTTTGATCAAGCCGGAGAAGCCTAAGAACGCGATGGACATAAGGCCTGCTGTAAGCAGTGCCAAAGGGAACCCATCAAAGGCCTTCGGTGTATCATTGTCTGCGATTCTTTCACGGATACCTGCAAACAGAACAATCGCCAAAGCGAAGCCTGTTGCACCACCAAAACCGTTTAATACGGATTCGATGAAGTTATAGTTCTTTTGCATGTTCAAAACGGCAACACCCAATACTGCACAGTTTGTTGTAATCAAAGGAAGGAATACACCCAGTGCTTGATATAGCGCAGGAGCAGCCTTTTTTAAGAACATTTCAACGAACTGTACCAGAGATGCAATAACCAAAATGAACGCAATGTTATACAAATAGGTGATGTTCAAGGGCACCAGAATCAGAGCATAAACAAGCCATGCTGCTGCGGCTGCCAAGGACATTACGAAGATAACGGCTACACCCATACCTACTGCTGTTTCAATTTTTCTAGAAACACCGAGGAAGGGGCAGATACCTAAGAACTGAGATAATACGTAGTTGTTTACGAAAATCCCGGCTAAAACCAATAAAACTAGATTCATTTAATTTCCCCTCCTTCTCAAGCTTTTTTCTTGTTTCTGAAATGATTTAAAGCAGCCATCAGACAGCCCAATGTAAAGAAAGCACCGGGAGCCATAACGAACAGTAATGTTCTGGGGAATGCTGCGGGAAGTACAGTGAAATCAAATAATGTGCCTGCACCAATGAATTCACGAACCAAGCCCAAAACACCTAAAGCAACTGTGAAACCAAGACCCATACCGATACCATCAAAGATAGCGGAAACGGGACCATTTTTGAAAGCAAATGCTTCTGCTCTTGCCAAGATGAGGCAGTTAACTACGATCAGAGGGATATAAAGACCCAAGGATGCGTTAAGGGAAGGAAGGTATGCTTTCAGTAAGAATTCAATGATTGTTACGAATGTAGCGATAACTACAATAAAGCATGGAATTCTTACTTTGTCAGGAATAATTTTTCTCAAAATAGAGATAAAAAGGTTTGCGAAAATCAAAACCGCTGCAGTGGAAAGACCCATGCCGATACCGTTAATAGCAGAGCTAGTTACAGCCAAAGTAGGACACATACCGATAACCTGCACAAAGGTAGGGTTTTCGTCAATCAAACCATTTTTAATTAATTTCAATGGGTTAGCCATTAATAAGCACCTCCGTTCGCAGCAAACCATTCCAAAGCGTCATTTGCACCGCTTGTTACGGCTCTGGAAGTGATTGTGGAGCTAGTAATAGGAACAACCTCGCCGCCATCCTTTGTTACAGCCAGTGTACCGGACATGCCTGCAAACTGATCGTAGAAGGAAGGATCGGTTGATTTTGCACCTAAACCAGGTGTTTCGGAGTGTTTTGTAACACGCAGACCAGTGATTACGCCGTCTGCATCAATGCCAACCATTGTATTTACAGCACCACCAAAGCCGCCAGGCTCAGTAGTGATAACAAAGCCGCCGTTGTCTGCTTTATATACAGCAGTCAAGGAACCTGTTAATTCTACATCTTTAATTTGTTCAAAGGAGCTTGCATCGGGCATAACTGCCTTCATGGAAGCTGATCTTGTTTGTTCTTCCTGCAATCTGATAGGTTCTGCAGTAATGGACTGAACCGCACCCAAAGCTGCCGCTGCAACGCCGGCGATAATCAGCAATACTATAGCAGGTCTTATGATCTCTTTTACGTTCATGCTTTTTTCGCCTCCTTTACTTTAGGCAGTGCACCAAAGATAGTAGGCTCTGTAAGTCTTTCGATCAGGGGCACAGTAAGGTTCATAATCAGGATGGAGTAGGATACACCTTCGGGATAACCGCCAAAAATTCTGATTAATGTTGTCAATAAACCACAGCCAAGGGCAAAGATAATCTGTCCCTTAGATGTTACAGGAGAGGATGCATAGTCCGTTGCCATAAAGAACGCACCTAACATCAAACCGCCTGCAAAAATTTCATAAACAGGAACACGCAGACCTTTTCTGCCGATTAATGCGGTCAGAATAAAAACGGTTGCGATATAAATTACAGGAACTTTCCAGTTGATTACATGCTTTGCAATCAGATAGATTCCGCCGATAATCAAAGCGATGGCACAGGTTTCACCCAAACAGCCGCCGATATTACCAACCAAAACATCTGTAAAGCTTGCATCTGGCATTACGCCGCCCTTCAGCTGTGCCAAAGGTGTTGCAACTGCTACAGCATCTACGCCGAAGTTACCGGAGGATGTCCAAGAGGTCATTTCGGTAGGGTAGGATGCCAATAAGAAAGCTCTACCGGCAAGTGCGGGGTTAATAAAGTTCTGACCCAAACCGCCGAAAAGCTGTTTTGCAAAGATAATTGCAAATGCACTACCTACAATTGCAACCCAAATAGGTGCAGCAGCAGGCAAGTTCATTGCCAAGAGCAAACCTGTTACAACAGCACTCAAATCGCTGATTGTAATGGGTTTTTTTAATAATTTTTGATAAAGCCATTCAAAGAAAACAGCGGATACAATGGCAGCAACCATCAGCATCAGTGCTTTCAAGCCGAAATAATAAATGCCCATCACGGAAGCAGGAACCAAAGCGATGATTACATCACGCATGATGCTCTGGATAGATTCCTTAGAACGTACGTGAGGGGTACCGGATACTACAAAATTAGCCATGTTTTATTCTCCCCCTTCTCAGTTCTTTTCAGCTTTGGCTTTTGCCTCTGCTTCAGCTTTCGCTCTTGCAGCTGCAGCCGCGGCCGCTTTTTTACCTGCTTCAATTTTCTTCACTGCACGAATGGACTGGGCAAGCTGACGCTTTGCAGGGCATTCATAGGAGCAGCTACCACATTCGATACAATCTAAGCCGTGGTGTGCAACAAAAGCGTCGCCATCGCCTTTAAGAGCCAAGAAATTCAGCATAAAAGGCATAAGTCCCATTGGACAGTGGTCAACACACTTGCCGCAACGAATGCAGTTTCTTTCTTCAGGAATGTATGCTTCTTCTTTTGTGAAGCAAAGCAAACCGGAAGTTGTTTTTACGGATGATACATCTAAAGTATACAGAGAAGGACCCATCATAGGACCACCGGCAATCAGCTTCACAGGAGGATTTTCCTCGTTAAAGCCGCCAATGGCATCAACCAAATCACGCAGGGTCATACCAATGCGGATTTTGTAGTTGCCAGGGTTTTTGATACCTTGTCCGGAAACGGTAACTACTCTTCTCATCAAAGGTCTACCTTTTACGATAGCTCTTTCAATTGCAAGAACAGTGTCCACGTTATCAACGATACAGCCTGCACTTGCGGGCAGAGCACCGGATTTTACTTCTCTTTTTGTAATGGCATAAATCAAGTGTTTTTCAGAACCCTGAGGGAACTTTGTTACCAAGGGCTGAACAACAATATTGCTGATGCCTTCGCAAGCCTTTGTCATGATTTCAATTGCCTTAGGCTTGTTCATTTCAATGCCGATTACGCCTTTTGCATTGGGATGCAGTTTCAGCATAATCTGCAGACCTTTCACAATACGTTCTGGTTCTTCCACCATTAAACGATAATCGCATGTGAGGTATGGCTCACATTCTGCCGCATTGATTAAGATATAATCAATGGGATTATCCTTGGGTGGGTTCAGTTTTACATGGGTAGGGAAACCAGCACCACCCAAACCAACAACGCCGGCGCCTTTAATTGCCGCAAGAATTTCGTCGTTTGTCATTTTGGTGTAGTCTTTTCCCTGGTTCAGGCCTTCAATTTCTTCCATTTTGCCGTCGTTTTTCACAACGATGGATTTTACCATTACGCCGCCGGGAACAAGCATAGGACGGATGTCCACAACTTCACCGGATACGCTAGCGAAAATTGGAGAAGACATGAATGCGGGTGACTCTGCGATTTTCTGACCAACTTTTACATGATCACCAACAGCAACAAGAGGCTCACAAGGAGCGCCGATGTGCTGGCTCATGGGGTAGAACAACTCAGAGTTTTCCTTTGGGAGTATCACCTGAATAGGCTGCTCTGCGGACAGAGCTTTTCCATCAGGCGGATGAACTCCACGTTTGAACGTTAAAGCTTGCATATTATCCCCCTCTGTCAAGTGTTTTTTGCGCTTGGGAAGCGCGAAGATTAGTTATACCTTCAAGAAATGATAGAACTATACGTACAACAGCAGTATTTTAATACAAAAATGAAGTTTTCACAACATATTTGTAAAAAAAACTACAAAAGCTAATTATTGCGAAAAAGGTTTTATCAAAATCCCTCAATAAAAACATGGGTTCACCTTATTTTGTACGCATAGAAAAGGCATACAATCAATTTGTATGCTAAATATTAAGACCTACTTTAGTTTACTATTATTATCTAAAATTGTAAATGAAATATATTACCATAATTGGTGAGGCTTTTACCCTATTTTTTTAAGGCAATTAGACAAAAACAAAGTGTCGAAAACAGAAAACTCTTTACAACATGGCAGAAATGTAGCTTTTTTTTTAGTGGAAACTGTGATAAAATTAAAAAAGTGCCAAAGACGAGAGATACTTATTGTTAAAAATATAAGTGGAGAGGGTGATACCGTGGATTTATCCTTGCAGTTAGCACAAAAGCAAATTTTATCTCAAAGAATGCAGCAGTCTGTTGAGATTTTACAGATGAATACAATTATGCTTACGGAGTACATTCACGAGCTGACACAGGAGAATCCTCTCTTAGAATGGCAGGAGCTTTCTGATGAGCAGGCTGTGAAAGAGGATAAGCTGCTACGCAAGCTGGAATGGCTGGAAGAGGCAGATGAGCAAAATCGCAGTATGTATCGTGTTGAGCAAGAGGATGAGCGGGATGAAAGAGATTCCATCGGCAAGCGAGAGCGGGAGAGCCTTCGGGAATATCTTTTGTTCCAAATCAATATATTAAATGTGGATGAAGGGGTAAAGTGTGTGTTGCGCTTTTTGGCGGAAAGCACAGAGGAAAGTGGCTATTTAGAAAAGGGTGCATTGGAAGCTGCGGAAAAAAAATATCATTTAAAAGGTAGCTGCAGCGAAGATATCATGGGACTTCTTCAATCCCTTGATCCTCCGGGGGTTGGAGCCAGAAGTTTGCAGGAATGCCTTTTGATTCAGCTTAAGCAAAAGAATGCATCTCCCCTTGCCATTATTATGGTAGAAAAATATTTAACTGATCTGGCAAAAAACAGGATGAGCTACGTTGCCAAACAACTGAAAGTGACCCTTGAGGCAGCTAGGGAGGCTTTTGAAGAAATAAAAAGCTGTGAGCCAAAGCCCGGTTGTGGATTTTTAAGTGAAAAACCCGTAGAGTATATTTTGCCAGACGTATTTGTACAAAAGCAAGAAGGAGAACTGTTGGTCACGGTAAATAGCTCCTCCTCTCCAAGATTGTTTATCAGTCAATCCTATTTGAAAATACTGCGAGAGGGCGCTTCTGACGATGCTAAAGAATTTATTTCCAATAAATTAAAGCAGGCGGAATGGGCAATTCAGTGTATTTCAAAAAGAGAAAGCACTTTGCTTGAAACAGCAAAATGCATTGTGAATCATCAAGAAGATTTTTTTATTCGTCCTGATGGACAGATCAGGCCATTACGCTTAGCAGATATTGCCGAGTGCATGCAGGTGCATGAATCCACGGTAAGTAGAGCGGTAAGGGATAAATATCTCCAATGTGACAGAGGAATTTTTCCATTGTGTTCTTTTTTTTCCAAGGCATTGTCTTCGGAAGAAACAGGCACCATTTCCGCCGATAGCATTCAACAGAAAATTCGGTTAATGATTGAGGGGGAAAATAAAAAGAAGCCTTATAGCGATAGAGAGCTGACGGAAGCACTGCAAAAGGAAGGCATACAGATTTCCCGCAGAACCGTAGCAAAATATCGTGAGGGTATGGGCATTGCAGGAGCGTCAGGCAGAAAACGCTACGAGTAAGTTGTTAAGGGAGAATTTTTATGTCGGATACAATTTTTCACATAAAATTAGATAAAGAAGGTCAGTCCCCTTTATATCAGCAATTGGCTGATGGACTTGGCAGGCTGATTTCCCAAGGCAGCCTTGCACCGGACAGCAAATTGCCGCCGATACGAAAAATGGCGGAGGAGTACGGCGTAAACAATGTTACGGTGGTTACGGCATATAAGCATTTGGAAAGCAAACAAATGGTTTATTCCAGAAAGGGCAGTGGAACCTTTGTATCCCCTTTGCCCGTTGAGGCGATTCCATCCCCTGTTGCCAAAGGGAATCTCCATAGCTTTGAAGTGGGAATTTCCTTTGATAAGGCAATTAATTTTGCAAATACATCATTGCCCCATGAGTTGTTTCCTGTCGATGCCTTTAAGAAAGCCTTTGATGAGGTTTTGGAGAGGGAAAAGGGTGGGGCCTTTCGATATACGGATAGTATGGGGTATCAACCGCTGCGAGAACAGCTTTGTAGCTATATAGAAGCTTATGGCATTAAAACAACGCCGGACAGTGTACAGATCATATCAGGTGCCCAGCAGGGAATAGATGTAATTTCCAAGGCCATGATTCATTTTGGAGATGTGGTTTTTGTGGAAAGCCCCACTTTTTATGGTGCGGCAGGGGCATTTTTATCAAGAGGAGCAAAGCTAATTGAAATTCCCATGGAAAACGATGGTATGAAAATGTCGGTTTTAGAAGATTACTTGAAGCTGTACCGTCCAAGGTTTATTTATATGATGGCATATTTTCAAACACCTACAGGAATTTCTTATTCTTTGGAAAAGAAGCGCCGCCTTCTGGAATTGGCAGAAAGGTATGATACTTATATCATTGAAGAGGATGATTTCTACGACTTTTATTATAGCAAAGAAGCGCCGGTGCCTTTAAAAGCATTGGATTATAAAAATAGAGTGGTTTATATTAAAAGTTTTTCAAAAATATTAATGCCCGGCCTTCGTATGGGTCTTATGGTCTTGCCCAAAAAGATCCACCAAGGGGTCATGGAAGCAAAATATACTACGGATATCTCCACCTCAGGCTTTATTCAAAAAGCCATGGAGCAATATTTTAAGGAGAATGGCTGGGAGGAGCATGCAAAAACCATGCGTGGTTTCGGCGGGGAAAAATACCGTCATACCCTTTCCTTTGCCAAAAAATATTTGGCGGGGAGAGCCAGCTTCTCGTTACCTAACGGAGGGGTTAGCCTTTGGATAAAACTGCCTGAAGGAATAGGTGCTGAGGCCTTTTGTAGCCGTATGCTGGAGAAGAATGTCATTCTTACCCCGGGGAGCCAATTTGAAATCAGCGGCAGAGACAGCGATCATATCCGTCTGAGTTTTTGTGGCTTGGAAGATGGTAAAATCGAGGTAGGACTAAAGCGTATGAGTGAAACCATTGATAACATGGCGATGAAAAAACTGTTTTAGAAAACAAGGATACTTTTGGTTGAAGTTTATTTTGGAAAGACTATGGGTATGTCATGTATTGTCGAAGGAAACCTATCTGTATGTACACTGTTTGGCGGAGCAAGCTCCAAAGAATTAGGTGGGGGGTTGAGGCCAAATGAGTAAAAGCAATCTCGTTACAGCGGAGCTTATTGTTTTTTTAGACCTGATATTTTATGTACCTTTGGATATGGTTTGTCAGTAGAAAATGGGAAATTTAGGGGATTCTTATGTTTGATTTAAAGCGAAATTCTATATTATTTTTAGAGTCCTATTGAAAAGAAAAACATACATATTATTTGTGCGTTTTGGAAATATTAGTAAACAGTATGATCTGGTATGTTCATATATCTGCAAATATTTTGTACTCTATGGAACAGATGAAATAGCAAGGGTGCAAGTCTTGTTCAACATCCTATGGTTAATGCGCCTTTTACTTGACAAACGAAAAGGGACTTACTATAATCTTCTTAACTGAATGAATTGAAAAAAGCCATAAAAAGAAGGAGTATTTAACATCAGGCCGATACAGAGAGAAAACCATTTGGTGGAAGGTTTTCAGGTGCCCGTTAAAGAAGCAGTCTTTTTGGATATTCACAGCTCTGCGGCGGAATTTAGAGTATGCTGCGGCGCAGGCCGGCGTTAACGGCATGAAAGCGACGGCGTTATGCCGTAAGCAGGGTGGTACCACGGTTTAATCGTCCCTGATCCTTAGTGATCGGGGGCTTATTTTTTTCCAAAGAACAAATGAGATGAAATGATTAGGAGGAAATACAATGAAATACATGGGTGTAAATGAAGTAAGAGAAGCTTTCCTTTCCTTTTTTGAGAGCAAAGAGCATTTGCGTTTGCAAAGCTTTCCTTTGGTACCCCACAATGACAAGAGCTTGCTGCTGATTAATTCAGGCATGGCGCCAATGAAGGCGTATTTTACAGGGCAGGAAGTTCCCCCCAGCAAAAGAGTAACAACTTGTCAGAAGTGCATCCGTACAGGTGACATTGAAAATGTTGGAAAAACAGCGCGCCACGGCACTTTTTTTGAGATGTTGGGTGATTTTTCTTTTGGAGATTATTTTAAAAACGAAATTATCCCTTGGTCTTGGGAGTTTGTGACAGAGGTTCTGGGCATTCCCCAGGATAAGCTTTTTGTTACTATTTATGAAGAAGACGATGAATCAGGTGATATCTGGCATAACATCGTAGGCGTGCCTCGTGACAGAATCAAAAAGTTAGGCAAAGCCGATAACTTCTGGGAGCACGGCACAGGCCCTTGTGGCCCTTGTACAGAGATTTACTATGATAGAGGGGAAAAGTACGGCTGTGACAGTCCGGACTGCAGTGTGGGCTGTGATTGTGACCGTTATATGGAGTTCTGGAATCTGGTACTCACACAGTTTAATGCTGAGCCAGACGGAACCTATACAGAGCTTGCCCAAAAAAATGTCGACACTGGTATGGGCTTGGAACGTATGGCAACAATTTTGCAAGGTGTAGATTCTATTTTTGATGTGGACACAGTGAAATCTATTCGCGATGCAATCTGCCAAAAAGCCAATGTGGAGTATGGTAAAATTGCCAAAACCGATGTTTCTGTTCGTGTCATCACAGACCATATCCGTTCTGTAACGATGATGACTGCTGATGGTGTTTTGCCCTCTAATGAAGGACGTGGCTATGTACTTCGCCGTTTGCTTCGCCGTGCGGCACGCCATGGAAAACTTCTTGGAATTGAAGGAGAGTTTTTGGCAGAGCTCTCTAAATCTGTAATTGCATGTAGTGGTGACGCATATCCTGAGTTGGTGGACAAGCAGGAATATATTTATAAAATTCTTTCCATCGAGGAAAACAGCTTCTATAAAACCATTGATAACGGCATGGCAATCCTGAAGTCAGACATGGAAGAGATGAAGGAAGCTGGTCAGACAACAATGAGCGGTGACAAAGCTTTCCGTTTGTATGATACCTATGGATTCCCCATTGATTTGACAAAGGAAATCTTAGAAGAAGCTGGCATGGATGTGGATGAAGAAGCTTTTGCCGCTGAGATGAAACAGCAAAAAGAAAGAGCGAGAGCGGCAAGAGGGAAATCCACTTATATGGGAGCGGCGGAAACAGTGTATCATGAGCTTCCCGTTGAATTGGAGACAAGCTTTGCCGGCTATGATGTGAAGGAAGTTTCTGATGCCAAAATTGTTGCCTTGATTGCAAATAATGAAGTTGCAGGTGTGGCACAAAAAGGCGACAGTGTTTCTGTTTTCCTCAGCAGTACACCCTGTTATGCAGAAAGTGGCGGTCAGGTTGGTGATCACGGAACCATTAAAACTGCAAAGGGCCTTGTAACGGTAACAGATTGTATTAAGGTAATCGGTGGGAAATTTGCCCATGTAGGACAGGTGACTGAGGGTTCAGTTTCTGTTGATGCGAAGGCTGTCGTTACAGTGGATTGGGAAAGACGTATGGCAACGGCAAGAAACCATAGTACAACCCACTTACTGCAAAAAGCACTGAGAACTGTTTTGGGCACCCACGTGGAGCAGGCTGGTTCTTATGTAAGCCCTGAACGTTTGCGTTTTGACTTTACCCATTTTACAGCCTTGACTGATGAGGAATTGAAGGCTGTTGAAAAAATGGTGAATGATTCAATTTTTGCAAGCTATGCAATTGATACAGCTGAAATGAGTATTGAAGAAGCAAGAAACAAAGGAGCAATGGCTTTGTTTGGCGAAAAATATGGCGATGTTGTGCGTGTGGTTGACATGGGGGGCTATAGCGTGGAGCTTTGCGGCGGTGCCCATTTGACAAACACAGCCCAAGCAGGCTCATTCAAAATTCTTTCTGAAAATGGTGTTGCAGCAGGTGTACGCCGTATTGAGGCAGTGACAGGCAGTGAAGCATTGAAGCACTATCAGGCGCAGGAAGAGGAATTGAAAGAAATTTCTCGTTTGGTTAAAGCAACTCCTGATAAGCTGGTAGCTCGTGTGGAACAATTGATGGCTGAGCAGAAAGAAATGGCAAAAGAGTTGGAGAAGCTGAAAGCCAAAATGGCTGGTGGTGCCGTTGAGGATATTTTAAATGCAAAAACAGACATCAAAGGCGTTGCTGTATTGGCGGCGGAAGTAAAAGATTTAGATGCCAACGGTATGCGTACCTTAGGTGACCAGTTGAAGAATAAACTGGGCAGTGGCATTGTTGTTTTGGCAGGTGGTGCAGCGGGCAAGGTGAACCTAATGGTAATGGCTACAGACGATGCCGTTGCAAAAGGTGCCCATGCAGGCAACATTGTTAAGGCGGCAGCAGCAGCTTGCGGTGGCGGTGGTGGCGGACGTCCCAACATGGCACAGGCAGGTGGTAAAGATGCTTCTAAGATTGGTGAGGCATTGGAAGTTGCAAAAGAAACCATTGCACAGCAAATAAAGTAATTTTAGGTGTCGGCGAAAGCGGCACCCTTTGAAGATAGTTTTCCTTCAGCTTTTTAAGTTGCCAGTAGCGAATGGATAAGTAAAAAACCTTGATAGGTGCCAAATATATTGGCACCTATTTTTTCTATATTACAAACCATTAAAAAATTCTTGAAGATTTTATAAATCTTCTGAGATATGCTTTTTGGGGGCATACTGTAAAGTAGAACACTATTTCATGTGCGCTTAATGAGGACGTTTATTTGTTGGGTGAATGATTATGCGTAATAGGGGTG
>NZ_DALYUL010000017.1:0-10371 GCF_031981185.1 Anaerotignum sp. | reverse complement strand
TGAGATAACTTTTGGAAAGAAGAAAGAACCTCTTGACTTGAGGATGGAAATACGTTAAAATAAGACGTAAGTAAAGCGAAACTTTTCTTACAAAAGTATAGAAAAGTTTCGCTCTTTTTCTGCGCGCAAAGAATATTTATGCAAATAACAATTATATTATGAATAAGACAAACGGCATTTTTAATGCCACATTAGGAGGTGCTTCTATGAGTTTAAAAAAGCATTATGACGTAGCAATTATTGGCGGTGGTATCGGCGGGATTATGACTGCATATCGTTTGGTTGAGAGCAATCCCCAAATGAAGGTGTTAATTATGGAAAAAGGTCATGCCATTCGGCAGCGCCATTGCCCTATTGTGACAGGAAAGGTGGAGAAATGTATTAAATGTTCCTCCTGTGCCATTATGGAGGGCATGGCTGGAGCGGGCGCATTTTCCGATGGCAAATATGTTATTTCTACGGAATATGGCGGCTGGCTAACTGAGTTTTTAGAACCCAAAACAGTCATTCATTACATTGAGCAGGCAGATGAAGTTTTGGTAAAATTCGGCGCAACCACAGACCGTTTTATGCCCGATGACGATTTAAAACGCCTTTGTTTACAGCATGATTTGCATATGAGTCAGGCGCAGTTAAAACATTTGGGAACTGACAGCAACTTTGATACCATGCGGAAGTTGATTGAATATTTAGAAGATAAGGTAGATATCGCTGTTGATACAGAGGCTAGTGATGTGAATAAAGATACTAAGGAGATTCATTTGATACACAAAGGGGAGAAAGATGTGATAACGGCGGATAAGATTATATTTGCCGTAGGCCGTGTTGGTAGTCGCTTTTTCTCAGACTGGTGTGAGAATAATAACATTCCTTTGAAAAATAATCAAGTAGATATTGGTGTGCGTGTTGAGCTACCTGCAATGGTTTGGGATCATTTCAGCAAAAAAATCTATGAGCCAAAAATTTGGTATCGTTCTAAGCAATATGGTGATACCACTAGAATGTTCTGCTTTAATGAAAGAGGTCATGTTGTAACGGAAAACACTGGAGGTGTGCTGACGGTAAACGGGCATTCCTACCGTGATCAGGCCAGAAAGACAGAAAACTCTAACTTTGCTTTGCTATCAACCATTCGCTTTACGGAGCCATTCAAAAAGCCCATTGAATATGCAAGATATGTGGCAAGCTTGGCTAACCTCATTTGTGGCGGCGGCGTTATGGTACAACGTTTGGGGGATCTGGAAATCGGCAGACGTTCAGATGAAAGCCGTATTAGAAAATCCACCACAAGACCTACCCTCCATGCAGTAGCTGGGGATTTAAGCCTTTGTATGCCTAAGCGCCAGTTGGATAATATCATTGAGACCCTCCATGCATTGGATAAAATTGCGCCGGGCACGGCGAACTATGATACCTTGCTTTATGGAATAGAATGTAAGTATTATTCAGCAAGACCAAAATGTACAGAGTTCCAGCTGGACGACTGTCCTGGTCTTTATGCCATCGGCGATGGCGCAGGCTTTACCCGTTCTCTATCCCAGGCGGCGGCAAACGGAATGTATGTTGCAGATAAGATTCTAAACAAGAAATAGTTGTAAATAAAAATAGAGCGAGAAGGGCACATAATATGCCAATCCAGCTCTATTTTTTTTGTGCATTAGCTTTAGTAAATAGCCAGTGTGGGTGGAATTTATTCCGGATAGTAAATCACCATATTTAATAAACAGGGCGAGGATCCTGTGTTTTTATAACCATGTTGTTCGTCTGCTTTGAAGCGTATTGCTTTGCCCTCATCCACAATAAAACTTTTTTGTCCTAGTGTAACTGTCACTTCCCCATGGAACACAGTTAGATATTCTTGCGTACCCTGTAAATGAGGCTCCGTGGATAGATAGCCATTCTCTTGAAATTCAACAGAGTATATTTCAAAGCGGCGAGTGCTGTCAAAAGGAAATGTTGGATAAATTTTTATCCTTCCTTCATCTTCAAGCAATGGCTCAAGACTGTTAATATCTATTAATTCAACAGTTGTTTCAGCATAATTGATGAGTTGTGAAAAGGATATTTTTAACCCATTCGCAATTTTCCACATCGTTGATACGGTTGGGTTAACTTCACAACGCTCAATTTGTCCAAGCATACTTTTGCTCACGCCTGAAAGTTTTGCTACGGTATCAAGGCTAAGTCTTTTTTCTTCTCTTACTTTTTTTAGGTTTTCTGAAATTACATGACTAAGATTATCCATAAAAATGCCTCCTGAATGTTGACAGTATGCTGCACATATGTTAGTATTATAGTGCACACTCATTATAATGTACATTTTGTACGATATATAGTCTATCATGAATTGATTATTGAGTAAAGAGAGGGAATTATATAATGTTAAATTTTCTGGAATTTTTATCATATGTCTTTGTATCAAATATATCTCCAGGGCCGAATGCAATCATATCCATGTCCAATGCAGGAAAGTATGGATTAAAGAAGAGTATTCAATTTAATCTGGGTGTTTCTGCAGGAGTATTTATGGTATTGCTTTTGTGTAGTCTTTTTAGTTGGGTTATATTTGATGTTTTCCCAGCATTTCAATTAATTATGGTATGGGTTGGTGCCGCATACATATTGTGGTTAGCTTGGAATACCATAAGAAGTGATCCTGCCGTAGAAAGCAAGTATAATAAAGAAATGAGCAATTTGTTTTTGCAAGGTGTTGTTTTGCAATTTATAAATCCAAATACAATTTTGTATGGAATTGCTGTTTTTTCATCATTTATTCTGCCCCAATATCAATCGCCTTTCATTTTGTTATTGTTTTGTATTTTACTTTCTTTGGCCTCCTTTTTTTGTACGGCGTGTTGGACTGTGTTTGGGGTAATATTTCAAAGACTTATCGCAAAATACACGAAAATTATTAATGCAGTTTTAGCAGCATTGTTAGTATATTGTGCTGTTTCCTTAGTTATTAAAACATTTTAGATACATTAATGTACTAGCAAAATGAAGTCATTGTCACAATAATCGTTAATTTAAAAAAACCGAATGAACCAATAGTATTGACAACTCATGTAAAAGCGGGAAAGCTTTGGCAAGCTGACAAGGGAAAATATTAATTTATGAATTAATCTGTTGAATATGTAGATACAGAATGTAGTAAAAATCCATTACAAAAAAATAAAATGAAGCCGCTTTAATTTAAAATCCCTTCTAGAATAACTAAAAAACCACGCATTTAACGCGTGGTTTTGATTTAGGACCATATGTTTTAAGTCACAGATATGTGATTGCAATGATTCTATATTAAAAACTGTTTTATTAAGCAAAATCAGATCTTTCTTTTGCCTTTGCAGACATAGGAATGAATTTGCCAATCAGGCCGCCGATGATGGCAGGAACAACCCATCCACACTGGAATCCAGCCAAAGGAAGGCTCTTAACAAACGTGAAAGGCAAGCCGAATCCACATAATACATCAGCTGCACTAACCAATAAAGCAAAGACAGCAGCACCGATATAGATGTTATTGTTTTTGATGTTCTTGCCGAAGAAAGTCAAGATAATCATAACAAGAACAACGGGGTACAGCAATGTTAAAATTGGAGCAGCAATGCTGATAATGGTAGAGATACCAAAATTGGAAACAAAATAGCTGAAGCCAATTGTAATAATAACAACCATTTTGTAGGAAGCCTTACCATGAGTTAATTCCTCAAAGAAAGATGCACAAGAGGAAACCAAGCCGATTGAAGTGGTCAGACAAGCAAAGAATACGATGATGCCAAGCATCAATACGCCATAGTTGCCAACCAGTTTTTGTGTGATGGCAACAACCAAGCCAGTCTGGTTTAAATCTTCAAAACCGCCGCCGGAGGTTGTAGCACCTAAGAAAGCCAAACCGCCATAGATAATCATCAATGCAGCAGCTGCAAAAACACTAGACTGAATTACAACCTTCATGGTTGATTTTGTATCAGTATAGCCCTTGTCCTTGGCAGCAGAGATGATAATGATAATGAATACCACAGAAGCCAAAACGTCCATTGTTTGATATCCTGAAAGAATACCTTCTTTTACAGTATTGAAGCCAGTTGTATCCACAATTGGACCAATAGGGTTCACAATACCCATTACAATTAGCGCCAACAGAGAAAGAACCAAAACTGGTGTTAAATATTTACCGATAACGTCAATTACGCCGGAAGGACGGATGGTAAATAGGAGGGTTAGGCCGAAAAAGATTGCGCCGAATACCCAAGAATTAATGGAAGGAAAAATAGGCATTACACCCATTTCAAAAGTTGTAGCGGCAGTACGAGGGATTGCAAGGAAAGGCCCGATGCATAATACAATTAAAGAATTGATAATGACTGAGGGTACCCTACCCAACTTTCCTGTAATACCGTTCATAGAAACGTCGCCTGTTTTAATCATAGCTAAGATTGCTACCAATGCCAAGCCAACATCGGCGATAAAGAAACAAATAAATCCTGTAAACCATTCAGTACCTGCGTTAATGCCTAAGTAAGGCGGAAAAATCAGGTTGCCTGCGCCGAAGAACATTGCAAATAATGCCAAACCAATTATTGCAACGTCAGCCATGCTGTTTTTCTTTCCGTTCATAGATAATACCTCCTTGTATTACTTACTCTCAACTTTTCTCTCTGATGTGCAATCGGCTATTTATGGAATTGCCACATGCTCACTATTATCTAATAAAATTTCAAAATTATCAACCTAATGAAAAATATTTAAGTGAAACAATTTATGGGAAAAGCATAATCTTAATAAAAAAATAGTTGAAAAAAAGATGAAAATGGATAAAATATAAGGTAAACTAATAAAAAATCAAGAGTTTTATTATTTTTACGAAATGTACAATGTGCAAATACAATTTTTGGATAAAATATATTTCATTCAATTTTTTTTGTGATATTAACCAATTTTAGAAAAGTATTTTAATCTCAACTATTGATTTTTCTCCATTTTAGATAAAAAAGTGAAGAGAATTGTTTGGAAATCATGGACAAGGGATTGTCTGGAAATAGAAATATTTGCTGAAAATTTCCACTGTAAGTGGAAATTTTCAAGTTTCTATAATCAAATGATAGAACACAAGGTGTTCTTTTTTCGAAACAAGGGTGAGAAATATGATTTGTTTTCGTGTCGAGGACAATTCATAGTGAATTAGTATTTTTAAAAAAACAACAACAAACTGTAAAGGAGTTTCATGAAAATTGAAGAATACTATCAGCAATACAGACGTTTATTTGCCAAAATACACTTTGAAATATAGATACAAATAGGAGGAAATTATGAAAGAAGTCAGTATCCATGTTGGAAAACGGATCAGGCTTTACAGAAAGCTAAAAAAGTTAACAATTGAGGTCTTTGCAGAAATGATTCATAAAAGCAAAGCAACGGTTTCTAAATATGAGAATGGGGAAATTTCTATTGATATTGAAACGCTGTTTTCTATCGCAGATGCCTTAAATATTTCTGTAAATCAGCTTGTGGATTATGAAAATATCACAACTTCCGAGGAAACAGAAGGGGATGCCTTGGTAAAGCGGAAAACTGGGAAAACAAAGTATTACCTTTACTTTTATGATGGCAGAAGAGGACGCATTATAAAAAATATCATTGAAGTGCAGGGCGCAGGTGAAAATGGAATTTATAAAGCAAATTTTTATGCAGATGTAGAAGACTACAGTAATTATTACAATTGCAAATTTCTTTATCATGGCAACATGCGTAAGTTTGATGCGTTCACCCATTTCAATTTTGAGAATCAGAATAACAAAGTGGAACAAGTCTTTATGTATGCCATCAATTCGTTCACCCATAGTCGCCGCTTGGTAGGGATTTTCTCGGGACTTTCCACCCAACCCATTTTGCCAGTAGCATTCAAATTTTTACTTTCCCTTGATGTGATGGTAGAAAATGAGGAAATGAAGGAACAATTGGTTATGACAAAGGAAGATTTGAAACAAATAAAAAGAATGAATATGTTTGTTATTAATCAGGAGCTTTAAAAAAACCGATTGCTATGCATAATAAATGCGCAGCAATCGGTTTTTAGTTTTGCTTATACAGATAAAGAATTTAATAAGAAGTTTTTGAAACACCTTTGGAATTTGAACAGTCTTTTCTAAAAATCTTCCCATAAGAAGGGTTTTGAAACAATAAATTAGGGCTTTTATTGCCTCAAAATTTGTCCATTAAAGCAATTGACATTAAGAGCCCGGCAATTTTTGCTGCTTGGGGATTTAAATTTTCTCCAGCTTCTTCTGTACTTCCGTCGGCACTTCTAGCCGCAAGTAGGCCACCTTCTTGGGTTAGGCTAGTAACGCTTTGGTTTACGCCCTGCAAGGAATTAATAAAAAGCAAAGAACGACAGAGGTCACGGATTTGCCCACGCCCGCCTTCATCCAGAAAAGGGGCGATTGCCCTCAGAAGAGTAACTTCCTTTGGTGGATGTTCCACGGTAAATGACTTTTGGTCGCCAGCTGCCAACTGAATTTTCTGGATGTAGTTTCTCTCAATTGCTTCTCTTAAGGACGTAGACATCGCCAGAAAGTCCTTTTCCAGACCATCTGTTTGCTGTAGTGTTTTTGTCAATTCGTAAATCAGATTTCGTTCCATTAAATAAAAACCACCTTTCCTGTTTGGTTCAGACAGGTACTTTGATCCAACAGTCCCCCATTTTCGGCCGCCATTTTCATTAGGGCCGTCTTAATTTCGTTGGGTCTGACATAAGGGAATCGTTCTAACAGCAAAGAGGCCGCTCCGCTTACCAAGGGGGTGGCCATAGAGGCACCACTCATACTGATATAATTGGGATAAATAATATTTTCCCGACTGCGGTTGGGCATACTAAACTTATAATCCGGGGAGAGAACAGAAATAATGTTTTCTCCCGGCGCCCAGATATCCGGCAGATTGGATGAATCCCTGGTGAAAAGGGAAAAAGGCTTATGTCGCGTAAAATAATCACGATCTTCCCAAGTTCCCACGGTAATTACCATGGGGCTGATGGGCGGCGGGGGCTGATAGCCTCTGCGTCCATCGGGATTGCCTGCGGCGGCCACTACAACAATTCCTCTACGCCAGAGAACTTCAACGATTTCCTTCAAAGGTTGATTCACCTTTCTGTCATTAGAACCGATGGATAAATTTACTACTCTTATATTATATTTTGCAGCATTGTCCATTATCCATCTTAATGCGGCAACAGCATGGGAAGAACTGCCTTGGCCGTTGCTGTCAAGAATTTTTAGGGAGATAATATGAGCTTCAGGGGCAATTCCACAGTAGCGGCCGTTGGAAAGGACACCACTGCCACAGGCGATACCCGTGACATGGGTCACGTATCTTTTCTGTTGCTTTTATACCTTAGTTGGGATAAAATAAAAGAGAAAAGAAATTCAAAATTGGGGGGACTTTTTGTGAAAATATCTGAAAAGGGACAGACGTTATTGGCCAACTATAAGAAATTTCAAAAAATCTATATTCTTTTATTAGCAGTTGCCGCCATGAGTTTTGTGTTTCTGCATAATTATTTTTTCGCAGTAGCATTGGCAGTGTTTACGTTTGTTTTGGAAACCAAGTATTATAAGTGTCCTCATTGTAATAAGTCACTCAATAGCAGAAAGAAGATCACTGAGGATAGTTGCTGTCCGAACTGTAACAAGTATATTTTTAAAGATTTGGGATAAAGCGTTAAAAAAGAATGAATTTTTCTGCAAGAAATTTCTATCCGCAGTATTTTGCTGCGGGTATTTTTTTTATTTGCCTCATTCTGAAGAGAAAAGATGAAGTGTTGCCTTAGTATTGTCGTGAATATTAGGTCATATCTTTAAAGAGTCTTTTTTTCTTGGAGTTTTGAGATGCTTTGGAAAGATTTTATTTACGAAAGGTTTGCTTGAAGCATATCCGAAGTTATAAAAAGAATAGCTATTACCATAAGGTGCGCTAGTTACCAGCTTGTTTCGCACATTTTTTGGGATAAGTGAATACCCCTGGGGTATATATTGTAATAAGAAAGATAGAGGGGGCGGAGTTATGCCCAAGGCAGCTTTATATTGCCGTCTCTCTGTGGAGGATGGAACAGGGGAAGAAAGCGAAAGCATAAGAAACCAAAGGATACTGCTCATTGCGTATGCCCAAAAAAACGGATGGGAAATTTACGATGTCTATGAGGATGAGGATTATTCCGGCTTGAGGGAGGACCGCCCGGCTTTTTGCCGTTTGCTTCAAGATGCTAAGGATAAAAAATTTGAGATTATACTCTGCAAAACGCAATCACGCTTTACCCGCAGTGCGGCTACTGCGGAGATATATTTGCATGAGCGATTTCCTTTATGGGGGATTCGATTTGTCACGGTAGTGGATGGCGTGGATACATCAAAAAAAGAAAATAAAAAGGCAAGGCAAATCAATAGTCTTGTAAATGAATGGTATTGTGAAGAGCTATCAGAAAATATTCGCTCTGTTTTGCGAAAAAAAATGGAAATGGGACAGTTTCTGGGGAATTATGCACCCTATGGGTATCAGAAAGATGCTTACGACCGCCACCATTTGGTGGTTTTGGAGGAAGAAGCCAAGGTGATACGGTATATGGCGAAGTTGTACTTGTCTGGGCTATCTTGCAAAAAAATAGCAGACCAACTGACCATAGAAAATATCCCCACACCCTCCCAGGAAAAGCGAAAAAGAGGTCAGGATTTAGGTAGAAAAACCTGCATGCAATGGGGGGCGGGTACGGTAAGAAAAATATTGAAAAATCCTGTTTATATGGGCCATATGGTGCAAGGAAGAGAGCAGAAAATTAGTTATAAATCAAAAAAAACCATGGAGCTTCCCATGGAAAATTGGATTGTTGTGAAAAACACCCATGAACCGATTCTAAGTGAAAAGACTTATGAAAAGGTGCAGAAAAAATTGGCGAAAAACAGACGAGGGAAACAAAGCGTTTGACAACGGAAAACCCCTGTGATATGCTAAAAAACAGGAAGTAATTCCGTTATTATGAAAAATGGGAGCTTGTAGGCAGGCTGAGAGGAAGTACCAATACTTCGACCGTAAACCTGATTTGGATAATGCCAACGTAGGGACATACTTCGTTTATGAAGGCACTCCTGAGGGGAGTGCCTTTTTTAACGGACAACTAAGGTGTCGACAAAGGTGTACATAGGGAAGGGGAAGTTTTTTTGTGACCCTTCTTATGAAATTTTTGTTCCCAAGCCTTTCTGGCACTGTCCGTTATGAATAAACCATAAATCAATTTTACGAAGGGTTCCACTGGAAAATCCGATGAATTTTTTAGGAGGAATAACGATGGAGAAAAATTTAATTCAGAATGTAAGGGAAACTATGCCACTGGTGCATAATATTACAAATTACGTTACAGTAAATGATGTGGCCAATATTTTATTGGCTTGCGGTGGATCTCCTATTATGGCAGATGATGCAGGGGAAGCGGCAGAAATTACAAGTATTTGTGGTGGACTGAATATTAATATTGGAACGTTAAATACCCGTACCATTGAATCTATGCTTTTAGCGGGAAAAAGAGCCAATGAGCTAGGGCATGTTACTGTTTTAGATCCTGTAGGTGCCGGTGCATCAAAACTACGTACGAATACGGCAATCTGCCTTTTGGAAGAGGTGCGCTTTTCTGTCATACGGGGGAATGTTTCAGAGCTGAAGGCCCTTTGGGGCAAAGAGGGCACGACAAAAGGCGTAGATGCAGATATAGCTGACCGTGTCACAGAAGAGAATTTGGATGAAATGGTTCAGTTCGCCAAACGCCTCAGTGAGAAAACAGGAGCGGTGATTGCAATGACAGGGGCAATTGATATCGTTGCTGATGGCAAAAAGGCCTATGCAATTCGTAATGGGAATCCTTTGATGTCTAAAATAACAGGAACAGGTTGTATGCTCAGCGGCGTTGTGACGGCATATTGTGTGGCAAATTCTTGTCACTTATTGGACGCTACAGTGGCGGCAGTGGCGGCAATGGGGCTTTGCGGTGAAATTGCATTGCAAAGATTAGCGGAATCAAAATTAAATGGCACCTCATCTTATCGCACCTATATTATTGATGCAATGAGTAATCTAACGGATGAGGTTTTAGAGGAGGGAATGAAAATTGAAGCTAGATCGTAAAAGTTTGTTATTATATGCGGTGACTGACCGTGCTTGGTTACAAGAAAGAAAGCTAGCTGAGGATGTGGAGAAAGCACTAATAGGTGGAGCAACCTTTGTACAACTTCGGGAAAAGGATGCATCTTTTGAGGAGTTTGTGGAGCAAGCAAAGGAAGTAAAGGAAGTTTGTAAAAAATATAACGTTCCTTTTGTGGTTAACGATAATAT
>NZ_DALYUL010000016.1:80746-86592 GCF_031981185.1 Anaerotignum sp. | reverse complement strand
GCATATACAAAGGCTACGCAAAAAAATTGGTCTGGAGGATAAGCTTGTTGCTGTTTATAAAATAGGATACAGGCTTGAGGTATAATTCATGAACTTTTTTTGGAAGATATTTTTTAGTACCATTATGATTGCTTCAGTTACATTTAGTGTAGGGTGTTACTATCTAATTAATTCTCAGTTTCGTTCATCATTAAGTCGGGAAATTTCGGCGGCTTATGAAGAAAATGATATTTTGCGTTATGCCTTAACGCAAGAGTTCAAAAAAGAATATGTAATGTCTTATTATTCCCTAGGCCAGTATAATTTGGTTATGGATGATAAACAAATCGTAGAACAAATTGCTAAATCCACAACAATTAATACTTCTAAAGGTAACATTCCTTTTCGCTTAAGTGACAGCTCATTTCAGACTGTTTTTAACAGCACTAATGTAGATCTGGATAATCACATATTAAAACAGTTGGACTTTGATAAAAGGGGATATGAAATTGTTCAGTCAGGTCATAATTATTATCTTCACACAGCAGGCCCTGTTACTCTGCAAGGAGAGATTTTATATCTGGAGAATTTTAGGAACATCGGATTCTTATTTAAAAATCGTTCTGAACAGTATACAAGTTTTCAATACCTTGTATTTACTATGATTTTAGTGTGTGCAGTGGTGGTGTTTCTTGTAACACACTGGCTTACAAAACCGCTGAAAAACCTGTCTCTGGCAACGAAGCAGATTGCAAACGGACATCTGGATCAGCGAGTTGAGATTCAAAGCAATGATGAAATTGGCAAGCTTTCCAATGATTTTAATAAAATGGCTGTAAAACTGGAACAGACTGTGGAAGAATTGAAGGATGCATCAAGACGTCAGGTGGATTTTATCGGAAGTTTTGCACATGAGTTAAAAACGCCTCTTACTTCAATGATTGGCTATGCGGATATGTTACGATCGAAAAGAATGGATCAAGAACAGATTATTGTATCAGCAAACTACATTTTCCAAGAGGGAAAAAGACTGGAAGCACTCTCTATGAAGTTGCTAGAAATGTGTTGAAGAAGCAGGATTTTGTAATAAAGCGGATCTTTGCAAAGAGTTATTTTGATGAGATCATAGGAATCATGCAGCCAGTTCTTAAGAACGAAAACATTGATTTAGTCACTTCAACGGAGGAGGCTATTTTAATGATAGAGCCGGATTTGATGAAAACGGTTTGCTTCAATTTGCTGGACAATGCCAGAAAATCCATAGATCAAAGTGGAAAAATCGTATTTTCGGGAATGTGGGTAGAGGATGAATACCAGATTTCAATAGAGGATAATGGAAAAGGTATGGAAGAATCTGAATTATCGAAAATTACAGAGGCATTTTATATGGTTGACAAGTCAAGAGCGAAAGCCCTGGGTGGGTCAGGACTTGGTCTTGCGATTTGCGCCGATATTGTAAAAATTCATCATGCTAGAATGGAGTTCACAAGCAGTCCGAAAAAAGGAACCCGCGTTGCAATACGACTTGAGGGGGCTAAGAAGGTATGAAAAGAATCCAAACTATATGTATCTCTCTTCTACTAATTTTTACTCTCTTAATTACTGTTTTTGCACCGCCTTTCGTTTCAAGATTAACGGATAAAATGCTGTTTGGATCGGTTACAACACAACAGCTGACTGATACAAAATCTGTTGCAAAAACAGAGTTAAGTATAGAAGACAAAATTGCTTTATTTACTGGTTATATACTGGCTCAAGATAATATCATTATGGTAAGCCAAGATCGGTCAATCTACGAGCAAGGTGAAAAGCGGGGTATTATTCGTATTGTAACGAATGAGCTGAAAAAACTCATAAGTATGGGGTTGTTTCCTCCTATTGAAGTTAGTGAAGTTCAAAATATTACCTTTACTGTTAAATCCTATATAAATATGGACAATTCGGGTATGAATACTGAAAATTGGGAGATAGCTTTTACTTCAGGTAAATATGAAGTAGAGATCACTATGGACGCAGACACACATCTTATACTGACGTACATGATTTGGACAAATGAACCACTAAAATTTTCGCCTGCAAAAGATATGCTGGATTTATTTGTAAAATATCTAGGAATCAATGGAGGCACACAAACATTAGAAAAGATTTTAGATACAGAACGATATAAATATACGGATATAACCAATGCGTACCAATTAATTCAAGTCAATGAAGAAACAATTTTTGGTGTACAAATCATCCCTATAATAGACTAAAATAACAATAGGATACAAGTTTGATGGAATTCTGAGCAATCTTTGATGCAACCCTTTTATAACATACGGTTATAAAAGGGTTGTTTTATATTTATTTAACTTCCCGTCGAATAATGGAAAAGTATAAAGGGGTGTATTCATACAATGAAAAAACATGAATGGAAACAGGAAGGTAGACCAAGTAAAATAAGCAGAACAAGTAGAAACAGAAATACAAAGCAAAGAAAAAAGATTATACGTTTTTTTGCAACTATAGTTTTATGTATGTTCACATTTACCATTGGAAGGGCATCAGCAAATGCAAATGATGTTCAGAGTAATTCTATCACGCCAAACCAGAAAGTGACAATTCCCAGTCAGATAAATAAAACGCAAATATCCAAAAAAGAAAATACCGATGTATGGAATTTAGTGCTAGTTAATAAAGATCATCCCCTAAAGGAGGACTTCAGTGTTAAACTGACTCAAATAAAAAATGGACATGCCATTGATGAGAGAGCACTGTCGGACTTACAGGCTATGCTTGACGATGCGCGTGCCGTGGGTTTATCTCCATTCATCTGTTCGTCATATAGGACAAATGAAAAACAGACAATGCTTTATAATAATCAAGTCAATCAGTATAAGATGCAGGGATATTCAGAGGAAGCTGCCCGGGTGGAAGCGGGAAAATGGGTGGCAGTGCCAGGCACTAGCGAACACCAACTTGGCTTGGCAGTTGATATCGTTGCCACAAGCTATCAGGTACTAGATCAGCAACAGGAGAACACCCCAGAACAGCGCTGGCTGATGGAAAACTGTTATAAATATGGTTTCATTCTGCGCTATCCTGTGGAAAAATCTGATATCACTGGCATAGGCTATGAACCATGGCATTATAGGTATGTTGGAAAAGAAGCTGCAGCGGAAATAACGAAAGCGGGTATATGTTTAGAGGAATATCTAGATGAAAGAGGATATAATGAATACTAATTGATGTGTATGTACTTCCAAAGCTCAACCAATTATCAATTATCGTGTTGTCAGGAGTGTTTTCGGATAATTTTTGTAATGCGATACTAAGCGATATTCAAATGTTGGTGTGGAAAATCCGGGGGAAGGTACAAGCATCAAGTTGGTACGAATTTAAAGGGCAAAAATGAAAATCGCGATGTTCTATCTTAAAGAGATGGGATGGTTGTAAAAGCAAGGAAATAAGCTGGTTTTCTGAGCAAAATGTGTCAGTATAGAATAGCCTAAGTATCTCACGTTGAAGCGATAATAATGATGACGTATTGTGGTGAAAAGGCTGAAAATGAAGTTCGAGCTACAAAATGTTGTGTGCTTGCTTGTAGCGGGCTTCGGTCTTAAAAAGGGTAGTAATTACTATTTTTAAGCCTTAAAAATGATGGAAATATAGGTTTCATAAGATGTTTTAAGAAAATAGAGTGATATAAGAGGTTAGGTCGGGGTCATAAAAAATGACACTTAGGCTTAACCTTTTTTAATATATATGGAAATATTATGCAGAAGCATGTATAATAAAGTAAAAGGTATAATGAAAGATGAATTTATTTACTGCACATTTAACTTCTTTGTTACGGTCAGCAGGCTCTGATTTGTAATGCTTATAAAGGGTGATTTTATTGTCAACTAATACTTTGCCAAGAATCTATATCATGCTGGAAACAAAGCCTATGAACATTATCTATTCGTTGCGCGCGTATGGCGTGAAGATTCCAATCGGCTTTTAGTATGAGGAGTTCCTCTCAAGTTGAGTATTGCGTTTTTTAAGAACTTTAACTTGTTTTGGATTTTAAGACTTCGCCATCATCCGTTTGGACGGTTGAGTATTGTTTAATCCAGCTTATATGAGCAATTAGAAAAACGCCGTATTCTTTACAGCCTTCGTTTTGCCTCCAGTTTGGCAAAGGTTAACAAAAGTACAATTGAACGCCTCGTCTTATCGGTTCCACTTTTATAATATTGTTCCAAAGAAACAAGAATGATGTTACAACCTCAGGGGTGTTTTGATAGGATAGATGAAGCAGAGGAAGAAGGAGGCTGATTAAGATATATTGTTTAGATAATAATAATCTTGCTTATGATAGGAGTCTCGGAGGTTACAAATGAGAAAGAAATAATATTTCCAGAAGTGGCAGCACTGGTAATTGGCGGATTAATATTAGATAAGCAACCATGGAAGGTTAGAAGAATGAAAATGATTCTGTTGATGACATATGCAGCAATTATTGGAGTACTAATTGTGAGGGTTTTAGCGGTGCCGCTCATTTTTAAAGTTGCCTTCGGTTTTGTATCCACAGCATTTATGCTTATTTTAACACGGTGTAATTTTCTTCCAATGCTTTCTGCCTGCATTTTGCCAATAATAATGGAAACAACAAGTATTATTTACCCAATAAGTGTGTGTGTAATGACTGTTGTTATGATCTGCGTTCAGGTTATATTTGGAATTACCAATGTAAGAGAAAAAGAAATATATTATGAATATAGCATGAATTTGAAATTAGAACTTAAAAGATTTACGTATATATTAATAGTGATTCTTGCGCTTCTTTTAATAGGAGCACTCTCTGATAACATATATTTAATAGCACCTCCACTAATCGTTACATTTGTTGAACTTACTTATGAAGATAGTAAAGCAAGAAAAATACCTTTGAAAATTTTTACAGTTGTTACTTTAGCAGCCTGGGTTGGTGTATTAATAAGCTTAATTGTAACAATAAAAATGGGACAACCATTGATTGTATCTGGATTACTGATTACTTCTGCTGCAATATTTATATTTACTAAAAGTAGAGTTTGGTTTCCTCCGGCTGGAGCCATTGCGCTGCTTCCATTAATAATTGATAGTAACAAGCTTCTTGTGTATGCATTGGATGTTATGATTGGAGTTGGTATATATATTTCTGCTGCAACCCATCTGGAATTTAATTTAGGTTTAAATGAAAGTGAAGAAAAACTGGTTATCAAATAAACACATAAGCTGAGCAGGTTTTTGTACATACAAAGAATAAAAAGAGAAGATCAAAGCTGGAAATTATAATTAATGACAATGTTTGTTATTGAATCTGGTATACCTGTTGTACTCTAGACAAGAGTCGAGGGTTTTTTATGGAGTGTAATCAGTTTGATGTGTACGCAGTTGTACCATAATGCGTATCTGAAGAAACTAAAGATTGCGGTTCAGGGGATGAAAGATTATTTTACAAAAATACGTACTTAGGCACAATAAACCACACAAAACGGTTAGGGGAGAGAAACAAAAATGATAAAAAATAAACTGGTAATAACTTTTATTATTGCCTTAATGTTAATTTCTAGTGGATGTATGAAAGTCGAAAGTGTAGATAATTTTAAGGACTCTAATACTGCAATGTCAACGACTTCGGCGATTGCAGAAGATCCATCTAATTCACCTATTATAGAACCATCTACAACCCCAACGGTTGCACAGACAACAGTACAACCCCTCATGACTCAAGACCTTTCCATGGAAGCCTACAAGAAGTTTTTGAAAAATGAAGCGAAGGTTTCTTTTGACTGTTTTATGCCAAATGACGGTATGGGGGAAGCTCTTTATAAAAACGGAAGTGAATATACACTGTC
>NZ_DALYUL010000016.1:75581-80736 GCF_031981185.1 Anaerotignum sp. | reverse complement strand
GTTACAGCATATTATTTTAAGACTTTACAAATAGTAAAATAAAATACGTAGATTGAAAGTGAATTCGATATCAATCAGCTTACTTGGGCAGATGGGCTGGAGCAGTTTCCTGAAGTGGCGGAGGCAAATGGAATAACAGGAGGAATTGAGTTAGATACCATACGTTTTAATAATGAAAAAGCGGCTAATTCAGATGAGGTTGGCAATAAAGAGTGCCTTTATACATTTTATATTTACGATAAAAATTTGAAGCCAATCGAGGATGCCAACCTTTATATAGACAGCATATATAAAAAAATATTTGATGAGGCAAAGGTATCATTTATTACGCCAGATGAGATAACGACTTTGATTTCGGAAAAAGAGAAAAAAGTAGGAGCAACAACTGAAATTAAAGAAGGGGCAGAGATGACATGGCAGGTTCTTAATGAAAGCATGTTTTCTGATTATGTAGGTTGATGATATCCGGTATCTTCCGCAATAGCAAGTATATGTTAAAATAAGGAGACTAAATATTATGGGCTTAATAGAATTAATTGGTGAATCAATAAGGCCGGGGAAAATAGGTACCATTGATACAACCAAAGGAGAAAAAGAAAAACGGATAGGTATTCTTATTGTAAAAACCATCTTATCGATATCAATTGTAGCGGTTCTTTATTATTTGATATTTGGTATATCCGTTCATTTGAAAGAATTGCTATTATTTGTAGCTGTAATGGCAGTATATAGTATTATTGGTTATTTTATTTCGCCAAAACAGATTATTCTAACATTGGATGGTTTGGTGGGGTCTTTGATAATCCATTTAAAATATCTGACGATATAAATAGAATGCTGATTTTTATTATGATAATATTAATGCCAGGCAGGCTGATATCTACAACTGTCGTATCGTGGATAGATTTATCAAAAAATAATAAGATATAAAATAACGTTATGAGTATACTACGAAGCACAAAAAAACTAACCTGTAAAGAAACCTGAAATTCGTGTTACGTTTATAACGAATACGATTTTTTGTAAGGAGGTCGCGTTTTATGAACTATCGCAACAGTCATAAACTCATGTGGGGTTTATTGATTGCAGGAATTTTGTTATTTGCTGTGGGATATAGTAAAAACGAGATGTTATATTTTGTACTTGGAACTTTATGTGTTATTTCGGGTATTATCCAATCTGCAATTTTTTATAGATGTCCCTATTGCTATAAGTCTTTAATGGATTGCAGAGATGGCATTCCAAAGTATTGTCCCCATTGTGGTAATGAATTAGATTAATGAAGTCTGCGTGTGTCTATTCGGTTTTCTAATTTTATTAAAATGACACTAGATACTACATAAGTATTGAGAAAGTGAAGATTATTTATTTTTGATATGGAAAGGAATGCAATGAGATGAAAAAAGTCATCCTTTTTTTATAACTATGATTTTGATTTTTCTCATCACCATTATCGTTGTATTACTAACAAGAATTCCTTTTGCCAACGCATTCTTCAATAATACAAGGAGTATTGTCATTTCATTTTGCGTTTTCTTGGGAATAGATGTATTACGATGGACATTGGATGATGCTGAAACACAGTCAAGACGACAGGATATTGGTTGGTCCATAGGCGTTGTGATGTTTATGGTTTATTTTTTGTGGCAAACATGGGACGACTATTCCTTGTGGCAAGTTTGGTTAGTGGCGTTGGTATGTGTTGTGTTAGGGATTGGGCTACTTGTGCGACTGTATAGTAAATGGGATGTTGATTGTGTATGTTGGAGTACGTGGGCAATATGTTGTTTGTCGGTATCTATGGGTATTGTGATAAGCATTTTAGTTTGGAATCCCATGACCCTTAAGGAGGCCGAGGAATTAACAATTGCATCAGAAGGAGATAGTAGCTTTGCTTTCCGTCATATTGACGCATGGAATAAATCCACTAAAGTACCTTTAGGTTACTATCTTTTTAATCAAAAACAGGCAAATGGTAATTGGGGTACTCATGGTACTGGGCGAGGAGTGGTGTATTTGGGAGAGAAACAAGAGCATTGGCGGAGTTCAACACCACTAGAATAATTTACACTTTGCACAGGTTAAACACACAATCTGTAAGTGTATCTTTGTGAGTTTTACGCTGCATTATGTAAAGTATATAAGAAATGAGATGCTGAAAATATTTATATTTGATTCATAGGAGGGGTGGAAGTGGAATGTCCGTATTGTAATCATGTTATGAAACGTGGTCGTATTCAATCAGATAATCTTTTATCATGGACCCCAGAAGGAGAGTCCTCAACGGGGGTAAGTCGGTGGTCAAAGAGTCCAAATAGCATTGTTTTAGCCAATTGCTCTCTTCTTTGGGGATCGAGTTGCTGAAGTTGATAGAGTGATGTAAATGCAACAGACACTTATTACTTCGAAGCGTGCTATAGGTTTCGATTTACTGTGTGCAGAAATTGTGCTCATGGGAAAATAGTAGTACATATTTATACAAGTCCGAATAAATTCGAGTCACAAAGGTGACTCTTTTTTAATGTGAAAACAAGAACAGGGGATAAAAATGAGCGTAACAATCAAGAATCCTGTAAACGAAAAAAGGGAAGCCTTTGGTTTCCATGGAAATCTGAGGACTTTGAAAAGCTTGCTTCAGCTTAGGAATTTTTGCCGAGTACAAAGATAAACTGCACGATTGTAGATGTATCCGTTGAAAAGTCATTCATAGCATCTTTTTCGAGTAAAAACTGAAAAACAGTTAGCTCAACAACTGCAGATATCAGCTTCATCAATTGGAAACAGGAAGCGTAAAATTTTGCAAACTTTGTTTCGAAAAATGACAAACCACTAGTCCATACTTGTTGTACAGGAAAGTTCCTCCTTTGAACTGTCAGCAAAATTAGATTTAAATACTATGTTTTTTAGTTTAGATAGATATCTATACACACTGGCGGAAGAGCAGTGTAAGTTGTCAGCAACATTTTGAACGGATCCCTTTATAAGAAAGATACCCTTTTTTTCAAGTGAAGAAATGATAGACATACGTTCATCAGTTGTAAGTCTTGCTGCACTGACGTTGAGAGCGGCAAGTTCATTTGAAACCGCTTCAGCGATTACAGTATCTTTAGAATTCGGAAAGCTTTCAGAGGATATATTTTTGAGGTTGCTGGAAGATGATACATGTTGACCGTCGTATTGAAAACTGGTTCCAATAAAAGTATCCGGATGACAAATTCGCATAAGTTCTTCACTGATTATCTGATATCTGCTGTCATCAAAATTGATACATAGAAGGCCAATCAACTTTCCTTTATGTTTGATAAACATACTTGAAGAACGAAGAGTCTTACCATTTGCAGCAACCCCTTTGTAGTTAGAACAAAAGTTATTTTCCTCGTAAACTTTATCTTTTATCATTTGTAAAGCCATATTTGTAAGCGGAGCACCTATATCGCGTCCACTTATGTTACTGTTTGCTATTGCTATTATGGATTGGTTTTTATTACTCAAGTCATGTAAAGCCACTTCATAATCAGGGCCTAAAGTGTTTCCTAAAAATTCAGTTAGTTTAATATATGGAGCTAATAATGAATTTGCCATATAAGTACCTCCAATTTGCTCAGGACTCCATTCTACTTCTACAATAATAATACGAAAATCTGGAATATATGTTAAAGCAAAAATATATTATTATTATAGAGATAATATTTTATTAAAGAGATAAATTATTTCTACAAAGATAAATTATTTCTATAAGGAAGGAGGAAAAAAATGTAGGGAATTGTAAATGCAGATAAGGAACCACCAACAATTGGCCCTTATTCACAGGGGATAATTACTGGGAAATCTGATATTTTTATCAGGCTGGTTGCCGCTGAATCTGGGAAACCTGAATATTCCCAGAAGGAATCGCAAAGGAAACAAAACAATCACTTAAGAACGTTAAGTATATTCTTGAAAAAGCAGAATCTTCTATGGATGCTGTTATTAAGACTACAGTATTCCTGAGCGACATGAACAATTTCGCTGCTATGATTGAAGTATAGGCTACTTTCTTTAAGAGGGAGTCTATTCATCAAGATCTACAGTGGAGGTAGCAAGATTACCAACGGATGCATTGGTTGAAATTGAAGTTATTGCAGAAAAATAGGAGCGTGCAAAAGAAACATAACCAACCGCAAAAGATACTGTCCGCCAGTCACTCTAAAGCGATGACCGGGGTATCCTCTATCATGAAGGCGCAAGGCGCCATATTAGGAGGAAAATAAATGAAAAAATATCCATTAAACGTAGCAACACCTAGTTCATTCTCATATGTTAAAAGGAATATCCCACAGGTAACGGTTGAGCAGAGAGAGAGAGCTCTCGCAGCAACACACTATAACGAATTTGCATTTCCCGCTGGCATGCTCACAGTTGATATGCTTTCTGATTCAGGCACAACAGCTATGACAGATGTGCAGTGGTCAGCAATGTTCCTTGGTGATGAGGCTTATGGACGTAATAAAGGTTACTATGTACTTCTTGATACCTTAAGAGATGTATTTGAACGTGGAGATGATCAGAAAAAGATTATTGATCTTGTTCGTACAGATTGTCAAGATATAAATAAGATGATGGATGAAATGTACCTCTGTGAATACGAGGGTGGTCTTTTTAATGGTGGTGCGGCTCAGATGGAGCGACCTAACACATTTATTATTCAACAGGGACGGGCAGCAGAATCGGTTCTAATGGAGATCGTTAAGAAAATCTTGAACACTCGTCATCCAGGAAAAGTATTCACGATTCCTTCAAACGGACATTTTGATACAACCGAAGGTAACATCAAACAAATGGGTTCGGTTCCTCGTAACCTTTATAACAAAGAGTTGCTCTTTGAAGTGCCTGAAGGGGGATCATACCCCAAAAATCCTTTTAAAGGCAACATGGATATTGATAAGTTAGAGCAACTTATCACAGCAGTAGGCCCTGAGAACGTGCCCCTTGTTTTCACATGTATTACGAACAACCCTGTATGTGGCCAGCCTGTCTCTATGGCTAACCTTCGTGCGGTGAGTGCAATTGCTCATAGGTACGGTATTCCTTACATACTTGATGCAGCTCGTTGGGCAGAGAATGCATATTTTATCAAAATGAATGAAGAAGGTTATGCAGATAAGTCTATTCCTAT
>NZ_DALYUL010000016.1:70086-75571 GCF_031981185.1 Anaerotignum sp. | reverse complement strand
CAAAAGAAATGTTTTCTTACTGTGATGGTTTCTGTGCGTCTCTTAAAAAGGATGGGCATGCTAACATGGGCGGTATGCTTGCTTTCCGTGACAAGGGACTCTTCTGGAAAAACTTTTCTGACTTTAACGAAGATGGAACAGTTAAGACTGATGTAGGTGTACTTCTAAAAGTGAAGCAGATTTCTTGCTACGGTAATGATTCTTACGGTGGTATGTCGGGAAGAGATATTATGGCGCTTGCAGTTGGTCTTTATGAGTGCTGCAATGTAAATTACCTTAAGGAGAGGGTAGAACAGTGCGAATATCTTGCACAGGGCTTCTACAAGGCTGGAGTTAAGGGGGTTGTACTTCCTGCCGGCGGCCATGGTGTATATATCAATATGGATGAATTCTTCGATGGTAAACGTGGCCATGAATCATTTGCGGGAGAGGGCTTCTCCCTTGAATTGATCAGAAGATACGGGATTAGAGTGTCTGAGCTTGGTGATTACTCCATGGAGTATGATCTTAAGACGCCGGAACAGCAGGCCGAGGTTTGTAACGTAGTTCGTTTCGCCATCAACCGCAGCCAGTTCAGTCAGGAACATCTGGATTATGTTATAGCAGCTGTGAAAGCTCTATATGAAGACAGAGAAAATATTCCTAATATGAGGATCACTTTAGGACATAAGCTTCCTATGCGTCATTTCCACGCATTCCTTGAGCCATATCCAAACAAATAAGAAAAGTTGTCTATCAAGAACTTTTCATATATAGTATAGATAATGCGTAAAATTATCGGATGACTATGATGGTGTCCGCAAAGAATATTTATTTTTTTTGTTGGATACCATCATTTTATTTTTTGAGGGAGGTAAATATGGGTGAAACAACACAACGAGATGGATTTAAAAGCAAATGGGGATTTATCTTAGCATGTATTGGTTCAGCAGTAGGTATGGGTAATATATGGCGTTTTCCATATATGGTTTCAGCATGGGGCGGCATGACATTCCTGCTTCCGTACTTCTTATTTGTAATTTTGATTGCTTCTACCGGCGTTATCGAAGAGATGGCACTTGGACGTGCAGCGGGCGCAGGCCCAATAGGAGCATTTGGAAAATGCACTCAGCTTCGTAACGGCAATAAAAAATCAGGTGAAACAATTGGCGTAATTCCTGTTCTGGGTTCACTTGCGCTAGCAATCGGTTACACAGTTGTAGTTGGTTGGATATTTAAATATACTTTTCTTGCTTTTAGTGGTAAGCTTGCCGCCATGGGGCAGGATATGGATCAGATTGGTGGTATGTTTGGAAGTACCGCAATATCTTGGGGCAATAACTTATGGATTATGATTGCAATAGTAGTCAGCCTTACCATCATGGCTCTCGGTGTTGCCGGTGGCATAGAAAAAGCAAACAAAATTATGATGCCTACATTGTTTATACTTTTTTTAGGGCTTGGAATCTATATCTTCACACTTCATGGATCACATGAAGGATATAAATATATCTTTACGCTTAATCCAGCAGGCCTGGCTGATCCAAAGGTTTGGATTTTCGCTTTTGGTCAGGCGTTCTTCTCGCTTTCTATTGCAGGTAACGGAACGGTTATCTATGGTTCTTATCTAAGTAAATCTGAAAATGTTATAACTGCCGCCCGTAATGTAGCTATATTTGATACTGTTGCTGCTCTTCTTGCAGCTTTAGTTATTATTCCTGCCATGGCAGTAGGTGGTGCAGAACTCTCATCAGGTGGCCCTGGACTTATGTTCATCTACCTCATTAATGTATTCAACGGTATGCCTGGTGGAACGATAGTAGGAATCATTTTCTACGTATGTGTACTGTTCGCAGGTATAAGCTCACTCATTAACTTATATGAAGCACCTGTTGCTACGCTTCAAGAGAGGTTTGGGATGAAGAGAATTCAGGCAGTTGGAGCAATCGCAGTTGTAGGATGTGGGGTTGCACTGTGCATACAGGGTATCGTATCGGGTTGGATGGATGCAGTTTCTATTTACGTATGTCCTCTTGGCGCTATGCTGGCAGGTATTATGTTCTTCTATGTTGCAGGCGACAAATTTGCCCTTGATTCAGTTAACGAAGGTGCAAATAAACCTATCGGTTCTTGGTTTATGTCTCTTGGTAAGTTTCTTTTTGTTCCACTTGCATTTATCGCACTCGTTACAGGTGTTATGTTTGGTGGTATCGGTTAACTTTAATACTTACATTAAAAAAGTGAATCAACTGAATTTTTAATGGAAAGCTCGACATTTCAGTTGAAAAAAGAATCAAGACAAAGCTTATCAAAAAATAGGATGTCTGGGATGATCTTTAACATAGCTTAAGTGGCTGAACCCCTTGAGTAGATAAAAAATGACAAAATATGTTTCAGAGAAAGAAAAATAGAATTGAATTACAATATCTTGTGGATTTTAAGAAAGAATAGGGCAAGAAAATGATGGTTTTACACTAGCTCTGAAAACAAAATTGAATATAGAATCAGTGAACAAATAAGAGGCAGAGTTTGTAGTCAACTTAAAAGATCTACAAACCCTGCCTCTTTTCAGTATAGAAATAAGCGGTAAGCACTAAAATTACTTCCAACCTGATAGCAAAGTTTTGTCATTTGCAATAGCAGATACTACTTCCTCCCCAAATTTGAAATCGTCAAAGGTGCCTTGTTGCCATTGCAGCGGAGTTAATGTATCAAAAAAGTTTTAGGATAAGGACGTTGTTTGAAAATAGAGAATAATAATTTTTTCTAAAATTTTTGATGCTGACTTTTGAGCAGTTAACCTATTTTGATTCTACGGAGCGTTTATTGAAATACACATTTTATTGAGATACAATTCTTTTAGGAGGAAAAGAAAGTGTAAAATATAGAAGTTGGTAATGTAATTAAGCAATTAGAGTAGAAAAAAATTAACACGAAAACAGCTTACAGATAAAATGAACATAAGTGATAAAAGCATTTCTAAATGGGAAAGAGGTCTTGGTTGTCCTGATGTTTCTCTCTTGAATGATTTATCAGAGAAGCTATATCCTGAATTGGAAATAAAAGAATGATTTATCAGTTAATCAATAGGAGGAATTATGAAAATAACAGTATTTAATGGAAGTCCAGCTGGAATCAACAGCAGTACAAATGTAATTGCTGAAGCTTTTTTAAATGGTGCAAAAAAAGCGGGAGCAGAAGTGGAAAACATTTTTTTAACAGAAAAGAATATAAATCATTGCAAAGGTTGTTTTGCCTGCTGGTTTAAAACACCCGGAACATGTATCATAGATGATGATATGAATGAGCTTATGCAAAAGTATACTTACTCTGATATTGTAGTGCTTGCAACTCCTGTTTACACTTGGAATATGACAGCAATGCTGAAAAACTTCGTAGATCGATTAATACCATTGAAACAACCACTTATAACAGAAACAAAAGGTAGATTTGACCTTGAAGAAACAAAGCCTAAAACACAAAAATTTGTTATTATATCTAATTGTGGTTTCCCTGGAAATAAAAATTTTGATATATTACAACTTTCTGTTTCTCCTTGCAAGCCTGCTTTGGAAATATATAGAAATTGTGGTAAGCTTTTAAAAAGCACAACTGAAAATGTGCAAGTAATTGTTAGGAAGTATTTGCAAGTTGTGGAACAAGCCGGCTATGAAATGGCAACGCAAGGTGAGATTCATGAAGAAACTAAAGACAATCTTAATATGGAACTGATGTCTACTGTAGATTATGTCAAACATTTGGGAATGTAGTGTTTATTAGGAGCATCACAAAACTAACAACGAAATTAAATCTAAAATCCCTAAAGCAATCTTTATTCGTAAAGGTTGTTTTTTTTTATAAAATTGAGAAAGGGCGGGGATAGATAGAGATTAATATTTAAAAATTGACAACTTCTGTCGGTTGTGATATTGTTGGAATAGACAGAAGTTGTCGGTAAGTTTGGAGGGATGATTTTACTTATTAGAAATATAGATAACTGTATTTGTCATTGCAGAAGGAACCTTGAAATTATCTGAATATATTTCTCAAAGAGATTAGAATAAAACACATAAGGAGGGATTAAGGATGGATACAGAACGTTTTGACCATATCGACTTGGAAAACGAACGGGTACTTCGTATTGTAAATTGTGGATTTGAGGTGTTTACAAAAAATAGTCTTGAAAAAGCTTCAACAAACCTAATCGTGGAAAATGCCCAGATTTCCAGAGGCCTTTTATATCATTATTTCAAAAACAAAAAGGAGCTTTTTGAATTTCTTTTGTATTTTTCGGGGAAAAAAATTATAAGCAATGTAGTGGATTCTGTTGACTGGTCTAATACTGACTTTTTATTGCGGGTAAGGCAGGCATTGATTTCTAAAATAGAGACTCTTGCAGAATACCCTTATCTCTACGAATTTTGTGATAAATATGCGAGGGATTATGCTGAGGAACTGACGCAAAAGTTAATGCCTGATATAAGTAGTCGTCTATTTGAGGAAAATCTTGATTTTTCACAGCTTCGTAAGGAAGTGGATGTTGAACTGATGAAAAGTACAATTATAAATACTTTAAGTAAACTTATAACCAAAATACTCAAGGACGGAACTGGGCTTAGCAAAACGGATATTATTTTGCGTGAAACAGAGGAAATAGATAGATATTTGGAATTTTTCAGGACTGTATTTTATATGTAATGGAGGTGCTCATGAATAAAGTTTATAATTTCAACTCAAAAACAATGCCACTGCTTTCCGAGGTGGGTGGTAAGGCAAAGGCACTGATAGAAACGACAAATGCAGGTTTTCCTGTCCCAGATGGTCTAGCTTTGACAATATCTTTTTTTACACCATGGACAGAGAAAATGAAAGAGACCGAGGAATGGAAATCTCTTATTTCAGAAGTTACAAAGGAAAAATGCGATAATTTGAAAGCTTTAGCGGAGAACTTAACTTTTGACGAGGATCAAAAAAAGTTACTTTCTGCAGAAATGAAGAATATTAACGCGGATTTTTTTGCTGTTCGTTCTTCTTCCCCAGAGGAGGATTTGCAGGGAACAAGCTTCGCGGGTATGTATGAAACATTTTTGGGTGTAACTACGGCAACGATTGAAAGACATGTTGCGAAAGCGTTTGCTTCTATGTTTGATTTCCGTGTAATGGAGTATAAGGATCAACATGGTATCTCTGTTGCAAATACAAGAATTGCTATAATTATTCAAAAGCAACTTTGTTCGTCAATTAGTGGTATTGGTTTTTCAGTAAATCCACAAAATAACAGCTATGATGAAGTAATGATAAATGCTTCCTTTGGGTTGGGTGAATATATTGTTTCTGGCAAGGTTTCTCCTGATAGCTATATTGTTAATACTGCTCAAAACAGAATCTCTTATAAGAAAATCAATGAGAAAAAAGTTGCAATTTATCTTTATAAAGATGGCGGAACAAAGGAATCAGTTTGTGAGGCTGCAAAGGAACAGGCACTAACGGATGAACAGATTTTTGA
>NZ_DALYUL010000016.1:56407-70076 GCF_031981185.1 Anaerotignum sp. | reverse complement strand
TCAAAAAATGTGAATGCTATTACGGATGCCCTATTGATATAGAATGGGCATATGAAAATGGCAAGCTTTATCTTTTGCAATCTCGCCCAATTACAACCTACTTTCCCCTTTATGACGAACTTTTGAGTAAACCAAATGAGCGCAAAGAGCTTTATCTTGATATTATAAAAATGACGCAAGGTTTCCAATGGTCTATGAGTGAGCTAGGTGGTGATATTTTCTGTGAGCTTGTAAATAAAGCAAAGCAGGGTATGTTTCCTGTGGGTAAGGACGGAGCTGTTTACAGTTGTCATGGAAGAATATATATACTTCTTGGGAATTTGGGTAAGACTTTTGGCGAATCAAGAGTTAAAAAAATAATTTCATCCGTTGATCCAACTTCTGCAAAAATATTTTCCTGTTTTTCATTTGAGGACTATATTCCAAAGTATAAACCTGAAAAACTAAAAGGTACTTTGGGAAAAGGTTTAAAGTTAGGTGTGAAAATGAGCCCCTCTATAATTTCGGCAGCCATCAATTTTGAAAAAACGATACAAGAATATTACAAAGCTACCAATTACAGCATTGAGAAGTTGGACAAATTGCGTAATAGTAGCAATGATTTTGCTAAGCAGATTGATGTTGCCTTTGAAGTTTTTGATAATCTAGTATTTAAAATGATGCCTATAATGCTTGCGATGAATGCTACAATATCGCTCAAAAAGATGTTTAAGGACAAAACATGGGAAGGAGATATCATTTCACTCAGCATGGATTTAAAAGGGAATCCTACAAGCAAAATGGGATATAAACAAGTCGAACTTGCTTCATTTCCAGAGTTTATCGTAGTCAAAAGTTTTGAGGAGTTTTCTAAAAAGCTGAGAGACAAAGAATTTTCTACGGAGTTTATGGAGGCTTATGCGCATTATATGAAGCTGTACGGTTGCAGAGGTATCGGTGAAATTGATATTGCAAGCGTGAGAACTCGCGAGAATATTGAAGGATTTTATACCATGTTAAAACAACTTAATATTTACGATAATGCGCTGATTAAGGTTAGAGATAAGAAAAAATCTGCTTATGACAGACTTTTAAGAGAGGCCATAAAAATCGGCAAAAGGGAAAAATTCCTAAAGCTTGCAAAACAGCTTGAATGGATGGGTCTTCGTGAACATCCCAAATATATGTATGTCTATGCTATTGATGTTTTAAGGCATAATGTACTCAAAATTGCAGAGCAATTTGTTTTAGAGGGAAGGCTAAATAAGGTTGAGGATGTATTTTATCTTACGAGAGAGGAAATTACAAAAGCGCAAAAAGATAAAACCCTAGATCTAATTTCATTAATAAATGAGGAGAAGAAAATCCGTAAGCAAACAGAAAACGTGAAAAATTGGCCTACCATCTTCAATTCCAGAGGAGAGATTTTTATTGCTAAAAGAGAGGCAAAGGAAGGAGAACTTTCAGGGGAGCCTGTTTCACCCGGTGTTGTAAGCGGCAGAGCGAAGATTCTTCATGAACCGTTTGAGAAAAAGTTAGAGAAAGGTGAAATCCTTGTGACAATTGCAACTGAGCCGAGCTGGACGCCGATTTTTATTAATGCTTGTGCCGTTGTAATGGAGATCGGTGGTGCATTGCAACATGGTGCAATCATAGCAAGAGAATACGGGTTACCATGTGTTACGGGAATTGAAAACGCAACTGAAAGGATAAAGGATGGAGATTTAATTGAGGTTGACGGTACAAATGGATTTGTGAAGATTATTAAAGAAAAATAAGCTTAGGTAGGCATTAGTTTATCGAAAGATAGGTTAATGTGTTTTTATACAAATAATGCAATTAAAAGGATTTTCTTTTGAATTACCAAGTACAAATTATATTTGGACAAAATATGATATTTAGGTAAAGAAAGAGCCGTTGCATCAAGATAAAGATGCAACGGCTTAATTTATGATAAACCAGATTGTTAGGTAAAATTAATCGCTAACAGAGGGTTTGCTCATACACTGTATATGAAAAATAAAATCTGGTTATTCTCTTTGCCTCATGAAAAACTTCCTTTTTCATCATGCTTTCATTCTCCGTGACCAAAGAGTAACGGTAATAGGAATGCACAGTATTCCCAGACACACAGGAACAATGATTAGTAAGTAAGGCGACCATACTACTTTGCCAAATAGGTGATATGTGTTTGTGCGGAATATATCCGTTGACTGTCCCACGAAGGGAAGCAAATCAAGTAGCTTTTGCGCCCAAAGCGGAACAAATTGAGCAATTGCCAATGGAACATAGACCACGGCCAAGCTTGCCAACAATGATGCAAAATTACTTTTCAGCAGTGAAGAGAGAAGCAGCGTAATTCCAGTAAATCCAAGGGATGCCAGTAAAACATATGCATACTCATAAATCTCTGCTTGTACCATATTCATGGGGGCAGTAGCCAGTAACTTTATAACCTGAATTGGCATGTCCCAACCACGGGTACCCATAAACAAAAGCTGTGCGCCAATTGCTCCTATGGAAATTAAAGTAAATAGTTCTAATGTGAATGCAATGCCAACGCCGATTTTTGCTAACGCCGTCTTTTGCCATCCATTTCTGGTTGTAACAATAAGGGATTTTGTGTTATTATGCCATTCACCAGAAAACATGGGCGATAGTACAATCGCTATAAACAAAGCCATCACCATACCAATGCCACTCACAAAATTGGCAACAACTGTTGACCAGCCTTCTACCCAATCATAGTTAAAAGGTATAGGTGTTTTGGCATCCATATTTAAAAAATAGTTTTTTTCTTGTCCCGTCTGTCCATTTAGTTCTAAAAATGTATCAACTGCTTGCTGCCTACGTTCATAAAAACCAGTAAGTTTATCCGGGTCAACGTAGTCAAGCATCATATATGGGTTTTCTGATTTTTCTAATTCAGGCCATAACGTTTTTACCCATGTATTCAGTGTATTCCAGTCAGTCATTTCATAGTCTTGCCGTTGGCCTGACTGGGATTTATCCTGATAATCTCTTACCATATGCTGCAATGTTTCATCTGTAAGAGGACCACGCCACTGATCCGCATAGGCTTGATTGTTGCGAATATTTGAATAGCCATCAAAATTGTTACCGAATGTACTTGTATAGTCATTAGAAGTTCCAAAACTAAACCACTGATAAGACAAAATGCTTCCAAAAATTACGATATATACAAAGCAAAGAAAAACACATATTTTTAGATTCTTTTTTCGCCACAGCTTTTTATGCTCTAATATAAATAGTTCCATTTTTATTTAATTCCTTCCTCTGTTGGAAAATAGTATAGATATAAATCCTCTAAGGTGGCTGCGCAAGACATTGCATAGGGGGACGGCTGTTTCTCAGAAATAATGCGGAGAATAACCTGCTCATTGCTATGACGTAGATTTGCAACAGTAACAGTATCTTCCCACTCTCTTGCTTCTTGTGGAGAAACCGTTAGTTCCCAAACCTTTCCTTCAGCCTCCTGAACCAGTTCTGGTATCGTGCCTTGGAGCAAAAAGTTTCCTTTTTTCATAAGGAATACCTTATCTGCAATTGCTTCAATATCCGATACGATATGTGTAGATAACAAAACAATTTTGTCACTGGCAAAGTTGGCAATCAAATTTCGAAAACGGACACGTTCCTTGGGGTCAAGTCCGGCAGTTGGCTCATCAAGCACCAATATTTTAGGGTTGTTCAAGAGCGCTTGCGCAATCCCAAGGCGCTGGAGCATTCCACCTGAAAATGTTTTTACTTTCTTTTTAGCTACACCGCTTAAATCTACCATATTTAATAATACCTTCGCTCGCTTGCCAGCGGCAATACGTGGAATGCCTTTTAGTGCCGCAATGTACATCAGAAATTCATGGGCCGTATAATCTGGATAATATCCAAAATCCTGTGGCAAATAACCGATAACGTTTCGATATCTAGGTCCCATATCCATAATACTCTGTCCGTTAAACAGAACTTCACCGGATGAGGGTTCCAATATCCCGCATAGCATTCGCATTAAAGTGGTTTTACCCGCTCCATTTGCTCCTAATAAGCCATAAATCCCTGGAGATAAGCTAGCGGTGATACCGTCAACAGCGATTTTAGGACCAAAGTGTTTTGACAATCGATTAAGCGATAGATCCATACATTTTCCCTTCCTTTCTGGCCTCTGTCAGAAAATAAATTTCCCTGACAAAAAAACAAGTAAATAAAACAAAAGCAAGTATCCATAATCCAATTGCAGATAATTGGTACAATTTGGGCGCTAATCGGGATAAACCTCCAGCAAACATACTTGTAGAAAAACATACAATCATGCTGATTTGAAATGCATGTCTCTTACACGTTCGGATACACCAAAGCATAGCCACCATACATCCTAAAAAAGGGACAACCGCATACAGAATTAACTGAAACATATTCGCAGAAAAATCTGTTTTAATGGCCGCCAGTACCAAGGTAATGGACAAGCAAATTAAGTCTGCAGCCCCGGCCAAAACTAATTTTGCCAGAACGATTTGTGCACCAGAGGCTCTTGTGGCGGCTTCTATTTCACACATATTGTAAGTTTGATTCTGAAATAGTGAAGGAATACTGGCCAAAAGAAACAATGGCGTAAATAGAGGAATCACATTAGGCACATTGTGAACGGATAGGATGCAAGCGCATACAAGGATTAAAATCAATATCTGCATTCCCCAAAGGCGTAACCCAGAATGGCGAAATATATCGCTTAAAAAAATCCAAAAACCAGTTCGTTCTTCTTCCTGGGTTACTTGTTGCTCATTCAAAATGATCTTGCACAAATGCTGTGTTTCCAGCAGCCGTTTCGGAACAGGCCCTTTACTAAGAGCGTTTTTGATATTTTTTCTATTCATGGATTCTCCTTTCTCATAATTGCTAAAGCTAACCTCACACGGCTTTGAATGGTTCGGATAGGAACGCCTGTTATTTGGGATATTTCCTGAAAACTCAATCCTTCTGCAAACCTAAGAATAATCGCTTCACGCTGTGGCGGTGATAAGCGTTTTAATAAGTTATTTATTTCGGAACGATTTTCTACTTCCGAAAAATAATCTTTGGAATCCCCTACGTCTTCATCAAGTGCATAAAGTTTTTGCTTTCTGGATTCGTCAATACAAAGTCGGTGGGCAATCGTATATAAATAGGCTCGAAATTTGCTACGATGATCATATTGACTAAAATTCCGGAATACCCGCAAAAATGTTTCTTGCGTTAAATCTTCGGCTCGTTCAGAATCAGAACAATGCCATGTGCAATATCGCAGAATAGCAGTATAGTGACGTTCAATCAACTCATTTGCATATTCGATATGTCCGCGTTTTATTTGTTTAACTAATTCTTTATCTTGCACTGCTTTGACTCCTTTCATATAGATTAACGGTCAAACTTGCGATAATGATTAATAATAGTTCAAAAAAATGTAAACTTCATGCAGTAATTAGTTCTCTTCGCATATATTTGATGTACGTTCTTCTTCTTGATTAAGGCATAAAATCCAGCGTAAAATTATGCCTCTGACACATGACGAAATGCGGTTCGGAAGGAGAAAAGTAGCGTTTGGTCATAATATGTTGTGGTTCTAGGGGGATTTTGGTGTTAAAAGATAGCAAAAAAATTGACGCTTTTGACCCCGAAAATTAATTATTGCACAACAAGTAATTCATTTGATGAAATGATTATTGAATATAATGTCCAAACAATTTAATAAAGAAATTTATGAGAGCAATGACATTAACGTATATGAATACAATGTTATAGCTCTTTTTTCATATAAGAAAATCAGTAGACTTTGTTTCCATGATGAAATTCTCATTGCAAAATTGAGTGGCGAAACTTTGAGTCTTGAAATGTTATGATAGTCTGATTTTAAACGTAAATAGATGAGCTAAATAATTATTTTGATTAGCGCATTATTATTCTAGTATGAATAAATTATTCTAAAATGAATGGAAAATATTTGTATATTATCCAAAATAGAATATAAAAATCTAATGAGTATATAAAATACTACTATTTATAACGGTAAAACCGGTTTTGCATTTTGGCACAATTATTGCTTTTTAAAAAGTGTGATGTTTTTTGTGTTGACGAAGATTTTGTGACACCTGAACGTTTGGTTTAGATTATTAAATATGAAAAGAGAAAGACAGATCTAATTTATGCTACTTACTTTTAATTTGAGCAAGAAGGGCCATAAAAACAAAATCGAGGAGCAATTCGGTTGCACAAACAAGGGACGCTGCGATAGATATGACAGGTGTGATACACGAAGAGCGTAAATCTCTCGTTCTATTGCAGAATACAATGGGGCAAATTTTTTCGCTTCATCTATGGTTATGGCATGATATACTTCGGTAAGATTTATGCGTCCTGACTTTTTTCCATATAGAGGCGGAGGATTTTTTTGAACGCAGGCTCATAATGATTGTTTGGCATTTACAACTCTCCTTATATTAGTTTTATTTAACCAAACTTACATAGGTGTTACAGCTTTATTATAGCAGATCATTGATAAAGCTTCTGTAATAAATGCGAATAAAAGTAACTTGACAGTTTTCCAGTACAAGTATCAATTGGTGCTTTTATGAGATATCTAGAAGGTACATAGACTTGTATTGTAAAGCAGATTACAGAACGGAGGGGATAGTATTTGCATCTATTACTATGGTATAGAACGGTTACATAAAAACAAATAGATCATTTACATATTATTCGGAGGGGATGTCTATGATTAAAAAGAAAAGTACTAGCTTGCAAGTTAAACTTGTTATTATTATTTTACTATTTGCATTGTGCCCGCTGATTTTAGTATCATCAATTTTTATAAATTCAACAAAAAAAACCATAATATCTGAACAAAAAACATCATCTAATAAGCAACTGTATATGTTTAATAGCAATATTGATTCGATGTTTGAGAAAATGTTAAATGACGTAAGTGGATTAACAAATGATTCACTATTAAAGCAGACAGATAATACGATCACAAATTTTTTGGACAAAAATGGACATATCAATATGACCCCTAGCAAAAATGGAGAGCTTGAAAGAGCAATATATCAGATGTTTAAAAAATTTGGAGAAACGCACCCAAATTATCAAGATGTATATATGGGGACAGAATTTGGAGGATATTTGCAGTATCCTGAGGGGAATATGGATGCGCCTTATGATCCGAGGCCGAGACCATGGTATCATGGTGCGGTGGAAAATCCAGATGAGGCAATATTAGGGGAACCTTTTTATTGGGCATCGGAGGACACTAATTATATCGGTGGTTCACAAGCGTTGAAAGATAATAATGGCAATGTAATTGGCGTTGTAGCATTGGATATGAGTTTAGCTTCGGTTACAGAATTGGTTGAAAAAGCTGGACAGGATACAAAAGGATATTTTTCTATTGTTGATAATAAAGGAACCATTATCGCAGATCCTAGTAATAAAGAGAATAATTTCAAAAAAGTGGACGCGGTATACGGCAGTGAAATAGGATCTCTTATTTTGTCTGGGATAGATTATGATGAAATTAAATTAAATAATAAGGTTTATCTAATTAAATCAATAAAAAGTGAGAAAACAAATTGGACATATATAGCACTTTTGGATAAAGAAAGTATGCTTATGCCCATTAAAAATCTAGTGAAATTGGAAATCACTTTAATTGGAATTGTTTCATTATTAGCTGTTTTAATTGGTGTGTTAATAAGTAAAAAAATCTCAAAACCAATAAAAGAAGTTTCTCTAGCTGCAAATGAAATTGCAGATGGAAATTTTTATGTAGAAATAAAAACAAAAGCAACTGATGAAATTGGCGAACTTGTTGATTCATTTAAATGTATAGGTGTAACTTTAATTCAGTATAAAGAGTACATAGAAGAAATCACAAATATTTTAAATCAAATAGCGGATGGTAATCTGAATTTTGAATTGAAACAAGAATATATTGGGGAATTTTCAAAAATCAAGGATTCGCTTTTGAATATATCTAATAATCTTTCATTTACAATTCAAAATGTAAAGACTTCTTCGGCACAAATTGGGTTGGCATCTAATCAAGTAGCAGCTGGTGCACAAACGCTAGCTCAAGGGACAACGGAGCAAGCAAGCAGTGTTGAGGAACTTTCTGCAACAATTACGGAAGTTTCACAGCATATCAAGCGGAATGCTGGTAATGCACAACTTGCAAATACAGAAGCACTATCTGCTGGAGAGGAAGTTAAGAAAAGTAATTCTCAAATGCAAGAAATGAAAGTGGCTATGAATAATATCAATACAAAGTCCACTGAAATCAGAAAAATTATTAAAACAATTGAGGATATTGCATTCCAAACAAATATCTTAGCACTAAATGCGGCTGTTGAAGCAGCACGTGCTGGTAGTGCAGGGAAGGGATTTGCCGTTGTTGCTGACGAAGTTAGAAACTTGGCACAGAAATCAGCCCAGGCAGCAAAAAGTACAACAAATCTTATTGCAGAAACAGTACAGGCTGTTGAACATGGTAGCAAAATCTCTGAAAGTACCGCGCAATCAATGTTTAATGTTGTAGAGGGCTACGATAAAGTGCTCAACGTAATTACTGAAATTTCCAACGCAACGAAAGAGCAAGCAGCCGCAATTTCGCAAATTGTAATGGGCGTTGACCAGATTTCATCTGTTGTACAACACAATAGTGCAACCGCTGAAGAAAGTGCAGCAGCAAGCGAAGAATTAAACTCACAAGCAGCAACGATGAATGAGCTGGTAAGACAGTTTAAATTGAAAGATTTTGACTAAATAGATTCGTATTCAAAGGTTGACAGATCAAGATTAGTAATCGTGGAACCCAAAGAAGCATTTCAGATGCTGCTCTGGGTTCTTTTCCTTTGACTTGATAAAGGGGGGGAGCCTTCAACATGTTGTGGTTTGGAGCGGTTTTGGGTAGTTTTGGCTTGGAAATAGGCAAGAATATAGATAACATAAGAATTTTGAAGAGAATTTCATGGTATTAAGGCTAAGTGGAGAGGTCAACAAATGATCTGCAACTTAGCCTTCTTACATGCCAAAAAAATGATATTAATCTATAGAAAGATTTGCTAAGATTGTATTCATGCATTTTTTAAAGTATTGTTCTTTTACAGATTTCAGCAGATAGTGTAGGGTTTGAACATCGTAACCCTGAAAACATCCAAAAGTGAAGGTGAATTTTGGAGAACAGATGTTAGTATGTATGATGTAGATTTTTTAGATCTTCAATTAGACGATACAAAGACGAATTATCTTTGGCTCAAAGTCTGCGTAAAAACGATTATCCAGGTTCCATAATATTGTGATATAGATATAAGGTGGTCTTAAAAAAATTCACGATCTAAAAACCCTATTTCACGACCTACCACTAGAATTTGGGAAATAATGTTGTTAATATATTTCGTAAAAGGGGTAGAGAGTAAAGGTAAATGAACGATGTATTTAGATTTTAGGCTATCATGTGCATTAGATTTATTATGACTTCGCATCTCTACCTGCTGTTTTATTTTTTAATCTCAACGTCAGCAGAATTCCCAGGAAATACACAACGGCTCCAAATCCATATGCACTAGCAAAGTTTCCTATATGATCAATAATCCATCCAGATACTCCTGGCCCTAAAGCTTGACCAATTGCGTAGAATATAGAAATAAAACCAATTGCAGCCGAAACATATTTGGGTGGTACCTGTTCAGATCCTTTTACTTGAATCAGTGTTACAATTCCACCGATGGATGATCCCCAAATAATTGAAGATATGATAAAGCCTGTTGTGTTGGTAAGCATAATCGGAAAGAGGTTACCAGCTACAGCAAAACACCAAGCAAGTAAAAGAGTCTTCTGCGCTCCAATTTTATCTGAAATAATTCCCCAAACTGGACCGCCAACAATACTAAATATTCCTGCTATTGCATAAACAAATCCTGCCACTTCGTTAGAAAAGCCTTTGCTTAGCATAAAACTTGTTTGATACAGGTTTGGAATTAAATAAGCCAAACCAAGAAAAAAGTACAAAACGGCTATTTTTGTAAGTTCTTTATTCTTTAGCCATTGAGGTTTTTCTTCAGTTTTTGTTTTCTGCATAACATCGGGATTTTTCAGGATTATGGATGCAATGATCAAAACAATTAAGGATACGACTGAAAAAAACACCCATACAGCTCTCCAGCCCAAGGTAGGAAAGTGCTTCATTATCAAAGGAATCATAAATCCGCTTAAAAGCATTCCAATACCCGCACCACTTAGTAGAATTCCCAGCGCCATGCCTCTTTTATGTGGAAATCTTCCGATTACAATGGACATCAGCGGAGTAAAAACGAGAGAACTGCCGGCACCGGAAAGGAACATGAATAAGCAGATCATCCAAAAATAGGATGATGCCGAAATTCCTATCATTGCTACAAGAACCAAAAAGCCTCCACTTAACAATACTGTCTTTGCACCCCAACGAATGGCAAGCACTCCTGATAAACCAACTGTCAGCAAATATCCCAAGAACATTACAGTACCAACCAAACCTGTTTGTGAAATAGAAAGATTCATTGACGCTTGCATGTAGGGTAAAACGGCGCCATAGGCCATGCGGGCAAATCCGCTGGTTGTTAGTACTAGCAACAGACCGGTTAAAGAAAATAACCAGAAATCTAAATTTTGTTCTGCGTTTTTATTATTCATAAATTCACTCCTTATGTAATTACTATTTTGAGAACTGGAAAATCACAAAGACATTTAGGCTTTATTCATGTCTTTGCGTGTGTTTATAGAAAGTTTTCATTGAGGATTGTATCAAGCATTTACTAGACTACCAGCAACTTATACCTCTTGCCACTCTGAAAAGATAGAATTCCATCTGTTTGGACAATAAACTCCCACAATTTAATGAAAACATTTGCAGTTTCTTTTGATGGATGTTTAAGATTTCTATTTTGTCAGGCAGAAGTAGTTATTTTTCCGGTAACTTTAAGTTTGATTGTTAAGGTGGAAATAATATAATATGTATGTTATAATTTTTGTGTTAGGTATAACTAACCTATCGAAGGATATTGCTGATTTAAGCATTGCGAAGCTTATTTTTTCGTAATTTTCAATAAAATTATGAAATAATGCTAGTAAAGGATAAGGTGAAAGATGAATGATAAACAAATAACGGATTTTTTTGATCCAGAGGTACAAAAGACAGCCAGTGAAGACGGCTGTTCTGTATATAAGATGCAAAATGAAACTGGTGAGGGCGTTATTACCCGATACAAAATATTACCGGGCATTGAATTGTTTTATAACGATTTTCATATGAAAGACGGACAAAATGAAAATAAACTCCCGCACCCCGATGTGCTTGAAATCAATCATTGTAGAGAAGGTCGATTTGAGTGTGTTTTTAGTAATGGGGATTGCCAATATGTTGGTGCAGGTGACTTTGCAATCAATCGCTTATCAAATGAAACTACATCGACCACCTTCCCTTTATCACACTATCATGGAATTTCCATTACCATTGATTTGAATGAAGCAGTAACCACAATGAAGCAAGTTGAAAATGTGTTGGGCGGACTACATATTGATCTGTGTCAGATAGCGGAGCGACTGTGTAGAAAAGATACTTGTTTTATTCTGCGAAGCCATAACAATATCGAGCATATTTTTGCTGAGTTGTATAGAGTTACTCCCAAAATGATAGCCCACTATTTAAAAGTTAAAGTATTAGAATTGCTCATGTTTTTGAGTGATGTCCAAGTTGGTGAATATCAGGAGGAACGTCGATATTTTTCAAAGAACCAAGTACAAGTGATAAAACAAATGCAAGCATACATGATTGCCGACTTACAAAGGCATTATACCTTGCAAGAACTTTCTAAAAAATTCGACATTCCCCTTACTTCTATGAAAGTTTGTTTTAAAGGAGTTTATGGTTGTTCAATTTACTCTTATATGAAATCCTATCGTATGCAAGCCAGCATACTTTTATTGCGAGATACAACAGAAAACGTTACAGAAATTGCCATGAAAATGGGCTATGATAACCCAAGTAAGTTTTCAGAGGCTTTTAAAAAAGAATTTGGAGAACTGCCGTCTGAATATAGAAAGAAGTTGTCCAAATAGAGGGATATTGGTCTTTTTAGAGTAGCGTATAAAAATATAATTATATAAACTCTTATCTGCGAGAGCGGATGACTTAAGGGCGCTTTAGAGCGCTCTTTTTTTTGAGTTGCGGTTAGCTTAACCTAACTAAAATTGAGGAGGTGATCGTAATGAGGCGGGATATGAAAATATATATTCTGAAAAAACTGATCGAGTTAATATTTACACTGTTTTTTGTGACATTGCTTTCGTTTCTTTTGATGCGCTTGTCATCCGTTGACCCGGCAACCGCATATGCCAAACGAATGATAGGAAGTCCGACAATAGAGCAAATCGAAGCCATTCGGATAAAGTTGGGTTTTGATAAACCTTTACTGATTCAATACGGACGTTGGGTAATTGATTTACTTCACTTTGATCTTGGAACATCACTGGCAAATGGACACAAGGTTTGGACTGATATTGCAACTGCTTTTCCCAAAACACTTGGAATTGTTTTCTTGGCATCTATATTTCAAATAATTACTATCATTGTGTTGAGCTGCATTGCATTTTTGTCACCTTGGAAGATTCCCAAAATCGCTTTGCAGGGCATTTGTATTTTAGGCGTGTCTATCCCTTCTTTTTACTTGGCAACAGTATATCTGGATTACTTCGCAGTAAAAAAATCTCTGATTGCTGTAGCGGGAAATACCAGTTTTCTTAGCTACATATCACCTGCACTTTGCATTGGAGTGTTTGGGGCTTCCTTCTATACGCCAATGTTAATGGATGCACTGGAGCATGAAAGTAATGAAGACTATGCATTCTATGCTCGTTGCCGTGGATTGTCGGAAAGTAGACTTTTGTTCTTTCATTTTCTGCCTCGTGCCGCAGTTGGGCTGATTCCGAACTTTCTGCAAAGTATAGGTCTGGCTCTGGCAAACGTCACTGTAATTGAGCAGATTTTTTCCATTCCGGGATTTGGGTATTTGATTGTCAATCATGTATTGGATCGAGATACGCCTATGATTCATGCAGAAGTGTTCTTCCTGGCTCTGGCAATTGCTCTATGCAATATTGCTGCGGATTTGATCCAATGGGCGATCCAAAGGAAAAAGGAGGTGGTGTAAATGAAAAAGAAGAGCGCGGCACGTAATCTTTCTGTTATAATTCCCGTGATTTTGATTGTGCTGTTTTTAATTGGATTTCTATTTGCACCTAATAATCCGATGGAATCCAATCTTTTAACAAGATTTCAAAAACCGAGCACTACGTACCCATTTGGAACCGATCAGTTGGGGCGGTGTATTTTCTCACGAATTCTTTATGGAGGATGGACAACACTTGGAATTGTGCTGGGCGGCTCGATGATAGTCTTTTCATTGGGTACAATCATCGGTATGGCAACAAGCCGTGCGATTATGAAAGAAAACAGTTTTATTGACGGACTTATCAATGCAGTTACAGCAATACCACCTATTGCATATTTGATCGTTTTTATAGGTGCATGGGGGAGCGGAGCGAAAACCACTCTATTTGCGCTGACTGTATCCTATATCCTTCGTTACATTAAATTGGTACGAACCCGAAC
>NZ_DALYUL010000016.1:40791-56397 GCF_031981185.1 Anaerotignum sp. | reverse complement strand
AAGCCTATGTTATGTGTGCAGTTGCCTCCGGGGCTTCAAAATTGCGTATCTTGATGATTCATATCCTTCCTAATTTAATTGGGGAGATGATACGTTTTCTCTGTTTATCTTGTGCAGACATGATACTGGCAATTACAGCTTTCTCATTCATTGGATTAGGATTGGGAGATAGCGTTGTAGATTGGGGTAGCATGATTCTAGATGCACGAGGTGCACTAGTGCTCCATCCCATTATGATTTTGTACCCCATCGGTGCCGTTATTTTATCGACGCTCTGCTTTAATATTTTGGGCAGACGATTGACAGAAAAGGAGGCGACATGATGTTAAAAATCAATCAACTAAGTGTAAAAGAAAAATCAGGCCGTTTTCTGTTGAATCAAGTGTCGGTAGAAATACCTTCAGGGGCAATCATTGGGCTTACAGGCCATAGCGGTTCAGGAAAAACAACATTGCTGAGAAGTATATTCGGAATGTTACATACGGATTGCCAAATTAAAGGCGGGAAAATTTTCATGGATGACACCGATTTACTCAGCTTGTCACGCAGGGATCATCGTGGCTTGTGTGGAAAAAAGATTGGTTTTATACCACAGAACCCAATGACTGCTTTTGATAGCCGATTGAAAATAGGCTATCAAATTCAAGAAACTTTTCAACGACGGTTGCAATTGAATCAATCCAACGCAATCGTACTGGCTAAAGAAAATTTGGATTTAGTCAATCTGAAAGATACACAAAGAGTGCTGAATGCATATCCAGGGGAACTTTCAGGAGGGATGCTACAACGAGTAGCTGCAGCCATTTTATTAGGGATGTCACCAGACTATATCCTAGCGGACGAACCTACAGCTGCACTGGATGAAGAAAATCGCAATCTGTTGTTAGATGTGTTGCAGACGCAAATGCAGGATAAAGGCATTCTGTTTGTATCTCATGATGTTGATGCACTTCAAAGACTTTGTAACAATGTCTATGTGCTTGGAGCAGGTAAGGTAATTGAACAAGGCAATATGGATCAACTATTAACCAAACCCCAATCGGATTGGATGAAACAATTCGCAAGCTTAAGCAGGAAAGAAAATCGAGGTGAATGGGAGTGGGAGAAATTGTAATACAAAATGTGAATCAAATTTATCGCAGTGAAACACAAGGTGAGTTCCATGCACTCTGTGATATTAACATTCGTTTGGAAAAGGGCGTAAATCTGGGGATTGAGGGTGAAAGTGGTTCGGGTAAAAGTACGTTAGCAAGATTGCTGATTGGTGTGGAAAAACCCACATCCGGAACCATTTTGTTAGATGGTGAAGATATTACACAGTGGAACTATCATATATGGAAAAGCCATCGTAAAAAGATACAAGCCGTTTTTCAAGACTCTTCTGGTACACTAAATCCAGCAAGATCAGCATTTTCCAATGTTGAAGAAGCACTGATAAATTTAACTTCGTATAACCGAAAAGAACGAAAACAACGTATCTATGATTTGATGGATGCTGTCTATATGGATCATAAGCTGCTGGATACCCCAGTGCGCCGGCTCTCAGGTGGAGAACAGCGTCGCCTATCGTTGCTTCGAGCCATGGCCATTGAACCTGATTATTTAATCATGGATGAAGTGACAAGCGGTCTCGATTTGATTTCAGCAGATGCCGTACTTACCTTAGTAGAGAACGCTGCAAAACTGCACCGCTGTTCCTGCATTTTTGTAACCCATAGCCGGAAAGACGCTATGCGAATTTCTGATAGGATTGCAATCATGCAAAATGGCAGGATTGTGGAGCAGGGTCATCTAATAAAATAAATCTCAACACAGAAAGGATGGAAACAACATGAAAAAAATACTCTCGATGCTCTTAAGTTGCGTTCTCCTCACATTTTGCTTGGCTGGCTGCGGGAAAAATGCTGAAGCACCTGACGCAAGCCAGTCATCCTCTACAAAGGTATTAACTATTTGTACCGCAAAGGAGCTGGATAACCTGACAACTCTAACCATGAATAAAGAAAACAACATTGCTTGCGGTCTCGTATATGAAACGCTGGTGGCCTACGAAAACGGTAAAATTGTCCCAAAGCTGGCTGAAGATTGGAGCTGGGATGAAACCAATACGGTACTTACATTCAAGCTACATCAGGGCGTAACGTTTACCGATGGAACAGAATTTAATGCTGAAAGTGTAAAAGCCATTTTAGAATTTGATCGTTCAAACTCCAATTTTAGTGGCATTAAGGGTATTTATAATATCCAGAGTGTTGAGGCAATTGATAAATACACCGTAGCTGTTCATTATGAGGCTCCATGCTTCTCTTATTTAAATGATTTCTGTTTCCAGAATGTTGCAGGTATGATGTCCCCTAAAATCTTCGAAGGGGGCAATTTCCAAACATTCAAGGATGTTGTAGGAACTGGCCCTTATGTGCGAGATGAGATTATTTCTGGAGACTGCACTCGCTTTGTTCGGAACGAAAAATATTGGGGGGAAGCTCCGTATTATGATGAGGTCACCGTAAAATATATTCCAGAGGCTTCTTCTCGCCTACAGGCGTTACAGACCGGAGAAGTAGATATGATTTATGGAGCAGAACTAATTACATACGATGATTACAATCAGGCAATCACTCTGGATGGTATTGCGGGTAAAATAAATGAAGGTAATACGTTGACACGTAACTTGGTACTAAATGCTGCTAACCCAATGCTGAGCGATGTTAAGATCCGTGAAGCGATTGCATATGCAATTAATAAGCAGGAGATCACTGAGGGGCTGACCTATGGTTATGAAACTCCTGCTACGACATTGTTCAGTAAAGGTGCACCTTATACAGAAATTAAATACAAAACCATGCGAAAATTTGATTTAGACAAGGCAAATTCCTTGCTGGATGAAGGGGGCTGGGTTATGAACGAAAAATCAGGTTTCCGTGAGAAGAATGGGAAAGCACTTACGCTAAGCTATACCTATTGGGCAGATATTTCTCTTGCACAGGAAATGGCCTTAGCGATAAAAACACAACTAGCTAAAGTGGGCATTAATGCTGAAACCACTGGACAAGATCAGATGACATGGTGGACAGAAGGCGTTGCTGGCAACTATGATATTACAACTTGGAACACGGAAGGTTCTTATACAGAACCCCACAAATTCCTTCAGGAAACGCTTGGCGCCGATCCTCATGCAGTTTCTCTGAAAGCCTTGAGTGATTTTGAGGATTATTCCGCTACGGTTAATCAATTCTCCACAACTGCGGAGCCTGACGCAGTTCAGGATGGGATTGCCACCGCATTGAATATTTCCAATGATAATGTTATTGACTTGCCTATTTCCTATTCAAAGGATTTGGTGGTGTATAATACCTCTAAAATTGCAGGATACACATTTTCCAGCGTTCCTCAGTTCTTTGACATTAACAATGTGCAGCCTGCTCAGTAATGTTGAAAGCTTTTGTCTAAATAGAGGGTTAACAGGCTTATCAGAGTAGCAGGAAAAAATGAAATCACTAAAATAGAGGTTGGTTAACGTAAATTAACCAACCTCTATTTTATTAAGAAAGGATTGAATATGAAATGGATAAAGAACAAAATCCTATGTCTAGATTGATGGAACTTGCAGCTCCATACAAGGGTAAATATGTCTTATCAATGGTTTTAGCAATCCTCGGTGTTGCCGCTGGGTTAGTGCCGTTTTTTGCAGTTTCTAAAATCGTACTGTTGTTGATGGGAGGGGAAACGGTTGTTGCCGTTTATTTGAGATGGTGCGTGATAGCGGGTGTTGGCTTTTTAGCAAAAGTATGCTTTTTCAATCATTCTACTTTTGTTTCCCATACCGCAACATTTGAAACACTGTCTGAAATTCGAATTCAGCTTGTGGACAAACTCACAAGAGTTCCGATGGGATATATCATTAACACCCCGTCCGGTCAAATCAAAAATATTCTTGTGGATAGGGTAGAAGGTATGGAAACAACGCTGGCCCACCTGATCCCTGAATTAACTGCGAATTTTTGTATTCCAGTATGCATCTTAATTTATCTACTGTTTCTTGACTGGAGAATGGCGCTTGCCTCCATGGTAACGTTACCAATTGGTATGCTCTGCTACAAAGGAATGACGAATGGCTACGAAGAAAAATTTCAGGGGCTGATGATGCGCGTTCGTAAGATGACGAATACGGTTGTAGAGTATATCGGAGGAATTGAAGTTATCAAAGCGTTTAATCAATCTGCTAATTCTTATCAGAAGTATTCTGATGCCGTTGAGGATAATGCTTTATATGCTGTAAATTGGATGAAGAGTGTTCAGGTTTATAAGTCTATGTTGTTTACGGTTTGGCCAAGTGTGTTGGTCAGTGTACTTCCCGTTGGTTGCGTCTTATACCAAAATGGCAGCTTGAGTGTTGCAGTTTTTATCACATGCATTGTTTTGGCACTGGGAATTATTACGCCTATTCTCAATGCGATGAATTTTACAGACAGCATTGCGCAGATGAAGTCTCTTGTAGGAGAAATCTGTTCTGTACTGGACGAAAAAGAGTTGGAACGACCTGTGCAACCGGTCAAACTCAATACGTCTAGCATCTCAATGGAGAATGTAAGTTTTTCTTATGAAGAGGGCACATCACTTTTAGAGCATATTAACCTTAATATTCCAGAAAAAACGATTACAGCTTTTGTTGGTCCTAGTGGAAGCGGTAAGTCTACGATTACAAAGTTGATTGCGGGTTTTTGGGATGTGACTGATGGAGCGGTTAAAATTGATGGTATCAATATACGAGAAATTCCGTTAGAACAGTTGATGGATCAGGTTGCCTACATATCGCAGGACAACTATTTATTTGATGAAACAGTACTTGAAAATATCCGAATGGGAAAGCCTACCGCGACGGATGAAGAGGTATATCAGGCAGCAAAGGATTGTGGGTGCTATGACTTTATCTTGAAATTGGAAAATGGTTTCCAAACAGTCGTAGGTGGGGCAGGTGGACATCTTTCCGGAGGGGAGCGACAGAGAATTGCGATTGCAAGAGCTGTGTTGAAAAACGCGCCTATTGTTATTCTCGACGAAGCAACTGCCTATATTGATGCAGAAAACGAAGCATTGATTCAGGAAGCAATGGCGAAGATCATTGCCGGAAAAACAGTTCTGATGATTGCACATCGTCTCTCAACGATTACCGACGCAGACAAGATTGTTGTGGTAAAGAATGGACATATTGAAGCGGAAGGTACTCATCAGAACCTGCTTCAGACATGCGCTTTGTATCAGGAAATGTGGAAAGCCCACATGGATACAAAAGATGTTGCTTAAGGGGAGATAAAAATGATTCGTACATTAAAAAAAATATATTGTTTTTCAGGTAAAATGCAAGGAATACTAAAAACGACAATTCTGTTTTCAGTATTACATTCAATTTTCGATATGATGTCATTTGCTGCGCTTGCTCTGGTTTTTTCTGGCTTGATAAATGGTTTTAAAACGGCAACAATCTGGCAGATATTTGGAATTACTTTTGCCAGTATGATTTTGAAAATTATTTGCAGCTATATTTCGGATTTTTACAAAGTAAAAATCGGTTATTTAATGTGCGCCGAAAAGCGCATTCATATTGGCGACCGCATTAAGTATATGCCTATGGGATATTTCAGTGATCACAATCTGGGCAATTTAACTTCTGTTGTTACTACCACCATGGGAGACATTGAGAACAATGCATCAACAGTGTTGACTAACATTTTAGGTGGATATATTCATGCAGCGGTCGTTACAATTGTTATGTTTGCTATTGATTGGAGGATAGGATTAACAATTTTATGTGGTATCTTGCTATTTATCTGGTGCATCAGCAGTTTGCAAAAAAAATCCGAAAAAGTATCCCCTGAAAGACAGGCGGCGCAAGAATCCCTTGTCACAAAAGTATTGGAGTATGTGCAAGGAATGTTAATTGTCAAATCCTTTAACCTCGGGCGAAACTCCAACAGTAAAATAAAACAAGCTATTTTAGAAAGCAAAAACAAAAACCTGAAATTAGAGCATTTATTTGTTCCTTATACTGCTTTACAACAAATTATCCTTTATGGCACTAGCGTTGTAATCATGACTGAAGCGTTGATTTTTCACCTTGACGGCTCTATGAGTTTGTCAATATGCCTGTTGATGACGGTTGCTTCCTTTATGCTTTTCGGGCAACTTCAATCAGCCGGGAATACGTCTTCGCTATTGCGACTACTGGATGTCTCAATTGATAAAGTTGATGAAATTAATAGAACACCTGTCATGGATGAGAATGGGAGGGTACAAACTCCGTCTAATTACGATATTGCATTCGAAAATGTTTCTTTTTCTTATGGTGATCATAAAATTCTGGATCATGTCAGCTTGTCAATCCCACAGAAAACAACAACTGCTATTGTTGGGCCTTCTGGCGCAGGCAAGAGTACTCTCTGTAATCTCATTGCCCGTTTTTGGGACGTGGATGGAGGAAAAATCACAATTGGTGGCATAGATGTCCGCAACTATACGCTGGATAGCCTATTGACAAACATAAGTGAGGTGTTTCAGAAGGTTTATTTGTTTGCGGATACCATTGAAAACAACATTAAATTTGGAAAACCAAATGCATCGCATGAGGATGTAAAGCTTGCGGCAAAGAAGGCTTGCTGTCATGACTTTATTATGAGTCTTCCTGATGGCTACGACACTGTTATTGGAGAAGGCGGCGCATCGTTGTCAGGTGGCGAAAAACAGCGAATTTCTTTCGCTCGTGCTATTTTGAAAGATGCGCCCATCATCATATTGGATGAAGCTACCTCCAGTGTCGATCCCGAAAATGAGAACATGCTAATGGAGGCGATTGCAGAATTAACAAAAAACAAAACGGTTATTATGATTGCACATCGACTGAAAACAATACGAAATGCTGATTGGATTTTTGTTCTGGCTGACGGACATATCGTGCAGCAAGGTACACATGAAGGGCTATTAAATCAAATTGGTATCTATGATCAATTCATTAATGCCCGCAAAAAGGCGATTGGATGGAAATTAAAATAAATTAGGAGGGAAGAAATATGCAACTTCATGCATCAGGTGAGGATTATCTGGAAGCAATTTTTGTGTTGAAGAAACAAACAGGCGAGGTACGTTCGGTGGATCTAGCCCGATACATGGGGTATACAAAACCCAGCATTAGTCACGCTGTTTCCATACTCAAAAAAGGTGGTTTTTTGAATATGGATCAAGAAGGATACCTTCATTTAACTGATTCAGGGCAAAAGGTCGCAGAAAAAATATATGAACGCCATTGCTTCTTTAAAAATCAGCTTGTTATGGTTGGAATATCCCCTGAAATTGCAGAGCAAGAGGCTTGCCAAATAGAGCATATCATAAGTGAAGAGACTTTTCAGAAAATTAAAAATTACTTATACAAAAGTGGTAAATAAAACAATCATTATCCTAAATGAAAACCCTCAAAATAGTAAATTAAGAATGAATTGGATGGGGGTTATGTTATCAAAAGGATCTTAATTACATGCTAAAATTAAACAGGTAACTTTGTTGAAAGATAAGGACGCAAAGCCACAGGATGTAAGATGCGTAGTCTGTTTATCGAACCCTGCCCTTATGAAACAGTTTTCTGAATATAAAATTGTCACTTGTTAAAAAAAGAAAGATAATATATTAAATTGGTTTTATTAATGCTCAAATCTTTATAGCCCTTCAGACTCAAAAAGTTTGGAGGGTTATTTATGTGTGGTCACTACCGACTATGCTGATGCAGATTCGCTGCAGTGACATAAGTCGGCTACATAAGAAATAGATTTGCTGCACGATTTTTTAGTAACATTTGAACACTTGCAAACGAATCTCTGTACTGTTACAATGCACCTTCTGCCCAAAGAACACCTTTGTTGAAATAGTTCAGCTTTTTTTCTGTACTCAGACGAATCGTCTTACTATAACAGTTACTATGCGTTAGTATTGACTGAATTGCAAGAGCTTGTTAAAATGTCAACAAGAACTGGGCTTAATATAAATAGCATGTAGATATGCATTTATATGCCATTGATATGTGCAATTATGGAAGAAACGTATCAGTGTATATACATAATAGCGTATGCTAGCAACAGTGAATGGAAGTTTCGAAGGGATAATCCATTTTATTTGAGTGTTTAAGAGGCAAAAAGATAGATACACTACAATAAAACGCATGATGTGTATATTGCTATGCAAATAGTAATATACACAATATCCAAAGATAGAAATGCAGATATATATATATGAACATGGGGATTCCCATAAAAAGAGGAGGTGTTGGTATAAAAAGGATATTAGTTGTAGAGGATGATGCTCTTTTGAACAAGACATTAGTATACAATCTGACTTCAGATGATTATGAGGTTATTTCAGCATCTAATTGTACCGCAGCCCGTTGTCATCTTCGCAGGGACAAGTTCGATTTAATATTACTGGACATAAATCTGCCCGACGGCAGCGGGCTTGATTTATGCCGTGAAATGAAAGAATGTGGGATGGATACTTATCTTATATTTTTAACTGCAAATGACCAGGAAAGTGATATGATAGAAGGCTATGAGGCCGGTGGTGCGGATTATATTACGAAGCCCTTTTCGATTGCGGTGCTGATAAAGAAAATAGCCGCTGTCTTTGAAAACTTGGTTACCAGGATGCCGAAGCATGAGTTGTACGATGATGGCTTTTTAAAAATAGATTTTTCAGCGCAATGGGCTACCTTAAACGGTAATCTGATCGATCTTACTCCTAAGGAGTACCTAACCTTATTTCTTTTTGTTAAGAATCCCCGGATTATATTGACGAAGCGCCTACTCCTAGAAAAGCTGTGGGACATCGACGGTGACTTTGTAGACGAGCATACATTGACCACAATGATCAGCCGTATTCGCAAGAAAATTGAATCCGATTATCGTAAGTACATAAAGACCACTTATGGCATGGGGTATCAATGGATTGGTGGTGACCTCCCATGAAGACAAGCTGCTTTTCTGTTCGCAAGATTGTTCTTACAGTCTCGGCGGGTGCTGTTATAACTGCACTTTCCCTTATGATAGGGATGTATGCATTAACCGGAAATTCAATTGTATTTTATGGTGGATTGTTACTGACCACTGCTCTGTTACTGTGGGGGGCTGTCTTAGTGCACCTATTACAGAAAAAGTTATTGGAATTCACCTCCGATCTATGCCGAACATTAGATGGTATGATGAATGGGCATGAAAAACCAGAGATCAATTTGGATGAGGAAAGTCTGTTGACTCGTATCAGTCATCGCCTAGAGCGGCTTTATCATACAATGCTGGAAAACCGCCGAAAGTTAGAGGTGGAAAAGTCAGCACTTCAAACGCTTGTTGCAGATATTTCCCATCAAACGAAAACGCCGATAGCAAATCTAAAGATGATTACCGATACCTTGTTGGGACGATCCGTGCCGGAGGAAAAGCAAAAGGAGTTTTTAACAGCTGCAGGAAGCCAGTTGGACAAATTAGATTTTATGATTCAGGCGTTAGTAAAAACATCCCGACTGGAAACGGGCTTGATTGTGTTGGAGAAAAAGTCTTCTCCGATTTATGAGACGATTGTGACTGCTGTAAATGGTGTGCTGTCAGCATTGGAGAAGAAAGAATTAGGGCTTCTTATGACTTGTCCGGAAGATCTTTGTATTGTTCATGATCCTCGCTGGACCGCGGAAGCTCTCTTTAATCTGCTAGACAATGCAGTGAAATATACGTCTGTGAAAGGAAATCTTCATATAGTCGTTCAGGAATGGGAAATGTATGTAAAGCTTGATATTATAGATACAGGCAAAGGCATCCCGGAAAGTGAGCAAGCTGCGATATTCAAGCGTTTCTATCGTGGAGATACCGTGCATGAGGTGGATGGCATTGGTATCGGGCTTTATCTGGTCCGCGAGATTATAACCATGCAGGGAGGTTATATCAAGGTGCGTTCGGAAGTTGGCAAGGGTTCTACCTTTTCTGTATTTTTACCACGATGATTATGTACAGGGTGAAAAAGGGAGCAACGATTAAATGCACAGATAATAACATAGCCAGCTAACAGCCTGAAATGCATAACAATAAAAGAATTTCCCTGTAGAACAAGTATCTCTTTAGAATTGAGGGCTATCTGTAAAATATTTAGAGGGGATGGAACAGCTTTAAAAAGAAAAATTAAAGACATAAGAAAAGCTTACAGAATAATTTTTTTTGTCCAGAACTGCTTTCTCAAAATGGGAAAGGGGCAAGGGTTATTCTACTATTGATTCACTCAAAAGCATATCAAATTTTTCTCGGTATCTATTGCTGATTTGTTGTCGTGTGAGAAATTGATTTTTTCTTGCGGTAGATGAAACCCCAGAAATATCAATAAGAGTTTCATTCTAATTTATGTTGAGCTGGACTTGATGACTCTTTTTTATTTCGTCCGTTCTTCAGGTAGCCCGGCGACAAAGTTATTAGAGTAGTAAACTTGACTTCTTATATTATCTGTGCCACATACTTCATCTTATTTCATTCCTATGTGATACTTATTTTTATTAATACTGGCCAGCATTATGCCACTTACTGGTTTTTAAGTTCATTATGATTAAGGTAGTACAATTGAGAAAGCACAGTCCAATTAAATAAATGGTTTAAAGTCTTGTGAAAGCCCTTTGACATCAAAAGTGTCGGAGGGCCTTTGCTTTTAAGACGATTCGTTTCTTGAATCCTTCTATGTTTGAACGCACAATGTAAATGTGTTTGGCCCACATGAACACAACAAGAATATAGAAAAGGCTTGTATTCAAGCCACCATTCCTATATGGTGGCATGAGGAGAGTGCAGTATAGAATCTCCTATAAGTATTTTAATGAAACTTTTATTTTAGGAGGTTTCTGTAACAATTGGATTCTAGAATATACTCATAAAACTTAAAAGGCAGGTGTTTAAATGTGGGTATTTTACAAACAACAGACTTAAGAAAATATTACGGCACAGAGCCGAACCTTACCCGGGCCCTTGACGGCGTGACCTTTTCTGTGGAGAGGGGGGAGTTTATTGCTGTGGTTGGAACCTCCGGCTCAGGCAAATCTACGCTGCTTCATATGATGGGAGGATTGGATACGCCTATCTCCGGCAGTGTTACGGTAAATAACAAGGAGCTGGCAAAGATGAATGATGAACAGCTGACTATCTTTCGCCGCAGAAACATCGGCTTTGTTTTTCAAAATTATAACCTAGTACCGATCCTCAATGTTTATGAGAATATTGTTTTGCCTGTGGAGCTGGACGGCGACACCGTAGACAGGAGTTTTATGAGTGATGTGGTATCTATGCTTGGGCTGGAGGATAAGGTGAAAAACATGCCAAACAACCTTTCCGGAGGTCAACAGCAGAGGGTAGCAATTGCCCGTGCCCTGATTACAAAACCAGCTATTGTGTTGGCAGATGAACCAACAGGAAACCTCGACAGCAAGACGAGTGCGGATGTTTTGGGACTTTTAAAGCGTACCAGTGCGGAGTTCTGTCAAACAATAGTCATGATTACCCATAACAGCGAAATTGCTCAACTTGCCGATGGGATTGTGCGGATTGAAGATGGCAAAATCGTTGATTAAAAGGAGGGGATATTATGACATTGCCGTTTGAAAATGACACAGGAGCTATCGTAAGGAAACTGGCAGACAGAAGTCTGAAAGCAGATAAGCGCCGAAATCTATTTGTTGTTATTACGATTATATTTGCAACAGTGCTTCTATCCACATTGTGCTTTTATCTTTCTGCACAGAATATGCAATTGGTGAATCTCATTAGGGGACAATATCAAGCAGTTTGCGCCGGCATTACGCAGGAAGTAATCGACACTATTTCAGAACAGCCGGAGGTTGAGCAATGGGGTGTTGCCAAAACAATCGGTGCAATACGCTATCGGGATACCTCTTTGACGGTATTGTATGAAGATGAAAATCAGATTCGGCTTGCAGGACGGCCGGATATTGACGGTCGTTTGCCAGAGGCAGAGACGGAAATTATGGTGGAACTGCCATTTTTACAGTATCTTAACCTGCCGGCTGTCACAGGACAGCTTATTCAGTTGGATATGGGGGATGGGATAAAGCGAGATTATATGGTGACAGGCATTTTACGGAGCGATAATACATCCCGATCTTTTACAATTTTTACATCTAAAGCATATGCTGTTACCCGTTCTTCTTCTATTCCCACTTTTGACTTCCGTTTTCGCTTGACTGGTGGTAATGAAGAAAATATGGATACTTTAAAAGACCAGATTAAAGGCTTTTTACTGAAACAGCGTGTACCGGAAGATAAAATCTTCTATAGCTCCAATTACTTTGATATGGTCGGGTTTCAATCATCCGATAATACCATGCTTTATCTGGTTGGTTTTCTGTTGGTTTTCGCTTCTAGTGTAGTTATATACAGTCTTTTCTATATTTCTGTGTCCGGGAAGTTTCGAGAATACGGACGACTAAAGGTAATTGGTACGACCTCCAAACAACTAAAGCGTATTGTGCGGCGAGAAACATTGATTCTTTGCCTGCGTTCTATTCCGCTTGGAATCATGATTGCCGGATGTGCTATATTTGCGTGGATGCCTGAATATTGGCAGTGGGGAACTAATCTGCGATCAGCATTTGGTGTAGCGACTGTAATGACCTTATCGGTGCTTCTTGCTACCTGTGTACCAATCCGCATGGCGGGGAAAGTGTCGGCAATTGAAGCGGTGAGGATGACTCTTTATTCGGGGCAGGAAGGAAAAAACATTTCCAAGCCATTACATCGCCATATAACCCCTCTGTCCTTGGCCAGAATGAGTTTTGTGCGTAACAGGAAAAAGTCTGTTCTAACGTTTATTTCTCTAGGACTAACTGCCGTTATGCTAATGTGTGTCGCTACCTATGCTGTATCTTTTGATGTGGACAGTATGGCGGCGCAAAATCTGGGAGATGGGGGAAATTATATGCTCAGTCTTTCTCATCCCAGTTTGGAAGAACAACATACTGTATTAGAGGAAAATCCGTTTGATAACACGTTGTACGAAACCTTTCTCAGTTTGGATTTTGTCACTGGGGTTACGTGTTACAACAGCAGCTATGCAGAAGTAAGCTTGCCGAAGAATCCGGGGGGATTTTCCTTTATTGGATTGACACAAGAACAATTCGCTCAGTTTTTATATCCTGAATTTATAAGCGAAGGGGACGTGGATTATAAGACCATGACTGAAAAAACAGGTGTAGTAATTGCTGATCCTGAACAACTTCTTGCACGGTATAATGATTATGCGCCAAACGTTGGTGATGTGCTTTTTTGCAAAGGATATGATGGCCAAAGTGTGGAGCTGGTTGTTCTTGGAATTGCAGAGAGCTATATTAAAACTGGTGTGAGCGCATCTCCCTTTTTGGTTACGGATAAAACGCTATCCAAGCTTTATCCGAAGGTTAAGAACTTTAATACGGTGTGGAATGTATATACGGATAAAGACTCAGAAGAAGTGCGGAACGCAGTTTTCTCCGTTACCACCGATGGACGGATTGATATTACTTCCCGAACAGATCTTGCGGACAGTTTAAGGGATATGGCTGGTCAGATGATAAAGGGGCTATATGCATTGGTTACATTCTTGTTCTTGTTTGCGCTGGTCAATTTAGTGAACACACTGATGACGAATCTTTTGGCAAAGAAACAGGAGGTGGGAATTTTGCAGTCAGTAGGCATGAGTAGCAGACAATTGGTTTCTATGCTTTCCGCGGAATGCCTGTGGTATGTTGGCATTGCGCTTATTCTCGCTGTTGCGGTTGGTGCTCCTTCAGGATTTGTTATCTGCACTTTCTTTAATCAAGTTGGTATCTTTGGCACTTTAACCTATCATTTTCCTTGGATGGCGGTCGCTCTGTTTACGGCAATCTTAGCGATAATTCAACTTTGCTATTCAACATTGGTTGTGCGTTATCTGGGAAAACAATCATTGATAGATCGTATTAAGGCAATCGAATGAGGCAAATCTCATTAATAATTTCTCTTGACTTGAATCAGCTTACATTAAAAATGTCGGAAGATCTTTTGGGCATTGACATTCCAATGATTTATGTATATTTGCCCCATGAGATTCCCCTGAACAGCTTGGCGGTGGTGCTGTAAGCCTGCCTTGGTTTTGCTGCCACTGTATATGGAGTAGTCCTTGCCTTTTCCCTTGAAATTGGAGTGTTTATTTTTAAAGTATAGGCGAAAGCTTAAGAAAAGCAAGAGGCATAGGAGTTTCCAATGCCTCTTGCTTCTTTTATAGTTTACATGCCATAGACGCCAAGTTTTTCTCGGGTCATAAAGGGGGGGGTGAAGATATAGGCTGAATTAGAACCACCGTATGCTACGACGGTTTTTTACTGTTTCTTCAATGGGAAATTCTATCTTCATAGCCTCCCGTTCTGTCAAATCAACGTTGTATAGAGATGGACTTCGCCTGGTTTTTCCAGATAATCGGCAAGCAGGGGGGATGCTTCTTGAAAGTGCTTTGACTTCATATGACTGCTCAGTGCCTCCTGATTTTCCCATACTTCCAACATAGTCAGAAGATTGGGAGTTTTCGCATCCTGCAAAAGTTCATACCGAATACAGCCGGCATCATTTTTCCTTGTGTCCTGCACCAATTGGGTAACGAGTGCAATAAAATCGTTTAATTTTTCAGTCTTAATTTGGTTTTGCGCAATTACTGTAATCATTTTCATTTCTCCTCTTCATTTACCATTTTTCGTAATGTACACGTTCTGATTGATAGCGATCGACAAATACGTTTTCCTGACCGTCGGGATAGCCGACAGAGATTAAGGCGAAGGGACGTATATTTTCAGGGAGATCGAACAACTTACGTACATTTTCCACTGCGGAATTAGCTGTGGCAATACCAAACCATACACCACCTAGACCCAAATGTACGGCTTCCAGCAACATATTTTCCGCTGCAGCACTCATATCTTGCTCCCAACCGGTTGGAACCTTTATATGGGCGTCATTACCAAGAAGAACAAAGGTTACTGGGGAATTTGCTACAGGTTTTGCATAAGGTGAAGTTTCGGAAAGCTTCAACAGGTTTTCCTTGTCCTGCACGACGATAAATTCCCATGGCTGCTGATTGGCAGCAGAGGGTGCCTGCATGGCGGCTTTGATTAACTTTTCTATTTTTTCCACCTCAACAGGCTGTTCGGTAAACTTACGGATGCTTCTTCTTATAAATATTTCTTTCATATTAAATAACCTCCTACCATTGTTTTTATTTGTCTGTTAATTTTTCCAAGAGTTTGCTGCTTAATTCAAGATAACTGGTGCTTTCCTCCGGTGTTAAAATACTTTGATAGCTGTTATGCAAACAGTTCCAAGAATTAACAATTTGCTGTTGTTGTGCTAATCCTTCTGAGGTGGATTTAAGGTAAACATTTTTTCCCATAGACTGCTTTTCAACATATCCCTTTCGCTCTAACTTATCGAGTAATCGAGTAATGGTGGAAGGCGTTAAATGAAGAAGTTCGCCAATCTCTTTTTGTGGGATTTCACCTTTTTGATTGACAATGTATAGCAGTAA
>NZ_DALYUL010000016.1:39147-40781 GCF_031981185.1 Anaerotignum sp. | reverse complement strand
GGCTGGGGGACAGCCCGGTTGCCTGAAAGGCTTCTTCTGCCAATTTACCCAGTTCTCTTGCCAGCTTGGTTGTAGAAAAGAATAAACAGTCTTCAATGCTACAGTTCCATTGCTCTGTATTAAGTGTATTTTTCATAGCACACACTCCTTTGTTTGTACATACAAATATAGCGCAGTTAAACAGAATTGTCAATTGTTATTAAGTATTTTCTTAAAATTTCAAGGTTATACTCTCTATTTATAACAAAAAGACATGCAAAATTATGACAATAGCAAAAATACCCAAAACCAAGCATTGACTTCGTGACGGAACGTGAAATATTTCTAGGATATCAAAAGATCAGCGGGGCCCCAATGAAACAGATAAGAGTCATGTTTGTAACCGTTATCGGTGATTGTATGAAAACTCTTATGGCAGTATTTCGGGAGCAAGCACCTTTTCCGATGTGGATGCAGACCAGTATTACGCCAAGTATGTAGCATGGACCAGTGAGAGAGGTATCATCAAGGGCATTTGAGAAAACAAGCTTCTACTACGAGGAGGTAACTCGTGAGTAAATGGCAGTCATCATGCTAAACTTTGCAAACCTTTTAAAAAAGGCAAATACAGCAGATGGGTTACTCATCTATGCCGACAGCACAAGTATTTCATCTTGGGCGATTGACGGAGTTAAATATTGCCAGGAAACAAAAGTGATAACGGGCAGAGAGGGCGGCAGCTTTGTATTACAAGAAAGCGCTACAAGAGCCGAGGAAGCAATTGTTATTAAAAGATTTATTAAAATTAATGTTGTAATAGTATTAGTTTGTAACAAACAAGTGAATCGCCATTGCCGATTTGTGCTATGTCGATTCATTAGTCATAAGCTTATTCTTAAAATTAAAACGAAGAAATTCTAGAGGCATATAGATGATAAAACTTAGTGCCTCTGTTTTTATATAAAACTAAATCAAATAACTTTTACCTGTATAATTTGACTAAATGAATTAAAAATAGAGAGAATTTTGTTGAATGTTAACTTTTGAAGAAATATAATTATAATACTAATATTAAACGCTATAGAAAGGGGCATAGACCAATGATCAAGATTGCAATCTGTGATGACGAGCCTCAAGAGCTTACAAACACGCAAGAATTACTCATGAAGTATGCTTATGAGCACCCACAATATGAAATTAAAACTTGCTCCTTCATTGCACCTTTAGAGCTATTGTCGTATGTTGCTGAGCAGGGGGGCTTTGATGTGTTACTGCTGGATGTCTATATGGCCGGGATGCTGGGTACGGATGCGGCAAGAGAACTACGTCATCTTGGTGATGAAGCCGAAATCATATTCCTCACCACGTCGCGGAACCATGCTCTTGATGCCTTTGAAGTGGATGCTGCACAATATCTGGTTAAGCCCTATACAGAGGATGGGATTTTTTCTGCTTTGGATAAAATCATATCACGAATGAATGCGGACAAGCAAAACATTATCACACTAAAGACGTCAGAGGGTATCACTCGACTTATACCCCTAGATGTGGTATTTACAGAAACGGGGCGAAACAACTATCAGATCATTCATATGGTCCAGGGAAACAAGTTGGAGGTTCGCATGACAGCCTCAGAAATATTTGAGTTGCTTGCG
>NZ_DALYUL010000016.1:16220-39137 GCF_031981185.1 Anaerotignum sp. | reverse complement strand
GAACAAATATTTCGTCCGATGCGGCGCTTCTCTGACACTAAACCTTAAATATATCCGCCAGATTTCAAAGGATGTCATCATTTTTGATACAGGTGCACGTCTCCCTTACCCCTACCGCGCCTACCAGAAGTTAAAGAATGAATTTTTGCGGTTCCAAATGTTCACAGAGGACTGAAATTATGCCAATTGTCCCTAAAATAATAGCAATTACCCCAAAAACAGTTTTTATGCTTATTTTGAGATAAAATAAAGAAAAAGGAGGTGAAGGTAATGTACGAAATTCTGCTGTTTTTTTCTTTTGTCGAATCGGTGATCGGGGCAACTCTGACATCCGCCGCCACCATGTGCTTTCGGAAACCTGTCAAAAAACGCATCACAGCAGGACTAACGGTGATGTTTTTAGGGATAATCAGTCTTTGCGGAGTAATTTTTACTCGGGGTATTCATGCTGCGGATAGTGTTGCCATATTTATTATTTTGGTACTGATACTCGCATGGTTCTTAATCTGTTCTGCTGATACCTTTTTTGTGTCAGTCTTTAACTTTTTGACTTGTATTAATATATATATCGCCATCAGTTACATAAGCTCAATGTTGAGTGTACACGAAGGCGGTGTTGGGTATGTGACTGAGTACAACATCGCTCGTACCATTATCTATGGGGCGACGATCCCATTGTTATTTAAATTTGTTCGCCCGCACTTTCGTAGATTGGTGGATTCTTTGGACAAAGAGTGGCATGCCGCTACGTTGGTGCCTCTGCTGTTTTTAATTCTTCAAATCGTTCTTCTGTACTATCCAGTTCCATATTTTTTTTGGGAACGGAAAAACTGGAATCAAATTGTTATCGTCATCGTCTATATGTTGTTCTTAGCGGTATACTATCTTCTGTATATCCAGGCAAGTGATATTGTAGAAAAATATGCTTTGGAAAACCGAAACTTACTCATGGTACAACAAGACAAGCTGTGGGAATCGGAGCTCGCACGGCAAAAGGCGGCAGTAGCAATGGCATCACAACAGCTGCATGATATGCATCACCACAATGCAGTTATCATGAAGATGTTACAAACTGGTGATACAGACGATCTGAAAACCTATATGAAAAGTTTTGACGCTGCGCTAGATGCATATAATGGAGATTCCTTTTGTTCAAACCCCATTGCCAACAGCATTTTTAACCTCTATGCTTATAGAGCATCGGTTAAAGGTATCAATATCTTGTTTCATGTGAGTGTGCCGGAGAACATCGGCATCGATAACATCGATCTCACTTGTGTACTCGGAAATGCTTTAGAAAATGCGTTGGAGGGATGTCTAAGGGTGAAAGGAAAAGACGAAAAGAAAATCATAGTCACTACTAAATTTATTGATAATCGCTTGCGTGTGCAGGTGGAAAACACCTGCCGAACGGATATTGTCTTTGATGGCGAATTTCCTGTAACTCAAAAGCAGTGTGGCGGAACGGGTACTAAAAGTATTTACTACATAGCTGAACGCTACGACGGAACGGCAGGTTTCTCCGTGATGGACGGGAAATTTATTACTCAAATAGTACTCAATGCACGTCAAATGGTTTCACAATGAAAGAAGACCTAAAACGGTTGTCAGTTAGCGCTGACAGCCTTTTTTTATAACTTCCAATTATCCCACAAACTGACTCAACTGTTTTAGTATTATTCTTTCAAAAGACGTATTTGAAACCCCAATGACATTTTAAGTAAAGTGGATAGTCTTGAAATAAGAAATATAGAGCATTTAATTTTGATTTATACAGCTTGGCAATACGCTTCCGCCAAGAAACCAGTGGGCTTGCACCACATCATTATTGTCTACGCAAGACATTGCAAGGTTGCATGCCTGATGCAACTGTCTGAGTTTTTTTCACTGTATTTACGAAATAACCTCCACACATAATAGCATGTGTACATGATTTTTTCGCTTTCCAAATTTTCTTCCTCATCTATAATACCACTTAGCATGATTGCAAATTCTGCTTCATCTTCCATTGAGTTTAGATTTTCATTTCTAAATGCATTTAATGCCTTTTTCAATTAATTTTCTTATAATAATTAATCTCTAAAACATTCCTAGACAATGTTCTCGAAACTAGTTCGTCCTTTTTGTCTAAGTCCTCTACGTAATTAAAATATTACATATTACACCTGCATACTCCCACTGTGAATTACTTAATATGACAGTTTCATATTGGCTTTCAAATATTATGTTAACCCTACAATACGCAGCAACCTTTTGCTTTTTCTTTTCTAGGCAAGTTTTCCTTCTTTTTAAGTTTTCATATCAGCGCTTTTCTCAATTTAGTGAACGAAAAGCTGAGAGCTCCTACAAATGAGGAGCCCAATATCAGTCTTAATCTATTTTGGATGTGAATTTCCAAAAAAGAAAATCTCATATGGCAAACTCTATATTCAAATTTGAATAAATTATTCTAAAATGAATAGCTGTTTTTCATCTTGTTATTCCAAATAGAATAATAACATGAAAAACGATTAAAAATATTGCCTTTTTCTACAGTAAAATCACCCTTTTGTTTTGGCACAATTATTGCTTATTAAATAATACAGTTGAATTTCTTGTGAAAATATACTAACTATTTTTTGTTTTGTGTATGGTTTCAACTAAAGATTATATAAAGGGAGTGATTTTATTGACAGTAGCATTGCAGGGAGTTGTTATTTTAGACTTGACTCAGAAATTAACTGGCAGCTTGGCAACAATGTACTTGAAGAATTTTGGGGCAGAGGTTATCAAAGTTGAAACACCAGAAGGTGATAAGGCAAGAAATTGGGAACCTATGAGGGAAGATCAGAGTATTTATTTCAATTACTTAAACGGTGGTAAAAAGAGTATTTCCTTAGACTACACTACCGAACAAGGAAAAGAAATTCTATTGAAACTAATTCAAAAGTGTGATGTTTTCTGTATTGGCGAGGATATTCCTAATCCAGAAGAATTTGGTTTAGACTATGAAACCTTGAAAAAAGTAAAGTCTGACTTGATTTACGCAGCTTATTCTTATTTTGGCCAAGATGGTCCTATGAAATCAAAACCGGGGAGTAGCTTAGTTGCACAAGCAAGAGGCGTTGCTATGGATATGACAGGAGTGATAAACGAGGAGCCTTGTCAGGCTGGGCCTTCTATTGCAGAGCATTATGCAGCAGGCTTTTTTGCATCAGCTATTGTAATGGCGTTAGTTGATAAGTTCGAACGTGGTGTTGGTCAAAAAGTGGATATATCTTTGCAAGATTCCGTTTATTCATGTATTGAAGCAGCACCTGCGGCTTATTCAACTGTAGGAGAAATTCACACAAGAAAAGGTAATTTTGACCCTTCCTGTGCTCCGTATGACACATTTGAGACTTCAGATGGATATGTTGCGGTAGGGTGTGCAACCCAAGTTCAATGGGAACGTTTCTGTGATGTTTTGGGTTTTGATGACTTAAAAAATGATTCAAGATTTTTAGATAATGAGGGTAGAAGAACGGATTATCTCTTTATTTTAAGACCGCTTCTGCAGGAAAAAATTATTAAGATGGAAAAAAGCTATGTAGAAAGCCAGTGCCGTACCCAAGGAATTCCTTGCTGTGCTGTGTTTAATGTGAAAGAGATCACGGATATGCCAAATACGATTGAAAACCACTTTATTAAAGAAGTGGAAAGTAAAAAACTTGGCAAATTAGTATATCCAACATTACCGTTTACTTTAAGTGAAACTCCATCTGAAATTTTTGCAGAAGCTCCTGCATTAGGAGAACATACGAAAGAGATTTTGGAAAAATTTCAGATTGGCACGAAAAACAACTAAAAGGAGTGAAACAAATGGGGATTTTAGATGGTGTAAAGGTTATTGACTTCACACATGCATATGCAGGGCCTTTCTGCTCTTTGAATCTTGCAGATTACGGTGCTGAGGTCATTAAAGTTGAACGAATTGATGGTGGCGATCAAGCAAGAACATGGGGACCGTTTAAAAATGAGTATAGCGCGTACTATGCATCATTTAATCGTGGCAAAAAAAGCATTACTTTAGATATTGCAAGCCCCGAAGGGAAAGAAATAATTTTTAATTTAGTAAAAGATGCGGATATTGTGTGTTCAAACTTTAAAGCAGGAACCTTAGAGAAATATGGCATCGGTTATGATGATATGAAAAAAATTAAGCCTGACATTATTTATGCATCCATTTCTGGTTTTGGAACTGAAGGGTTTCTTTCAAAATTTGCTGCATACGACAACGTTATTCAGGCAATCAGCGGCGTAATGGATGTGAATGGTTTTCCTGAGAAAGGGCCTACCAAAATTGGGCCTGCAATCGGCGATAGCTATTCTGGATTGATTTTGTATCTGGGTATATTCATTGCATATTATCATCGTTTACGTACGGGACGGGGTCAGAAAGTTGATGTTACCATGTTGGGGTCTTTGTATACTTTATTGGAATACCCTATTTTGGAATATACAAACAAAGGCAATGTTATTTCAAGAACAGGAAATACAAGCCACTACTGTGCGCCAGCTGATACTTACAAGGTAAAAGATGGCTATATTGCACTTACAGTAAGAAATGATGCTATGTGGGAAACATTTTGTAAAAAAATGTCCTTGTTGCCACTACTTGAGGAAAAAGATTTCCAAACTAATGAAAATCGTGTTGCAAATAAGCAGCGTCTGAAAGAAATACTGTTGCCTATTTTTGCAGAAAAAACCATGGGAGAGATGGAAGCACTCTTTTCAGATACAGATATCCCTCTGTCAGCTGTTATTGATATTGTGAAATCTCTTGAGGATCCACATTTAGTAGCTAGAAAAATGGTGATTGAAGTAAATGACCCCGTAATTGGTCCACTAAAACTGGTTGGCAACCCTATGAAACTATCTGAAAACCAGCCAATTTTAGACATTCCTTCGCCAACACTTGGGGAACATACGAGTGATATTTTACTATCTTTAGGATACACAGAGGATGAAATAAAACAATATAAAGAGAACAAAGTTGTCTAAGTAATATGGTTATACGAAAAATTTAGTTTTCACATTATTTAAATTTGAGGGGGGATTTTAAGTGAAACAAGAAAAAACAAATTCACTAAAGGATAGATATGAAGTTGCTTTAATGGTAATAAGTATCATGATTATTCTTGCTTTGGTGGCGGGTTTGACAGTTTTCCCTGAACAGGGAACGCAATTTGCTGGGCAGGTTATGAAAGTTTTAACCCATACTTTCGGCTCATCAATGCAGATTATTACAATTGTTATTTTAATTTTCTTGATTGGTCTTGGCTTTTCCAAATATGGTAGTATTCGTTTTGGGAACGAAAAACCACAGTATAAAACAGTTAGCTGGGTAGCAATGATGTTCTTTACAGGTTTAGGTGCAGGAACAGTTTATTGGGCATTTTTGGAGTGGGGTTACCATTTTAATGCTGCTCCACAATTGGCTGGCGCTCCTATCAGCGAAGCATATGCATATGAACTTTCTCTTGCGTATACTATTTATGACTGGGGTCCAGCTGCATGGGCACTACTGTGTGTATTTGTACTTCCCTTTGCTTATCACTATTACATAAAGAAAGATAATGAATTGCGTTTTAGTGCTCTTTGCAAATATTCCGTTGGGGAAAAACGTGTAAATGGTTGGTTTGGAAAAATCGTAAATTTCCTTTTCATCTTTGCGGCCGTTGGCTCCATCTGTATTTCAGCAGGTGCCTCTGCATCTACTGTTGCAGCAGCCATTGCAAGCTTATTTGGCATAAGTACTTCTTTTGTATTAATGGTTGGTGTTTTGGTTGGAACAGCAGTGCTCTATTCCATAACATCTCTTCTGGGGATTGAAAAAGGAATGAGAAAAATCAGTGACTGGAATGTATATTTCTGTATTGCGTTGCTCTTGTTTATTTTGATTGCAGGCCCTACACAGTATATTTTGGATTCATTGGTTAACTCTTTAGGTTTGCTGTCAAAAGAATTTGTACGTATGACTCTTTGGACAGACCCTGTGGCAAAGACAGGTTATCCTCAGGACTGGACTGTATTTTATTTAGTATATTGGCTGGTATTTGGTCCTTTTACAGGCCTTTTTGTAGCAAAGATTTCTAAAGGTAGAACAGTTAGAGAAATTATTATTAACATGCTTATTACCGGAACTGCTGGATTATTTTTCTTCTTCGGAATTGTAACAGCATATCAGCAGGGCTTGAGAATGGAAGGCATTTTAGATATTCCTGCAATGCTTGCAAATGGTCAGTCTGAAATGATTGCAGAAGCAACCATAAGCTCATTACCTTTTAGCAAAATTGCAATGGTGTTATATCTGGTTGTTATTGTATTGTTCCTTGCAACGACATTAGATGCAACATCATTTACCCTTTCTTCCACTATAAGCAAAGACTTAAAGGAAAATGAAGAACCTAAAAAAGGCTTGAAATTTGCATGGTGTTTGATTTTAGTTTTGATACCTATTGCTATTGCATATATCGGTACAGATATCAATACAATTAAGGCAATTGTATTAGCAACTGGTTTGCCATTAATCGTTATACTAGGAATTATTTACCATGGATTTTTACGAGAAATGTATAGAGACTTTGGAAGTAAAACGAAAGATGAAATTATCAAGGAGTTTAGAATTGAAAAGTAATAATATTAAATTAATTTAAACTCTAGGCAACCTCTTTATATTTAACAAATCCTATAACATATAGATTTCCCATTTGAAGGTCTTTCGAAATAATTTCGAAAGATCTTCATTTTGAATGGTTTTTTTTGGTATAATGATGTTAATAGTAGAGAAAAAGGGGGAGGCTTTATGGAAGAAAAAGAAAATTCCATCTCTTCGGAGGTGCTTCATAGCATTATTGATCAGTTGCATGATGAAATTATGATTTATGATAATAATTACCGCTTGGTTTACTTAAACAAAGCAAGCTCGCGGCACTATGGCATTCCAGCGGAAAAACTAATTGGAAAAAAGTTTGATGAATTAGATCAAGTTTACTGGGGTAATTCCACCCTCCCTTTGGTTTATAAAACAAAGCAGATGGTAACAAAAAGGCAGATAACAAATTTAGGTCAGGATATTTTGACGATTTCAGTGCCAATTTTTGATGATAAAGGAAATCTTCAATATGTTGCCCAAAATGTAAATGACATCTATTACATTAATCAAATTAGCAAAACAGAACAAGCCTCAGTTTTGGTTATGAAGGACAAGTCTGAAAAGGAGGCTTTTGTATATAAAAGTGAAGCAATGAAGGATATTCTTTTTATGGCAGAAAAGCTTAAAAATATACAATCACCTATGCTTATTTTAGGAGAAACGGGTACAGGAAAAAGCTTTTTAGCGCAGCATATTCACAATTGCAGTAATCGCAACAAAAATCCTTTTGTGGTATTGAATTGTGCCTGTATGAATCCAAATTTGATAGAATCTGAATTATTTGGTTATAAGCGTGGAGCCTTTTCAGGAGCCAGTGCTTGTGGGAAAAAGGGCATCGTTGAAATTGCTGATGGAGGGACTTTGTTTTTAGATGAAATCTCTGAAATCCCTTACGAGTTGCAAAGTAAATTGCTTATATTTTTACAAAATCAAGAGTTTATCCCTATTGGTGGGGAGAAAAAACAAAAAGTCAATGTAAAAATAATTGCTGCTACAAACCGTAGCTTAAAACAAATGGTACAAGCAGGATCTTTTCGGGAAGATTTATATTTCCGTCTAAATACCTTTGAAATTACAATTCCGCCTCTTCGAGAGCGCAAAGAGGATATTATCACGTTATTACAGTATTATTTACAACAGTTTAATCATATTCACGGCCAAGGACATTGGTTTGATGAAGAAGCGCTGAGGATATTGGAGCATTATGCTTGGCCGGGTAATGTGAGAGAAGTATCTCATATAATGGAAAAATTAGTGGTTTTATCAAAAGAAGAAGCAATTCATATCTCGGATTTGCCCAAAGATTTATTTCAACTTACTTCCGAAAAGAAAACGCTGGACATTCATCGTCGATTAGATGATGTTTTGGAGGAAGTAGAGCGCGAAATGGTTATAGCTGCATTTGAAAAATATAAAACGAGTGTGAAAGTAGCTAAGGTTTTAGGAATTAGTCAACCAAAGGCTTATCGACTAATTCAAAAATACATTAAAACATAAGTAGGATGAAAGTAAGTGAATTGTCTTAATCGGAAGATTCAGTAACGATATTCTAATAAATATACGTTTGCGATATGTGGAAATAGCTGGCTGAGAAAATATACAAATACTCTTCTGGAAGAGAAAACTATCAAAAAAAGTATCTCTCAATTTCTGCTATAGGCTGTTTGGTGTAGAAACACTTTATGAAATTGGTTGTTACTTTATCTTTAGCAGAATTTGCAGTAATCGAACTATTTGGAATGGATTTAAAGTGGTTTTGGATGGAACGGCAGTTCTGCCTTTTGTTTCAGCTGTAACTCGAAGGATTAAGAATAGTGACAAACTTGCTGATGCAATGAAGTAGGCGTTGAGGATATGATGATTTGCCAAGCTTAAAAAAAGGTATATCAAGGACTGAAGATTATGAAGCTCATCATATAATCGGAAAGTTTGCAAAAGTGAAAACATGTTATAATAACAAAGATAGCTTGAAAGTATTATTGGAAGTCATTTATAAAATCTTTGTTTGTTCAAGGAGAGAAAGTCTATGAAATATATTTTTGTACGACATTGGGATTATTGGTATCGTGTTTACCATATAGGAGAGTATGCAAAAGGCGTAATAAATGGGGTAGAATTTCATATCGTTGATCAACCTGATAGGGAATCTGAATTTTTCCACTTTGATTTTTATACTTTGACTGCCCTTGAAATAATGATTGAGAATGACGAATTTATGGATCGTGACGATTCGGAATACGCTGATTTTTTGGAGAAATATCGTGCTTTGAAGTGCGGAGAAATAGATTTTTTTATTGGTGCTCTATACTACCAAACATTTCAGCCTAACATATGTACTTGCAATGATATGTTGCTTGAAGGGAAAAATATATTTGACCTCAAAAGTCCGTCCTACAAACCATATTATGCAGTCATGTTCATTGGAGAAGAACGTCCGCTTATGCCGGATTTGCTAGTTGAGTGGACGATTAAAGTATGTACTAGATTATTCAGAGGAAAATTTGAGTTTCGGTTTCTTGATTTACCTTCCTTTGAAAAAACGTTGGAAGCTTACAACTCCGATGAAAGGTTTTAATTTTAGCCGAAACTAAATAGTGTAACAACTCAAAGCATCTTCCCAAGGTTGATGCTTTTTATATGCGCATTTTAAAGGTGCGATCAAATAGGAATATTAAATGGACTTTTCAAGTCTAGAGATACACTGGTAGTGCCTACCGCTTTTTTGCGGAATGACAGCAGGAAAGCCTGTGAACCAGGCTCCTTTATACAGACGACGGGTGTGCATTCTTGTGTTCGCATCTTAGCCGAGGGGCAACGAAAGAATCGAGTATATGGTGTGTTGTGTGCAGATTGCTTTTCCTATAGGATATGGAGATAGTTCATTAACTCAGGTGGTTTTGTGGCTTTTGGCGTTCAAATATTGATTTTTACGGAGGTAAAATAGGATAGGGTAGCGGGATATGCCCTATCCTATTTCAAATGAAACTTTCGACTGGTCAATTGTATGCTTGACATACAATTGAAAAGAATGTATACTTGGCATACAATATGTTAGTGATAGCTAACTAAAGGGGAGTGAACTAGTGTATCAATTTAAAAGAAATCAAAAGCTTTACTATAAAATGCTTCATCAGAAACGAGAAACAGAGCTGCTTCTATCAGCATTAAGATTGAAATTGTTTTCTTATCTGGAAAGCTGGGAAATTCCAAAAGCAGTTGCAACGAAATCAGGCTTAAATGAGCGAAATTTATCTTTTGTGCTAAATGCATTAGCATCCATTGGATTGCTGGAAAAAAGTGGTGACTCTTATCGGAATACCCGGGAGAGCAATGATTTTTTAAATACAAACAGTCCTGTTTATTTGGGCGAGAGCATCCTTTTTAGGGAGAAAATGATGTCTCTGCAAAGTATTGAAGAGCGTTTAATAAATGGCCCTAACATTAGCGTTCTCCAAAATAATCAAGGGGTAGAGGTGTATGATTTTTATGAGGCTGCGCGGGTGAGTATTCCTGAAATGTATACAGGGCGTGTTCAGTCTGTGATTCAAGCAGTGACAAGTCTTTATGGTAATAAACCCCCTGAAAAGATACTTGACCTGGGAGGTGGATCAGGCATCCTTGCAATAGAGCTTGCAATTACTTTTCCAAATTGCAAAAGCGTTGTTTTTGAGCATCCTAACGTAGCACGGCTGTCACGGGAATTAGTATTAGAGAGAAACCTATTGGAGCATGTAAGCGTAATGGAGGGAGACTTTAATGCAGACGATATCGGAAAAGGATATGATCTGATTATTGCTTCAGGCATACTGGACTTTGCAAAAGATCATTTGGATTCTGTGATGAGCAAGTTATATAACGCTTTAACATCAAATGGTTACCTATATGTTGTAACGCATAATGTTAGTGAGGATTATCAGAATCCGCCTGAGAGTATTCTTGGCTGGCTATCCAGCCATTTGGATGGTCTGGATATACTGCTTACAAAAAAGGATATTGAAAATGCTTTAGCAGATCATGGATTTCAACAAATTCATAGCAATGAGGCTGATGCAGTATTTGAAGGACTGCGAGGCGAATTTTACTTAAAAAGAACGGGAGGTTTCCAAGATGGAAAAGTTACAAAAACTTGTGATTAGTGATTTTATACAAATGACAGAGCGAATAGCCAATGGAAAGACAAATATATTAGATTTTGACTTGGAAGAAATGCAGTTTTATCGTGGAGAAATCCACATGATTAAAATGGTGGGTGACCATCCGGGCATATTTATTTCTGAAATGGCACGCAACTTTAATGTAACACGTGCTGTAGTAGCAAAAACAGTCCGAAAACTTGAAGAACATGGCTTTCTCGAAAAAAAAGAGGATGATAAGGATAAAAAACGCTTTTGCCTTTTCCTTACAGAAAAAGGGGAGATGGCTTATAAGCTTCATAACCAGTATCATCAGGAATATGACCGCCCGTTATTTGCCTATCTTGAAAGTTTGAATGACAACGAACTTCATATCATTCGGGAATTTTTGAAGCATGCAAATGCTTTGATAGAAAATCATTTTTAAATAACAGGAGGGTAAAATGAAATCTAAGAAAATATGGTTCTTAATTTTATCTATTGTTTTGACTTTGGCTTTCGCAGGCTGCGGAGCGACTGAAAATGTATCTGTTACAGAGTCTAAAAATTCATCAGCATCAGGCATGAGAACAATAACCGATTTAGGAGGAAACACCGTGACTGTGCCGACGGCATCAGAAATACAGCGTGTAGTCATCATATCTCCGCCAACGACATCAGTGCTTTTGGGTGTTCTTTCTAATCCCGATAGGATTGTAGGGGCTAATTCCAGAGCTTTTACGACTTCAAATACTGAAATTGTAAGTAAGCTTTTTCCCAACTGGAATGATGTTGAGACCTCATTTGTAAGTGAGGGCTTTGTATCTAATACAGAGGAGCTTTTAAATCTTAATCCGGATATTGTGTTTTATTATGGAGAAGCTCAGAAATCGGGCATTGAAAATCTGGGCATACCTATTGTCGATATGATGAAAAAAGGAGATAACAATCCGCAAACAGTTACGATTGCATGGGATAACCTGATGCGGGACATATTTGAGGTCAATAATTCTGTATCCCTTCAAAATGAATGGGAAGCTTCCGTCAAAAAGGGAGCAGAGGTTCTTGATACATATACAGGAGAAAAAAAGACTGCACTTTTTCTTTTCAGCAATACGGGAGGTGTGATTTCCGTATATGGAAGTGGGACTTATGCAGATATGTGGTTTGAAAAAAGCGGCCTTGTCAATGCGGCAGCAGAAATATCAGGACAAGCTGAAGTTAGTATGGAACAGCTGTATGAGTGGAATCCCGATTTCATTTATGTATTTATCGGAAATCCTGCTTCTGCTATGCTGAAAAACAAAATTAGCGGACAGGACTGGAGTTTGCTTTCCGCTTATAAAAACAACACAATCTTTGATATTCCACAGGGAATCTATTCATGGGGTGCGCCATGCTCTGATGCTCCCCTTACACCCCTTTGGATGATTTCAAAAAGTTATCCGGAGTTGCTAAGTGAGAGTGATTTTAAAATGCTGTTTAAAGATTATTACAGTAGGGTGTACAAAATTACGCTGGAGGAGGAGCTGATTTCTGCCGTGCTTAGTCCACGACAGTTGCAGAAATAATGATTATGAATAAAAAACCCAAACAAAACCTTGGTAATGTTAAATTACAGTTTAGTTTGCTCGTAGGGCTCCTTATTCTTGTAATGGTAGCGTCACTTTTTGGAGGTCGTTACCATATGGGATATGGGGATGTCTTACAACTGATAGAAGCAAAGCTATCTGGAGTTTCCTATCCGGGCTTTGAAGTTGCAGAGCATGTCCTGTTTCAAGTCCGATTGCCCCGTATTCTTATTACGTTACTTGTTGGAGCAGGATTGTCCATAGCAGGAGCTTCACTGCAGGGACTATTTCAAAACCCTCTTGTCAGTCCTGATATTCTTGGTGTTTGTTCCGGCTCAGGCTTTGGTGCGGCCCTTGGAATACTCCTTACATCTGGCATGGGTGTGATGACATCAGTATTGTCGTTAACGTTCGGACTGATCAGTATGTTCCTAACACTTTTTATGGTTCGAGCCAAGGGGCAAGCTCAAACAATGTCCTATATTTTATCAGGGATTATTGTGACCTCGGTATTTTCTGCGTTAACATCACTGATTAAATATGTTGCTGATGTAAACGATCAACTTCCGACAATTACATTCTGGTTGATGGGGAGCTTTGCAAATAAAGAATTCAATGATTTAAAAATAATTATTTTGCCAATTGTTATGGGTATTGCTGGGCTGCTACTTTTACGGTGGCAGCTTAATATTTTGTCATTAGGAGAAGAAGAGGCATATTCCCTTGGAGTAAATCCGCAAGCGGCACGTATAGCGGTTATTCTGTTCAGTACAATTATTACAGCTGCCTGTGTAATGGTTTCCGGCATTGTTGGCTGGGTAGGTCTGGTTATTCCCCATATATCCAGAAGACTTATGGGGGTGAACCACAAGGGCTTACTTCCTGCATCAATGCTGCTTGGTGGAATTTTTATGGTGATTGTAGATAGCGTTGCCCGTAATCTGACTGCAGCTGAAATACCAATTGGAATACTAACAGCGTTAATCGGGGCGCCATTCTTTGCACTCATTTATAATCGAATGAAAGGAGAATCATAATGTTGCTTCGGGTAGAAAAAGGAAGTTTTTACTATACATCAGATACACCTATTTTGCAGGATATTACTTTATCATTGGAAAAAGGCGAAGTAATAGCTGTTATGGGGCCAAATGGCATAGGAAAAACTACGTTCTTAAAATGCTTGATGGGCATTTATAAGTGGAAATCAGGCCATTCACTCATTGATGGAAAAGATACAGGTAGCGCAAGAAAACAGATTGGATATGTACCACAGGCACACCGATTTTCATTTCCGTACTCAGTTAGGGATATGGTTGTGTTTGGCAGAGCAAAGTATCTGTCTGCATTTGCATCACCAGGAGAAATGGATTATGAGCTTGCTGACAGAGCCTTGGAAGAGGTAGGCATTTCTGCGATCAGTGATAAATCCTGTAATCAGTTAAGCGGCGGACAGCTTCAAATGGTGTTGCTTGCCCGTGCGTTAGTGGGAGAACCTCAATTGCTGATATTGGATGAGCCGGAATCTCATCTCGATTTTGGAAATCAGATCACAATACTGAAAATAATTAAAAAACTAGCAAAAGAAAAAGGAATTGCCTGTGTAATGAATACACACTATCCAAATCATGCGCTTAATATTGCGGATAAGACCTTACTTTTAAAAGGAAATAAATTTCTTGTAGGGAAAACGGATCAAATACTTACAAAAGAAAATATACGAGAGTATTTTGGAGTGGATTCAATCATTGTTACGGCACAAAAGGATGATAGAGCGATTAATGCCTTTGTATTAACTGATTTGATTTAAAATTTAATTTTCAAAACAACCTAGGGTGTCCAATGAACGGCGGTGGAAGATGATAACCGTTACAATTGCAATGGAAAAAGGCATCTAAACCAGCATCCGTGATTACGATAATAAATCCAATTAATATTACGGAAAATGTAAATGCAATAAAAGAATAGATAAGCCACGACTGTGAAAAATCGGTTTTTATGCCCATTTTTCATAATTTGGAAGTTAAAGAGCCGGGAGTAACAGAAATGTTATTCGTGGCTTTTTTGTAGAAACGAATACCTACGGCAATGAGGCGAAAAAGGAATTCCACTCCCTTCGTTATAATAAAATTTTTAGTCGGCAAACTGCAAGGAATAAAATAACGAAGGGAGTTTTAATATGGGTCTTAACGACATAAATAGTTTATCTAATAAGGCGTGGAACCATTTTTTGTTTACTAAAGCTAAGTAAATATGATATAATTTTTTAAAAAAGTGGAAAAATAAGTTTTTAAAAGTGTCTTTTATAAACTAAAAGTACGAAATTGAAGATGTTATTAAGTCGCTACAATTGGCACAAGCGGGAGGTAAGGCAACTGAAATTTCCTGAAGTTATTATGGTAAATATGTGATGCCATTATATCATAACTTGTGATTAAGGAAATAGTATGGACTGGCAGAGGTTAATTTTTGAAAGAGTCGGAAGAATAATCTAGAAATTGAAAGGGACAATCATTTATTTGCACTTTTGTTTATGGCGTTAGATGAATTTAAAGAAATTATTGATAAAACTGGTCAAAAACTGAAAAATGAGTTTTTAATTATAGTTAGAAAATATTTGTAATACAAAATAAAAAGAAGGACTTAGGTTATTTAAAGACTTGGGTTAAGGGAGGATTCATATGGATGATGAAAAGAAGAGAGCACTATCAAAAAGAAAAGAACTTGCAGATAAACTAAAAAAAGCAGAGAAAGTAGCACGCACGAAAGCAATCAAGAATAGAAAACCCTTCAAGGGGTTGCAAATAAGACCAACAGTGTCACTATTTGATGAAGCGGGTCGTAAAGAACCAGGAGAAAATAATTGGGAAGGATTTGGATTTGATATACATCCTCAAGTAACTATTTTTTCCGTAATACTTTTAGTTATCTTTATTAGTACAACACTTATATTTCCTAAAGGGGCAGAGGAGTTCTTTAACACTATTTTAAGTAGTATTACAAAAAATGCAGGATGGTTTTTAATAGCAGTAGCTAATATTTTTGTTGGTGCAGCACTGTTCTTTGCTTTTGGACGATATGGGAACCTCAAAATAGGTGGTGCAGAAGCTCAACCGGAGTTTACTAAAGCTGCTTGGTATGCGATGCTTTTAAGTGCGGGTATGGGTATTGGACTACTATTCTGGAGTGTAGCTGAACCGATCTCACACTTAAATACACCATCACCTATGTTTGGGGGCTTAGTGGCGGGTTCTCCTGAAGCAGCGCAAGCAGCTATGGCAACTACTTTTTTTCACTGGGGGATTCATCCTTGGGCAATTTATTCCATTGTTGGATTAGGGTTGGCATTTTTCGCATTTAATAGAGGGTTACCGTTAACCATACGCTCGGTATTTTATCCAATAATTGGAAATAAAATTTATGGATTTTGGGGCAATGTAATTGATGTACTTTCGGTTTTGGCAACATTAACAGGATTAGCGACATCACTTGGACTTGGTGTTGCTCAGATCAATGCAGGCTTAGACCATCTTTTTGGTATCGCTATAAGTGTACCAATCCAACTAGGATTAATTATTGGCATAACAGTTCTAGCTACGATATCTGTTGTTTTAGGACTTGATGGAGGCGTTAAACGACTTAGTGAGATCAATATGGCACTTGCTGGCGTATTCCTGGTATTTATTTTATGTGTAGGACCAACAGTATATATTATGAGTGGCTTCACACAAAATATCGGCTTTTATATATCTAATTTTGTTCAGATGAGCCTTTGGACAGAAACATTCAGAAATACCAATTGGCAAGGATCTTGGACTATTTTTTATTGGGCATGGTGGATATCATGGTCTCCATTTGTAGGTATGTTTATTGCTAGAATCTCTAAAGGTCGCACAGTTAGGGAATTCATTTTGGGCGTTATGGTATTTCCTTCACTACTTTCATTTTTTTGGATGTCTGTATTTGGAGGGACAGCTATTTTCTTGGAAACAAACGGTTTGTCAAATATAGTCTCCGCTATTAAAGAGGATGCTTCAATTGCATTATTTGCAATGCTGGATTCATTGCCACTTAGTAGTATTTTGTCTGTTGTAGGTATAATTCTCGTAACAGTATTCTTTGTAACGTCTTCCGATTCCGGCTCTTTGGTTGTAGACCATTTAACATCAGGTGGAAAGTTGGATTCTCCGGTACCTCAAAGAATTTTTTGGGCTGCTATGGAAGGGGTTGTTGCAATAACGCTGTTAGTAGGTGGTGGGTTGACTGCTTTACAAACAGCATCAATAATAACAGGACTTCCATTTGCAATTATTTTATTACTAATGATTTATTCAATTAATGAGGGATTGAAGCAAGAATTTGAGATAGAGGAAATCGTTCGTAAAAAAGTACGTGAAGTACGAGAAGATCATATTATCAACGAAGTGATTAATGCAACTGTTCATGATCATGCATTAATTGAAAAAGAGAATGACAAAACGAATAAATAATTTAACGAGGAAACACGCAGGCAAAATCAACTGCTTTTTATTAGAGAAATGAATCCCTCCACCAAGGAGCCAATGCCTTCAAGACCTCATGATTGGGTGTTCGAGGCAACGGAGATTTCTGATACCCTGAGCAGATAAAAAAGATGACAAAAATGTGTCTCAGAGAAAGAAATGAAAATAGGGCAAGAAAATGACGGATTTTGCTCCTAAAAATATAGGCGGAATTCGAAAATATAATGGTTTTACACTAGCTTTGAAGGCATAATTAAATATTGAATGAGTGAAAAATAAGAGGCAGAGTTTGCAGTCAAGTTAATTGATTTACAAACCCTGCCGTTTTTTAGTATAAAAGTACATAATGAAAGGTTTTGACATTTGCAACAGCAGATACAACTTCTTGCCTGAGATTAAATTGCTTTGTTAATTTCGTCGATAGCTTTACGATAAGGTGCTTTAGAACAGCCAGTTGCCAAAAAAGTGTATGTATGAACCATGTGGCACTGATAAAATTTACCACATGGGGAGTTCATATTACATCATCATATGGATGAAAACAAGATAAAAAGATTCTTAATGTTTATGTTTGTTTCGGCGTTCAGATTAAAACAGTCTTATGGAACAATATAAAAGAATACTCTGAAATGTAATATTACCAAAGTTTGTTTATCAACTTCTGTATGACACTAGAATTAATTTAGTATGCACCTTGGTAAAGCTCAGGCATGCTTCTGAGAAAGTTTGTCTAAAATAACTAAACTAACACTTTTGCAGTCTCCGTATAGAATATAAGTGATTATATTGAAGGAGGTTTGTAAAGTGAAGGAACTTAATTCGCATAAAGTATTTGTACAATATCGGGATATGATGGAACCATATGAACCTGTTTTGGGTAGAAAATATACGATTACTCATTCGGATACAACTGGGGAGCTATTTGTGTTTGTGGCCGAAAATTATGCTGAAGATCAAATTACAGGAATTCGTGACGAGGTGAGAGTTGCGTGGAAGGAAGATAAAACAGGTCTTGCTTTAATTGGCTCGGTGATTGTGGATGGCAAAGGCGTAACAGGAAATGCTTTTATTAGAAATAAAATTTTCTATAACGAAATGCCTACAGCCCTTCAAGCCTTACGCCAAGCTGACAGATTTTTGTTTGACAAAGAGCCTAGTCTTGATAACACAACGGTATTTATTCACTTTATCTCAAATAATCCTGCATATGACAAGTTATATGATTTTGGAGCTATTGGCATCTATAAGTGAATCAGTGTTTGCTTTATATCAAATCCATATATGCAGTTTACCTCTAGTGGATCCTTACTATTAGAAAAAATCTTCTAGTCAAGGACCCACTAGGTTCTGACTGCATCATTATTGTCAACTCAGGGCGGTGTACTACAGGTAACAGAGGAAGTATTTCGTGCCTCTGTAACGTAGCAAGGGTTAAAATTAAAGATGAGCAAACTTTAACTGTTCCCCAAAATTTGAAGGTTTTATTAGAAGATGATAAAATAAAAATGAATGGGACAGTGTGAGAGCCTTAGTGTATGATTTACTTGAAAATTACATACTTATAAGCGATAGTGATGAGAGTCGGTATTATTACGAGGTCGTTTCAAATGAAGCAGAGTATAGTGTAAAAATAAGAGATGAATTTTTAAAGAGGAAAAAATAGTGAGTACCTACTTGGAAACAAAGTAAGTAGAGGTGACGAATGAATCGGCTAGCGTTAATAGCCTAACAGATTCTAACGAAAATAGAATTCTAAGTGAATGAAGCTCCGCTATTTTGGTTTCTGCCGTTGCATCTACGGGCATGAAAGTGAGCGGTAATATTTCAGCGGAAACATATTGGTTGGTTCAGAACTCACCATATATTATTACCTGGGAAATTGAGATAGCAAAAGGTGCGACTCTTACATAGGTGCCGGAAGTGAAGTTGCTATGAACAAATCATATAGATCGAAAGATTCTATAGTAATTAAGGGAAAACTTTATGCCTGAGGTGGGGGGGGCAGACCAATAGTAATACAAGCATGAAAGATCCTGATTATGAATTGTCAGGTGTTGGGAGGATTGAAAGGGCTTAACATCTATTAGGAATAACAAGGAAAGGAGAGAGGTGAATATGGTAATAAAACAATTTAGACCTCCTGATTTGCTACACAATTTTATAGATTATACGTGGGTGGTAGAATCTAATTTTCTTCCTGAAGGAGAGCGGAAAGATGTAATTATGCCTCTAGGCCATATAAACCTTATCTTTAATTATGCATCTGATTATAAGGTTATTGAAGGAGAAAAAGAGATACTAATCCCAAATGCTGCGATTATCGGTCAGATCAAAAGCGCCAAGCGTGTTCAATATGGTAGAAAGTTAGATCAAATAGGTATTTCCTTAAAACCGGCAGGGTTTATTTCGCTGTTTAATATGCTGGGATGTTCAGTTACTGAGCGAATTTTGGATGTAAATGAAATTGACAGTACACTTAATGAATTATACCTGGATATCAAGGAATTAAAGGGCATTGAGGAAAAAGTAAAAAAAATATATGAGTATCTCGAATCTAAAATGGTTTCTGAAACAAAATTCCAACGCTTATGCGAAATGACTACTTATGTTGAGCGCAATTGCGAAAATCTGGACATTGGTAAAATGGCTGAGTTCTTCTGTATTTCAATAAGTGCACTTGAAAGGTTTTTTAAAAAGAATGTGGGATTGACACCAAAAACATATGGGGATATTTTAAAATTTAGAAAAAATGTTGAGGACGATGTAAGAAGAAAGAACATGCAAAATTATTATTATGATCAATCCCACCTGATTAAAAAAGCTAAAAAGTTTTCGGGTAAAACGGTTAATGAATTGGAAAATGTTAAAAAAGAATTAACGCTCCAATATCTACTAAATAGTAAGGAAATAACTGATATGACCAAATAGACCAATAGAATCATTACGCTGATTTTTTACAATACAACCACACCGCCAAATTGATAAGATTAATATATCTTAAAAATAAAAGGGATGGTTGAAAATGCAGATTACAATGATATTTGCAAGCACGCTAATGTTTATTAATGTAACCTTATTGGCAATATTAGTTCCAGAAGGGCCTATTGAGAATAGAGACTTTAATGGATTAAGAGGCATAGTGTTTTGGGGCTTTAATGTGTTTCTTATTACATAAGGAATCACATCGTATATAACAAGCTATTTACTTTTAATTTCAAATTCATATGCTTTACCTATGGGGCAAATAATCTCTGTTTTGTACTTTATTGTATATTCAATAGATTTAGCAGGGATTTTCCTAAAGTCGCCTACTAGAATGTCAAAGACATGAATGCTAATCGAAGAGGTTAACACTTCATTGGCTATATTTTTATTCATATTTGTTACTGCTATTGGGAGGTCTGTGTAGTTATGCTGTTGAGAAAACCAATTATAATTTATTATTTTTCTGGGACAGGAAATACCCTTCTTGTTGCAAGAAAAATGAAAGAGGCATTTGAAAACCAAAAATACGTTGTTACACTAAGAAAAATGTCTATATCTGGAGCAGTTGAATTAGAAAATGACTGCCATTTGGGAATAGTGGTTCCAGTTGCCATACAATCAACGTTTCCAATCGTATGGGACTTTATTGACAGTCTACCGGAAGGGAAAATGAGACAAGTATTCTTTGCAGATACAATGGAAGCTTTTTCTGGTGGAGTTGTAGGACCTATGAAAAAATCTCTGGAAGCAAAGGGGTATCGGTGCATAGGTGCATATGAATTTAAAATGGCAACTAGTATGCAAACAACGGAAAAGAAAGCCGCAATAGGGAAAGAGAAAAATAGAATAGCTTTACTCAAGGTGGATGCGTATGTGCAGTCACTCATTGACGGAAGTGCTAAATGGGAAAGAATACCGTTTTTATCGGATGCAATGAGATATTCATCCAAGTTACGTTTCATTTGGACAAAAATGAGTGAAAACATAATGATAGACCATGCTTTATGTACCAAATGCAGGATGTGTGAAAAATTCTGCCCTGTAAACGCAATTCGATTAACGGATCAACATATGAAAATCCAGCATAAGCAATGTATCTCTTGTATGAGGTGTGTAAATTACTGTCCCCAAAATGCTTTTACTCTAGGCAAAAAACATGTGATTCAAAAAAAGGTTGCTAAAGTAAACGAATTGTAGTAGAAAATGATAACAGTTATTTTTATTAATGCAAAAAAGATTGATAGATACAGATATAGTACAAAAATAACATTGAAGATATCAATAATTAAGGAGAACGAAATGTTTACTTTGGATCATATAATGATTGAAACTGATTATCCGCAAAAAATGGCTAAAGAGTTTTCAGAAATCTTCGAGCTTCCATATGCGTGGCCATTTTCTGAAAGTGAGGATTATGCAAGCGTGGGAATTAATTCGGGGAAATTAATATTGAGTTTATTAAGTTTAAACTTCGTTTTGGAAAGAAAGCACGTTCTTTTAATGGATTAAGTGGTGTTGCTTTTGTTCCATTACAAACGATGGAAAAGACATTTGATTTGTTGGAAGAACAGATGATTTCTTATCGTATTGGTGAGGATATTGAAGCTCATACAACAGTGACCGTAAATGAAGAACAACTTTTTCCAACTATATTTTTGGTTGAGTATCACTTTGATACAACTGGATGGAAGAATAGGCTGAACGAAGAGTTCAAGGATTCCAATGGTGGAAAATACAAGATTACGAATCTGCACAAGTTGATTCTGCCGGGAAAACCCAATAGAAAGGTAGAAGAGCTATTTCCCATGGTTTGTTACAAGGAAGGAATTACAAAAGGTGAAATAATTTTTAATTCTGAATTAGAAAATGCAAGTAAAAAGTTAGTGACATTCAATGATAGTTCGTTGAATTTTGAAATATTTATAAAATAAATTCCTTTGTGAGCACTTCTTTCTCATTTCAAAATATACGTATATCGCCAAGGGGATGTCAGAGGTAGAAAGGAATTGAACAAGAAATATGCTTATTAAGCTTACTGATAGAATTTATTATATGCCAAATGACGATAGAACAGATAGACCTTTATTGGGATTAATCTGTGGTGACAAATATAGCCTAGTTATAGATGCCGGCAATTCTCCGGCACATGCCAATGAGTTTTTGACTGATGTCTGTAAATTACATATTCCACCACTAAAATATTTAGTGCTTACTCATTGGCATTGGGATCATGTCTTTGGGATAGAAGCCATGAACTTAATTACAGTTTGTAATAACAGAACGAAAGAAAACTTGGATAAAATGCAAAAACTGACGTGGGATGACTTTAAGTTGGATCAACGAGTTAGCAATGGAGAGGAAATTGAGTTTTGTAGTAAAATGATAAAACTTGAAATGCCAGTTCGCGATGGATTTATAACAGGTAATGCGGATATAACATTTAAAGAAAGTTTAGAGATTGATTTAGGAGGAATCCATTGCGTAGTTGATCATGTGGGAGGTTGTCATTCAGAAGATTCTACCATTATTTATATCCCTGATGAAAAAACAATATTTTTAGGTGACTGCATTTGTGAAGATATTTATAGTGGTGAATGGAGTTATAGCAGAGATAGATTATTACCGATGATAAACAACATAAAAAAATACGATGCATTATATTATCTTACATCACATTATCATCCAGAAAGTAAAGAAGAATTTTTTAATTATCTGAATGAACTTATTCGAATAGGTAATTTTGTGGGGAATGAGTATATTGTAAATGAAGTCATTGAGAGATATACTCAATTTTATGGTAAAGCCCTTAATGAAGATGAAATTTGTAATATACGTAGCTTTATTCATGGTAATATGAAAGATAGGACTTAGATGTTTGAACTATCAAAATGGATAGTCCAAGAAATTAGCTTGCCGCCAATGGTCTTTCAGACTCAGACGGCATCTTTTGTCCCAAAAATTCGTAATCATCTCTACCATCCTTAAAAACCCGAAAATTGAATAAAATGGACTTCAGAGATAGCTCTGATTCATCACATGGGAAAATCTCAATTTCTTTGATTAGCAAAGAAATC
>NZ_DALYUL010000016.1:14818-16210 GCF_031981185.1 Anaerotignum sp. | reverse complement strand
AGAGATTTTTTTTCTTCTCTAAAGTATTCGCACCGTGCTCTATGGCTTTACGGTGTAGCTTTACGTCTTCGATTTTTTCTCCAAGTTCTACAATGATGTCACAATTGTTGTAATTGAGATGCACAAAAAAGATTGAATAGAAGAACAATTAAGCGTAAAATATATAAACGGTTATAATCACAGCCATAATATTACATTTTTCGAATAGTATTATTTCTTTTAATTAGAATCGTTAGATGCTTTTTAATCGGAGTTGGCGTTGCTTTTTATGCCATTCATCCTATTTGAGGGGAGCTATATGAAAAAAATAAAAAAATCGCTCATACTCACTGGGTTCGGGCTTTTTACGTTGTTTATGATTTTTGTGTTGTTTTATGTGCCAGATACTACGTCACAAGAGGAAAATTCGAAACTTAATCGAATTGGGTTTTCCTATTATGAGGATATCGCTGGGAAGTTGACTGTAAATGATGCCGATACCGTCTGGAAACAGGGTGAATTTACGGGAAATGAAACGTCATCCTTTACGTTTGGCAGAAGTCATTCAACGTTCTGGCTCAGGGTTCCAACAGAGAAAAAAGAGTTGCTGAAAGACTACATTGCGTTATTTTGTCCGAACATTCAAAACGTACAGCTTTACATACCCACGGAGAAGGGCTATGATGTGCATTACTCCGGGTGGGGCAATAGTTTAATTAGAGATGACGAGAGTTTGACCTTTCCGGTGTTTCGGTTGGATCCCAATAACTTGGTAGAAAAAAAACCTATCTATATGCGAATTCAGTCTGACTATTCACATAATTATAAGCTGGAGTTTTATACGGATAAGGAACTAAACCAGGTCAGAATAGAAGAGTTTTGTTTGAATAGTTTTTTCTTTGGAATGCTGATTGCAGTTGTTCTTATAAATTTCATTATTTATTTAAAACTAAAGAATAAGACATCCCTTGCCTTTTCCATTTGTGTTTTGTTACTCAGTATCCATCAGAGTATCAATTATGGGATATATAATGCTATAATACCCGCGCATTCTCATGCTCTGATGAGCTTATCTATGGAAATCGGATTGCTTTTTATCATTTCCATTATTGTTTTTTTTATGATTTTCTCGGACGTTGGAACTTACAACAAACTTTATTACAGGTTCCTATTGCTCTTTATTGGAATCAGTCTCATAGACTACCCTATTTGTTTTATGGACAAGATTGTGGCAAACCTTTATGGGCATTGCCTAACGATTATCGTTCCCCTATTTATTTTGTATGTATCCTTCAGAATGCATCAGGAAGGCCATAAGGATCAGCGGTTATTTATGTTGGGATGGGGGCTGACCATCCTGTTATATACTGCGTCCATGCTGGTTTGTGAAGGCATGATGCAGATAGGGTTTTC
>NZ_DALYUL010000016.1:7277-14808 GCF_031981185.1 Anaerotignum sp. | reverse complement strand
TAATTGTTATATTAACTGTTTCCATGATCTTTACTGTTGCTATAACTGAGCATGTCAGACGACTGGGTTTAGACGGACAGCGAATACGCCAACAGTATCAAGAGGCTTCTGAACGGATAAAATGGACTGAGACGGCGTTGCTGCAAACGAAGATCAAACCCCATTTTCTCTACAACACGCTGACTGCTATTGAGCAGCTTTGTGATACCGACAGCCAGAAGGCACAGGAGGCCATTGGGGACTTCGCTGCCTTTTTGCGCAGCAATATCGACTTTTCAACTGAGACACGCTTGATTCGAATTGAAAAAGAGTTATCCAATGTAAAGCATTACCTCTCCCTGGAGCAAATGCGTTTTGAAGAGCGATTGCAGGTGGTTTATGATATTCAAGCGGGAGGATTTGTATTACCGCCTCTGGTGGTGCAGCCTATGGTGGAAAATGCAGTGCGCCATGGGGTCACGAAAAGACCGGAAGGCGGAACCATCACAATTTCTATCATGGATACTTCCAATGATTACGTAATTACGGTGACAGATGATGGTGTGGGGTTTAATCCGGATAGTGACACATGGGTTGGTGAATATCACATCGGTATAGATAACGCAAGGGAACGGCTACACCGCCAATGCGGAGGAACCCTGCATATTGACAGCAAAATCGATGTTGGCACAGTGGTGACGATGTCTATACCAAAGGGGGTAAACGTATGAATTTTATTGCGGTAGACGATGAACGCCTTGCGCTGGAGAATCTGATTTCCAAGTTAAAGAAGGCCCAGCCTCAGGGGGAAATTCGTGGTTTCTTGCATCCCCAGAAGGCACTTGCAGAAATTGGAAATGGGTTTTGTCCTGATATAGCGTTTTTGGATATTGAAATGTACGGCATGAGCGGCATTGAATTGGCTTTGTGCTTTAAAGAAGTTTTGCCTAAAATTAATTTGGTTTTTGTTACGGGATTTCCTGAATATATGCCAGAGGCGTTTGCATTACATGCCAGCGGCTATATAACGAAGCCGGTCAGTGTCCAACGGATACAAGAAGAATTGGATAATCTGCGATTTCCTGTGCCGCAAAGCAAAGCCCATGTTCAGGTACAAACCTTTGGTCACTTTGATATTTTTGTTGATGGCAAGCCGCTGTTGTTTGAGCGCAAACGCACAAAGGAGCTGTTGGCCTGTCTGGTGGATCGGCGGGGGGCGGGGCTTACCATGCAGGAACTGGCCGCCATATTGTATGAGGATCGGCTGTATGACAGTTCCTTGCAAACCCAGTTGCGGGTACATATATCTGACTTGCTGAAAACGCTGACAGAAGCGGGAGCAAAAGATATGATTGTGCGAAAGCGAAATTACATCGCTGTGGATACAGAGCAGTTCGACTGTGACTATTACCGTTTTTTAGCCGGTGATGTCCCCACGATAAATAAATTTTCTGGAGAATATATGGTAAGCTACAGTTGGGCAGAGTTGACAACGGGAAGGCTATGCCAGCGAAAAATGTAGTTGCCCTTAGTCAAAACTAAAAATATAGGATATGCACGTAAATTTTTTGTTTTTTTTTACGTGCATATCCTTTTTTGTTACGGTTTTGTTACGGTTGAAAGAGTAAAATAAAAGTGTAAAAGATTGTCAAAAAAAGTCGGGAGGCCGAACTATTGTCTAAATAAAAATTCAAAATGAAAATGATAGAAGGGAGGGAGTGGATTTTATGTATCTTATGGCAGTAGACGACGAACGTGTGGCACTGGAACGACTGCTTGTAAGGCTGGAGGATGTTCATCCGCTAGCGGAAATAAAAGGCTTTCTAAATTATGTGACAGCTTTCGCAGAAATAGAAAACGGATTTCGACCCAAGGTTGCTTTTTTGGATATAGAGTTGGGGGGAATGAATGGGATTGTTTTAGCTCAAAGACTTCAAAAGGCAATTCCTGATATTAATCTGATTTTTATTTCCAGTAGTAAAGATTATCCTTATATGTCAGATGCCTTTGCCCTGCATGCCAGTGGATACCTTACAAAGCCATTGTGCGAGGAACGACTTCGTGAGGAATTGAAGAATCTTCGATATAAACCGCCCATGTGAGAAAAAGACGAATAAGGAAGACCGCCAGTCGTTCGTAATAAGGAGGTGTTTTTGAGTGAGCTTCTGTATATCAAGTAATGAGAATAATACTGCGTAATTGGGGGATGACGCCTGTACCTACACAATTAGTGGGTATTACCTTAGAAAATCAATGAAGAATTAGGAGGATAGGTATATGAACAAAAACAAATTATTCCGACGTATTCTAACAATGGCGTTATCCGTTGCTATGATCCTGGGAATGTTGCCGGTAACTGCGCTGGCTGCAGGTGAAACATTTTATGCGGATATATCACAGGGAAATGTGAATGTCTCTAATGGAGAGATTGCATATTACGACTCCGAAGGGAGTCAAACGGAAGCGTATTCCTCTGGTGATAGTATTATCATCACGGGAACTACAGCAGAACACACTATCACGGTTGATGGCGTAGATGCGAATATCACGCTCGACGGCGTGGATATTCAGCTGACCGAGGAGAACAAATGCGCTTTTGCGTTGGAAAACGATGCAGCAGTCAATCTGACGCTTGAGGACGATACAACAAATACTTTAACAAGTGGAAATAATTGCGCTGGATTGCAAGTTCCAGATGGCACAACAATCAACATTGATGGCGGCGGAACGCTCAAGGCGAACGGCGGCAAATACAGTGCGGGTATCGGCGGCAATTCAAATATCGGTGGTGGAAATGTCACGATCCAAGGAGGAATAATAACAGCAAATGGAAACTGGGGCGGCGCTGGGATCGGCGGCGGCATGGGTACTGCGGGAGGTACGTTAACGATTACCGGTGGCACAATTGATGCGGGTGACATTGGTCAGGGCGCGAACGGTGATAATACAAATGACTACTGTTATATTTCTGGCGGATCAGTTTATGAAGAACAAGCGGTTTATATACATTCGCACACGCAGGTCAGCGAAAGCTACGATACACCTGTCTACATGACCACTGTCACACTAGGTGGCATTGATAAAAAAACGGCAGTGGATTCACTTTCAGTTACATACAATTCAAGTTCTTATTCATATGGAACAGATAGTATGTATACAGACGAGTCAGGCAAGTTATACCTCTGGCTTCCAGATGGTGCAACGGTTACAGGAGCAGAAGTTGGCGAAACATCTTATTCTGGTTCTGTTACAACTACAGATGATTACACCACTGCCGTAGGCACTTTGACTGCTTCGGGCGGCTCTGATGAAGAAGCGCCTACTGTGGAGAGTGTTACACCAAATGGTACGGACGTCGCAGCCAGCGGTGATGTTGTCATCACTTTCAGCGAGGCGATGGATACAAACACGGCAGGCACGGTGTCACTGGACAATGGCGTGGATACATTGAACACAGGTGAGTGGTCGGGAGAAAACAAGGTTTACAAAGTTTCTTATTCCCAACTAGCTAACGACACGGAATATACCATTACCATATCTGGTTTTAAAGACGTGGCAGGCAATAAGATGACAGAAGATACCCATACCTTTACCACGAAGGCGTCTGGTGGTTCCTCCATATGGGATGGAACCACGGACAAAAGCTGGTATAATGACACGGATAAGGAGTTTACCATCACCACTGCAAAACAGCTGGCAGGGCTTGCGGAGTTGGTCAATGACGGAAAGGATTTTTCTGGCAAGACCGTTAAGCTGGGTGAAGACATTGTTTTGAACGATGTGTCCGATGCGGATAATTGGGATGAAAACACTAAAGACCTCAATAGTTGGGCGCCTATCGGAAATGATAATGCCTACTTTAGCGGCATTTTTGATGGCAACGGACATACGGTAAGTGGAATTTATATTCAAGTAGATAAATATGGAGAGGGATTATTTGGCAGTATAAAAAACGGAACCGTACAGAATTTGGGTGTTACCAAAAGTTATATTTGCGGAAAGGCTAGGATTGGCGGTATCGTAGCTTACTGTGATGGAGGAACAATCTCAAAATGTTATAACGAAGGCACAGTTCGTAGTACAAGCCAGAATATGGCTGGATCTGAGGTTGGAGGTATTGCAGGCTGTATAAATAGTTTAAATAACAAAGCCAAGGTGGAAAACTGCTATAACACAGGAAATGTAATTGGAAGTCATGGTTGTATTGGTGGCATCGTTGGTAATTCTATTAATAATTCTTCGGTTGTTAATTGCTATAACACAGGTACCTTGAATTATGGATCGAATACGAGTTTTATTGGTTGCATCGTAGGTTTCAACGATGTTACAGTTACAGATTGTTATTATGATAGTACCACATGTGGATATAATGACAATACTGACGGTGTTCAAGGTAAGTCTACTAAGAATATGCAGACAGCCACACCATTTAAGAACTGGAGCACAGACGTTTGGATATTTGAAGCTAATAAGTATCCACAACTGATAAAACCTGAATCTTCTGGCGAATCTGGAGACGAGACCTACACAGCAAAGGTATCCCCTAACAGCAATACCTTTGCAGAGGCGTTGGCTGGATACAGTGACCAAGCGGCACAGGAATTTACCATTACCAATACGGGTACGGGAACCATTACAGGTCTTAGTGCAACACTGTCTGCTGAAAGCAGTTTTGTAATTAGCACGGCGTTGTCATCTGAGAGTATTGCCCCAGGGGGAACCGCTACAGTAAGCGTTCGACCGAAAACTGGTCTGTCGGCAAATACCTATACAGACACACTTGCCATAACCGGAGACAACGCTGTTTCTCTCATGGCCAGCCTGTCCTTTGAAGTAACAAGCAGCGGTTCCTCCATATGGGATGGAACCAAAGACACAAGCTGGTATAGTGACACAGGTTCTACGTTTACCATCACCACTGCGGAACAACTGGCAGGGTTTGCGGAGTTGGTCAATGGCGGAAAGGATTTTTCTGGCAAGACCGTTAAACTAGGGGCAGACATTGCTTTGAACGATGTATCCAATGTGAGCAAATGGGAGACAACTGCACCGAAGAATACATGGACGCCTATCGGCGTACAGAATAAGGTGTTTAAGGGCATTTTCAATGGTGAAGGTCATACAGTAAGCGGTATCTATATAAATTCAGGTGAAGATTATCAGAGCCTATTCGGGTGGATTTTAAAAGCTGAAATTATAAATCTTGGCGTAATGGATAGCTATATCAATGGTAATATGTTTGTGGCAGGCGTGGTCTCACATAGTGACAGTAGTACAGTCAAAAATGTCTGCGTGACGAATAGCTATATTAATAGCTCCTATTACTTTGCCGCAGGCATAGTGGCAAATAATGCTTCTGCTTCTGGAACGGTTCAAAACTGCTACAATGCGGGCATTGTAAAAGGATATTCCGGTACAGCCGCGGGCGTCGTATTCTACAATAGTGGAACAGTTCAAAACTGCTACTATGACAAAGAAACAAGTGGTGTTGATGTTGGCATCAGTGGTGGTGATGTTGAGGGGCAAGCTGTGGGTAAATCTATAGACTGGATGAAGAATGCCACTAATACCTCGGGTATAGAATCAGACGATAGTACATTTAACGAATGGGACACTTCCATATGGGTTTTTGAATCCGATAAATATCCATACTTTAAGCAGATTGAAACAGGCGCAGACGCAGTAGACGCTGCTAAAACCGCAGCGGCTGGCGCAACCTACGAAACAATAAAACAGGCGGATGCAGCTGATGAAGAGGCCGTTAAAGTGGCAGTTGAAAAGATTGCGAAAGAAGCGGTCAAAGATGACACTGTGACTGTTACAATAACTGATGGTAGTTACACTGCGCCCACAGCGGGTACTTCAGCAGACCCAGACGGCACAGATGGCAGCTACAGCTTTACTGTTACTGTGAAGAAGGGTAATCAAAGCAGAACTACAGATATGATTACTGTTACGATCAAAGCTACAGTGGATGAGAATGCATTGACAGGAAAGGCTACGATTACGGGCGACGCGGTGTTCGGCAAGACACTGACGGCATCACTTACGGACAGTAACAGCACCGGTACTCTTTCCTATCAGTGGATAAGGGGCGGTGAAGATATCTCTGGTGCAACAGAGAGTACATATACGTTGACCAAGGATGATGTAGGCGCAGTAATCACAGTGAAGATCACCAGTAGTGATAAAAAAGGCACACGAACCAGTGATGCTACATCTGAAATTGGCAAAGTGGATTGTGAGGGAACTGCGTTGGCTCCCATACTTTTGGAACGAACGGATAATAGTATTACTTTGCAACCCGTAGAAGGTTATCAATATGGGATAAGCTTCATGCCGCCTGATGCAGAACAGGAACAGTTTATTAGTCAGGATAGCAATAAATTTATAGACTTGAGATCAGGCCTAGAATATAAAGTTTATCAGTGGATCAAGGAAACCGATACCCACAAAGCTTCTAAGAAAAGTGAAGCTTTGACTGTAACTACAAAAGTTATGGTTACATATAACTGTAATTATGAAGGGGCACCCGAATGCTATAGCAAGCTAAGTGCTTCCGTTGGTGACAAATTGGCAGCACCTACTACTCCGATAAGGGCAGGATATACCTTTGGCGGCTGGTATACGGATAGTAACTGCAAAAACCCATGGAATTTCAAAACCGATAACGTGGAACATTCCATGACATTTTACGCAAAATGGACAGAGAAAAGCCCTGAAACTCTCGAAGTGATCTATGTCGAGGGCGACACAACTTCGGGAAAAGTACCTAAGGGCCGTTCCAATTATAAATCCGGTGATACGGTTACCGTTTTCGGAAACAAAGGAAATCTCTCCAAAAGCGGCGCATCTTTTTTAGGATGGAGCCATGGAACAACAACATATAAAGAAGGAGATACCTTTACAATTAATGATAATATGGTTTTGACTGCAGTTTGGACTGAGGAAACGAAAGAATGTACGGTAACCTTCAACAGCAATTACGCAGGAGGCGGTACTTATACCACCCAAACTGTTACATACGGTTCCTTATTGACGAAACCAGCTACGCCCACAAGAAATGGTTACAGCTTTATTGGTTGGTATAAGAATGCTAATTGCACTAACCCTTGGAGCTTTGAGTTTGATACCGTTACAGAGAATACAACCCTTTATACTAAATGGGCCCAGGGAACATACAGCGTAAGCGGTACGGTGGTAGATGATATAACACCACCGAACAAAGTAGATGGTGCCACAGTAAAGATTATGAAGGGAAATATTCAATTCGGGGATACCGTTCTTACAGATTCTGACGGTAATTTCACCGTTAGTGGTATACCCGATGGTGAATACAATATCGTTATTACAAAGAACGGTCAAATGATTACCCTTCACATAAAAGTAAATGGCAGTGACTTTACTTATAAGGGGCAGATAATATTACCCAAGGCCAATAAAAATTCAAAGCTGAACATCATTGGCTCTGACACTCCTAATATAGTGGAGAACGGGTTGGATGACCTTTTTCAAGATTCGGATATTTACGACGATACGAGTAAACAAACTG
>NZ_DALYUL010000016.1:0-7267 GCF_031981185.1 Anaerotignum sp. | reverse complement strand
GGTGGAACAATAGAAATCCGCCTGACTGTACAGAAAGATGATAATGCTTCGGAAAAAGAAATCGTATCTGCACAGATGAGCACACACGGCTATAAGTCTGGAATTATGCTGGATGTTAATATCGAAAAAACGGTTACAGATACCAGTGGAGGAGTTGCAGATCAAAGCCAGATTACATCCCTTGATGATGCCCTAACCTTGATGATTCCTCTCCCCGAAGAGCTTCAGGGTAAGTATGAATACACAGTATACCGTACCCATGATTACGGCGGTACCACTGGTGTTAAGGTCGATAAAATTACAACCACACGAAATGCCAATAATGAATATATTGAAATTAGTGGGGATAAGACTTATTTGACGTTACACGCAAAATTCTTTAGTACTTATGCAATTGGTTATAAGGATAAAAAGAAAAAGTCATCATCAACAGCTACGCCTACAACCCAGAGCTATACCATCACTGTGAAGGAAAGTAATGGTGGCAGCATTAGTCCTTCTGGCAGTGTTAGCGTGGAAAAAGGAAAAGACAAGACCTTTACCTTTAAACCAAAGGAAGGTTATATTATTTCCGATGTTCTGATTGATGGAAAAAGTGTGGGTGCTGTAGACAGCTATACCTTCAAAAACATGGATGCGACCCATACCATCAAAGTAGTTTTTGCGACGGAAAAGGAGGAAAAGGCGAAAAAGGTGGAAAAGGTGGAAAAGGCGGAAGGTTTGCCCTATTATCTTGACAGCAACGATAAAAAAGTATTTATCGGCTTTGCTTCTGATGTATCAGGTACCATGGAATATATGGCTCCAGAAGGAGAAACGGTACAGTTTACACAGAATTCTAAGGATTTCAACGATATTAGTGGTCATTGGGCAAAGTCCAACATTGAATTTATCACCCAGCGTGAAATTTTTGTTGGAACCGACCCCAACACTTTCTCGCCTAATAGCGGTATGACACGTGCTATGTTTGCTACTGTTATCGGCAGATTGTATGAGCGCAGCTATGGCAAGATCACAGCAACGGGTAATACGTTCTCAGATGTTCCCAAAAATGTGTATTATAGCACTTACGTAAGTTGGGCAGAAAAGAACGAGATAATAAAAGGCGTGGGAGGAAACAAATTTGATCCCAATCGCAAAATAACACGTGAAGAAATGGCAGCAATTCTTTATCGTTTTGCGGAGTGCCTTAAGGTTTCCGAAGGATCTTCTGATACAGAATTGGAATTTGTTGATTTCGATAAGATTGATGCATGGGCAATGGACTCTGTAAAATACTGCCAAGAAAACAAAATTGTTGCTGGACGTAAGGACGGCAGTTTTGCTCCACAGGATACTGCTACACGTGCAGAGGTTGCAACAATTTTGAAACGATTTGTAGAGACAGTTGCAAAGTAAGATAAACAACCATTAAGTTTCGAATGTGATTAGAGACAAATGGGATAATTAAGAATAGTAATAATTGCATGTAAGAACTTTGAAATTTGTTACTTTTCAAAGGAAAAGGGCTGTTGCGAAACTAACACATTGGTTAGAATTGCAACAGCTCTCTTTATATGCTAAAACGAAAAATGACATGTTAAAGTCATTCTGAAATACAGGTATTGATGGAATAGTTTCATGAAAGAACTTCATTTTTTCAATCTGTCGTAAAGAGGCCCTTGTAATAGATATGGAAACAATATACCAAAAAAGAACTATGCCATGCTGAACTGTGTTCGCGTTTACGTGGACTTCGGACGCTATTTTTCCTTAAATTGGAATCTGAATTTTCCCCTGATTTTTGGCAAGATATAGAAGAATACCAAATTCCTTTGCGTGTAGTTCGATTAGTTCTTTCCCAACAGTAACAATCCGGGAGTGCAAAATGAGATTATTGATTAAATCGTTAAAAATGTTGATAGACTGATTCTGGGAAAACTTTCAGACAGAATCGGCGCCTATAAAGCGATTATGAATTCACTGGTTGTATTAACAGATTTAAACGGTTTAAGTGTAAGGGGATACGATGAAGTTGGAAACAGAGGATTGAATAGAGCATATATCAAAACAAATTTGTGAAGACAAGTAAGGAACGCTTCACGGTGTTTATCAAAAAAAGATTGAACTATTTTGGGGGTACAGTGGCAGGCAGGGACAGATAATTCCTCTTAAAAACAATAAAAACCGTAATAATTAAGAAGCACAGTGCCCTGTTTGAATAATTCTTATCTTTGCCATAACAGAGTCGAGTTTGAAATAATTAATTGCAATTCATCAACTGACATATTGGTGATATCATCATATTCTCCGGTATAATAATATATTTTAGATATATTTTCTGCCCCTTTATCATTATAGGCAATAGTTACTTTGGAAAGTGTTGATTTTTTTGAAATAAGGTTATCCCAATTAGAACTCTCAACAAAGAAAAAAGTATAGAATTCTGTTTCTTCTCCATTTACAGGAATGTTCACAATATGTGAGGAATGAATTGACGTGCCTTCTATCTCGGCAATAATGTTTCCATTATCTAAATTTACTTCTATGTTGTTATTAAATGCTATTGCTTTAACATTATTTCTTAAATAAGACACACCACAAAATGATCCTATAAATAGGATAGATATTATCATTATAGCAATTATACAATAATTTCTGTGAATGTGTTTTCTAATCTTCATTATAGGTTCTCCTCCTTTTGCAAACTCACTAGGTAAATGAGCTGTGTTAATCTCTTTTTTCAATATGTTTAATTCTTTTTGACAGTCGTTACATGCTAAAATATGTTCTTCTATTGCATTTTTTGTCTGAGTGCTGACAACTTCATCAACATATAAAGGTAGTAAATCTTTAATTATGTAACAATCAATCTTACTCATAAAAGGTACCCTCCATTTTTTGTAATATTTGTTTTTTCGCTCTATAATAAGTAACCCTTGCCCAACTTTCGCCTTTGCCACAAATTGTAGCTATTTTTTTAAAAGAAAAATCAGCATAAAATCTTAAAAGAAAAACTTCTTTATATGGTTCGTTTAGCAAATGGATGAATTGGTGTATCATGATATTTTCATCATTTGCAATCATATCATCAACAATATTAGTTGAGATGTTTTCTTGGTAGTTAAAAGTATCCTCAACCGATGTAAAAATCTTTTGACGGTTGTAATGCGTATAATAGGTGTTTTTAGCAATGGTGAATAACCAGGCACGAATATCCTTTGAGCCATCAAATTTTCCAATGTTTTTTAGTGCTTTTAAAAATGTATCTTGTGTAATATCTTCTGCAACAGATTTATTTTTTGTTATTCCATAAATATAAATATATACATCTTTAAAATACAAATCATATAGGTTTTCTATTTCCACAATTCAATCTCCTTTCACTTTAATAACTAATGAGTTGGGTTTTCGTTACAAAATTGAAAAAATAATTTGTATTGTCAAATATAATTAGCTGTTTATATTACATATTAACATAAACAATGACTACCTATAATTATTTATGCAACAGCAAAAAAGCCAACGAACGACCTTGTACAGAGATACTCTGGACTATACTCGGGTTAGAAAAAGCAAGTGCCACCACACAGATACAAAAGTGTAGTGGTTTAATTTCGAGAAAAAGGTGTTTTTTCCCTGTTATAGCTGTTATGGCTTTTGAAATCAATTGACAAGCGGGATTGAAATAACTATAATAAACAGAACAATATTCTGTTTATTATAGGGAGAGTTACTATGTCAAGAAAAGCTGTATTAGAGGGCGGCAAACGAGATGAAATTCTAAATGCCGCTTTAGAATTATTCTTAAGGAATGGGTATGAAGCAACTTCAATTCGAATGATATTAGAACATGTCAACGGTGAGGTTGGTATGTTTTATCACTACTTTAATTCCAAACAAGAAGTATTTGACAAATCGGTTGAGTTTTTTTTCAAAAAGAGCGGCGAAAAAATTTCAGCCATAGTGACCAATCATGCCACCCCTCGATTCATGCTTGAGCAGCTTTATGATTGTTATGCTAGCAGTATGGAGGAATTATCTCAATTAGCGAATGGATCTATTCACTGGTCGATATTGTATGCTCTGCATGATCAGACTTTAGAAGCCATGCTACCTGCTTTCCAATCGATGATACATGGCTTGCTGCAAGCGGCAGGCAACGACGACGGTTATGGTAAAGAGTATCTTGCTTCTTTCCTCCTAAAAGGGATTAGTGGCTTGGTGCATGATAAGACATTTTTTGCTTTGCCACCTGAAATTAGAGTACAAGAAACGATGGAACTCATATGCAGAACATTACAAATTCCATACGACATATTGGAAGATTAAGCGAGGTATCAATTATGAGGCAATATATACTGACCGAACGGGCGCATCTGATGTGTCCCAATATGCACTTTGGTATCAAGGCAAAAATCGCCGCCGGATACGACAAAGGAAAAGTGCAAGAAGCGCTTCGGATGCTGGCATCGGCACACCCATTTTTAAAATGCAGGGTTGCCAGAGAAGGGAAAAGTGGAAAACTGTATTATTGCTGGTGCGAAGAATTGCAAGCCCCAGTCTTTGAAAAAGACAATTCTTCTCTATGGTCTAATGATTACAACGATATAACAAGATGCGGCTGGGATGCTTTTCACGAATGCCTTCTGAAGATAGTTCTATATCCAGGAGATGAAGAATTTGAAGTGATGTTTATTGCTCATCATCTTTTGGGTGACGGACGCAGCATATTGGGTTTGGTATGTGAATTTGCAGATTGCTATATATCCGGGAAAAAGCCTACACATGCAGAAGAAAATTTGATTATGTCTATTGATGAACTTCCTAAAGGCAGCCAGCTTTCCACAATCAGTAAACTGATGATAGGATATACAAACCGCAAATGGAAAAATGAGAAGCGTACCGTCAATTATGAGGATTATAGGAGATTCGAGAGAGAATTTATTGCAAACAATTCGGTTTCTTATATTGAGGAAGCGTGGGGTACAGCAAAGACCGAAGAAGTTCTGAAAAAATGCCATGAGCAAAGTCTCTCTTTGAATGACTATCTTGTTGCCGAGATGATGTGCAGGGAAAAAACCAGCCGGGTTGTGATCGCAGTGGATATACGCAAGCATTTTTCCCGCTACCAATCAGGTGCGCTGGGCAATTATGCTTCTGCAACTGCAATTGAGGTTTCAAATCAATCCGAAGATATTGAGTTCACAGCGAAGTTGGTTTCGGAAAAAGTGAAAAAGAACATAGGCGATCCAAAAAAGCTCATGATGATTCTTGCCTGTTATCTCCATATGAAACCAGAACTGATTGACGCTGCTGCAATTTCAGTAATGGGTGGCTTTGAGAGCGAAGCGGGAAAGTTTGTTGGGTCGTTGATTCTTGGGTATAAAAAACGAAACGGTCACAGCGTTACGAACCTTGGGAATGTTGATAATCCTAACATTGTTGAAGCTATGTTTATCCCCCCGGCGTCTCCGGCGAATGTTAAAACGATGGGTGTTCTTTCCGTAAACCACCGTTTGAGGAAATGTACTGCCTATTATCAACACATTTCACAATTCGAGTAAGTTTATCAGGTTGAAGTCCATCTTTAATAGTTTTCATATCCTTTATATAGTGTGTACGCGGTATAAGTTAAAGATATTGGCAACCTTCCATTGCTTAAATTATTTCAATAGCATCTTTCGTAATAGCTTCAAACGCTTCCGTTTTATCTGGTTTTACCTGATAAATACCAATTTCCAAAAATGAAATTCTCCTACATCCTCTGAAGTTTTGCCCATCAGCAGATCCTCTAAATAATCAGTAATAGATATTCGGGATATGGTTCTAAGGCATTTGCTCATTTGATTGGGTGACGAATTGCTGTTTTCATTTTAGAAATGTCTGCTTTACGAGGGTCACTTAAATATATTTCGTGGTGTAACCTTTCAGATGTTATATCAATCGAATAGCCGTTTTCAACGGCGAATTTCTCCATTTGTGATACCGTTGCAGGTTCATCATCATAAGATCCGATATGCATACATTGAACACATAATCCCTCATCATAAGAAAAAAATTCTACATTAGAAAAATTATCGTTTTTCTTCTTAGTAGCAGTTGCTACTGCCCACTCAAAATCCTTTTCAGTTACGAAATCAGGTAATCGAATAACGGATATCCAGTTGAATGAGTCTTTGTTGGCATAACTTACACCTTCTATACCATCTTGCCACCAAAATCCTTCAAGAGGAGGCACAACATACTCAAAGAATCCGTTAATTTTGTAATCGCTTTTATAACTCATTTTTAGCGTATAAGCAACACCATATAAAAGTCCAACTGCAACTTGATATTCGCCATCTTTATCATTAGGATTTCCTTTACCACGGACTGCAATATAGGTCATCTTAGGTATATTGATTATGGAAGGTTTGTTTTTGGGCATATAAAATTCTTTGTATTCCTTTTTAAAATCAAAAGCCATTTTAGTATCCTTTCTTATTACTTAGTTAAAAGTATTATATCTAATAATGCCATTGTATCAAATTAAAGTTGACAACAGTATGTCATATAATATAAATTTGTTTACCAAGCGTTCAAATTCTCCTCACCGTCTTTATGCAAGAATTGACTGGACTATTTTGAGATCATTGAGAGGATAGTACATTGGCAAGCAATTCGATTCTTTCATCTAAATCAGCATAGCCATGATATCGAATGTAAATCACCTGATTGCCCCGCTGGACAAAAAGATGACTCATGCTGTCATTCACCGCTAGCACGGTTCGATCGAAGGCATCTGGCTCCGTGAAAGTGTAGGTTTCCCCCTCCAACAAATGCAAATTCATAAGCTCATCCAGTAGTGCCGGTGCGAAGGAAGAAAACGTAAGTCGGTAATACTCGGTTGTGGCACTTGGCTTGTAGTAGCCGCTACCGTCAGACCACATGTGGGATTGTTCCGCACCTACTTGGTGGATTTCATAATGCTCCGGCACCAAGGGAGTCCATGTGTAATCCACAAAGTTATTATAATCCACGTTGGATTGATAGGTAGGATATGGATCTGCCCAATCAAACTCTTTGCTTTGCTCAATCAAATCCAGCGACAGATATGGCAAAGGTTTTGTTACATCTACGGTACTTTTCCTCCAGTCGGTTGTCAGGGTTAAAAGAGCTGTAACCAAAATTGCCGTTGAGAAAAGCAGTGACATCACATTCATAATGCGATAGACACGATATTCTTTGTGATAGTCTTTTTTGTGGCTGAGGGAAAATCCATCTGCAAGCATTTTCTTTATCCTCA
>NZ_DALYUL010000015.1:60819-91894 GCF_031981185.1 Anaerotignum sp. | reverse complement strand
GAATGCAACCACAAGGGCAATGAAAGCAATCTATAAAGAGGGGGTGGCTAGTGCTAACCCACAGCCGCAAGGAGTGGTTAGGAATGCTGATATTTATGAATTGCAATTAGCTATCATTCTTGTTAAGAGTGGCACACAAAGAATTACACAAGCTGAGATTACATCTAAAAAGTTAGATAGTACAGTTTGTGGAATAGTTCATGCTGTTGTGGATACAGTGGATACAACAGAAATTTTCAAGCAATATGAAACCTATCTCAATCAAAAGATTGCTGAATGGAACGCTACGAAAGCACAACAAAAAGCAGATTGGGAAACACAAATGTCAACTCAGCAGGAGGGTTGGGAAACACAAAGCGATACACAGCAAAATGAGTTTGATGCCCGTCAAGCTGTTATTCAAGCGTGGTTTGACAAAGTACAAGGTGATATATCTAAGTTACAGACCTTTGATATAAATAATTTATTTTCCTTTGTTGGTTGTACCATGCAAGAAAGAAAAGTTGATGGCAAATACATCAATACCCTTAAATACTCATTGACAGGCACGAAAGTAGCTGAAATGGTGGATGAAAAAATAGGGGAGGATTATGTAACTACGCTTAGTATCTTCACGAAAGATGGACTAAACATTGAAAAGAAAATTCGGAAAATAGACAAAAAGGTAACTGAAGGATATGACACAATTATTAGTGAGGTGATTTAATGGGAATTTTAAGCGGAAGTGATATTGAAAGGATAAATGACAATATAGATTCAAAACTCAAAGAAAAAATAAATAGCACTATTGGTACAGAAAAAGAAAAGCCCCTAGACTTTTTTTCAAAAACTATATTGGCAAATGATGGGCATTTTTACAGCCCAAAAATGGATTATGGGTTAAAGGCACAAACTGGCAGTCAAGGAGTTTTTCAACAATCCTACGGTGGGGCTTTCATTGCGCTGAGCAGCGCTCGTGGATTAATCTATTGCTTAAGTCCTTACGAAACCTCTTCAACTAATTTTTGTCCATGCACACTTAGTGTAGATAACTTGTCACAATCAAGTGGGAACAGCGTTAATAAAAACTATTATGTCACTGGCTCATCAACAAGCAAACTTATAGGTATCACTTACGATGAAGTTACTGACTCTGTATTTTATACCGCTGGGTTTTCACAAGATGGGGGCACTATAATTTCAATATCAAAATTTACAGGAGACTTAAGCACTAGGGTTGCAAAAGTGCAAGTGCAGGCTAACAACTCTCTAGTAGTGGCTGGCGAAGGCTATGTGTATGATATAAATGGAGGCTCACCAACAATTAAAAAGTACAACGCAAACAATTTAGCACTGATAGGAACTTACGCTATTAATGGATTGATAGCTATACTCTCAGCAAGTTATAGCGATGGGTATTTATACTGTTGTGTCAGATTTATTGGAAAAACTAGTTTCTCTCTTATAAAAATAGATGTAGATACTTTTAATATTCAGCAAGCTATTGGAGGAGAATCTACAGAAGAAAATCCAAGCTTTAGCTATACCCAGTGCATGGATTCAGACTACTTGTACATTTACGCAACTGTTTCATCAAAAAGATATATTTATAAGATAAGAAAAACAGATTTTACAGTCATCGCAAAGGTTGATTTGGGCACGGAGATACTAAGCGCAACGTCTTTTAGCAACATACCGTATGCGGCTTGTTATAAAGGGTTTGCTATTTTTACATGTAGTCCTAGGACTGAGATGCTTATTCTTGACACAAGTACAATGCTTTTTAGTGTACAGGCTACTTCGACAGATGGAGGTTTGGCAGTCCACGACAACAACCCAAGCTATGACAATGCTTTGTATTATTTTGTTGGGATAAAGAGAGTCCAAAAGTATATAGATATAGCGTTTACAGTGAGTGGAGAGTATGAGAGGGTGGAGTAACTATGATTTATGTATTTGAAGATGGAAGAATGCTTTATGATTCGCAATATTTAATGCCAGCAGATGTAGGAAAGTATGTAGCAGTGGAAAGCTTACCTCCGATTGAGGACAGAGAGGGCTATGGCAGTTACTATGTTGCAAATCTGGAAGAGAATAAACTTGAGGTTGTTTGGGTTGAGAGTATATATATCCCTGATTTTAATTCTTATCCTGAACCATTTTTAGAGAACTACCAACCAACAGAAGGTGAACTTATTATCATAGAAGCTCAGGCAGCAACTTTGATTAATCAACAAGAAATTATCAGCAAACAGACAGAAATTGATGCGGTATTAGCAGAGTTACTTCTGAATCAACAGGGGGTATAAAATATGATTTATAAAATTGTAAAGCGGTATTTTGATTTAAGAATTTATACATATGAGAATGTAGGTGTGTTCGTTAAAAGTGGTAAGATTAGCTCAGATGAGTTTAAAGAAATTACGGGGCAGGATTATGTAGGAGTTTAATTCAAATATTAACTAAGGGCTGTAATATATACAGCTCTTTTATTTTTAACTAGGAGCTGATGCAATGAACCAAGAAGAAATGGCAGTAAGAATTTCAGAGATAGATTCTCGTGAAAAGAGCAATACAAAGAGAATTGATAAAATTGAAGAAAGACAAGAGAATCTTGAAAAGCTAACTGAAGCTGTATCTGTTATGCAAAATGAGCAGAAACATACAAATGAAAAGGTTGACAGAATTGAACTCAACGTAGACAAATTAGTGGAAAAACCAGCTAAGAGATGGGAAAGTGTAGTTGAAAAAGCAATTACTGTTGTAGTGGGTGCGGTGGTCGGGTATTTCCTTTCTGGGGGGCGGTTGCCGTGAAGGAAAAACGCAGACGTCTGCGGATTAATGATGATACTATGACAACCATTGTGGTATTGTCTTTGCTTTTTTGTGTAGCGGTGGTGGTTGCTGGCATGGTTTTGGCTTTCTTCGGGGTGGACGTTTCCACTATCGTAGGGAATGCCTTAACGGTATTTGGTACGGAGCTGGGTATTTGTGGCGTTATGACCATATTCAACCGTTGGGCAGATAGGCAGGACAAGCAAGCGGAGAAGCGGCAGGAAAGAAGATTGAGAAGGGAGGAACTGAAGAATGAAAGAAAACGAAACGAGCAAAGTGCAGGATGAGTTAGTACAAGGGGTAGCAGTTTTAAGAGAAAGCAGCACAAAGGTAACCATACAGAATCTTTTGACAGTGAAATCTATCGTTACAATTTTGCTGACGGTGGTATTCACTTATTTGGCCATTGTTGGACGAATTAGCGGAGAACAGTTTTTAACCATATTTAGTGTGGTCATTGCCTTTTACTTTGGTACCCAGTATCAGAAAAATAGCGGAGGTGAGGAATAATGAAACCAGTTTTATATATGCAGAGTGATCCGAAATGGGCCAGTCATGATTATTCTGCACCGGATGAAAAGACTACGATTAAGGCAGAGGGGTGCGGTATTACTTGTGCCGCTATGGTCATTGCAACGCTGGCCGACAAGAATGTTACTCCTGTTACAACAGCGGAATGGTCAAAAAAGCGTGGATATAAGGCCAAAGGACAGGGTACATATTATTCCTATTTCAAGCCCCAGGGAGCGGCGTATGGTATTGATATTACCATGCTGAATAGCGCCAATATTTATGGCTCTCCTAGTTCAAAGTATCACGACTTGGCAAAGGAAGCCATTGGGCGTGGTGATTTGGCTATCGCTTGCATGGGCAAGGGGAATTGGACAACCAGTGGCCATTATGTATTATGGTATGGCATGGACGGGAGGAAAGTGCAAATCAATGATCCCTGGTCCGATAAACCAGCGCAGACAAATGCAGATTACAATTTATTCAAAAGTCAGGTGAAGTTTTATTGGGTGGTAAAGGTGCCGGATGAATTTAAGGAGGATGAGGATATGAAAAGATATAATACATTAAACGAAGTACCAAACTGGGCAAAACCTATGGTGAAAGATATGCAGGATACAGGGTGCTTCTCGGATAAAAACAAGATGGATCTCACGGATGATATGGTTCGTACAATGGCTTTGGTTACAAGGTATCTTGATAAGAAGAAATAATAATAAATAAAAGTCCTTTAAGGGCTTTCTTTATTAATCATGAGAAGTATTTAGTTTTTTGCCACAACGTGGACAGTATTCAAGGCTTTCAGGATTAGCCCTAAAGTCAAGTGTTTTATTACAATGTGGACATTTATATTGAAAATCGCAATAAAGCGAAATCGCCAGAATGATAATAGCACCCCAAATGTCGGCAAAAATTGCCCGATAGGTAACTGCCAAGAATGCAAACAAAAAACCTAGGGTTCTGTATTTTTTTGACTGTTCAAATGAAAAATTTTTCAATGTAAATCAGCTTCTTCCTGTTGTTTAAATTTTCAGCACTCAGTTCCATAAGTATAATATAATTTACAAAGTTAGTAAATGCATTGTTAAAATTGATGAGAGTTGAATACATTCATGTTGCTTAGCAAAACAACTAAAAAATCAATTCTTTAAGTAAAAAAACAGCCCCTCAATTCGAGGGGCTTTAAATAAGTAATATGAGTTTAGAAGTGAAAAAATTTATAGGAGGTAAAATGGATAGTTTTATAGCATGGGTAGGCGGTAAGAAATTATTAAGAAAGGAAATCGTGAATAGATTTCCGGAAGAAGGCGTTAAGAAATATGTGGAAGTATTCGGTGGCGCCGGATGGGTATTATTCTATAAAGATAAACACGCAGAAAAAGAGGTTTATAATGACGTAAATTCTGAATTGGTGAATTTGTTTCGGAATGTGAAATATCATCCTGAAGCAGTGGCAAAAGAGCTTGATCTAACAGTAAGCTCAAGAGAAGTATTTGAAAGATACAAGATGGCAGATGTTAGTCAAATGACGGAGATCCAGAGAGCGGCCAGATATTTATATTTGATAAAACTGTCTTATGGTGCCACGGTGCGTTCCTTTGGGTGTAGAGCTAGAAATACTATTGATATGGATGCTTTACTGCAGGTAAAAAGACGGCTTGATGGTGTGTTAATTGAAAATAAAAGTTTTGCAAAGTTGATTCCTGCCCAGGACGGAGCGAGCACCCTCTTTTATTGTGATCCACCTTATCATAATACAGAAAAATATTATGATACCGGAGAGGATGGTTTTGGGGAAGAAATGCACGTGTTGTTGCGGGATACACTAAGAGGTATTAAAGGGAAATTTGTTTTATCATATAATGATGATGAATTTATCAGAGAGATTTATAAGGATTTTGTAATTGAAGAAGTTGAGCGGTCTCATAATTTAAAAATGGCAATGGGGAATTTGGGTAGTACATACAAAGAATTAATTATCAGAAACTTCTGATTTAATATATGATTGAGTATATGTCTTAATAAAAATACTATAGTGATGCGAAAAATGCTACAATTGGTGATATTAAAGCCGATTGTAGCATTTTTTTGTATTTGTGGAAATATTTTGAACAATGAGTTATAATAATTACAAATATTATTTAACGTTTAAAAGCACAGTTAAATTCGCGTATTAGCAATAACGGGAAGTTGAAATCAAGCAAGAAAGGTCGTTTATTATGGATAAAGGTGCACATTTTTTTAACTGCGATTTTCAGGTACATACACCTCGTGACTTAAATTGGGGTGGTGAAAAATATGGAATAACTCCAGATGAGATTGCTTTGCTAATCGATCAACAAAAAGATGAGATAATGCAAGAAAGATACCGTTTTGCTAATGATTATCTTGAAAAAGCTAGAGAAAATGGTCTAGATGCAATTGCAATTACAGATCATCATGATGTTGTATTTGCAAAAATTATTAGAAAAGTCGCTGAAGAAAGAAATAGAGAATTTATTGAGGCGCAACAATATGATAAATGTATAACTGTATTCCCAGGTATGGAACTTACTTTATCTAATCCAGCGTGTCAGTGTTTGATAATTTTTGATGCAGACTTTCCCGATAGTGATTTGGATTCGGTTGTTAATTTTTTGGGGCTTAATCCAAATAATGAATACGAAAAAAGTCATGCTCAGGTTTGTCGGATTTCTGAAGAAATTAACCAAAACTTAGAAAAATTACACAAGAGATTGGATGAATTAGGATATTGTAAAGGGAGATATATAATTTTCCCTAATGTTAATAAGTCTGGACAATTTACGATTCTTAGACAAGGGTTTAATGAACATTATAGTAAGATGCCATGTGTAGGAGGGTATGTTGATAAGGAAATATCAACAGATTCCGGCTACTTAAATAAATTAAATGGTGGCGATCACAATTATGGTAACAAAGCAATCGGAGTTGTTTCAACATCGGATAATAGATACCAAGATGGAAGATTATTTGGCCATTATAGTACATGGGTCAAGTGGGAAGAACCAACAGCAGAAGCGCTAAGGCAAGCATGCCTTGCACGTGAATCAAGGATTAGTCAAGAGTCACCAGAACTTCCACAGATTTTTATATCAAGACTCGAAGTGACAAATAGTAAATTTATGGGTTCCTTTGTTGTCGAATTTAACAACCAGTACAATGCTTTAATTGGTGGTCGTGGAACTGGTAAATCCACTATTCTTGAATATTTGAGATGGGGACTGTGTGATCAAACAGATCTGTTAGAAGATATAGAAACAAAATCAGATCTTGAAAAAAGGCGACAAATTTTAATGGAAAAAACCTTGATTCCTTATGAAGGCGAGGTTCGTATTACTTTTATCGTGAATGGAATAATTCATGTGGTTAAACGAAATTCAGTGACCAAAGGAATACAATTAAAAATTGGATCTGGAAATTTTGAGCAGGTAAAAGAAGAACAAATCAGAACAATTTTGCCTATTCAAGGCTATAGCCAAAAACAGTTAAGCAATGTAGGTGTCAGAACAGACGAGTTGAAAAGATTTATTCAACAACCTATAGTTGATCAGCTCGGAAATTTGTCTTTTCAATTAATTGATAACGCAAAGAAGACCAGAAGTACCTACAGCGAGTATCTAAGAAAAAAGGATATGAAAAAAGAAAAAGATCAACTTGATTTGCAGATAAGATCTTTAAAAGATCAGGTAAGCAATTTGCGTGTTTCACTGAAAGGGATTTCTGAATACGATCAAAAAATTATTGCTATTAAGCAGCCCTATGACAACGAACAAAACTTGATTAATCAAGCAAAATCGGAGTTTTCAACTATTTCTGATCGTGTTTCCGAATTAATAAAATCATTGACAAAATATCCGGAACCTTTTGATTTAGAACAACCATTGATAAATACTCCATTGTTTGAATCAATTGATAAGGAAAGAACGGAGATCTTTGCAAAAATCAAAGATCTAGCCTTGCAACTTCAAAACTTATGTAAAGAAGAAAATCAGCAAAAACTGGCTGATCTAATCTCAGAATGGGGAAAAAGAAAAGCAGAATTTCAAATACAGTATGAGGCAGCAAAGAATAATGCTTCTGCCAATCGAAGTCAACTTAATGAAATTCAAAAAGTTGAAAAACGGCTTCAAGAATTGTCGGCAGATGTTACAACCAGAACTGCTGTCTTAAAAGATATAGGAAATCCAGAAGAAGAGTTTAATAAGCTGAGAGATGATTGGTTTGAAATTCATCAACAGAAGTTAAATCTCTTAGTCGAACAATCTCAGAATCTTACTACGCTTTCTAAGGGTGGCATTAAAGCTGAGTATTCAAATAATCTTGATATATCAAAAATCAAAGAACAGATTACACTTGCATTACAAGGGACAAGAATACGTGACGATAAGTTACAGGTCCTTTGTGATTATATCAAGAATAGTGAAAATTCATTAACTACTTGGAATAAAGTATTAAATGAGTTTAAGGCTCTTGCAGAGATAAAAATTACAGAAGAATCAACATTTGAAATGCCAGTTACACCAATATTAACTCAATGTGACTTTAGCCAAAATCATGTTGAAAAAATAGCATCTATGTTAACCCCTGAAAAATGGTTAGATCTTGCATTGGTGGTAGTTGAATTCACTCCTGATTTTAAATATTCAACAAATAATTTGATGGGTGATACAATTCCATTTTCAGATGCTTCTGCCGGACAACAGGCGACGGCGTTATTGACGGTATTATTGAATCAACCTGGGAATCCTTTGGTGATTGACCAACCTGAGGACGATATAGATAATAGAGCAATTAGAGATATAATTAATAACATTTGGGATGCCAAAAAAAGACGGCAAATCATATTTACAAGTCACAATGCAAACATTGTGGTAAATGGAGATGCGGAACTTGTAATTTGTTGTGATTATCTTGAGTCAGAAAATCAGACACGAGGACAGATTAAAGCTGAGGGTGCAATTGACTCAAAAATTATTAAAGCTGAGATTACATCGGTTATGGAAGGTGGAGAGAAAGCATTTCGTTTAAGAAAGGACAAATACGGATTTTAATAGATATACTAACTTAATTATTTATCTATAATGCAATAATATGAATAAATTAAATTACATATTATGTTTAAAAAGTGCAAAATAATAAGATATGTTTTGTCTTTTTAAATAAGTTTTGTAATTTAATTTGGGGTATCGAGGGTAGCCATAAAAAGTCTCTTGGCATAGAGAGGAAAATAATAAATTAATATTAATATTGTTTGTTTTAGGGGTGATATAAGTGGAACTGACACATCAGCCATTAATATACTTATTTAACCATGTATTAGACAATGATATACAAAAATGTATTAACAATTTTATATTATTTGAAGTTAAACAAGCAAAAGAAAAATATCAAACAGATAGCCTTTGGATTGCAGACCAAAAAATTGGTGGAATAGGTGCATATGCAATGCCAGCGGATCCAGTTAAAAATCCATTTCCAGGGGGTATAAAAAGATCTTTATATAGACCGTTACAATATGTTCGCTCTGATATTGATATATGTGACATTAGAATGCATGGTAGATATATAGTTCAAAATTGCGGTATGCACTTAGAGGAAGTCTGCAGATTGGTATTAAAGACTTACAAAGTATTAGGTAAATTACGATTTCATAATTCTACATTAGGAAAAGCAATACAGTTAATTAAAAGGTTAAATATTATAGATGTTGATATAATTTTTGCTCTTGAAAATTATGTGAAAATATATAATCTTTCTAAACATGAAGTCAATCAAGATGAATCAAGGGAGAGACTTTTTAATGCATATGAAGCAATTACTGCGTATTATTCGGCTAGAATTTTAGGTGTATATTTGTTAAGGAAAATAAATTATCCAGAGAGTAATGATATTTTCAAAATTAATAATGAATCAGTTATTTTTGAAAATTAAAATGATTGTGAAAAAAATTAAATGGTTTATATGGCAATAAATTAAATACCCAAGAGAGTTTCCCATTATGTTTATAATGGGACGTTATTTAAAAGAAGGTTATATTGAAGTCTTACTATCCTGCAATTAGTATTATGTTGACTAAGTAATTTATCAGAATCGATAAAAGAAACCATATCTTCTTACCGTTTTTATACAACTAAACTGGCATGAGCTGATATACATTTTCAAGTGATTTTTCACAATTTGGTACTATTACTTCGATTTTGACGCTAAACACATTTGAACGGAGGTATGCCTATGAATCCTAAATATATAAAATATCATTTAATCATAATTTACCTTTTGCTTGCACTGATATTATACTTTTGTATGAAGTCTTTTGAACAGAATGAACTTCTTAGGCGGATGCTTTTAGTGCCAGAGCTATTCAAGTAAACATTGATATAACAGCAAAATGTTGAAAAATAAAAACAAATACTAAACATATGAGTCTTAATTTAAAGTCATGCTAAACAAAAACAACCCCTTATAAAAGAGGTTGTTTTACCGTTTTCATGACATATTTCGTGACATATTTGGGCTTTTTTGAGCCGTTTTTTATGTCACAGAGCAACTTTTTGTATCACAGAACGCATTTACTAAAATGCTTCAAAGTGCTGATATTTCAGCGTTTTCCCCAGTTTCTAGGCTTTGTTTAATACCTAGAAAAGAATGGAGATGAGGGGAATCGAACCCCTGTCCGAAAACCCATCCATAAGAACTTCTCCCATCACAGTCAGTCTTTTAACATTCCCTTAGAATATCGCCGATTGACAGGCTATACCCCTTGGTAGCTTCATAAGTCTTTTTACGCCGCAAAGCTTAAGCGAAAAAGTGCCTCGCCTTTCGACGCCGGGTTCTTTGACAGCGAGTGATCAAAGGCCGACGGCTGCCGCAATTAGGCAGCGATTGCTAAATTATTATTGTCTTTTCTTTTTAAAAGTTTCCGGCTTGATGACGCAGTTAACCGGCCTGCGGATGGCTATCCCTATTTTCAAGACTCCCGTCGAAACCATTACATCCCCGTATTATAAAATAGGTCTAATACAGATTATAAGGTTAGATTGCGTATCTTAAATTCTTTTTCGGCCTGACGTTTTTGATCATTTTTTGAAATGGTGTCTCTTTTGTCATAGAGTTTTTTACCTTTTGCTAAAGCTATATCAATTTTAACCAGACTACGATCAAGATATACCTTAAGAGGCACAATGGTATATCCTGCTACTTTACTTTCTTGAGAAATCTTTCGTATTTGATCTTTATGAAGTAAAAGACGTCTCACCCGCAGAGGATCTTTATTAAAAATATTTCCCTGCTCATAAGGGCTAATATGCATGTTGTAAATTAAAGCCTCTTCATTTTCAATGCGAATAAAGCTTTCTTTTAAGCTGCATTTACCAGCACGCAGACTTTTAACCTCTGTACCTACCAAAGAGATACCGGCTTGAAATACTTCTTCAATGAAGTAATCGTGATATGCTTTTTTATTTTGAGCAATAAGCTTTGTACCGTTTCCTTTTGCCATAAAAAAACCTGCTCTCTTCTCGAATCAATACTTTTGTGAGAAATCTCTCAAAAGCATGATATCATATATTTGTGAAAAAGGCAAATGACAATCATATTACAAAATTTAGTAATCATGGAAATTTTGTGTCACAATTCATTTAAATATACAAAAATTATATCATTTCTTAAAATAAAATTAAAAATCTTCCTTTTTGTTAAAAAAAGAAATATAATAGTCCGAGTATATCTTCGTAATAGAGGTTTTAAATAATTACGACCTATTAAAGAGGTTATCTAGTGCTTTTTCCCCCGTAGGCGAGACTTATTAAAGGTGGAAATTCAATGGAGTGTGAGGATCAACCTTACACAGAGAATGAAATCTAAGAGAACATTTGAATAGTAATACTCAGAGTGCAAATAAGACTACCATTAAAATAGGAAGAATGTTTGAATTAAGATGAGAGGGAATGAAGAGAAGTTATGTATGTGAAAAAGACTGCTGTTATTATATGTGTTTCCGCTGCTATGATATGCGGTGCAATAAGGTTGTCCATGCGTCTTACTGAAGCAAGGGAGCTGGAAATGGAGGTTTCGAAGCCTCAACAAGAAATCACTGCTCAAGAACAAACAAATATTTATAATGAAGGGAGCAATATCCCCCTATATTATGATGAAGAGGATGTACTGCTTTTACCTATAAGAAATGTTGCGCAAGGATTAGGCGGAACTGTTACTTGGGATAAGACAACAAAAAATGTGGCATTAATGTACAAAGGAAAGAAACTATTGCTTGAGGCAGGTAATAGCAGTGCTCAAATGTGCGGATACCATATCAAACTACATACCCCACCACAGTCCATAAATGGGTGTCTTTATGGAGAAGCATCTATAATCTCTGATTTCTTCTCAACAGAGGTTCGATGGGATAGTGCTAAGAAACAAATTTCCTTGAAGTCTAAGGAAGGACTTATACCCATTATTGAATCTGATTTTTTAGTTGGGAAAAGTCAAGGGAAAGAGTACAATTTAGAAATTCCAGTTATTATGGGCTTAAATGATGGTAGCTATGAAAAAGGATTGAATAAAGAGATTGTGCAGGAGATCCAAGGATTGGCCGACGAATTTATGTTGGATGAAGGGGACGGAAACTTTCACCTTCAATTGGAAAAAGGTTTGGTAAACGGGGAATTTATTTCTCTTTATTGGAGAGGCGAAAAGGGAGAACAATCTATTTATAAAACAATAAATATTGACTTAAGGGAACAAAAAACTAAATTATTGACGGACATGCTTACTGAAAAAGGTATTGAAAATCTTAAGGAACAGGTTCCATTTACAGAGAACCAACTTTTTTATATAACTGAGGAGAAAGACCTTGCATTGATTGAAACTGAGAACGAGGAGCCGACTGTCGTAGTATTACCTGGGAATGGTGACATATTAAAAGGACAATGGCAGACAAAATATGCGGATTTCATATTTGGTTAAGCAAAGTAGAACGAAATTTTATTTATTAATTCTTCCTATAAGTTGATTACACAGAAAAAAGTATGGGAATAATAATTGTAAAAATTCAAGGTTAAAATCAAACAGTTAGAAATTAAACTACAAGAAATGATAATAAGTCCTAAAATATGACAATTATTAAGTAAATCGAATTCAAATTTTATATTTCGAAACTCAAGATATGCAAAATCATGTTATTGAATCAATTAAAATTATAAATGAAAAAAATAAAAAAAAATTATTGACATTACATTATCAATCTAATGCAATTTCGACGTTTTCTTTGTTGTGATAAGTGAAATATAAAAAGTCTTGTCTGACATAAAAAAGGCTGGAAATCTTCACTTTTTTGGAAAAATGCATAAATAAATTTTTTTTTGGTAGAATGTATTAAGCAAAGACGCCAAAAAAGCTTTTGTTAGAAACATAACGCTGAAAATTATTTTAATAGTTGAAAAGACAAAGGTTTGATTGTATAATGAACGAGTAAAAAAACAACCGTTTTTATGGAACTGGAGATTGATAATTGTCTGACAATCAATGTGACAAATATCTGCCATTTCTTAAAGAAACGGTGGGAACTTGTTCTGAGAACGGCAGACTGGTTTTCCAAGGCAAAAACAGACTATATTTATAATTTGTAAGGAGGAAGTACGAATGTCTAAAGTAATGAAAACAATGGACGGTAACGAAGCTGCTGCATACGCTTCCTATGCGTTTACTGAAGTAGCTGGCATTTTCCCCATCACACCATCTTCTCCAATGGCTGAAAAAACAGACGATTGGGCGGCGAATGGCAAAAAGAATCTTTTTGGCCAAACTGTAAAGGTTGTAGAAATGCAGTCTGAAGCAGGCGCTTCCGGTACTGTACACGGCTCTTTGGCAGCAGGTGCGTTGACAACAACATACACTGCATCTCAGGGTCTGTTGTTAATGATTCCCAATATGTACAAGATCTCCGGTGAATTACTTCCCGGCGTATTCCATGTAACAGCTCGTGCTTTGGCTGCACAGGCGTTATCCATCTTCGGTGATCACTCTGACGTTATGGCTTGCCGCCAGACAGGCTTTGCGATGCTTGCATCCAACAGTGTTCAGGAAGTTATGGACTTGGGATGTGTTGCGCATTTAGCTGCAATCAAAGGCAGAGTTCCTTTCCTGCATTTCTTTGATGGTTTCAGAACCAGCCATGAAATTCAGAAAATCGAATGCGTGGACTATGATGAATTGGCAAAAATCGTTGATATGGATGCTGTAAATGCATTCAAGAGAAACGCTTTGAACCCTGAGCACCCTGTAATCAGAGGTACAGCTCAGAATCCTGATATCTACTTCCAGGCTCGTGAAGCTGCAAATAAGTTCTATGACGCACTTCCTGCAGTTGTAGAAGAATATTTGGGCGAGATCAACAGAATTACAGGCAGAGATTACAAGTTATTTAACTACTATGGTGCTCCCGATGCAGATAGAGTTATTATAGCAATGGGTTCTGCTTGTGAAGCAATCGAAGAAACAATTGATCACATGGCAGCACAAGGCGAAAAAGTTGGTTTGGTTAAGGTTCACCTGTTCAGACCTTTCGTTGCTGCTAAATTATTGGAAGTTCTTCCTAAGACAGTTAAGAAAATTGCTGTTTTGGATAGAACAAAAGAACCCGGCTCTCAGGGCGAACCTTTGTACATGGATGTTTGTACAGCAATGTTTGAAGCAGATCAGGCTCCTGTTGTTGTTGGCGGACGTTATGGTTTAGGTTCCAAGGACGTTACACCTGCACAGTTTATTGCTGTTTACGCAAACTTGTCTCAGGACAAACCTAAGAACCACTTCACAATCGGTATCAAAGACGACGTGACAGGACACTCCTTAGAAGTTGGTAAGGAAATCAGCGTAACAGAAGGCGATGGCACAATCAGCTGTAAATTCTGGGGTCTTGGTGCTGACGGTACTGTTGGTGCAAACAAAAACTCCATCAAGATTATTGGTGATCATACAGATATGTACGCGCAGGCTTACTTCAGCTATGACTCCAAAAAATCCGGTGGTATTACACAATCTCACTTACGCTTTGGCAAGAAGCCTATTCGTTCCACATACTTGGTTAAGACAGCTGACTTCGTAGCTTGCCATAAGCAGGAATATGTAAATCTGTATGACATGGTTACAGAATTGAACGATGGTGGTACATTCTTATTGAATACTGAATGGAGCAAGGAAGAATTGAGCGAAAAGCTTCCTGCAAAATTAAAGAGACAGTTGGCTGAAAAGAAAGCGAACTTCTATATTATTGATGGTACTGCAATTGCTAAGGAAATCGGTTTGGGTAACAGGGTTAACACTGTTCTTCAGTCCTCTTTCTTCAAGCTTGCAAACATCATTCCGATCGAACAAGCTGTTGAATACATGAAGAGTGCAATTAAGAAGTCCTACGGTAAGAAGGGCGACACAATCTTGAACATGAACTACGCTGCTGTTGATAAAGGCGTAGAAGGCATGGTAAAGGTTGAAATTCCTGCTGATTGGGCAAATGCTGTTGATGCAGAAGCAAAAGAAGCAAGAAAAGCACCTGATTTCGTTAAAAACATTGTTCATCCTATGAATGCTCAGGAAGGTGACAGTCTGCCAGTTTCCGCTTTCTCCGGTAGAGAAGATGGTACATTCCCTTGCGGTACAGCTGCTTATGAAAAACGCGGTGTTGCAGTTGATGTTCCTGAATGGATTCCTGAAAACTGTATCCAGTGTAACCAGTGCTCTTTTGTATGTCCTCATGCTACAATCAGACCTGTATTGGTTACTGATGCAGAATTGGCAAAGGCACCTACAGGCTTTACAGCAGTTGCTGCTAAGGGTGCAGGCTTTGGCGAATTGAAATTCAGAATGCAGGTTTCTCCTTTGGATTGTATGGGTTGCGGCAGCTGTGCTGTAGTTTGCCCTGCTCCTAAGAAAGCTTTGGTAATGCAGCCTATGGCTACACAGGAAGCTGAAATTGCAAACTGGGATTTCGCAATTGAAGAAGTATCCCCTAAGGCTAACCCTATGGGTAAACAGTCTGTAAAGGGCAGCCAGTTTGAACAGCCTTTGCTTGAGTTCTCCGGCGCTTGTGCAGGCTGTGGTGAAACACCTTATGCAAAATTGGTTACACAGTTATTTGGTGATAGAATGTATGTTGCAAATGCAACAGGCTGCTCCTCTATCTGGGGTGGTTCTGCACCTTCTATGCCTTATACAACAAATAAAGACGGCCGTGGTCCTGCTTGGGCAAACTCTCTGTTTGAAGATAACGCTGAGTATGGTTTAGGTATGGCTACAGCAGTTAAGCAGATGAGAGAAGGCATCAAAGGCAGACTTGAAACTTTGATATCTTTGGATGCTTCCTTTGCAGCAGTTGCTGATGAATGGATTGCAACAATGAAGGATGGCGAAAAGTCCAGAGCTGCTTCTGACGCTTTGGTTGCTGCATTAGAAGCTTACAAGGGCGCTGACGCAGAAGTTAAGACAGTCATTGCTTATGTGCTTGAAAACAAAGACCAGCTGGCTAAGAAATCTCAGTGGATCTTTGGTGGTGACGGTTGGGCTTACGATATCGGTTACGGCGGTTTAGACCATGTATTGGCTTCCGGCGAAGACGTAAACGTATTCGTATTCGATACCGAAGTTTACTCCAATACTGGCGGTCAGGCTTCTAAGGCTACACCTGTTGGTGCAGTTGCACAGTTTGCTGCATCCGGTAAGAAAATTAAGAAGAAAGACCTTGGTATGATGGCTATGAGCTATGGTTATGTATACGTTGCTCAGGTAGCTATGGGCGCTGATAAGAATCAGGTAGTTAAGGCTATGATGGAAGCAGAAAAATATGATGGTCCTTCCTTGATTATCGCTTACGCTCCTTGTATCAACCATGGTATGAAGGGTGGCATGAGTGGTGCTCAGACTGAAATCAAGCGTGCTGTTGAAGCTGGTTACTGGCATATGTACAGATTCAATCCTACTTTGAAAGAAGAAGGAAAGAATCCATTCACATTGGATTCTAAGGAACCTACAGCAAGCTTCAAGGACTTCTTGTTAAATGAAGTTCGTTACAGCTCCTTGCAGAGAACATTCCCTGAAGCAGCGGAAGCTCTCTTCGTGGAATCTGAGAAAAATGCAAAAGAAAGACTGGAAAACTACAAGAGATTGGCAAACCAGTAATTCTAAAATAAGTTAGACTTTAAGCGGGAAGCATTGCTTCCCGCTTTTTTTTTTACAAAATTGTAGTAGAAAAACACTGTTTGTTATCATTTAGGAAAAAATATTTCACTTTTATTGGAAAAATTTATAAATTAAAAGAATATTAAGAAATATGGAGAGACTTCTTAGAATTTATCTTCTATAATAAAGGTTATAAGAAAAACTGAGGAGGCAATTACATGGCTTTATCTAAAAAAAAGAAAATACTAATAGCTGTTGCAGGCTTAATTGTAGTAGCAGTTGGAGCAAAGGTTGCATTTGGAGGGAATAAAACCCCCGAAGGCACTATGGTTAGCACCTCTCTTGTAGAGAAACAAGATATAGAAGAAGTTTTGAAGTTAAAAGCTGTTTTAGAAGGCACGGAAAGTACGGAAGTCGTATCAAAGTTACGATATGAAGTAAAGCAACTATTGGTCAAGGAAGGCGACAAAGTGAAGAAAGGGCAGCTGTTGGCTGTTTTGGATAGCTCTGATCTTGTGAAGCAGATGAGTTTAAGCAAAGGGGAATTATCTTTATTACAATTACAGCAAAAAGAAACACTTGATAAAAGACAGGTGGAATATGACAAGCTGAAAAAAGATTACGATGACTTAAAGGCTTTGTTTGATGTTGATGCAGCCAGCCAAAGTGAAGTGGATGAAGCAAAAAGAAAACTGGATGATATCGAATCTGTAAATGGCGTAGCTGTTTTAACAGATTCTGAAAAACAATCATTGGACAATATGGTTCGAAAGGTTAGTGTTGAAGCAGATACCTTAAAGGATTGTAGAATTACCAGTATGATTGACGGTACCATTACTCGCGTGAATACAAAGGTTGGACGATTTGCCAATGATACAGAGAATGACAAGCCAATGTTTGAAATTGAGAATATAGATAACCTGCAAATGAAGGTTTTGGTAAAAGAAACGGATATTGCGAAGGTTAAGCTTGGACAGAAGGTTGATATTACAGCAGATATTTTAAACGGTGAAAATGTAGAGGGCGTTGTATCCCGTATCTCTCCTACTGGTGAAAATAAGGATGCAAATTCCACTGAAAGAGTAGTTCCTGTTTACATAGAGGTTATTGGCACGAATGAGAAGCTGATAGCCGGTATTACTGCTAAGGCTACCATCCATATTGCTAAGTCGGAGCAGGTTTTAACTGTTCCTTATGAGGCTGTGAGTGAACTTGAGGATGGTTCTACAGTCGTTTATGTTGTGAAAGAGGATAGTACAATTAAAATCATACCTGTAAAAATCGGGCTAGAGACAGACCTGCTGGTTGAAGTGCAGGGAGATGGATTAACCGAAGGACAGCAGATTGTTCTGAGCCCCAGCCTTGCGCTGACGGAAGGAATGACCGTTATCCCTCAGTAGGAGGTGCAGGATGAAGGAAGTAATTAAAATTGAAGAACTAAACAAGATTTATGATACAGGTGCGATTCAAGTACATGCATTGCAAAATGTCTCCCTCACCATTGAAGAGGGCGAGTATGTGGCAATTATGGGGCAATCCGGTTCGGGTAAATCTACCCTAATGAATATTTTAGGTTGTATGGACAGAAATTTTCAAGGAGCCTATTTATTGGATGGCATTCCTATTATGAAACAAAGCGAGGATGATCTTTCTACAATCAGAAATAAAAAAATTGGTTTTGTATTTCAGGCATTCCAGTTAATTCCCAGAACATCAGCCTTGAAAAACGTAGAAATTCCTATGATATACGGAGGAATAAAAGCTGAGGCAAGAAGAACAAAGGCAGAGGATTTGTTACATAAGGTTGGACTGGAAGGTCGTGTGCATCATTTACCCAATGAGCTTTCCGGCGGTCAAAAGCAAAGAGTGGCCATTGCCAGAGCGCTGGCCAATGATCCTGCTTTGATCCTTGCCGATGAACCAACAGGTAATTTGGATAGCCGATCTTCCCATGAAATTATGGGTTTTTTCACTAAGCTGAACGATGAGGGTGCAACGGTTGTTGTGGTTACCCATGAAGAAGATATTGCCCAGTGTACAAAGCGGATTATCCGTTTCCAAGACGGGCAGATAGTGAGCGATGAAAAGGTGGTGAAAGAGGGGTGATATTCGAAAATATCAAATTGGCAATGTTCTCTATTCGTGCCAATAAAATGCGTTCCTTTTTGACTATGCTGGGCATGATTATTGGTATCAGCTCCGTTATTGCCATCGTTTCGTTGGGGGATACCATGCGTAGCGTTGTTGCCCAGGAATATGAAAATTTCGGCTCTGGCTTAGCGGGTTTGTATATAATGTCTCCGGATGATATGTACTCTGAGGATCAGATGTTTACAATAGAAGATGCAAAGCAGTTAAAGGAAGCAATGGGAGAAAAACTTAGTTATGTTGGATTTCGCAGCAGTTCTAGAACAGACCTGAAGTCCGGAAGAAAGAAGGAAACGGTTTATCTGTCTGGTTTGGCAGAAAATCCTTCGGCACTAGAGAAACTTAAAATAATACATGGACGTATGCTAAACGACAAAGATTTTCAGGATCAGAAGAAATTTGTTGTGATAGATAGCACAACGGCAGTTAATATTTTCGGAAAAGAAGATGTTGTGGGAAAAATGCTAAAGTCAACCATTAACAATCAGGCGGAGGAGCTTATGGTTGTTGGTGTGTTTCAGAATACGGATTCCGCTCTGAAAAAATTAATGAATCGTGGCTCATTTGCCAATGCTTTTATTCCAGAAAGCGTTATGATTGGTCCAAATGAGCATCAATGGCAACTTTATTTTTGCATATCAGATGAAAATAATATGACGCAGTCACAAACTTCGATAGTTAATTATATTGCAAGAATCAAAAACCAGGATGTGGCAAATGTTGTCTGCCAAACTGCAATGGAAGAAATGAAAAGCATAGATGGTATGCTGGGTTCCCTTTCCGCGGTAGTAGGTGCCATTGCAGCGATTTCTCTTATAGTAGGTGGTATCGGAATTATGAATATCATGCTGGTATCCGTAACGGAAAGAACGAGAGAAATCGGTATTAGAAAGGCCCTTGGCGCAAGGACAAAAGATATTATGATTCAGTTTTTGATAGAAGCTGCGGCTATATCTGCTGCAGGTGGGATAATTGGTACCATTTTGGGAATTTCCGTCGTTGCCATTGGTGGTATGATGGTGGGCATAGGCGTTGTGGTTAAGCCTACAGTTGTAGGTGTGGCAGTTGCCTTTTCCGCTGTGGTTGGTTTGGGGTTTGGTTTATACCCTGCCAATAAGGCGGCAAAAAAAGATCCAGTTGAAGCATTGCGATATGAATAATAAGACTTTAAAACAGTGTGCAGAATCGTACACTGTTTTTTTGTGAGACTTTTCATCAGTGATTATTTATGAGTGGATTCTCATTTAAAAAATGTATTAAAAAACTGCAAGTATAAGCAATTGCGTAGAAGATGGGGTTTTTCTAAAAATTCTGGTTTAGCTAAGACAATTTTACATAAAATGAATACTTATTTTTATTACATATGTGGCAAAGAATAAATATTAACATAATAGCATTGAAAAGGCATTATAAATAAGGCACTTAAATGGTGATTCCTTATCATATATTCATGGGACGTATTTCATCCAGTTGGGACAAATTTTTATTTTCTCTTTTTTATCGTAAGGAAATATGATATAATATAACATAATTTGCAAAAATTGCATTACGGGAGGTGCAAAATGGAGTTGAAAGAAAATATGAATGAAACAAAACCCTTTGTGCACCTGCACGTTCATACAGAATATAGCCTTTTAGACGGTTCTGCCAAGATAAAGGAGCTAGTACAGCGGTCAAAGGAATTGGGGATGGACAGCATCGCCATAACGGATCATGGGGCCATGTATGGAGCAGTGGAATTTTACAAGGCAGCTTTAGAGGCTGGTATTAAACCTATTATTGGTTGTGAGGTTTATGTAGCGCCGGAGTCACGGCTAATGAAGGATGCAAAAAACAGTGGCAGTTATCATCTTGTGCTTTTAGCTGAGAATAACGAGGGTTATCAGAACTTAATAAAACTAGTTTCTTACGGATTTATAGATGGTTTCTATTATAAGCCACGTATTGATAAAGAGCTTTTGAGGAAGCACCATAAAGGTCTTATTGCCTCCAGTGCTTGTTTAGCGGGGGAGGTAGCCAGAAATATCATTAACGTTTCTTATGAAAAGGCAAAGGAAGCCGCATTGGAATATTTAGATATTTTTGGTGAGGGCAATTTCTATCTGGTGCTACAAGACCACGGTATTAGGGAGCAAAAGCAAGTGAATATGGCTTTGGTTCGTATGAGTGAGGAAACAGGCATACCTCTGATTGCAACAAATGACAGTCACTATATATATAAAGAGGATGCGGATCCTCATGATATTTTGCTATGCATTCAAACGGCAAAAACAATTTTAGATGAGGATCGCATGCGTTATGAAGGCGGTCAGTTTTACGTAAAAAGCCCTGAAGAGATGTATGATCTATTTTCCTATGTCCCTCAAGCGCTGGAGAATACGGCAAAGATTGCAGAAAGATGTAATGTTTCCTTTCAATTTCACGAACTAAAGCTACCGCAGTTTGATGTGCCCCAAGCGAAAACAGCTAACCAATACTTGAGAGAAGTTTGTCAGGCTGGTTTTCAAGAAAAATATCCAGAGGGAAAAGCGGAGTGGAAAGAAAGGTTGGAATACGAGCTTTCTACCATAGAAAATATGGGATATGTGGATTATTTCCTGATTGTTTGGGATTTTATTAAATATGCCAAGGACAACGGAATCATTGTTGGGCCAGGGAGAGGTTCGGCGGCAGGAAGCATGGTTTCTTATTGTTTATCCATTACTACCATTGACCCGTTGAAGTATGATTTAATTTTTGAACGATTTTTGAATCCAGAACGTGTCAGTATGCCGGATATAGATATTGATTTTTGTTATGAGCGGCGACAAGAGGTCATAGACTACGTAATCCGCAAATATGGAGAGGATCATGTTGCCCAGATTATTACCTTTGGTACTATGGCGGCTAGAGCGGCAATAAAGGATGTAGGTCGTGCTTTAGCCATGCCTTATGCAGATGTTGACCGTATTTCTAAAATGATACCAACGGAGCTTGGAATTACTATAAAAAAAGCGTTAACCATGAATCCTGACCTACAGAAGGCATATGAAACAGAGGAAGACACCCATCGTTTGATTGACACCTCCTTACGCTTAGAAGGCCTGCCAAGGCATTCCTCCACCCATGCGGCGGGGGTTGTTATTTGTAAAAAACCGGTTGTGGAGTACGTGCCCTTGAGTGCAAATGAAGGACAGGTAAATACCCAGTACACCATGACCCTTTTGGAGGAGCTTGGGATTCTAAAGATGGATTTCCTGGGGCTTAGAACCCTTACGGTGATTCAAAACGCTGTGCAGGAAGTGGAACGTATCCATGGGATTAAGATTGATATTGATAATATCCCAGATGACGATGAATCGGTCTATCAGCTTATCAGTCAGGGGAAAACGGAGGGTGTTTTCCAGCTGGAAAGTGCGGGGATGAAGCAGTTTATGCGAGAACTTCAACCCAAGCGGCTGGAGGATTTGATTGCGGGAATTTCCTTATATCGTCCCGGCCCTATGGATTTTATTCCTAAATATGTTAAGGGCAAAAATAATCCTGAGAATATTCAATATACCCATAAAAGCTTAGAACCTATTTTAGAAAATACCTATGGTTGTATTGTTTACCAAGAGCAGGTTATGCAGATTGTGCGGGACTTGGCGGGTTACAGCCTTGGGCGAAGCGATTTGGTACGTCGTGCCATGAGTAAGAAAAAAGCATCGGTAATGGCGGAAGAGAGAAAAAATTTCGTTTATGGTGTTGGTGATGAGGTTCCGGGATGTGTGAAAAACGGGATACCAGCTGAAGCAGCAGAAAAAATATTTGATGAAATGACAGATTTTGCCAAGTATGCCTTTAACAAAAGCCATGCGGCTTGCTATGCTGTTGTTGGATATCAAACAGCATGGTTAAAGACACATTATCCGGTGGAATTTATGGCGGCTTTAATGACCAGTGTTATGGATAACGCAGGCAAGGTTTCAACATATATTGAAGAATGCAAAAAAATGGGTATCGCTTTGCTGCCTCCTGATATTAATGAGGGTTATGGTCATTTTTCTGTTTCTGATGGAAAAATAAGATTTGGACTTGCAGCTATTAAAAATGTTGGACGTGGTGTTGTTAATGCCTTGGTTGGCGAGCGTGACAGGGATGGCTTATTTCAGTCAATGACTGAGTTTTGCAATCGAATGGAAACGGGTGAAATCAATAAACGTTGTTTTGAAAGCCTGATTAAAGCTGGTGCAATGGATTCCTTAGGCGGTGCCAGAAGTCAATATATGGCGATTTACAAAAGTATTTTGGATGGAATTGGTCAGGCTAGAAAGAATAATATTGAAGGACAATTAAATTTGTTTGAGCTGGATATGGGTGAAGAGAGCTATCAGCTACAAGATGATCTGCCCAATGTGGCTGAGTTTTTATCCAGAGATAAGCTTGCAATGGAAAAAGAAGTTTTGGGTATTTATGTAAGCGGACATCCATTGGCAGAATATGAGAATAGTTTAAGAAGAAAAATAAGCCATAGCAGTATAGATTTTATGCCGCGGGAAGAAGACGAGGAGCGTCAACAAATTCCAGATGAAACGAAGGTTATTGTTGGCGGTATGATTGCAGGGGTTTCGGTGAAATATACAAGAAACAATGATAAAATGGCTTTTCTGACACTTGAAGATTTCCAAGGAACAATGGAGATTGTTGTATTTCCAAAGGTATATCAGCAATATGCTGATCTATTGTTAGAAGAAGCGGTAATACTAGTAAAAGGACGCTCAAATGTATCGGCAGATGGAGAGGCAAAGGTAATTGCATCTAAAATGCAGATTTTACATTTAGAGGAGACTCTACCTGCCGCGGTATGGCTTAAAATTGAGAAAGATAGAGAGTTACCTTTACAGCAGATAACGGCGATTTTAGGGCGTTATCGTGGAGACATTCCTGTTTATATTTATCAAGAAAGTACAAAGGAAAAAAGAAAAGCGGATAAAAAAAATTGGGTAGATGGTTCATTAGAATTACAGGAAGAGTTAAGACTTTTACTGGGTGAGGGTAACGTGGTGATGAAAGAAGGTTAGGAGGCTGGGTATGAATGAAAAAGACATGGAGAATACGCCATATATATGCGTAAAAGCCTTAGAAAAAGGTGTAAGTATTATTGGAGTAACCCGTGGCGAGGTCACCAAAATTCATCATACGGAAAAACTCGACAAGGGCGAGGTTCTGATTGCCCAATTTACCAGGAATACATCTGCTATTAAAATAAGAGGTGAGGCGGAAATTTATACCCAATTTGGGATGATTCAGTCAGAAAATTTTGAGAAGGAATAAATTTGGGATTGGAGGAATTTAAGATGGAGCAGAAAAAGATTCGCAAAATTGGTGTATTAACCAGCGGGGGGGATGCTCCCGGTATGAATGCTGCGATCCGTGCAGTTGTAAGAACAGCACTCTTTCATGAAATTCAGGTAATTGGCATCCGCAAAGGCTATAACGGACTCTTAAATGGTGAAATCAAGGAGATGTACAGCAAAGATGTCTCCAATGTGATGAACTTAGGCGGTACTATTTTGCATACGGCACGTTGCCCCGAAATGATGACACAAGAAGGGCTGAACAAAGCCGCAGCAATATACAAAATTTTAGGTTTAGATGCACTGGTGGTTATAGGCGGGGATGGCTCTTACAGAGGCATGGCAGAGCTGGCAAAGCTTGGCGTAAACTGCATTGGCATTCCTGCAACCATCGATTTAGATATGAATAGCACGGAGTATTCCATAGGTTTTGACACTGCTGTGAATACTGGTATGGATGCTTTAAATAAGTTGAGAGATACATCCAGTTCCCACGAGCGCTGTTCAGTGGTTGAAGTTATGGGGCGTGATGCCGGCTATATCGCTGTATGGTGTGGTATGGTTGGCGGTGCCGAAGATGTTATGTTTCCTGAAGCAAAGGGTGTTATCGACAGCCAGAAGGTGATTCAACAAATTTTGGAAAACAGAAGCATTGGCAAGCGGCACAATTTAATTGTGGTTGCAGAAGGTGTTGGTGGTACGCAGAAACTGGCAAATGATATTCAGGAAATCACGGGTATTCAAACCAGAGCAACTATATTAGGACATTTGCAAAGAGGCGGAAGTCCCACTGCAATTGACCGTATGCATGCGTCCATGATGGGTTATCATGCCGTAAAAACCATTTTGGAAGGGAAAGAGAATCAAGTAATTTGCTTTAATAAGGGGCAATATGAAGTCATTGGTCTTGAAGAATCATTGGGGATGGATAAAACTTTAGACAAGGATATCTACAACGTAATTAAAATTCTTGCTATATAATTAAAATTCTGCTTATTATTGGATTTTTTTATTTTACCGGTTTCAAGAGAACTTGGAACAATTAGCCGTAGGGTATTTTTCTTCGGGAATGGAAATTTAAGAAATGTCCAATAAGGATAGAGACCACTGCAAAGGGAATTGCAGACTAAGGTTTCTTTTGTCTAAGGATTTTAATTGTTTTATATTATTAATTGTAAAGAAAGAGGAGGTACTGCAATGCGCAGGACAAAAATTGTATGCACACTGGGGCCGGCAACGGATGGTGTTGAGATTATGAAAAGTTTAATTCAAAATGGGTTGGACGCCGCTCGTGTGAATTTTTCCCATGGAACTTACGAATCTCATGGGGAAATGATTAAAAAACTTAAACAGGCCAGAGAGGAATTGGGCGTTCCCATTCCCTTGATACTGGACACAAAAGGCCCTGAAATCAGAATTAAAACCTTTGCCGAGGGTAAAATTATTCTGGAGCAGGGAGACAAATTTACGCTAACCACGGAGGACATAGAAGGAACCAAGGAAAAGGTATCTGTAACTTATTTAAATTTACCAAAAGATGTTCAGATTGGTTCTCGTATTCTGATTGATGATGGCTTGATTGAGCTTAAGGTTGATCGCATCGTAGGCCCTGAGGTACAATGCACGGTTATTAACGGTGGCAAGGTTGGTTCCAAAAAAGGCGTTAATCTACCTGGAATAAAAGTGAATTTACCTGCTTTAACTGATAAGGACATTGAAGACTTAAAATTTGGTATTAAAAATGGATTTGATATAGTAGCAGCATCCTTTATCCGCTCTGCTGGCGATGTAACAAGAATCAGAAGAGTGTTGGAGAAAAATGGCGGCGACGGTATCCATATTATAGCAAAGATTGAAAACCAAGAAGGCGTGGACAATATTGATGAAATTTTAGAGGTTTCTGATGGTATTATGGTTGCAAGAGGTGACTTGGGTGTGGAAATTCATCCTGAAGAAGTACCCTTGGTTCAAAAGCAGTTGATTGCCAAGGCCAACCAGCGCAGCAAGCCGGTTATCACAGCAACACAAATGCTGGAGAGCATGGTGAATAGCCCGAGACCTACTCGAGCGGAGGCAAATGATGTTGCCAATGCAATTTTTGACGGCAGTGATTCCATTATGCTTTCAGGGGAAACCGCAGCGGGAAATTATCCCCTTGAAGCGGTTGCAACCATGGCTCGTATTGCTGAAAAAACAGAAAGCAGCATTAACTATAGTAAGTTATTAACCAGACAACCAGATGGTGTAACTACGAATATCACCAATGCCATTAGCTTTGCCGCTTGCAGCACTGCCGCAGAATTAAACACTGCGTGCATATGTACCATTACGCAATCGGGCTTTACAGCTAGAATGATATCCAAACATAGACCTGTTTGTCCTATTGTTGCAGCTACCATGTCTGAAAGAGTTTGGCGTCAGCTTAACCTGGTTTGGGGTTGCAAGCCAATGCTGCATAAAGATAAGCTTCCACAGGGTAGAGTTTTTGACACCGGTATGAATCTTATTCAGGACAGCGGACTGGTGAAAAACGGTGATACCGTTGTTATGGCACTTGGTATGCCGTTGGGTGTAAGTGGAGCCACCAACACCCTGCGGGTGGATATTGTTGGAGATGTGCTATGTAAAGGAATTGGCGTTGGCAAAAAAAAGGCCAGCGGGAGGGCTAGAGTCATCAAAGTTCGGGAAGATATAGAGCGCAACTTTCAAAAGGGTGATATTTTAGTTGCAACATCTACGGACAATGATTTTATGCCATATATTCAAAAGGCATCAGCCATTATTGTTGGACCTATGGATCATAGTGACAATTGCCACGCTGAGATTGCAGGAAGAGCACTAAATATTCCAGTAATTATTTGTAATGCAAAGGTTACTGATTTTATTCCTTGTGATGCTTTGATTTCAGTAGACGCTGCAACAGGCTTTGTATATGCAGGATTGCCTGGAGATAAACAAAAAGATTGATAATTATAATAGAAGGTCGTACCGAATGGTATGACCTTTTTTTATGAAAAATCAGGAAAGCAAAGATAAGATTGATAACTATTTAATGTAAAAGAAAAAATACTCGGTGTGCTTAGTTTGAATGAAAGGTGACATTGATGAAATAGATGGATTGGAAAATTATTTTCTTAGCTTTCTTCATCTATATTTGATACAATCAATAAACGGGTATGTTTTTTAAATAGATACCGGATATTAAGGTAAAACCCCTATAGTTAAAGAAAATGAAAGAGTTTTTTATTGTGTTTTATAAAGATTTTTGATATAGTAAGAATGATGTAACGAAAGGGAAAGTAGTGGGTGGTATGATATGAGAGTAATCTCCGGGTTGGCAAAAGGACGAAAACTACAAACAATTGAAGGTTTATCCACAAGACCCACCACAGACAGGATAAAGGAAACTTTATTTAATATAATTGCCTTTGATTTGCCTGAGGTGAATTTTTTGGACTTGTTTTCCGGCAGTGGAGCCATTGGTATTGAGGCATTAAGCCGAGGTGCATCAAAGGCAGTCTTTGTTGAGAATAATCCACAGTGCCAACAGATTATTCGAGAAAATTTATTGCATACCGGATTGGACAAGCTAGGGCGCGTATTGGGCTTGGAAGTGCTTCAGGCTTTGGCTCAGCTTTCAAAGGAAGAGGCTATGTTTGATATTATTTTTTTGGATCCGCCTTATGCAGCCGGGCTTACAGAGCCTGCACTCACAGAAATAGTTAGCGGCGGGTTGCTAAAAAAAGATGGTTATATAATTGTTGAACGCGCGGCACAAGTCCCCCTTGTACCGATACCCGGGCTTCGGGTTTTGCGCGAAAAAGAGTACAGAACTACAGTTATGACGTTTCTGTGCCTGGAGGAAGAAAATTTATGAGAAAAGCTATTTATGCAGGAAGCTTTGATCCTATCACATTAGGACATATGGATATTATCAGGCGAGCGGCAAAGCTGTTTGATAGTTTGGTTGTAGCAGTATTGGAAAATCCCAATAAATGCTCTTTATTTACAGTAGAAGAGAGAAAAGAACAATTGGAATTGGTTCTTTCTGAAATGGAGAATATTGAGGTTGCCTCTTTTCGTGGGCTTTTAGCTGACTTCGCCAAGGAGGTTGGCGCAACAGCCGCAGTAAGAGGGCTTCGTAATACCATGGATTTTGCGGTGGAGTATCAGATGTATTTAATCAATCGTAAACTTGGGAAGGATATGGAAACCGTTTTCTTAGCGGCGGATGAGGATCATCTATGCTTAAGTTCCACCAATGTTAAAGAAGTTGCAGTTTTTGGTGGGAATATTGACTTTATGGTTCCTCAGCAAATTAAGCCTTTTATTTTAGAAAAATATAAGAAGTGAGGGAATGCTATGGATTCTGTTTTGCAATTATTAGACGAATTGGAAGAAATTTTAGATAGTAGCAAGGGGGTGCCTTTTAGCAACAAGGTATCTGTTGATAAAGACGAAATTTATGATATTATCAGCGAAATCCGCATGAAGCTTCCCAATGAATTAAAGCAATCAAAATGGGTCATTGAGGAAAGAAATAAGATTTTGATAGATGCACAAAGGGAAGCTGATGAACTATTGAAAAATGCGGAAGACCGCATGGTTAGAATGGTTGATGATAATGAGGTGACGAAAAAGGCTTATGAGCAGGCTGCTGCCATTATTGATTCTGCCAAGAAAACCTCGAAGGAAATGCGATTGGGAGCCATGGAATATGCAGAGGGCGTTTTGGCTGATGCAGAGGGTAAGCTGAAAGAATTAAAAACCGTTGTTTACAGTGAAAGTATAAAAACAGATGATTATTTTGCCCAAACGCTGAACGTTTTAGCTGAGAATATTCAGGAGCTGCGCTTAGGCAAATAATCCTATTGTTTTTGTCGTAGAGCGTATACAAATGCGAAGAAAAGAAACAAAAGACTGCATTTTATATATGAAACAGGAAAGAAAAATTCAGTTTCTGCCATCATAGCAAAGGTAGGAACTGTTTTTTGTACGCAATTTTCAATGAATGGAAATATAATATAGAAAAATAGACCGCTGAATATGCTATTACAAATTTTAGCCGCAAGATAGCGGCTTTTTTTTATGGGCACATTTCTTAAAATTCCCATAGTCTGAAATAAAATAGAAAGACCTCCCAGTGCCATTAACATACAGGTAGCGGTGAGTCTAAAAATCAATGGGTCTGGGGCACTACTTAAGAGAAATGCTCCGTTGGTCATTTCTAACAAACCACCGAATATTCCTGAGAAAAAGTCTACAGAGAAAGGTAAGAACGAAAAGACTTTTGCAATGAGATGCAGTAGCCCTGTTTGTTGAAAAGCCTCCACATAAACGGCAAATAGAATGATATAGCCACCGATTTGTGTGACAGTATCCATGGAATCGGCAATGGTTTGCGGGAGACATTGGCTGATTGAAGATGGACTTTTTTTGCAATAAGGAACAAAATCATCCCTGGCATTTTGTGGATAAAACAAACGAAACAATATTCCCGTTGCAACTGCTCCTAAAAAACAGCATAGCAAGAAGAAGTATCCCCAATAGGGCGCTTGAAAAAAAGCGGCACCTACTGTTCCGACCAGAAACAATGGGCCGGGATTATTAGAAAAGGACAAAATATGCTCCGCCTGTGAAAGTGATATTTTTTTTTCTGTATACAATGTGGCAGTAATTTTTGCTCCCATAGGGTAACCAGAAAATATTCCAAGAAAAAAGGGGAATGCAGCTATTCCCGGTAGGCCAAAAATAGGCCTCATCAGTGGTCTTAACCATTCCCCTACTGTCTCTGCTGCACCCATCCGCAACAACAGTCCACAGGCCACCATAAAAGGGAATAGGGAGGGCAAGACTTGATTAAACCATAGCATGACACCCTTTGTACTCGCTGCCAGCATAGCCTGAGGATAGCGCAGTAAGGCAAAAATCAAAAAGCAAGTACAAAGGATAACGAAGGAGTTTTTTCTCATTTTTTAATGCTTCTTCCATTATGTATTGTTACAATTTATGCCTCAAAACGTTGTTCTATGAGGGCAAGTTACAAGTAAACTAGTGGATGGGATTAAGAAGCTGGGTGACTTAAGTTCAAAAGTTCTCCTTTGATAATTAATGATTATGAATGCATTAACCATTTTAATAGTATATCAAGCTTGTGTACAATTTTGTTACAGGATAGCCATAGGCATAGTAAAATCTTGATTGGCACCACGATATAATGGGGTAGGTGAAGCCATTGAATATAAATCAGTAGCGGTTTTTTCCAGCGCTAGCAGGTGCAGGCCGTCTTCGTTCAGAATTTCAGGAGCCTTTTTCAAATTAGTCAGAACAGGGCATTTTGCATTCATTGTAAGATCACCTAAAAGCTCTGCACTTTCTTTGCGAAACCCAAGTACTCGAATATATGGCATATAAGGCTTTTTCATAAAATAGGCAACCTCTGCGCCTTTGATATCTAATAAAATATGAAGAAGGATTCGCTGAATTTTTGTTCGTGTATAACGCTTCGACTTAATAAATTCAATAATATCCTCAATCTCGTAGGCAGTATCAATTGCTCTGAGAATTCTGTTTTCCAAGCCTTCCGTTACTTCAAAAATTTGGCGTAAATCATCAACGGACATTGTTCTTAGTTTATAGTTTAATGAGCCTGCATAGTTTTTCCAGAGGATAGGAGCCGTTCCTAGGGAAAGCGCTTTGCTGTATAGAGGAGAGCAGTTTTCCGGAACATGAGATAATGACTCTGTTAGCTGTTCTTCTAGAATTCCGTTTCGTATTGCAGAGGCAGAAGAAAATTTACTTTCAAGTGTAGTGCTATGATAAGCGGCCCCCTCGCGTTTGATAGCCAATGGGGTCATGTTGCATTGGTAGCGCTCCAGAGCTTTTAAATATTCCAATGCTAAAATATGATTTGGCTGGCTTAAAATCTCACTATTGATATTTGAAATAGTCTCCATAGCTTTTGCACGGGCACTAGGGTAGGACAGACCATTATCTAGGTGGGCTTTTAGGAGAGAACGATATTCATCAGTCTCGTTTGTCATTAATTTTGCCGCTTCCTGAAGAGCAGGCAGGTTTCCGCTTTCTGAACCAAA
>NZ_DALYUL010000015.1:42930-60809 GCF_031981185.1 Anaerotignum sp. | reverse complement strand
TAGAATATCTACAATTCCTGTGTCTTGTAAAATTCGAACGGCGGCGGAGGCAAAGGTTTCAGCATTTGCGGTGGCAAACAGAACCGGAAGCTCCAACACCATATCCACACCATTGAGCAATGCCGCTTTTGCTCTTGTCCATTTATCAAAAAAAGCGGGTTCACCTCTTTGTACAAAGCTACCGCTCATTACTACGACAACGCGCTCAGCGCCACTTTTTCTCTTCGCCTCTTCTATCATATGCTGGTGTCCAAGGTGAAAAGGATTATATTCTGTGATGATACCAAGTGTTTTCATTTTTACATCTCCTTTTCCCAGAGGGTATTTCAACTTTATATATATATTATACCATAAAAAGACAAGATGGGATGATATAAAAGAAAGTGAATGGCATAAAGCTTTTCGACATTATAAATTATGGAAGTTTTGACATGGTAAAATTGATATGGAACATACTGTTTCTTAGAGAAACTTGAAGGAGAGGGGAGGTAATTTATTGTTTGCTTTTTACTAGGAATTTTTAATCTGCTTTTAGAAAGCTCATGCTGAGCATGGTTAGGAGATGTTTTTAAGATACAAAGGGAGTATTAATCACATGGAAAGCTGGTGGCTATATTATTTGTTTTCAATGATTAGGGGACGAAGCTTTCTTAGGGGATTGAATGTAATATTGCTTTGCAATAAAAAGCCCGCCTATAATAATTAGGCGGGTACGGAAAACAAATTTATTATGGTAGATAGTGTATCTGAATGTAAAATTACAATTTATCTTTTATTTTGCCAACAATATCGGCTTCCGTAAATAATACACATTGGCGAATGGCATTTTTGATGGCTCTTGCATTAGAGCTGCCATGGGCTTTCACAACGAGAGATTTTAGACCGATAAATGGTGCACCACCAACTTCATCAGAATCGAAGCGTTTTTTTACATTTCGAAACGGTGTTTTTAACATTGCTGCTGCAAATTTGTAGGAACCAGCGGTGATTTCTTCTTTAATAATATCAATTAAAGTTTTGCTTAAGCCCTCACTGAGCTTTAAAATTGTATTGCCCACGAAGCCATCGCAAACAATGACATCTGCTTCACCAAAAGGGATATCTCTGGGTTCAATGTTTCCTACAAAATTTATATTTTCACTTACTTCCAGTAACTCATATGCTTCTTTGGTCAGCGCATTTCCTTTTTCTTTTTCTGCACCGATATTCACCAAAGCAACCTTAGGTTGTTGCATACCAAAAATATTTTCCACATAAACAGAGCCCATTTTTGCAAATTGCTCTAAATATTTAGCTTTACAATCTACATTTGCACCACTATCCAAGAGAAATGTAAAGCCCGTTTTTGTAGGCAAGCAAGTGCCAAGGGCAGGGCGCTCCACACCTTCTATGCGGCCTACAATCAATAAAGCGCCAGTAAGTAATGCGCCGGTACTTCCGGCAGAAACAAAAGCATCGGCTTCTCCGCTTTTTGCAAGATTTAACCCTACAACCAAAGAAGAATCTTTTTTCCTACGAATGGCTGAGGTAGGAACCTCGTCCGTGCTGATGACTTCTTCAGCGTGAACCACTTGTATGCGTTCTTTTGGATATGTGTATTTTGCAAGTTCGACATTTATTTTATCTTGCTGACCAACAAGCTTTATATCTACATTTAATTCTTTTACTGCATCTATGGCACCTTTTACAATCTCAACAGGAGCCAAGTCGCCGCCCATGGCATCTAGAGCCACGATTACTTTTTTATCCATGAAATCACCTGAGTCCTTCCTTCATTTTGGTGTTTCGTATTTTGTTATTAAAATATTTCTAAATTCTGTTATTATTTTACTCGGATTGAATAATGATTGCAACCTCTTTGTATTCCACATAAAATGAAATTTGCAAAAATTTGTGAAATATAAGAAGAAAAGACAGCATGTATGCTGTCTTTTCGAGTTTGACATTAGTCAACTTTGATAATTGTTTTTTTGTTATATGCGCCACAAGCCTTGCAAACCTGATGAGGAGTCATCAGTTCACCACACTTGCTGCATTTTACCAAGCTAGGAGTTGCAATTTTCCAACTCTGTGCTTTTCTCTTATCTCTTTTAGATTTCGACACTCGTCCCTTGGGTACAGCCATTTCTACACCTCCTCGTCAACATTGAAAAGAGTCCTTAAACTTTCAAATCTCGGATCTATATAGGTTGTATCACATTCGCACAAACCTTCATTTAGATTCTTTCCGCAAACGGGGCAAAGCCCTTTACAATGATCGCTACAAAGAACCTTCATAGGTAAAGCACAAAGAATACCCCTTCTGACAAAGTCCGCAAGATCAATTTGATCCCCCGAAAAAGTTTCTGTCTCTTCGTTTCCTCTGCCTGTATGAGCAAAACGTTCCTTGATCTCGAAGCAAAGCTCTTTTCTGACAGGTGCAAGACAACGGTCACACCGAAGGTTGACCTCTGTATTGCCCTTTGCTTCAAAAACGAAAGTTTCATTTTCGTTTTTAAGAGTTCCCTCTAACTTTACAGGCTGCAAAAATTCCACAACATCGGGATAATCCGACGTGTCATTGATTTGCTCAGTTAGCATAACAGGAATTGATAATCCGTTTTTGCTAAACAATTGAGCCATTCCAAGTAACATACAAATCACCCCATAGTCGTACCTAAAATATTATACTGAAAGGCTTCTTATTTGTCAAGAAGTTCCTTCGTATCTCTTGCAATTACCAATTCTTCGTTGGTAGGGATAACCAAAACTCTTACTCTGGAATCAGGAGCAGAGATTTCCATTGCGCTTCCTCTTAAACAATTGTTGTAAGAGTCGATGTGAACACCAAGGTAACCCAAGTAATCACAAATCAATCTTCTTGTGGGGCCGGAGTTTTCGCCTAAACCAGCTGTGAATACGATGCAATCAACACCGTTCATTGCTGCAGCATAAGCACCGATTCTCTTTGCTACTTTGTAAGAGAATACTTCCAATGCAGCTTCTGCTCTTGCATTTCCATGCTCGCTGGCATCTTCAATATCACGGAAGTCGCTGGATACACCAGAGATACCCAAAACGCCGGATTTTTTATTTAAGATGTTATCCATTTCCTGAGGAGTCAGTTTTTCTTTTTCCATCAAGAATGTGATAACAGCAGCATCAACGTCACCAGCTCTGGTACCCATTACAAGACCTTCCAAAGGAGTAAAGCCCATGGTTGTATCAATGGATTTACCATTTCTTACTGCACAGATGGAACCGCCGTTGCCCAAATGGCAAGTGATGGTCTTTGTCTGATCGTAAGGTCTGCCCAACATTTTTGCAGCTTCTTCGGAAACAAATCTATGGCTTGTCCCGTGGAAACCGTATCTTCTGATTTTATATTTTTCGTAATATTCGTAAGGAATTGCATACAGGTATGCTCTTTCAGGCATTGTCTGGTGGAAAGCAGTATCAAATACACCAACCTGAGGTACGCCAGGCATAATTCTTTCGCAAGCTGCAATACCAACTAAGTTTGCAGGGTTATGCAAAGGTGCAAGTTCGCTGCATTTTTCCAAAGCTTCTTTTACTGCATCGTCGATGATAACGGAGCTTGAGAAATATTCACCACCATGTACTACACGGTGACCAACTGCATTAATTTCAGTCATGCTCTTAACTACGCCATATACAGGGTTTGTCAAAGCGTCCATAACTTTGCTTACAGCAATATCATGATTTTCTAAATAATCATTAAAAACAACATCCTCTTTATCAGTGGGCTGATGTTTCAATCTGGAACCTTCGATACCGATTCTTTCGCAAAGGCCTTTTGCCAATACCACTTCGCCTTCCATGTCGAAAAGCTGGTATTTCAAAGAGGAACTGCCGCAGTTCAATACAAGAATTTTCATTATTTTCTCTCCTTCATTCTTTTACCTTTTTTCTTACTTAAAAATTTATTAATTGTATCGCTTTAAAAAAGCGAACAAGAAACAAGCGGAGAATTATTTACCCATTACATGAGCCTGAACAGCTGTCATAGCCACAACTGCTACAATATCATTTGCAGAGCAGCCTCTGGATAAATCATTTACAGGCTTTGCGATACCCTGAAGAACAGGACCGAAAGCTTCTGCCTTACCAAATCTCTGAACCAATTTATAGCCGATATTACCAGCGTCAATGTCGGGGAATACCAAGCAGTTTGCCTTGCCGGCAACAGGACTTGTAGGTGCTTTTAATTCGCCAACTTCTTTTACGATTGCTGCATCCAACTGGATTTCACCATCCAATTTGATTTCAGGATATTTTTCCTTTGCAATCTTTACAGCGTCTACTACCTTTGTAACATCAGCATGCTTTGCAGAACCCATTGTAGAGTGGCTGAGCATTGCAACTCTTGCTTCCTTGCCTACAAATGCAGCATAGGATTTTGCGGAGTCGCCTGCGATGCAAGCCAATTCTGCAGGAGTGGGATTCTGATTGAGTGCGCAGTCAGCGAACAACAAAATACCGTCATCACCATATTCGGGTGTCTGTGTTACCATAATAAAGAAGGAAGACACCAATTCTGTGCCGGGTGCTGTTTTTAAAATCTGCAATGCAGGACGCAGGGTATCAGCAGTAGAATGGATTGCGCCGGAAACCATGCCATCTGCAACGCCCATTTTAACTAACATAACACCAACAAACATGGAATCATCTAAAAGAAGTTTTTTTGCTTCTTCCAATGTCATGCCTTTGCTTTTTCTTGCTTCTGCAAGGCCTGCAACCATTTCATCCATTCTATCATAAATTTCGGGATCAACGAAAATTGCCTTGGAAACATCAAAGTTGCCTGCTGCTTCCATGATTTTTTCTTTATTACCGATTAATACGATTTCTGCTAATCCATCCTTTAAGCATTCAGCTGCTGCTTCAAGATTTCTTTTTTCATAGGATTCAGGTAAAACGATTACTTTCTTATTGGCTCTCGCCTTTTCTTTCATTAGTGTCAAAAAGTCCACGGTAAAAAACCTCCTAGTTGATTGTTGAATTTCATTTGTTACCCACATCTCTATTATTATAAACAAAATGTCCCACAGGTACAAGGGCAAAGACATAAAAAAATGGCTGAAATTTACTCGTTTTTTCAGCCAAGTCCCATCTTTTTGCTATATAAATAATTGCAGGTTCTTAATTATAATTGATATGATTTCGTTATGCAATAACAGGAAATTCCATAAAAAAAGTGGTACCCATATACTCTCGGCTTTCAATGCGGATGCTTCCACCTAAAGCGGAAATTGTTGCGTTTACAACATCAAGGCCTACGCCTCTGCCTGAAAACATAGTTGCTCTGCTTTTGGTAGTGAAGCCCGGACGCAACAAAAATGCGAAAATTTCGTTATCTTCATATTCTTCCTCAGGTTTTTTCAAAAGACCTTTTTCATGGGCTGTCTCCAAAATGCCATGCTTATCTAAACCTCGACCATCATCTCGGAAAATAACGAAAACTCTTTGTCCTGCTTTTTGGATTTCTAAAGAAATTTCTCCAATAGGGGTTTTTCCCATCTGCTCACGAACAGAGGTGATTTCTAATCCATGGTCCATACTATTTTTCATCATTTGCAAAACGGCCATGGAGATTTTGTCGAAAATATCCCTTGGAACTTCTGTATCTGCCCCTGAAACCTTAACTGTAAATTCCTTTGAAAGCTCTCTACCCATGATACTGGCAAGGCGCTCCATTTGAGGGATGAGGGAAGCGAAATTTGTGTAAGGAATAATTTGTTTACCCTTACGTGTATAGGCGATTTGGTAGCTTGGACCTTCCGGTTCATTTTCGTTGTCAACATGAGCCAAAAAATTTTTGATTCTTCGAACGACAGCCCAACCAAAATCGGTAACTTCTTCATCTGTTTCCATACGACGCAATTCCCGTTTCATAAATCCAGAGACCATACGCAGTAGTTGTAGGATAGTTTTCAAATCTTTTTGTGCTGGGTTTTCTTCTTCGCGCAAATAAGAGAACAAGTCCTCCGCGCTATGGGCTGTTTCTGAAATAGAGGGATATCCCATCATGGATGCAGAGCCTTTTATGCTGTGCATGGTGCGGAATAAGCCATCTACCTCTTCCCTGGATACGGAAAAGTCTTCTTCTTTTGCCTTTTCTTCTATGAAGCTGTCAATCTTATCAATGTTTTTCCAAGATTCCTCGACAAAGATGTCTTGCAGGAAATCTGGCTTCTCTAAAAACTTTTCCACGTTATCATCCTCAAATCGTAAACTATTATTAAAAGTATATCCTTTTTTTAGATAAATTTCCAGATAAATTTTTAACGATTTTTTAATAATTCTTTACGTTTTTTTTGTTATATCACATATAAATGTAATAATTCATTTTATATGCAATTTGTTATTTATTTACCATTTAAATAATTCGGGTTTTTGATACATTTGAATGAATGGGAGTGGTTATATTTTAGGTTGTTTCAATAGTGAATATTTTAAGTTTAATGGATTTTGGTATTTCTCCTGACTGGGGAAAGGAGATTCCCCTGAAAGCAAGCATTTCATAAAAATTGAATAGTAAAAAAGAAGGACGTTGAAATGAAAAACCATGAAGAAAAACATAATAATGAAAATGTATACTTGTAAAATATTGTCGAAATTTTATCAACCCTATTGGAAAGTTTTACTCGTGTTATCGTTGAGGTTATATAATAATAAGTAGTATAATACTTATTCAAGATGTCATAAATGTGCTAAGAGTCTGTAACGGTTTTTAATAAAGCCAACCGAAGATTTAAAGATATAAAAAACAAATATCAAAACAAAATGAAATGAGATGGTTTGGTTGCAATTTGGCAAGCGGTTCATTCTTTCAGCCGCAAATGTCGTTACGTTTGTTATATGTCTTTTTCATAAATAAGGGATATCAGATTAGCGGGGAGGAACTATGAAAACGAAGGGACGAAGATTGATTTATTTGTTTTTCATTGTAGTTTGTATAATCATAATAAAAAAAGTGATGGATACACCTATATTAACAGGTTCTTTTCAGGGTACATATTCTTATGAAGGGTATACAGTAAGCGTTACTGATACGAATGAATTTTACTTAATGAATCAGGTATTAGGTATTTATATTAAGGGAGAATACGAAAGAGAAGCTGAAAACGTTTATTATTTAGAGGGAACAGGCATTCAAAGTCAGGAAATAAGATTGAAAAACAAGGTTTTTATTCTTGTTTTTTATGGAAACGAAATGAAGTTTGCCAAAATATCTGATTCGGCTATGTTTATAGAAGGTTTAGAAGATTTGGTAGTAAAATATGAAGGGAAGTTGAAAGTTTCAAAATAATGGAGTAAATACAAATGGTAATTTTTTTGCCGAAAATTCGCTGGAAAAGTTTCTTTCTTTTTTTTGCTTTTCTACTGACAAATGGGAGCAAATGGGTTATAGTATTGAAAGAAAAAATAAAGTTTTATTGAGGAGGTTAATAAAATGGATGAATCAGTAGTAATGAATGTAATTGCGGAGCAGATGAATATAGCGCCAGAAACATTAACACCGGATACGGTTTTTGCGGACTTGGGAGCAGATTCTTTAGATTTATTTCAGATAATTTCCGCTTTAGAGGAAGCTTTTGATATGGAATTTGAAAGTGACGAAGCGGAAAAAATTAAATCCATTGGCGACGCAATTGCCTATATTAAAAATGTATTGGAGAACTAAGTATGAATCATTTAAATCTGGAGGAGTTCGAGCGAAAGATAGAGTACTCTTTTACGGATAAAAGCTTATTGGTGTTAGCTTTGACCCACAGCTCCTATGCCAATGAATTGAAAAAGGGCAGTCATGAAAATAACGAACGGTTAGAATTTTTGGGCGATGCCGTTTTGGATATGGTGGTAAGCGAGTATATGTATCGTTTTTTTCCACAGATGCCTGAGGGAGAGTTGACAAAGCTTCGGGCAGCGGTGGTTTGTGAGGGATCCCTGGCGGCTTTATCCCGCAAGCTGGGCATAGGGCGATGTATTTTGCTAGGCAAAGGCGAAGAGAGTACAGGGGGCAGAAACCGAGACTCTATTTTGGCGGATGCTTTTGAGGCTATTATTGGTGCGGTTTGCATTGATGGCGGCATTTCGTCGGCGAACAGCTATGTGATGCGATTTATGGAAGAGCAAATCGCCAATACCAAAAATAACTTTAAGAACTTAGATGGAAAGACCCATTTACAAGAAGTAATCCAAAAAATAAGCAAGGTTCCATTGCTTTATAAAATAGTTGATGAGCAAGGTCCGGATCATAACAAGGTCTTTCTTGCCCAAGTTACCCATGATGGACGTATTTTGGGCAAGGGAAGCGGACGCAGCAAGAAAGAGGCGGAGCAAAATGCCGCAAATAACGCATTGGAGCATATGAACGGTTGACAACGGCATATGCTCGAGGGCGCTGTATCGTAAACTCCGATGGGAAAACATTCTATCGGAGTTTTTTTTGTGAATAATAGCACTTTTTAATAAGTAATTTTTTGTTTTCTTAAGGGGCAATAAAACAAAAGAAAAATAAAGCTAGTATTGAAAACGAATAAGGATTAAAGTGGCTTTTTTCACACATAATATGGCTGTGAACGGCATTGACATCCAATACGGTTAGGAATATTATGGAAAGGAAATGCCGAAGGGAGGAAAAACAATGGGTAAGTTAGATGGACTAGGTGGGGACAAGGTATTCTATTACTTTGAAGAGATTTGCAAAATCCCCCATGGTAGTGAAAATGAAATGGCTTTAAGCGATTATATTGTTGCTTTTGCAAAGGAGAGAGGATTATATTACCGTCAGGATGAAAGCCACAATGTTCTGATTAAAAAAAATGGATCAAAGGGATATGAAGAGGTACCACCTGTGATTCTCCAGGGTCATATTGATATGGTTTGTGAGAAAAACGCAGGAACAGAAATGGATTTTTTGAAGGATCCTTTAGACATATATGTGGAGGATGGGTTCATTCATGCCAGAGGAACAACATTAGGCGGTGATGATGGAATTGCTGTAGCTTATATGTTAGCCCTTTTGGACGATAATACATTAAAACATCCACCTATTGAAGCACTTTTTACCGTTGAAGAAGAAATCGGTATGGGGGGAGCAAGAGCTTTTGACCCATTTGATTTGGCGGGCAAACGGCTTTTAAATATGGATACAGAGGAAGAGGGCGTTTTACTTTCAGGCTGTGCAGGTGGCAGAAGGGTAAGGGTTTATCTGCCAGCAGAACGCGTGGAAATTCCTGAGGGAAAAGGCGCATATCAAATTTCTATTCGTGGATTAAAGGGAGGACACTCTGGGTCTGATATTCATTTGCAAAAAGCCAGCGCAAACCGTTTGATGGGCAGAGTTTTATATATGTTGCAGGAAAAGGAACAGTTTTTCTTGGCGAGTGTGGATGGAGGGAACATGGACAATGCCATATGCCGAGAGGCCGAGGCGGTTATTGTTTTTGACAAAGAAAAAGAAGATGAAATAAGAGATTTTATAGTGAAAACAGAAAATCTTCTTAAGGAGGAATATAATTCCTGCGAGCCGTCTATAACTATATCAATAGAACTTTTGCGGGAAGCCGTTTTTCAGGTTTTCACAGAAGATATTCAAAACAAAGTAATTTATACTTTATTGCTCTTGCCTTATGGGGTGCAAACCATGAGCAAGGAAATGGAAGGTTTGGTTGAAAGCTCAAGCAATATTGGGATTGTAAAAACCACCGCGGAATATATTTATTTTGACAATGCAGTCAGAAGCTCTGTGGAAAGTAGAAAGGAGCTGATTTGTCAGAAAATCCATGCCATTGCCAACCTTTGTGGCGCAACGGTTGAAGAGGTGAACGATTATCCTGGGTGGCGTTTTAATCCCGATTCCGAAATGTTAAAGTTGTTTGCAAAAACATATCATGAGATGAATGGCAAAGATGCAAGTATTGCCGCTATCCATGCGGGATTGGAATGCGGGCTGTTTTCCGAAAAAATCCCTGATCTGGACATGGTTTCTATTGGGCCGGAAATGCACGATGTGCATACTCCTGACGAGCGCCTTTCGGTGGCTTCCACAATTCGAGTTTGGGAGTATTTAAAAGAAGTATTAAGAAAAATGAATCATTAAAATTTAAGGAATGGTGAAGATATGCGACTGCCTTGGAATAAAAAGTATTTGGTCATCTCCTTTCATGTAATTTTTACGGTTGGTATTTTAGTTATATTGGGGATGCTTTTGTTTCAGATTTCCGAGGCGAAAAATGTCGTTATACAGACGGCGAGGGGGACCCTCGCCGTTTTTGCTCCCCTTTTGTGGGCGATTTTCTTTTCGGTATTATTTGAACCACTTACCCGTTTTATTCAAAGGCAATATGAAAAACGGTTGTCAGTAATACAACGGAGTAAAATCAAGAACAGAAAAGTGGGTACAGCAGCGGCCTATATAATTATATTTATTGTACTTTTTTTGGGTGGTAGATGGGCAGCAAAAGAGTTAGGCGCGGCGGATTTAGAAGGGTTGGCAGAGCAGTTATCCGCTTTTGTTAGAAAAATTGGGGATTATTTAGTACTGGTGAATTTAAAGCTAGCAGAGCTTGGAATTTTGCAAAATGTGGAAGGGATTTTATCGGCTTGGACAGAGAATGCAACTCTTTGGATACAGGAAAAGATTATGGGAATTACCGCATATATTCCACAGATTGGCAGCAGTTTGATTGATATTACCATAGGACTTACAGTGGCTTTTTATTTTCTTATGGAAAAGGAAATGATACTAAGTTATTTAAGGCAATTTTCTTTGCTGTTATTTGGAGAAAAGGCAACACGACGGATCCGTAGAGCTTCTTTGGAAATCAACAATGTAATCATGGGATATTTAGGCGGACAAATGACGGATGCGGTGATCATGGCGATTTTGTTCTCTCTGTCCTTTACCATAGTTGGACTTCCTTATGGGGTTGTATTGGGGCTGATTTCAGGGTTTTCAAATTTAATACCTTATTTTGGAGCATTTATTGCTTTCGTTTTGGCCATATTAGCAGGATTATTAAGCGGAGAATCCATCCGAGCACTATATGCATCCATACTGATTTTAATTTTACAGCAAATAGATAGTGTATATATAGTACCAAAAGTTGTAGGTAAAAAAGTTGAAATGCATCCCGTTTTGGTATTGTTATCTTTAGCGATTTTTGGAAGGATTTTTGGGTTTTGGGGATTATTGGTTGCTGTTCCTTTGGGGGCTTTAATCAATAATTTTATAATTTGGTTCATTAAGAAAAAACAAGGGAGTTTGGATGTGTGGTGATACACAGTAGATACCTTTATAAGACGCATTTTTATAATTCAATAAAATCATAGGATAAGGCGCCGGCGATACCGACGCCTTTTAAAATAGTTTAAGAATAAAAAGAGTATTAAAGTATTGAAGGGAGAGGTGTTAAACTGCTTTTTACGGAGTTGAGTAAAAATCCTGACAAAAATTTTTGTTTAAATTAAAGAAGTTTTCTGAAGAATTAGAGGATAAAGTTTACTTTTAATGAGAAGGAGAAGTACAATAAGGGTAGAGTGAAAATTAGGTTTGCAAAAATGTGCTTAAGGAATAAAATGTTAATTACTATTCAAATATCGAGGACTAAAAACCATAAAGGAATGAAATTTTTAGCCCCAAATAGGTTGGTAGGAAAAACCTTTCAAATGAAATAAAAGCATTGGATATTGAAAAAGCATTGTATTTTGTTTATAATGTAATTGTTAAGTATGGAGAAAGCCCTATTTTAGGGTCAGAATAGAAAGGTGGTCTTGCCAATGAAAGGATTGGTAACGCAAGAAAGTGGAAATATGCTTAAAGTCCATATTATTCGACAGGAGGCTTGTGGTCATTGTAAAGCATGTTTTTCAGGCCATATTGAGCAGGATATGGATATTGAAGCAAAAAACCTTTGTGATGCAGAGGTGGGAGATTGGGTTGAACTGGAATTGCAGGACAATGCTTTTTTAAAGGCAATATTGATAAGCTATGGTATACCCATGATTGGATTCTTTATTGGATTGTTTTTTGGTTATTTTGTGGTGAGTCCTTTGGTGTCCTTGCCTGAAAGTTTAGTATCCTTCACCTTGGGAATTGTAGGTGTTTTGATTAGCTATGCTTGGATTAAAAGCCAGAACTCCAGATGGGAAAATGGAAAATATTTGCCACTGGCAGTGCGTTTAACCTCTGAGGGTTATGGGCAGTAAGAAAAAACTGGAAGAAACGATTTTTACTGAAAAGTATAAATCAAAAGGTTATCTGTTTTAAAGATCACCTCAAGCAATCTCATTATGAGGTTGCTTTTTTTTGCTGATTTTCGATTGTATTATTTCATTTTCAAATTTTTCTATGATCAAATAAGAAAATTTCTGATATTTGTCCCCTTAAGTCAGAACCATTGTCCTTTTTTTTCATACTATGAAGCAAAGGAGATGATTTTATGAAGGAACGGGCAATGGCTCTATGCATGGAGGGAGAAAATTGCTCTCGTGCTATTTTAAGGGCCGCATCAGAAACGTATGGGTTTCCTCTTTCCGATGAACTTTTAATGAGCTGTAATGCAATTAGCGCAGGATTTGGCGTTGGTGGTATATGCAGTGCATTGGTTGCTGCGGTCATGGTTTTGGGAATTTTATTTCCCGTAGAGGAGGCTAAGCAGAAGAGCTTGATCTTACTGTGTAAAGCACAAGGAAATTGGAATTGCGTTGATTGCTGTAGACTTTCTGCAAGAAGAGAAAATTGTAACGATTTGATTGGAGAGATCGCAGAGATGCTAGAGGAGATTATTTGTGAAGAATAAAAAAGGTATGATGGATATTCTGAGCCATATCATTTTCAATTATACAGAATACGCAAATTCTAAAGTGGTCAAGCTTTTTCGAGTTATAGCAAAAAACCGTATCACAAAATACTACATAGATTTTTGTGATACGGTTTTTTTGTTTGAGACAAAACAATTCATATTCAAGGACTAATGAGCCATGGGAGAATCCCTATGACTAAAATTGCAAGAGGGTCAATCTATGATTTCTGTGTTTGTATCCCATTGACTAGCAGGTTCCTCGTCTAGGGATAATGGGGTTTCATGGGGCTGTGGAGATATATTTTCTGCCGCTTGAAGTTTTTTAAATTCCTCTTCTGTTTGGGCAGTATGAACGCTTTGTACAGCGGCTTTGCGTTTTTTTTCTGCTTGGGCTGCATGGATGGCCTGCTTGAGGTTTTTATTCTCCTGGCGCATTGTTTCAAGCTCTGCTTCCAAGCGAGATACTTGAGCTTTCCAACGGGCATTTACCTCGGTGATTTCATCACTTCGCTGCGCTAGAAGGGCAGTCAATTCTTCCATTTGTTGCTTTTGAGAGTTCTGAGTAGATGTTGATTTTTTCTGCATTTTTTGTAATGAAGAATCTTGCGCAAAAGGATTGTTCTGTATCTCTTGAACAAAAGAGTTTGATTGTGGCTCTTGGGCAAACCGAGAGTGCTGCATCTCTTGTTCAAACGGATTGCGTTGTTGTGATTGTGCAACCTCTACAAAAGGCTGGGGCTGCGCTTCTCGCCCAAAAGAAATGGTCTGTGAATGAGGCTCTTGGGTAAAGCGGCTTGGTTGCGCATCTTGATTAAAGGGAGTACGATGTGCCGGTGTATCTTGAGTAAACTGTGACAGTTGTGTTTCATGAACAAAAGGTATACCTTGTTGCTGTGTATCCTGAAGGAACCGACGTGATTGTGGTTCTTGGGTGTAATAAAGGGGTGAAGATTTTTTTTCCTGTTTCTCAGGAAGGGGCTGTGCTTCTTGTTCAAAAGGCAATGATTGTATCTGTTGTCTAGACTCTGATGCATTTACCAAAAGGAAGGGGTTAAAATTTCTGGATAAATCCCCATAGGTCTCCATGGCATTACATTCCAATGCGTCTGCATTTGTAAGCTCACCCTTTAAGCATTGAGACGGGAAGCTACCTGTATAGTGTTCCACCACTCCAAATGTTGCGCCATTGTTTTCTGAAATACAACGCAGAGGTCGGCCGTTGGCGGTCCACATCAACATAAGTTTTCCATTTTCCAAAAATGCCATGGCATTATCACAATTGGTGTCTTCCCAAAGAATACGAGGTGTACTGACTGCCGTTGTTTGCTTATATTGATAAGTAACCTGTGTGCGGAACATATTACGAGTAATATATAATATATGAATACGTTCCATGTCATTTACGATGGAAACATCAACAAAATTAGTTAATGTTTGAATCAGAGGTGTTAAGCTTCCGAGTGTATATGGAGTAAGAAGCATTTCCCGTGCGCACCATGTATTTCTTGCAGTTCTATAGTATAGAATGATGTGCTCCTTACTCAGACGCCGTGCAAGAAAAATGGTTCTTCCAAAGGGGATGAAACGGTCGATTTGGGTAGGGGCTTCCCATCGTCCATTGCGAAAGGCGCAATAAACCAAAGACTCAATTCCTTTGGTTTCTGTTGGTAAATGATAAATAATATGTAATGTATTTTCTGTTGGGACAATAAAGAATTTAGGGTTGTTTGAATTGATTGTCATGCCTATTAAAGGCTCATGCTCCCAATTTACAAAATCTTTGGAGGAGGCAATGTTTAAAATTCCCCCTGTTGTGGTGTAGAGAACATAACAGATCTCTCCAAACTGGCAAATAGAAAAGGTAGAACCAATTCTTTCCGCTATGATTTGTGGAGTTGACCAGCCTGTACTTGAATTTGTTCGCAAGAACAGAATAGTACCTTGGCGATAAAAAAGACAGAAATATCCGTTTGGCATTTTTAAATATTTTACATTGGGGTTTTGCATAGGAACGCTCCCTTGAATTTTTTTATCAGTTTATGCATGAAACGGGGGAAAAAGAATAGAAGGGTGAAAGATAACCAGAGTAGGAACTTTCATTTGGTAAAGGGATTCCCTATGGGAGTAACTTTTGATATACTTTAAGTATTGTAAAAAGATGTGTTGAAAGAAATAGAAATAGTAAAAAAGAAAAAGCTACAAATGAGGAGAGATTTTTTATGAACGAGTCACCTATTTATTTGATACATGGGTTTACTGCTTCCAGCAAGGCAAACTGGTTTCCTTGGTTGAAGGAGAAGATGAAAAATAAAGGCTTTGAGGTAATTGTTCCCGATATGCCCAATACAGAAGATCCGCACATGGTGCCTTGGCTAGAAAAGCTAGATGAGAGTGTAAAAGAAATCAATGAAAATACTATTTTCATTGGCCACAGCCTTGGTTGTATTACTACGTTACGTTTTATATTGAAAAAAGGATTTAAAATAAAAGGAGCTATTCTTGTTTCCGGATTTATGGACGAAAATCCCATGAAGGTACAAAAAGCAGGATTAAGTGAATTTGTAACCGGGGGTATTGATGTAGACGAGGTGAAACGCCTTATCCCCCACAGAGTAATGCTGACAGCGGTGGATGATGACATTGTGCCAATGGAGGCAACAAAAAAAATGGCGGACAAGCTGGATGCAAGGCTTATTATTCTGGATAAAGGTGGGCATTTTATTGATCGGGATGGAGTAACTGAATTACCTCATGTGTTAAAGTTTTTGGAGGAGTTTATTCAGGACGAAAAGTAGTCTGTAATTAAATGATGATAATAGAGGGCGATTTTATAAAGAAAAAAAATGAAAGGGTGGTTGTTTTTGATAACCACCCTTTTTCCTTTTTCAATTATAGTTACAGTGATTATCCATAGGGAGATAAATGCTACAGTCAATCTGGCCACATTTATACAGGTAATCATCAAGATTGTTACATGGACTCTCCCTTTGCCTTAGACTCGCAATAAATACAGCGATATACTCTGTTATCGCCATCTGTCAGCTTAAAAACATGGTCAATTTCCTGTTCCACAGAGGTAATGCAGCGGGGGTTTTTGCATTTAATGACGTTGGTTAATCTTTCGGGCAATTGGGGATGAAATTTTTTCATTCTTTGTCCGTCTTTGATAACGTTTATGGTGATATCCGGATTGATATAACCCAAGACATCTAAGTTTAGATCAAAATCAGCATCAATTTTTATAATATCTTTTTTGCCAATTTTGCCACTGCATGCGTTTTTGATTAAGGCGATGGAGCAATCTAAGGTTTCCAAATTTAAAAGATGATAAATTTCCATACCCTGTCCAGCCTTGATATGATCAATTACAATACCGTTGCGAATCGAGTCTATATTCATATTATTCCACCTCCAAAAGCTTTAAAATCAGCGCCATACGAATAAATTTGCCATAAAGTACCTGTTTGAAATAGCATGCCCTCGGGTCATCATCCACATCGACGGAAATTTCATTCACACGAGGCAGGGGATGCATGATACAAAGATCAGCTTTTGCAGTTGTGAGCTTTTCTTTATTTAAGATATAACTATCTTTCAAACGAACATAATCCGCTTCATTGAAAAAGCGTTCTCTTTGTACACGGGTCATATAGAGGATATCCAAGGTTGGCATAACCTTCTCCAAACTAGTAGTGATGGTATAGGAAATTCCTTTTTTATCTAAAATATCATTTATGATATATTCGGGCAATTTCAATTCGTCAGGGGAGATTAAAACAAAGTGAATATTTTCATAGCGGGACAAGGCATGAATCAAAGAATGTACAGTTCTGCCGAACTTTAAGTCTCCGCAAAGGCCTACGGTTAAGCTGTCAAAGTGGCCTTTTTCCCGTTGTATGGTTAAAAGGTCGGTAAGGGTTTGGGTTGGATGATTATGCCCGCCATCCCCAGCATTGATTATGGAGACAGAAGAATGAAGTGAAGCTACCATTGGAGCGCCTTCTTTTGGATGACGCATAGCAATGATATCTGCATAACAGCTTACGGTTCGAATGGTATCGGAAACGCTTTCTCCCTTTGCGGCGGAGCTATTGCTTGCGGCTGAAAAACCAAGTACATTACCGCCCAATTCCATCATGGCCGCTTCAAAACTTAACCTTGTTCTTGTGGAAGGTTCGAAAAATAGGGTGGCAAGTTTTTTGCCATGGCACTTTTCGCTGTATTTTATGGGGTTTCCAATGATATCATTGGCGGTAGCGATTAAATCATTAATTTCTGCAATGGTAAGGTCAACAATATCAATCAAGCTTCTCATAATGTAACATTCCTCCAGCCTTCATCACTTGGGTTATTACGGAAGGTAATTAATTTTTTTATGTCCTCTTGTTTTATATAGCCTTCCTTTGCGGCAACTTCTGCAACGGCATCAAAGTCCGAAAGGCTAATGTTCTTCACGTTTGCTTCTTTCAATCTGTCTAAACCTTTTTGCATACCATAGGTGAAGATGCTAACAACACCAAGAACTTCTGCACCTGCTTCACGAAGGACATTGACTACTTCAATGACACTTCCTCCTGTGGAAATCAAGTCTTCAACTACCACAACTTTTTGGCCTTTTTCCAATTTCCCTTCGATCTGGTTATTTCGACCATGATCCTTGGCACCGGAGCGGACGTAGCCCATAGGAAGCCCCAAAATATGAGCGGTTATTGCCGCGTGGGCTATGCCCGCGGTACTAGTGCCCATCAAAACTTCACATGATGGATATTCTTTGCGGATGGTCTCTGCCAAAGCGTTTTCCACATGATTTCTCACTTCAGGAGCGGTTAAGGTTAGGCGGTTATCGCAGTAAATGGGGCTTTTGATACCGCTTGCCCATGTGAAAGGGTCTTCCGGGCGTAGAAAAACGGCGCCAATGGATAATAAGTCTTTTGCAATCAAATGTTTCATCACGCATTTCCTCCTAAAAATTCTTTTAAGCATCTTCTATATGCAGCAACGGGATCGGCGGCTTGGGTAATGGGGCGGCCTACAACGATATAATCGGAGCCTAATTCCTTTGCTCGT
>NZ_DALYUL010000015.1:40127-42920 GCF_031981185.1 Anaerotignum sp. | reverse complement strand
TGGGCGTAGCAATACGTACTTGATCTCCTGCATCTCCATCGGCAAAACGCACACCAGGGGTGATGGTAAGGAATTTTTCGCCGCAGACCTCTTTTACTTTGCTTGCTTCCCAAGGTGAACAAACAATGCCATCTAACCCGGCTTTTTTTGTATTTTTCGCATAGTGCAATACGGTTTCTTCAAGGCTTTTATTAATCAAAAGGTCAGCTTGCATTCTTTCCTCACTGGTTGAGGTGAGCTGAGTTACGGCAATTAACAAACCACGTGTACCATCCTTTTTGGTGAAGCCATCTAGAGCGGCTTCCATCATGGCAATGGTGCCTGAGGCGTGAACGTTGCACAAATCCACATCTAAATCTGACAAAACGGAGATGGCTTTTTTTACAGTATTGGGGATATCATGAAGCTTTAAATCTAAAAAGATTTTATGGCCTCTTGCTTTAATTTCTTTAACTATGGCAGGGCCTTCGGCATAGAATAGCTCCATTCCGATTTTTAAAAAAGGTCTTTCTTCCTTGAAATGTTCAAGAAAATCCATGAGGTCGGCCTTACTATTAAAATCGCATGCTATGATTACATCTTTACTCATTTATGGGCACCTCCAATAATATGGTTTAAGTCTTTGATTCCGTATTTTTTCATTACACTGGGCAAAGCTTCTATAATGTTTTTGCAGGCATAGGGATCTACTAAATTTGCGGCTCCCACTTGAACTGCCGTTGCCCCTGCCAGCATTAGCTCCACTACATCCTCAGCAGTGGATACGCCACCCATGCCAATGATGGGCAGGTTTACTGTTTCATATACTTGATAAACCATACGCACCGCTACAGGAAAGATGGCGCTGCCTGAGAAGCCACCCATTTTATTGGCAACCACGGGCTTTCCTGTTTTTAAGTCAATACGCATACCCATCAGTGTATTGATTAAGCTGATGCCATCTGCCCCAGCTTCTTCACATGCTTTTGCAATGGTTGCAATATCTGTAACGTTGGGACTTAGTTTGATATAAACAGGTTTTGTGGTGACTGATTTTACTGCTTTTGTCACCTCTGCCGCGGCTTCAGGGCTTGTGCCAAAGCTCATGCCCCCAAGATGCACATTGGGACAGCTTACGTTAACTTCGATGATCCCCACTTGTTCTTCCTGATTTATTTTTTCTGCGCAGTATACATATTCTGCTACTGAAAAACCACTGATATTTGCGATAACAGGTTTATGAAAAACCTTTTTCATTTTAGGTAATTCTTCACGAATGACTTTTTCGATACCGGGGTTTTGTAGACCTACGGAGTTAATCATTCCACCTGTGCACTCGGCAATTCTTGGGGTAGGGTTGCCGAAACGAGGTTCTTTTGTGGTTCCTTTAAAGGAAAAGGTGCCTAATATGTTTATGTCATAGAGGTCTGCAAATTCATGGCCGTAGCCAAAGGTTCCGCTGGCAGGAATAATGGGGTTATCTAAGGTAATACCGCTTAGAGTGACTTTTGTGTTTACCATATGATTTCCTCCTTTTCCAAAACTGGGCCTTCTTTGCAAATGCGTTTGTTACCATACTTTGTTTGGCAGGAGCAACCCATGCAAGCACCAAAACCACAGCCCATTCTTTCTTCAAAGCTTAGCTGCCCACTGGTATCCGTACATTCTGAAAGGGCTTTTAGCATTGGCTCGGGCCCACAGGTATAGAAGTAAGTATAATTTGAAAGGCTTTTTACTATATCAGTAACGAAGCCTTTTTTACCAAGGCTTCCATCGGCTGTGGCTACAAGGACTTCAATCCCAAGTTGCTTGAATTCATCAATATAAAAGGCCTCATCCTTTGTGTTAAAGCCTAAAATAACAAGAGGTTTTTTTTCTTCTGCAAGAAGGTCTTTTGCCAAGCGGTACATGGGTGGTATTCCTACACCACCGCCAATGAGTAAGGGTCGGTTACCACTTTTTGTGATATCATAGCCATTTCCCAGACCTGTCAAAATGTCTAGTGACATGGTTGGTTCCATTTTTTGTAGGGCTTGGGTGCCCTTGCCCACGACTTTGTATAAAATGGTGATTGTTTTATGGTCATAATCGCACACGGAGATTGGACGGCGCAAAAAGAAACCGTCTATTTTTATATTAATAAATTGTCCTGATTTTGTTATGGCAGAGGTATCTCCTGTTAGCACCATGCGGCATACAGTGCTGGAGAGGGGTTCATTCTTTATAATAGTAAATATTGATTGTTTCAACAAAAATCCTCCTTAGGGGGTCATGGAATATAAAAAGCCTTGGGTGTTTTCCGAATCGGTTTGCTTTTTTAAACCAAACCTTTGCACAACCATGATCATTTGGTTGTCAAAGGTTAAGGTGGCAATTCGCACAAGGGTTTGTTTTACTGACAGCCCATATTTTGGCTAGAACTAAAAATGATAAGCAATGTTTCCTCCACATAGGGTCAGTTTACAGCGGCCGAATACCTCTTTGCCTGCAAAGGGTGTACTGTTGCCCTTTGAGAGAAACTCTTCGGGGTTTATTCTGTACCGTTTATTTAAATCAAATACAGTAAGGTCTGCAGGTTGTCCCACTTCTAAGGGTGTTCCAATGCAGAAGCGCTTTCTGGGATTGCTGTGGAGCAGTTCTATTAATTTTTCTAGGGTAATAATTCCGGTTTGTACCAATTCGGTATACAAAACAGGAAAGGCGGTTTCCAAACCAACGATACCCATCAGGCTTCCTGCGAGACCCTTTGATTTTTCTTCGGCGGAGTGGGGGGCGTGGTCGGTGGCAATCATATCAATGGTGCCATCTAAAATG
>NZ_DALYUL010000015.1:25368-40117 GCF_031981185.1 Anaerotignum sp. | reverse complement strand
AAAATGCCATGGATTAGTGCCTGTCTGTCCGCTTCACTTCTTATAGGCGGGTTCATTTTAAAGCGACCGTCCTCTTCCAGCATACCGTCGTTCATTACCAGATAGTGAGGGGCTGTTTCACAGGTTACATCGATGCCTTCGGCTTTCCCTTTGCGGATCAAGGCGACGGACTCTTTTGTGGAGATATGGCAGACATGATATTTACAGCCAGTTTCCTTCACCAAGGCCAAATCCCGTTGAATTTGTTTCCATTCACTTGCGGAGGAAATGCCTTTATGCCCATGTAAGGCGGCATATTCCCCATCATGGATATATCCTCCATGAAGTAACGTATTGTCTTCACAGTGAGCAGCGATGATTTTTCCGTATTTACTGATTTTTTTCATGGCAGTGGCCATAAAATCGTCATTTTGCACACCGCGGCCATCATCGCTAAAACCGCACACATGCTCTGCAATTTCATCATATTTCGCAAATTCCATACCTTTTTCCCCCACAGAGATGGTTCCATAGGGATGAACATGGATACAGGCGTTTTTTTGAATGCTTTTCAGTTGGAGTGCAAGATTTTCTTTTGAATCCGGTGTGGGAGACAAGTTTGGCATTGCGCAAACGGTGGTATAACCCCCATGAGCGGCGGCTTTTGTCCCCGTTTCAATGGTTTCTTTATAAAAAAATCCCGGTTCTCTTAGATGTACGTGAACATCAATAAAACCGGGAAACACAAAACAACCTTCCATATCAAAAAGAATTGTATCTGAAGAATAGGAAGGCTTTGTTGTGGAAATTTTAGAAATGAGACCATCTGTAATAAATATGTTGGAATTGACAAAACTGCCTTGAACAAATACATTAACATTCGGTAAAATGTAGTTCAATTGCTCCAGCTCCTTTCCATTTGGTCGTTAGGGGTAAGTATTTCTTTACAAATTGTCAGTAGTATAGCACACGCTTTTTAATGTGTCAAGAATATATTTTGCAGTTTTTTAGATTGCTCGAATTGACAGAAGCCGTTTTTTTGTGTAGACTTAGGTTGTCAATTTAAGGGGCTTTTTATAACTGACGGATCAGTGGGAAACCACAAGGGAGTAGAAAGCTTGAAGTAAGCAGTTAGGAAATATTCGGCGTTTTTTGTGACGCACCTGATTATCAATGGAAAGTCAGGGGATTGATACTGCTTTTGTCGACCGTCTGGGCAGTCCTGTTTCTAACTAAGGAATAGGAATGCCCTTTTTTTGTTCATATCATTAAATTTTATAACCATTAGGAGGTTATCCATGAAAAAAGTAGCGATTCTTATGGGCAGTGACAGTGATTTTCCCGTTGTGGAAAAAGCTTTAACAACCTTGGACAAGTATGGTGTGCCCTTTGAGGTTCACGTTTATTCTGCCCACAGAACACCCGAAGAAGCAAGAGCCTTTGCCATGAATGCAAGAGAGAACGGTTTTGGCGCAATCATTGCGGCGGCAGGGAAGGCGGCTCATTTGGCAGGGGCTATGGCTGCAAATACCACATTACCTGTGATTGGTATTCCTATCAAATCTTCCACTTTGGATGGACTGGATGCACTCCTTTCTACTGTACAGATGCCCGGAGGGATGCCTGTGGCAACAGTAGCCATTGACGGTGCTGAAAATGCAGCGTTATTGGCAATTCAGATTCTGGCGGTAACAGACCAGGAATTGGCTGATAAACTTCGCTTGGCAAGAGAAGAAAACGCAAAAAAAGTATTGGAAAAAGACCGCATGTTAGCGGATAAATATAATAAATAAACATAATAAAAAAGCAAGATGGATGATTTGAATTTGCGAAACAAGGATGTTGTACAAACAGGCTTTTATGAGTAAATTTACTTGGGCGTATTACATTTTTGAATAGAAAACGAATAAGTAACAAGGCTTTAATATACAAATTATTATTTATTAACCCAACAGGCCGAAAGGCAATAAGATGATTCTTTAGGAGGAATTCAGTATCATGGAAAAGACAGTTCAGATGTATGAAGGCAAGGCAAAAAAGGTATATGCAACCAACGATGAAAATTACTGCATCGTATCGTACAAGGATGATGCAACTGCGTTCAATGGTCTGAAAAAAGGCACAATCCTTGGGAAAGGTGCCATCAACAACCGTGTAACAAATCACCTCATGAAGCTTTTGGAAAAAAGCGGGATTCCTACGCATTTTGTGGAAGAGCTTTCTGACAGAGAAACTGTGGTAAAGAAAGTAACAATTGTACCTTTGGAGGTAATCGTAAGAAATATTGCCGCTGGCTCTTTGGCTAAGCGTCTTGGTTTGGCGGAAGGTACAAAAATGAAGAGCACAGTTTTGGAATACTGTTATAAAGATGATGAATTGGGCGATCCTATGATTAATGAATATCATATTTTAGCCATGGAATTTGCAACAAAGGAAGAAATCGATTTAATTGCTAAATATTCTTTCAAGATTAATGAAATTTTGAGCAATTACTTGAAAGATGCTAACATAGAGCTGATTGATTTTAAGCTGGAATTTGGTAAGACGGCTGATGGCCAAATTGTTTTGGCAGATGAAATTTCTCCTGATACTTGCCGTTTCTGGGATACTGTAACAGGGGAGAAGCTGGATAAAGACAGATTCCGCCGTGACTTAGGTAATGTAGAAGATGCTTATCAGGAAGTGCTAAAGCGTTTGATGGGTGAATAACCCGGTTACAGTACAGAGTGAATAGACGAGGTGCTAACATGTGTATGAATGAAATTCATGAGGAATGTGGTGTATTCGGTGTTTTTGGAAAAGAAACCGCCACAGTTGCGGCAACGACTTATTATGGCCTGTTTGCGTTACAGCATAGAGGACAGGAAAGCTGCGGCATAGTAGTAAATGACGATGGTATTTTTCGTTTTCATAAGGACCCTGGCTTAGTAAACGATGTTTTTACGCCTCAGGTGATGGCTTCTTTAGGGGAAGGAAATATGGCAATTGGTCATGTACGCTATGGCACAACAGGTGTAAATGACCGTACCAATGCGCAACCTATCGTTGTCAATCATATCAAAGGCAAGCTTGCATTGGCCCATAATGGCAATTTGGTTAATTCTTTCGAGCTCAGACAGGAATTGGAATTACAAGGCTCCATTTTTCACACAACAAGTGATACGGAAGTTATTTCTTATATGATTACCAAGGAACGTTTGAATGCACCATCCATAGAAGAGGCTGTGAACCGTGCCATGAACCGCATTAAAGGGGCTTATTCTTTGGTGATTATGTCTGCATCCAAAATGGTTGCAGCCAGGGATGAGAATGGATTCAGACCTTTATGTTATGGAATTACAGAGGATGGAAGCTATATTGTTGCTTCCGAAAGCTGTGCTTTAGATGCCGTTGGTGCAAAGTTTATTCGGGATATTCGTCCCGGTGAAATCGTGGTTTTTGACCATGAAGGAATTCGCAACATTACAGACCACTGCGAAAAAGTAAAGCCTACCATCTGTATTTTTGAATATATTTATTTTTCCAGACCTGACTCTCGCGTGGAAGGCAGAAGCGTCCACGATGCAAGGGTGAAGGCGGGAGCTTGCCTTGCTATGGAGCACCCTGTACAGGCTGACGTTGTTATCGGCGTTCCTGATTCGGGATTGGATGCAGCCATTGGTTATGCCAGACAATCAGGAATTCCTTACGGCATTGGATTTATTAAAAACAAGTACATCGGGCGAACCTTTATTTCACCAGGACAGAAGGTACGTGAGGATAAAGTTAAAATAAAATTAAATGTAATTGCAGAAACGGTAAAAGGCAAAAGAGTGGTTTTGGTGGATGATTCCATTGTAAGAGGGACGACCTCCGCTCGAATTGTAAAGCTTTTGCGGGACGCAGGAGCAACAGAGGTGCATATGCGTTCTTCTGCGCCACCTTTCCTTTACCCATGCTTCTATGGAACTGATGTGGATTCTCAGGAAAATTTGATTGCTTGCAACCATACCATTAATGAAATTCGAGATATAATCGGTGTTGACAGCTTAGGATATTTGAGTTTAGATCACTTGAGTATGCTGATAGGTACCCCCAATGGTGAGGGCTACTGTGCATCCTGTTTTGATGGCAAATATCCCACAGAGAAACCAACAGAGGCTGATAAAAACAGATTTGAAAATAAGCTCAGCGAGAGGAGAAAAAACCAAGATGAAGAGTCACAGTGAGAGCTATAAAGCAGCAGGTGTGGACATTGTTGCAGGATACCAGGCAGTTGAGCTGATGAAGCAGCATATTGCAAAAACAATGACAGCAGGAGTTATGTCCGACATTGGGGGCTTTGGCGGCCTATTTGAATTAGATATGACGGGAATTACAAAGCCTGTTTTAGTAAGTGGTACAGACGGGGTAGGCACAAAGCTGAAATTAGCATTTTTGATGGACAAGCACGACACCGTTGGTATTGACTGTGTTGCTATGTGCGTAAATGATATTATCTGTGTTGGTGCAAAGCCTTTATTTTTCTTGGATTATATTGCTGTAGGTAAAAATTTTCCAGAGAAAATTGCTTCTATCGTTTCCGGTGTTGCGGAAGGCTGTGTACAATCTGGTGCGGCATTAATTGGTGGCGAGACAGCTGAAATGCCCGGTTTTTATCCAGAGGATGAATATGATTTGGCTGGTTTCTCTGTTGGCGTTGTGGATAAAGCAAGAATTTTGAACAACAAAACCATAAAAGAGGGGGATGTGCTGATTGCATTGCCTTCTAGTGGTGTGCACTCCAATGGTTTTTCTTTGGTACGCCGTGTGTTTGATGTGGAAAATACTGATATGAAGGCGCCTATTGCAGAATTGGGTGGCAAGTCTTTAGGGGAAACCTTACTAACACCTACAAAAATTTATGTGAAGCCTATGCTTGCTTTGTTTGAAGAAATTACTGTAAAGGCAGTTTCTCATATTACTGGCGGTGGTTTTTATGAAAACATCCCCAGAAGCATTCCCAAGGGTTTTGGAGCGAAGATTGATAGAAATGCATTAAGAATTTTACCTATTTTTGATTTGCTTGCAAAAACGGGAAATATTCCAGAGAGAGATATGTTTAACACCTTTAACATGGGCGTGGGCATGAGCATTGTTGTAGCAAAAGAAGATGCGGAAAAAGCAGTGAAAATTCTAAAGGCAAATGGCGAAGACGCTTATGTTATGGGAGAAATTGTTGTTTCCGAGGAAGGTGTCGTAATATGCTAAAAACAAAAATTGCAGTTTTTGTTTCCGGCGGCGGCACCAATTTACAGGCACTCATTGATGCTGAAAAAAAAGGAGAAATCCCCAGTGGCGAAATTACTTTGGTTTTGGCAAGCAACGACAGTGCCTACGCTTTAACCAGAGCAGCAGAAAATGGCATCAAAAGGGTAGTAATAAAAAGAAAAGAGTTTCCCTTTCAGGAAGCATATGAAGAGGAAATGAAAAAGGTTTTGGATGAGAATGGAATTGAAATGATTGTATTGGCGGGATTTATGTCCTTACTCAGTGAGAAATTTACCGCTCTTTATCCCAAGAGAATTGTAAATATTCATCCATCCCTAATACCTTCTTTTTGCGGCAAAGGGTTTTATGGTTTACATGTCCATGAAGCGGCCCTTGCATACGGCGTAAAGATAACAGGGGCAACGGTACATTATGTGAATGAGATTCCTGATGGCGGTGAAATAATTCTGCAAAAGGCAGTGGAAATTTATGAAAATGACACCCCAGAGGTGCTACAGAAAAGAGTGATGGTAGAAGCGGAATGGGTGCTTTTGCCCAAAGCTGTGGAAATGGTAGCCTGTAAATTAAAGAAAGGATACTGATATGGATATTTATAAAATGAATGCCATGAAGGATTTGGTAAAGGAAAATCCTTACGTTGGAAGGGGAATTGTAATAGGAAAAACAGCGGATGGTAACAAGGCGGCAATTGCATATTTTATTATGGGTCGCAGTGAAAACAGCCGAAACCGTATTTTTATTGAAAACGGTGAAGAAGTGATTATCAAGCCTTTTGATGAATCCAAGGTAGAAGACCCTTCTTTAATTATTTATTCTCCCATTAAAAAATTGGAAAACAAATTGATTGTTACCAACGGAGATCAGACTGATACCATTTACAACTATGTGAAAATAGGAAAAACTTTCGAAGAGGGCTTGGAAACAAGAGAATTTGAGCCTGACGCACCTAACTTTACACCTAGAATCAGCGGCATGCTGACCTTTGGAAAAGAGGACTTTACCTACAAAATGAGTATTCTGAAAAGTGCCGATGCAAAGGGCAGTGCATGTAATCGATACACCTTTTCTTTCCCAGCGTTAAATGGCTTGGGGCATTTTATTCACACTTATGCTTGTGACGGAAATCCTTTGCCTACATTCCAAGGGGAGCCGGAGCGAACGGAAATTCCCAACCAGATTGATGATTTGGTGCAAGAGATTTGGGGAAATCTAAATGAAGAAAACAAGATTTCTCTTTATGTAAGATATATTGATTTGAAAACAGGAAACATTGAAAACCGAATGATTAATAAAAACAAATAAGGAGATTCAGATATGGACAGCACAAAGGAAATTTATCTTTCCCCCTTTTCAACCAGATATGCCAGCAAGGAAATGCAGGCTGTTTTTTCCGAGGGCTTTAAGTTTCGTACATGGCGCAAACTTTGGATTGCTTTAGCAAAGGCGGAAAAAGCCTTGGGCTTGGAAATTACAGATGAGCAGATTGCTGAATTGGAAGCTTTTAAAGATGATATTAATTTTGAGGTTGCAGAAGCAAGAGAAAAGGTTGTACGTCACGATGTTATGAGCCATGTTTTTGCTTACGGTCAGCAGTGCCCTAAGGCAGAGCCAATCATCCATTTAGGGGCAACCTCCTGTTACGTTGGAGACAACACAGATGTTATTATCTTAAAAGAAGCATCTCAAATTATTTTGAAAAAAGCCGCACAGGTTGTAAAAAATCTATCTGAATTTGCGGAGAACTATAAGAACCTTCCTTGCTTGGCTTACACACATTTACAACCTGCTCAGCTGACAACAGTAGGCAAAAGAGCTACCCTTTGGATTTATGAATTGTGTCAGGATATTCATGAGTTAGAGCACCGTTTGGAAGAACTGCTGTTATTGGGTTCAAAGGGAACAACGGGTACTCAAGCAAGCTTTATGGAGTTGTTTGAAGGGAACGAAGAGAAAATTAAAAAAATGGAAGAAATGATTGCCGAGGATATGGGCTTTAAAGGATGTGTGCCTGTTTCTGGTCAGACTTATTCCCGTAAGGTGGACGCTTATTTCTTATCTGTACTTTCCGGTTTTGCCCAGAGTGCTTATAAATTTTCCAATGATATGCGTATTTTACAGTCTTTTGAGGAAATGGAAGAACCTTTTGAAAAAAATCAGATTGGTTCCTCTGCTATGCCCTACAAAAGAAACCCCATGAGAAGCGAAAGAATTTCTGCTTTGGCAAGATACGTGATTGTAGACTCTTTAAACCCTGCCTTAACAGCGGGAACCCAATGGTTTGAGAGAACATTAGATGACTCTGCAAACAAACGTATTTCCAGCGCAGAGGCCTTTTTGGCAATTGATTCTATTTTGAACATCTATATGAATGTGACAGCTGGCTTGGTTGTTTATGACAAGGTTGTAGAGCGACGTGTAATGGAAAAACTACCTTTTATGGCGACAGAAAACATCATGATGAAGTCTGTAAAAAAAGGTGGAAACAGACAGGAATTGCATGAAAAACTCCGTACCCATTCCCATGCGGCGGCGGCAAAAGTTAAGCTTGAGGGTGGCAAGAATGACTTAATTGAAAGAATTGCTGATGATGATTCATTCCCTCTGACTTTGGAAGAAATTAAGTCGGAATTAGATCCATCATTATACATTGGCAGAAGTGCTTCTCAGGTGGATGAATTTATTAAAGAGATTGCTCAGCCAATCATTGCAAAATGGTATGAAGGTGAAATTGAAGCAGAGTTAAAGGTTTGATACTGAGGAGGCTTTTAAAATGAATGAATTTGAATTAAAGTACGGCTGTAATCCAAATCAGAAACCTGCAAGAATTTATATGGCAGATGGCAGTGAACTGCCCATCCGTATTTTAAATGGAAAACCCGGATATATCAATTTCTTGGATGCCTTTAACAGCTGGCAGTTGGTTAAGGAATTAAAAGAAGCTTTGGGTATGCCTGCGGCGACTTCTTTTAAGCATGTCAGCCCTACCTCTGCGGCGGTAGGCACACCAATGAGTGCGGATTTAAAAAAGGCTTGCTTTGTGGACGATATTGAGGGTTTGGATGAATCTCCGATTGCTTTGGCTTATGCCAGAGCAAGGGGAACTGACCGTTTATGTTCCTACGGTGATTGGGTTGCCTTAAGCGATGTTTGCGATGCAGTAACTGCAAATATGATTAAGCGAGAGGTATCCGACGGTATCATTGCGCCCGGTTATACAGCAGAGGCTTTGGAAATTTTGAAGGCCAAAAGAAACGGAACCTATAACGTTGTAGAAATTGATGCTGATTTCGTTCCAGAAGAAAAAGAGTTAAAACGGGTTTTTGGAATTACCTTTGAACAGGGAAGAAATAATTTCAAAATTTCTAAAGCGCTTTTAGAAAACGTTGTAACAGAAAACAAAAAGCTTACAGACGAAGCAAAAAGAGATTTGATTGTTGCTTTAATTACCTTGAAATATACTCAGTCCAATTCCGTATGTTTTGCCAAAGATGGACAGGCAATTGGCGTTGGCGCAGGTCAACAGTCTCGTATTCATTGCACTCGACTGGCGGGAAGCAAAGCAGATATATGGCATTTACGCCAATGTGAAAAGGTATTGAATCTACCCTTTTTACCTTCTGTAGCTCGTCCTGCAAGGGATAATGCCATTGATATATATATTTCTGATGATTATGAGGATGTTTTGGCAGAGGGTGCTTGGGAGGCAATTTTTTCTGTAAAGCCTGAACCTTTAACAAGAGAAGAAAAGAAGGCCTACCTTGCTACGATCAAAGGTGTGGCTTTGGGCAGTGATGCCTTCTTCCCCTTTGGTGATAATATTGAAAGAGCAGCGAAAAGCGGTGTTTCTTACATTGCTGAGCCCGGTGGTTCCATCCGTGATGATAATGTGATTGAAACCTGCAACAATCACAATATGGTCATGGCATTTACAGGGATGCGCTTGTTCCATCATTAAAAAAGGGGAGGAAATGAAATGAAGGTTATGGTAATTGGCGGTGGCGGCAGAGAGCATGCCATTGTGAAAAAAATTAAAGAAAATTCCGTTGTAACTGAGCTTTTTGTTCTCCCCGGCAACGGTGGAATTGCCCAAGATGCCATTTGTGTGGATATTGGCGTAAAGGAAGTAGAAAAAATCGTAGCTTTTGCTATGGAAAATAAAATTGAGTTTGCTGTCGTGGCTCCTGATGATCCTCTGGTATTAGGGGTTGTGGATGCACTAGAGGCCGTAGGCGTTCCTTGCTTTGGCCCCAACAAAAGAGCGGCTATTTTGGAGGGAAGTAAGGTTTTTTCTAAAGATCTAATGAAGAAATATAATATTCCTACTGCACAATATGAAGTTTTTGGTGATATGACTAAAGCTTTGGAATACTTAGAAACGGCACCCATTCCCACAGTTATTAAAGCAGATGGATTAGCATTAGGTAAGGGCGTTGTGATTGCGGAAACAAGAGATGAGGCGAAGGATGCCGTTCGTTCTATGATGGAAGACAAAATTTTTGGCGCCAGCGGTGACCATATTGTCATTGAGGAATTTCTCACAGGCCCAGAAGTTTCGGTACTTGCTTTTACTGACGGAAAAACAATGATTCCTATGGTTTCCTCTATGGATCACAAAAGGGCCCTAGATGGTGACAAGGGGTTAAACACAGGAGGAATGGGTACAATTGCCCCAAACCCTTATTATACAGATGAAATGGCAGCTGAGTGCATGAAAACTATTTTTCTGCCTACTATGGAAGCCATGAATCAAGAGGACAGAACCTTTAAAGGTTGTCTATACTTTGGATTGATGTTGACACCCAATGGACCTAAAACCATTGAGTATAATTGTCGTTTCGGCGACCCTGAAACACAGGTTGTGCTACCATTACTGGAAAGCGACCTTTTGACCATTATGCAGCACATTGCAAAGGGCACTCTAGCAGAGGCTGAAGTGAAATTTAGTGAGAAAGCGGCTTGCTGTGTGATTATGGCGTCGGAAGGCTACCCCAGAAAATATGAAACTGGGTTCCCTATTTTGTTGCCTGAAAACAGCAACCAGATTTATGTTGCAGGGGCGAAGACGAAAGACGGCATTTTGGTAACAGGCGGTGGTCGTGTATTGGGTGTGACTGAAATTGGGGATACATTGGCAGAGGCTATTGAAAAAGCATATGAAACAGTAAAAACCGTCAAATTTGAAAATGCATATTATCGCAATGATATTGGCAAAAAAGCCTTAGCGGCGGAGGTATAAGCATGGTTTACAGAGTTTATGTAGAGAAAAAACAAGGTCTTACAGCAGAGGCAGATGGATTGCGCCTTGATATTGTAAATTTGCTGGGTATTAAAAATTTGACCGACTTACGCCTTTTTAATCGCTACGACGTGGAAAGTATTGAAAAGGATTTATTTGACTATTGCAAGACAGCTGTTTTTTCCGAACCCCAGCTTGACAACTTGTATGATGAGCTTCCTCGGGAGGATGCAGAGGTGTTTGTAGTGGAATTTTTGCCGGGACAATTCGATCAAAGAGCAAACTCGGCAGCAGAATGCGTGCAGATTATTTCCAAAAAGGAAAGTCCTTTGGTACGAACGGCGAAGGTTTACTATTTATACGGCAAGCTTACAGAAGAAGAAATTCAGACAATTAAAAAATATGTAATTAATCCTGTGGAGGCTAGAGAGGCCACTTTAAATACGTTTGAAACCCTGGCAATGCAGTATGAAATACCCACAGAGGTTGCAACTGTTGATGGTTTTTTGCAGTTGGATGAAGCTGGATTAGACGGTTTTGTAAAGCAGATGGGCTTGGCTATGGATTTGGATGACATTAAGGTTTGTCAGGCATATTTTAGGGAAGAAGATAGAAACCCCACGATTACAGAAATCAAAATGATTGATACTTACTGGTCTGATCATTGCCGTCATACAACTTTTTTGACAACCATTGATAAAATTCAGTTTGAGGATAGTTTATTACAGTCTGCCTATGATGAATATTTAAAAACAAGAGAAGCAATTGGGCGCACAAAACCCATTAATTTAATGGATATGGGAACTATTGTTGCAAAGTTCTTAAAGCAACAAGGAAAACTGAGCAAGTTAGATGAGTCAGAAGAAATAAACGCTTGTACGGTCAAGATAGATGTAAATGTAGAGGGTGAAATGGAAAAGTGGCTACTGCTTTTCAAAAACGAAACCCATAACCATCCTACAGAGATTGAGCCCTTTGGTGGCGCTGCTACCTGTGTAGGTGGCGCAATACGTGACCCATTGTCGGGACGTTCTTATGTATATGCGGCGATGCGTGTGACTGGGGCTGGAGACCCTACGGTGCCTGTTTCTCAAACCATTCCAGGAAAACTGCCTCAGCGTAAGATTGTAACAACAGCGGCGGCGGGATACAGCTCCTATGGAAATCAGATTGGACTTGCTACAGGACAGGTGGATGAAATTTACCATCCCGGCTATGTGGCAAAGAGGATGGAAATCGGTGCAGTAATTGGTGCCGCACCTGCAGAGAATGTGCGAAGAGAAGAACCAAAGGATGGCGACATTATCATACTTTTAGGTGGACGCACTGGTCGTGACGGTTGCGGTGGTGCAACGGGCTCCTCAAAATCTCACACAGTAGAATCCTTAGAAAGCTGTGGTGCAGAGGTTCAAAAGGGAAATGCTCCTGAAGAAAGAAAACTACAGCGTTTGTTCCGTAACGCAGAAGCGGCGAAATTAATTAAGCGTTGCAATGACTTTGGCGCAGGCGGTGTATCTGTAGCCATTGGTGAGTTGGCGCCTGGACTGGTTATTGATTTGAATGCAGTGCCAAAAAAGTACGATGGTCTTGATGGTACTGAATTGGCAATTAGCGAATCTCAAGAGAGAATGGCGGTTGTGGTTGCGGCGGAAGACGTTGCCAGATTTAAAGAATTGGCATACGGTGAAAACCTGGAAGCTACTGTGGTGGCACAGGTAAAGGCAGCGCCCAGATTAATTATGCAATGGAATGGCAAGGATATTGTGAATATTTCCCGGGAATTCTTGGATTCAAATGGCGCAGAAAAGCACATTTCCATTGCCCCGGTGGCACCCAAAGATATTACAAAGGAAATCCCCACAGGCTTTAAAAATGGATTCATGGCTGTAGCTGAGGACTTAAACGTTTGTTCTAAGAGGGGATTATCAGAACGTTTTGACTCCACCATTGGTGCTGGAACTGTATTGATGCCTTTTGGGGGGGAAACTCAGAGAACCCCTATTCAAGCTATGGTAAACAAGGTTTCCGTTGAGAAAAGGGACACCACGACTTGCTCCGTAATGGCTTGGGGGTATAATCCTTTTATTGCTGAAGCAAGCCCTTATCACAGTGCATATTTAGCAGTAGTGGAATCTGTGGCGAAGCTGGTGGCAACAGGTGCTAAATTTGAGGATGTTTATTTGTCCTTCCAAGAATATTTTGAAAAGCCTATGAAGGATGAAAAGCGTTGGGGTAAGCCTTTAGCGGCATTGTTAGGTGCATTTATGGCGCAAAAAGGTTTGGAAATTGCCGCAATCGGGGGTAAGGATTCCATGAGCGGTAGCTTTGAGCATATTGATGTACCACCTACCTTGGTTTCTTTCGCTGTGACCACTGAAGAAATCGGTAATATTATTTCACCTGAATTCAAAGGTTCGGGGCATAATGTTGTTTTGGTATTGCCTGATTATGATGAAAATGGACTGCCAACAGCCGACAGCTTAAAGGCTAATTTTGACTTAGTCAATCAATTAATGAGAAACGGCAAGGTTCTAAGCGCATATACACCCACCTACGGCGGCGTCGCTGAGGCAATTTTGAAAATGGCTATGGGCAATGAACTGGGTTTTACCTTTGCCGATGAGATTTCATTAGAAATGATATTTGGTTACCAGTATGGTGGTTTTGTCTTAGAGTTGTCCGAAGATGTTGATACTGGTATTCTTCTCGGTGTTACAACCGAGAATGAGGCTATTGTTTTTGACAAAGACGAGATATCTATGAAGGCTTTAGCTGAGATTTATGAAGGAAAGCTTGAAAAGGTTTATCCTTGCAATATCGTAACTAAAGCAGAGAAAATACCTACCTTTACCTATAAAACAGAGAAAAGATTCCATGCGAAAGCGTCTTTTGCCCAGCCTAAAGTGTTGATACCTGTATTCCCCGGTACAAACTGCGAATATGATTCGGCAAAGGCAGTGGAACGGGCAGGTGGGAAAGCTGAAATTTTTGTCATCAACAACTTATCTGCGGCGGGAATTTCTGATTCCATTCAGAAATTTGCGAAGGAAGTGGAGAAATCCCAGATGATTTTTATCCCAGGTGGTTTTTCTGGTGGGGATGAACCCGATGGTTCTGGTAAGTTCATTACTGCGTTTTTCCGTAATCCTGAAATAAAGGATGTTGTAACACAACTTTTGGAGGAAAAAGATGGTTTAATATGTGGTATCTGTAATGGATTCCAAGCGTTAATTAAATTAGGGCTAGTACCATTTGGAAAAATAATGGACACGGATGAAACATGCCCCACACTTTCTTATAACACAATTGGCCGTCACCAATCAAAATTGGTTCGTACTAGAGTTGCTTCTAACAATTCCCCTTGGTTAATGAATGTGGAGGCGGGGGAGGTATTTACAGTCCCCATTTCCCATGGAGAAGGTAGGCTTTTAGCGGAAGAAGCATTGGTGAAAGAATTAGCAAAGAATGGCCAGATTCTTACCCAGTATGTGGATAATAATGGCAATGCAACAAATGAAGTTCAATATAACCCAAATGGCTCTTTTTATGCAATTGAAGGTTTGATTTCTCCTGATGGTCGAATTATCGGCAAGATGGGGCATTCGGAGCGTATAGGTGGTAACTTGTATCAGAACGTACAAGGGAAATATGATATGAAGTTGTTTGAATCAGCAATGAAATATTATAAATAATTTATTGACAATCTATGAAAATATCCTGATAATATAAGCATATCAGGATATTTTTTTTATGCCAAATTGCAAAAAAAGGAGGCCTTAGCTGACAAAAATTACTGATGTATATATTGAACAACAAAATATTTTTTGTATGTATTTTTTAACTCTTGTAGTGGAATACTTACAAATACTATTAAAATTAACTGCACAACGTGGGCTTTTTTGATGTAAATGCACAAGAATTGTATTTGGTATGGGCATCTATACAAATTTTTGTTTAAATATTTGTACAAAACGGAAATTGCTTTTTATTGAGTTGTATGATAACTTATAGTACAAGTAATACATGGTGTACGACAGGTATTAGAACTATAATAGGAACATCAACGAATAGAGCCTCCGAAAGAATGCTCCAAATAATTTTCGTACTATTTTTTGTATCGGAAAGGAGCCATGCAAGAGCAGATTAGGGGAGAGAATCATGGATTACTATAAAGGCAGATTGTCACTAAGTGATGAGGTTTATAATCAAATTTTAGAACAGATTACCAGCGAAGAGTGGAAAGTTGGAGACAAGCTTCCTTCTGAAAGTAAACTTTGCAGCATG
>NZ_DALYUL010000015.1:24418-25358 GCF_031981185.1 Anaerotignum sp. | reverse complement strand
GAGTAGAACCAGTGTTAGAGCTGCGTTACAAAACTTACAGGGCAGTGGCATTGTGGTTACAATGCAGGGTGTTGGTTCCTTTGTACATAGAAATCCCGAGCAGGGAATTGCGAATGAGGAGCCACCAGAAACTTTGAAATCTTCAGATATTTCAAGTGAAGAATTTAAAGAATTTTTTGAATTTAGACAGGCCATTGAGTTTAAAGCAATTGAATTTTTTGTGAGAAGAGCCACAAAAGAAGATGAAGATGTTTTAAAGGACTTAGTGGAAAAGATGCAAGAAGCTGCAAAGATTGATGACAGGGCCGCTTTTACAAAGTATGACCTAGATTTTCACATGGCCATCATTGAAGGAGCAAAAAACATTTTTCTTTATAATTCCATGTTAAATTACAAAGATATTTTTTCACATTATATGGAAGAGATTACTCGATTGACCGATAAACCACTAACCGTTTTAGCGGAAGAACATGTTGAACTTTATACCTATTTGATTGAAAAGAAACCAAAATGGGCGAAGGATTACTTGTTCTGTGATAACACATATTATCACGTTGCATACTTTAACGGACGTTAGTTTCAAAAGATAGGATTTTTACGCTTGGATAAAAAGGGAACAGAAAAGGTGTTTTTGCCGAAGTAGGGGACTTTTTATAAATTTGTGTATGTACCAATGGATATATACGCGAAAGAATTGCGTAGTTACGCAAAAAAAACAAAAGAAAAGAGCTATGCCGGTTGCTTTGGAAGGGGAATCGAGCAAGTAGCAAAAAAGACATGTTGGAAGAGAGTCCAAAATAACGAGGAGGGTAAATGAAATGAAAAAAAGATTATTAGCTGGTATTATGTGTGCTGTTATGGCTTTGGGCGTTGCAGGGTGTGGCGGCGGAAGCAAAAGCAGCGATGGCAGCGGCAGTGGTGAAGTAAAAGCAATTAACCT
>NZ_DALYUL010000015.1:9775-24408 GCF_031981185.1 Anaerotignum sp. | reverse complement strand
CAAATGAGTTTAAGAAATTAATTGAGGAACGTACCGAAGGCAGATATACAGTAACAATTTACGGAAACGAGCAGCTTGCAGCTGGCGATCAGACAAAGGGTGTTGAAATGTTATTCAACGGCACAACAGACGTTGATCTTCATTCTTCCATGATTATTTCTAACGTAGTACCTGAATTATCAGTAATCAGTATGCCTTGGATTTTCCCTAATGGCTATGACAGCGTAGATGAGTACATTTTCAACGACGGGTCTACCGGTTCTGAATTTATTAAAAAAGCAGTTGAAGCTAAGGGTGCTCATGTAGTTGGTATTGGTGAAAATGGTTTCCGTCAGATTACAAACAACAAGCGTCCTATTACATCAGCAGCTGATATGTCTATGCTGAAGGTTAGAGTACCTGCGATTTCTTTATTGGTTGATGTATTTAAGGCTTTAGGTGCAGACCCTACACAGATGCCTTTTGGTGAAGTATTTACAGCTTTACAGCAGGGTGCAATTGATGGTCAGGAAAATCCTTATGACACAATAAGATCTGCAAAGATTCAAGAAGTTCAGAAATATATGACTATTTGGAATTACTGCTACGATCCAATTATCTTGAGCGTAAGCGGTAATATCTGGAATAAATTAAGCGACGAAGATAAGGCTATCTTTGACGCAGCTGGTAAAGAAGCATGTGCAACACAGGTAGCAGCTTCCAGAGATATGGATGCTAAAATTATTGAAGAATTTAAGGGCATCGGTGTAGAAGTTAACGAATTATCTCCCGAAGCAATTGAAGAAATGAAGGCTGTTGTTGCTCCAATTTACGATGATTACAGAACACAGTATGGTGACGAAGCATTTGCGGCATTTGGCTACAAATTTCAATAATTAAACCGTTTTATTATAATTATTAACCTGTAGTGTCGAGAGGGCAGGTAGACACACCGTCCTTGCCCTCTCTTTTTACTGCAAAATGTGCAAATTAACTTCAGAAAACAGTAATCTATTTGGAATTTTACATAAATACATAAAAAACAAAAGAAAAAGATGCGCTAAAAGATTTTTTTGATGTTCAACTTATTTTTTAGAAGCAATCAAGTTATTTGGCGTGTATTAAAAATAAAGAACGAAAGAAAGGTGGAGAAAGATGAAATTGCTTGGCAAAATACTTGATTATTTTGAAGAGACGCTCATCATTATTATGATGTCGTATATGGCAATTATGAACTTCCTCAACGTTGTGTTTAGATATTGTTTTGCGAGTTCTTTCTCTTTTACAGAAGAGTTGACAGTTACAGTATTTGTATGGGTAACAATGTTGGGTGTTGCGGCTGGCTTTAAAAGATATTCACACTTAGGTATGAGCTTTGTTGTTGATTTATTTCATGGTAAAGCAAAATCTATGTTTGCGTTATTTGGTGCGGTTTGCAGCTTGATTTTTATGATACTTGTTTTTTACTTTGGTATTGTAATGGTACAGGGGCAGATGGCTATGGGTTCAACCACTCCTGTATTAAGAATGCCTCAGGCGGTTCAGGGGCTTTCTATGCCTGTTGGTGCAGTATTTGTTATCATTCGTATTATACAGGCTAGTTATGTACAGGTGAAAGGCTTGTGGAATGAAGGGAAAGAAGGGGGTGCAAAGGCATGATGACTTTAATTCTTTTTGGGTTATTCTTCCTGCTCGTATTTCTCAATGTGCCCATTGCAATTTCTCTTGGTTTAGCGGCATCAGTAGGCTTGATGTACGGACAATTCCCTCTTTCCGTTATTCCTGGCATTTTATACTCCGGAACGGCCAAATTTACATTGCTTGCAATCCCATTTTTCATTTTAGCTGGTAGTATTATGGAGTATGCTGGTATTTCTAAGCGTTTGATTACTTTTGCAAATGCTTGTGTTGGACACAGAAAAGGTGGTTTAATGGCAGTTGTAGTTATCGTTGCATGCTTCTTTGCTGCGATTTCAGGCTCAGGCCCTGCCACTGTTGCTGCAATTGGCCCTGTTTTGATCCCTGCAATGGTAAAAGCTGGCTACGGTAAAAATATGCCTGCTGCGTTGGTTAGTGCTTCCGGTGCAATCGGTATCATTATTCCTCCCAGTATTGCATATGTAGTTTATGCTTCTTGTACTGATGTTTCTGTTGGTGCGTTGTTTACCGCAGGTATTATTCCTGGTGTTATTGTAGGTGTTGCTTATTATATGGCAGCTGCCTGGGATTCCAGAGGAAACAAGGAAATCATCCCTCAGCCTAAAATGAGTAGCAAAGATAGATGGATTGCTTTTAAAGATGCTTTCTGGGGGCTAATGACGCCTGTTATTATCTTGGGTGGTATTTACGCAGGTGTTTTCACACCTACTGAGGCTGCTGGTATTGCCGTAATTTATGGCTTGATTGTAGGTATCTTTATTTACAAAGAAATTAAACTGAAAGATTTATATCATATTTTTATGGAATCCGCTGTATCATCAGCTACTGTAATGTTTATCATTGGTGCTGCTGCTGTATTTGCATGGATTTTGACTACAAGTCAGATTGCAAGCCAGTTATCTCAGATGGTACTTGCGATAAGTGACAACAAATATATAATCTTACTGTTAATTAATATTATTTTCCTGATTGCAGGTTGCTTCCTTGATGCAAACTCTGCATTCTATATCCTGTTACCTATCATTGTTCCTGTTTTGAATGCAATTGATGTAAGTCTGCTTCATGCAGGTGTGTTCTTAACAATAAACATGGCAATCGGTATGATTACACCTCCTGTTGGTATCAACCTTTATGTTGGATGTAACGTGGCAGAAATTCCAGTTGCGGATATTTGCAGAAAGATTATTCCTTTCCTCATTGCAGGTATCTTAGCTCTGTTCTTATTAACATTTGTTCCTGAAATTTCTTTGTTCTTACCAAGGATGATTGGTCAGATTTAAGATAGCTAGTTTTAGGGGTGCTGTTGGAAACAGCAGCACCTAATATAAATAAATACTTAAGATAAAAATAAATATAATTTACCACAGATAATTGGCTTATAAGAAACGACAGATAATTGGCTTATAAGAAACGACAGATAATTGGCTTTTGAGAAACGACAGATAATTGGCTTATGAGAAACGACAGATAAATGACTTTCAAGAAAAGATAGACAACAAAGATAGTTGGCCGTAAAAATGACGGCTTTTCATTCGCCACTTGCTTGTATTACAGGTGATAGAGGTTGATGTATAACAGACATGACAAGTTACAAGTGGCAAGATTAGAATTAAGAGCAATGCAAAATAACATAATATATATTACTAAAAACTTAAGAAAAGGGTGATTTCATTGGCTAAGAAGAAATATTCAAAAGAAATGCTCGTTGATTTGTATCGCATGATGATTCGTATCAGAGCATTTGAAACAAGAGCGGCTGAATGCTTCACAAAGGGAATGCTTGCAGGTAATATTCATCTGTGTATTGGTCAAGAGGCTGTAGCAGCTGGTGCTTGCTATGCCTTGGAAAAAGAAGATTACATGGCAACAACACACAGAGGTCATGGACATACAATTGCAAAAGGTGGGCAGTTAGATAAAATGCTTGCTGAGTTGTTCGGTAAGAAAACAGGATACTGCAACGGAAAAGGTGGTTCCATGCATATTGCTGATGTTGAAGGTTTGCATCATTTAGGTGCAAATGGTATTGTTGGTGCCGGCATTCCCATAGCTACAGGTTCTGCTTTGGCTTCGAAGGTTTTGGGAGACAAGCATGTTACATTGTGCTTCTTTGGTGACAGCGCATCAAACCAAGGTACTTTTCATGAAGCGGTGAATATGGCGGCAGCTTGGAAGCTTCCTGTTGTATTTCTTTGCGAAAATAATCAGTATGGTGTATCTACAAACATTCATTCAGTAACAAATACAGAAACAATTGCAGTTCGAGCAAAAGGCTATGATATCCCCGGAACTACAGTAGATGGCAACGATCCTGTTGTTGTTTATGAAGCAGTAAAAGAGGCAGTGGACTTCGCTAGAGCAGGCAATGGCCCTTCTATCGTTGAATGTATCACATACCGTCATCAAGGACACTATTGCGGAGACCCTGCTAACTATCGTCCCGCTGAATATATGGAAAACGCACACAAAGATGATGGCATTCCTAACATGAGAGCAAGATTATTAGACGAAAAAGTTGCAACGGAAGAGGAACTGGTTACCGTTGAAGAAGAAGTAAAGGCAGAGATGGATGCAGCTTACGAATTCTCTGTGAATTCCGAATATCCCGATCCTTCCGAAGCTACAACAGACGTTTATAGCTCTGATAATGAAAGGAGTGTTATAAGATGAGTAAGAAATTAAGCATCAGCAAAGCAATTGGTGAAGCTTTGCATGAAGAAATGGCAAGAGATGAAAATGTAATTATTCTTGGCGAAGATATGGGAAAGATGGGTAATGTTTTCGGCATCACCGTAGGTTTCCAAAAGGAATTTGGCGAACACAGAGTATATGATACACCAATTTCTGAATCCGGCTTTTGCGGTATGGCAGTTGGTGCGGCAATGAGAGGTATTCGCCCTGTTGTAGAATTGATGTATGATGATTTTATTATGGTTGCTGCTGACCCTATTTTGAATCAAGCGGCAAAAATGAGATATATGACTGGCGGTCAGGCAACAGTACCTATGGTACTAAGACTGCCAATGGGTGCAGGAAGAAGAAACGCAGGACAGCATTCTCAGTGCTTGGAAAATATTTTCTGTCACACACCAGGTTTGAAAGTTGTTGCACCTTCCACAGCGGCTGATGCCAAGGGTCTTTTGAAATCCGCAGTGCGTGATGATGATCCTGTTATGTTTATGGAACATAAGCTGTTATATGCGAAAAAAGAAGAATTACCTGAAGGCGAATACACAATTCCTTTGGGCGTTGCTAATGTTAAAAAAGAAGGAACCGATTTGACCATAATCACATGGAGCCGTCAAGTATACTTTGCATTGGAAGCTGCCGAGGAATTGGCAAAAGAGGGTATTCATGTTGAAGTCCTTGACCTTCGTACATTGGTTCCTTTGGATTGGGATGCAATAGTAAAATCTGTATCAAAGACACATAATGTGATTGTTCTTTCAGAAGAAGTGAAAAGAGGCAGCTATGCAGGTGAAATTTCTGCACAGATTGCAGAAGAATTATTTGATGAATTAGATGCACCGGTAGAACGTGTTTGTGGCCTGAATATTGTTTCTCCGTTCAGCCCAACACTGGAGGATGAAAACTTCCCTCACCCTGCAGACATTGTAAAAGCAGTGAAAAAAGTTTTGAATAAGTAATTAAAGGAGGGAAAGTCATGGCTTTTGAAGTAAAGATGCCTCAGCTGGGCCTTACCATGGAAGAAGGTACCGTTACCAGATGGGTGAAAAAAGAAGGCGAAGCGGTGAAAGCCGGCGACGTTATTGTTGAAATTACAACAGATAAATTGACAAGCGAAGTAGAAAGCGAATTTGACGGAACAGTGTTAAAAATCGTTGCACAAGAAGGGGAAGATATTCCTGTAAAAGGCTTGTTGGCATATATTGGTGAACCTGGAGAAGCGGTGGGCAGTGCAGAAGAGGCACCGGCAGTAGCACCTGTGGAAGCTGCAGCACCTGTTGTGGCGGCACCTATGGCGGCAGTAGCAGTTACAGCTGGTGGCAGAGTTCGTATCTCTCCTTTGGCTAGAAAAACGGCAGCAAAAATGGGCGTTGATTACACAAACGTTAAAGGTTCCGGTCCAGCAGGACGTATTGTTCAAAAGGATATTTTAACAGCAGCCCAGACTACATCTACTGCGGCGGCACCAGTTGCGGCGCCTGCGCCCGTAGCTGCATCTGCACCTGTGGTTACATCTGGCTCCATTGAATTAATGGAAGGCGACGAAGTTGTAAAATTAGCGGGCATGAGAAAAGTTGTTGCAGAACGTATGGCACAATCTCGCAGAGAAATCCCTAGTGTAACACAGAACGTGAAGATTGATGTTACAAACTTAATGAAATTCCGCAAGCAAATTAACGCAGATCTAGGCGTAAAATATTCCGTAAATGATTTTATTTTGAAGGCTGTTGCAAAGGCTTTGAAAAACAACAAGCACATCCTTGTTACTTTGGATGGAGATAAAATTATTAAGCGTGCTCATGTGAATGTTGGCATGGCAGTTGCCTTGGATGAGGGCTTAATTGTTCCTGTTTTGAAGGACATTGATAAAATGAGCCTTGAAGAAATTTCTGCTACAGCAAAAGATTTGGCAGAAAGAGCGAGAACAAACAAGCTTGGTATGGATGAATATAAGGGTTCTACTTTCTCCATTTCAAATCTTGGCATGTTTGGCGTAGAAACCTTCGACCCGATTGTGAATCAGCCGGATTCCGGTATTTTGGGCGTATGCGCAGTACAGGATGAGTTGGTAATGGATGATGAGGGCAATATCTCTAAAAGACAATTTATGAGAATTTCCTTCACATTTGACCATAGACTGATTGATGGTGCAACAGCTGCCAAGTTTGAATTGGCAATCAAAGAGCTGTTGGAAAACCCTATGAAAATTTTACTTTAATTCGATATAGTCTGTTTTTTGCATGATGACTAAAGATAAAATGCTAATATTAGCATAAAACTACAAAAGAAAAGGAAAAGGGTTTCGGCTCCTTTCAAAAAAACCAAAGTAGACGCCTTTATAGTAACTCTACCCGAAATACTGCAAATCTAGTATTTTTATTATCCCAAACCTCTATAAAGCACACGTCTATTGGGAGGTCCTCCTTAACGCAGGTTCTGCCTAAGGAGGACTTTTCAAAATTTTGCCGAATAATAACCCTTTTAAAAAAAGAAATAGTCTGTACAAATGGGTACGAAATAGATTAGGAGGAATTCAAATGGCAGTAGAGGTAAAAATGCCTCAGCTTGGTTTGACCATGGAAGAAGGCACTATTTCCAAGTGGATCAAAAAAGAAGGCGATACCGTTAAGGTTGGTGATATTCTTGTAGAGATCACCACAGATAAATTGACCAGTGAAGTAGCCAGCGAAGAGGAAGGCACGCTGATCAAAATAGTTGCAGAAGAAGGCAAGGATGTACCTGTAAAGGGAATTTTGGCATATATAGGACAAGCAGGCGAAGTGGTTGGCGGTGCAACTCCAGCGGTGGCACCTCAGGTTGCATCTGCACCTAAAAAAGAGGGTAAAACAACAATTGCGGTTATCGGCGGTGGCCCAGGTGGCTATGTGGCGGCAATTCGCGCTGCACAGCTTGGTGGCGAGGTAACTTTAATTGAAAAGAATAAGTTGGGTGGTACCTGCTTAAATGTTGGTTGTATCCCCACAAAGGTTCTTTTGCATTCCGCAGAAGCTTTGGCTGAGGCAAAGGAAATGGCTGAGTTGGGCATTAATGTGGAAGTAAAAGGTGTAGACTGGAGCAAGGTTCAGGCGAAGAAAAATGCAGTGACAAATCAATTGGTCAGCGGTGTAAGCGGCTTAATGAAGGCAAATAAAATCAAGGTGATTGAGGGTGTTGCATCTTTTGCTTCCAAGGATACGTTATCAATTACCAAGAAAGATGGCTCCAAAGAAAACTTAACTTTCGACAAAATTATTATTGCTGCTGGCTCTGTACCTGCCGTACCTCCAATTCCCGGGGTAAAGGAAAATGCGAATTGTGTGGATTCCACCGGAGCCCTTTCCTTCGATACAGTGCCCAAGAGCTTATTGGTAATCGGCGGTGGTGTTATTGGTATTGAGCTGGCAACAGCATATTCTCGTTTTGGCACAGAGGTTACGGTTGTGGAAGCAATGAGCAAGCTTTTGCCGATGATGGATGGTGAATTGACGGCCCAGCTTCGCAAAATGATGGAAACAAGAGGCATCAAGATTATGACAGATGCCAAGGTCCAGTCTGTTGAAGCAGCAGGCGCAGTCACAAAAGTAAATGTTGAAGTTAGTGGAAAGGTAGAAGCTTTTACAGCTGAAAAGGTATTGGTTGCTGTAGGCAGAAGAACAGATACTGAGGCTTTAAATCTGGATGGGGTTGGCATTACCCATGATAGAGGTCGCATTTCGGTAAATGACAAAATGGAAACGAGCGTTGCCAATGTTTATGCAATTGGAGATTGCTTAGGCAAAGTTATGCTTGCTCATGTTGCATCTGCTCAGGGTGAAATTGCTGCTGAAAATGCATTGGGTGAGGACGCTATTTATGACGGAACAACAAATCCTTCCTGTGTTTATACAGATCCTGAATTTGCAGGGGTTGGTTTGACTGAAGAAAAAGCCAAGGAATTGGGCATCGATTTCCAGGTTGGTAAATTCCCGCTGATGGCAAATGGTAAGTCACTGATTATGAATGGTGGCGTGGGCATGATTAAATTCATTATCGGTAAGGAATATAAAGAGGTATTGGGCGTTCATATCCTTGGACCAAGAGCTACAGATTTGATTGGGGAATGTGCTTTAGCCATCGGCATGGAAGCAACAGTGGAAGATATTTTTGCCACAATTCACGCACATCCTACGGTAACTGAGGCAGTAAGGGAAGCAGCGTTAGCAGCTGAAAAAAGAGCAATTCATATTCCCAATAAATAATTAGGAGGAAGCGATATGAAAAAGCTTGGTTTTATTGGAATGGGCATCATGGGTCTTCCCATGGCGACAAATATTTTGAAAAAAAGCGGCCGACCTGTAATTGGTTTTGATGTGATGGAAACCTCTAGAGAAAAATTTGCGGAGGTCGGCGGAATTGCAACGGGGGACGCAAAGGCGATATATGAAAATTGCGAGATTATTTTCTTGTGCCTTCCCAAAAATGAATTAGTTGAAAGCGTTGTAAATGACATTATTACCCAGGGTAAAAAGGGTACCATTATTGTTGATTTTAGCTCTACTTTCCCCGGTGTAATTCGCAAGCTTTACCCTGAGGTGAAGGCAGCAGGAATGTCTTTAATTGATTCTCCAGTCAGTGGTGGTGAAACGGGAGCCATTGCAGGCACTCTGGTTGTTATGTGTGGTGGGGAACAGGATGTTTTTGAGGAAGTAGAGGATTTGATTGCTTGTGTTGGAAGCAGAGTTACCTATATGGGTTCTTCTGGTTGTGGTGATGTTGCCAAGCTTGCCAATAATATGATTGTTGGGTGCAATTTGATTGCGGTTTCTGAAGCGTTTGCTTTTGCGGTAAAGGCAGGCTTAGACCCAGAGGTATTATTTCATGCAATCAAGGACGGCTTTGCCCAGAATGCGGTGATGGATTTAAAGGTACCTAAAATTATCAGTAGAGATTTTAGTGCCAGTGCCAGAATTGCAGTGCATCAAAAGGACATGAAAAATGCAACAAAGCTTGCGGAGGATATGGGAGTAGAAATACCCATGTCGACCCTTGTTTTAAACTACATGAACAGAATGGATGAGGCTGGCTTAATTAATGAGGATCAGTGCGCACTTGTGAAAATGTTTGAGCAAGATATGGGCATTGAAGTAAAGTAATTAAAGTTTGCGACACACGAAAGATGAATCTTCAAAGGCGAGGTTTGAAAGGAGTAATAGTATGATTTCAACTGCACAGGGAAACATTAAAAGAATCGTTGCTGCGAGAATGAGCCCCGGTGAGGATGTACTTTTAGGGCTTGAAAAAATCTGTAAGGACTACGGTATCAAAGATGGTGTTATTTTGAGCGGTATCGGGAGTTTGGATGGTGCACAGTTCTTTAATCCAGTTCCGTTGAAGGATAAGAAGGCAGGTTACGGCTACGGTGATCCTATCATTTTGCGAGGAGCCATTGAATTGGTGGGGCTGTCCGGCATGATTTGCCATGATGACAAGGGGGAAACCTTGTTGCATGTCCATTACAGCTTATCTGACCAGTATGGTACAGGCCATGGTGGTCATTTGATTGAAGGAAATAAGGTGCTTATGACGGTTGATGTGGTTATTGCAGAAGTGGATGGCATCGAAATGGGCAGAGGATATGACGAGGATTTGGAAGTATTCATTTTTGCCCCTAAGCAGAAATAAGCAGGACATATAATATATTGGGAGACATTGGGCGGGATTATAACCGCTTGTGCAGAATACAATTAAATTCTGAGTTGATTGATTTTTTAAGAATGAAAAGGAAGTGGTTTTTTATTCCTTTCAGTTAAAATTTAGGGCGATGTTCTGATGACCTGTTAAGAAGCTCTGCAGTAAATGGTAAAGAAAAATGCCGATTCTCAGAGACTTCTTTGCCAATATGCTTTTCCCCTCTGAAAATGTTTTATAGCGTTTTCATTCAAATTGGTCTTACTTATAAAGGGTAAGTGGGTATAGACAGCGCCCCAAATTTTCAATCATTTGATCATATTGCGAAAACAAATGACTCTTAATACCAAGTGACCTAAAAGATCCTGGTTTTATGCAGATGAGCAAAGCCTATTTCAAAGTGTTATTTGGGAAACGCTATATTAAAAGAACTTTTACGACTGTTTGAGGCGGCTTTTTAGCCGCCTTTCTTATAAAAATAATAAAGAGGATTTGGAGGATGTTTTATGGAACAAAAAAGCTATGCCGTTTTGGTATCTAACGCCGGCGTGATTGTGTTTCATAAAGGAGTTAGGATATTATTAGATGGGCTTTATAAGGATTTGGGAAAGAATTTTACAGATTTGCCTGTATGGGCTTGGGAATTAATGAAAAAAGGGAAGGGAGAATTAGCAAATGTGGATTATTTGCTTTTTTCACATTCTCACTATGACCACTATTATACGCCATATTTTATGGAGTATATGGCTGCAAACAAGGTTAAGGGAATTTGTTTTCCGCCTGTTGACGATACCCACGGTCTAGCGGCGGCAGAAGTAGAATTTTCCGATAGAAGAATAACCTTTAATATAAACAACGAGGCAGATTTAGAACAGGGAATTAAGCTAAAGGTTTTTACCACGAGACATGTGGATAAAAAGTACTATGATATTCCAAACCAATGCTTTCGATTGGATTTAGATGGTGTTAGACTAGCTTTTTTATCTGATGTAGATTATTATGAAGAAGAGTTTGCGAAGGAAATGGATTTTTGTGCGGATATTGCTTTTGTAACGCCTATTTTTTTTAATCATCCAAAGGGAAGAAGAATTTTGCGTGAAATCATGAAAGTGAAAAAAGTGATTATTTATCATTTGCCGTCACCTGATGACGACCGCTTTATGTATTATAAAATGGCACAAAGAGATGTGGAAAAGTATAGAGAAGAAGGGGAAGAAATTTTAATTTGGAATCAAAGTGGGCAAAACCTGTCCTTTTAAGAAAGAAGGGGTTTATGGGTGGAAAATCTTATATTTGCTTTTAATGCAGTAGCACCATCCTTTAGTATAGTTATTTTTGGATATATGCTAAGACGCAAGGGTGTTTTGACAGAAGACTTTATTTCGAAGGGGAATGCCTTATGTTTTAATGTGTTATTTCCGTTGTTAGTTTTTTTTAATTTATATGATGCTAAAAACATTGATTTTACTTATCTTAAGATTATCTTTTTTTGCATTGGTGTAATTTTAGTTTCCGTTGGAGTCATGACGCAGTTGATACCTAAATTTGTAAAAGATCGCCGTAAAATTGGCGTTATAATACAGTGTATGTACAGAGGGAACTTTATGCTGTACGGTTTGCCCTTTTCCAAAAGTCTGGGAGGTGCCCAAAGTGTGGCGCTGTCGACATCAATTATGGCGGCCACGCTACCTATTCTAAATACTATGGGTGTGTTTGTTTATTCAGCTTTTTCAGATATGGGTGAGAGGCCCAGTACAAAAAAAGCCTTTCTGAATGCACTGAAAAATCCGATTATATGGGGCGTCATTATAGGAATGTTATTTTACCTCTTGAAACTACCTATGCCCGTTTTTTTACACACTGCAGGAGGAGATATTGCTAAAATGGCAACACCACTGGCTTTCCTTTTTCTGGGGGGACAGTTTGAATTTCACTCTGCCAAGAAAAATTTGAAACCACTGGCTGCTGGCTTGATTACTAAATTAGTAATTATGCCTATTGTTTTTTTATTCCCAGCTGTTTATTTTCTTGGATTGAGAGGAACAGAATTAATTCCTGTTTTTATTTTTGTTTCGGCGCCTACCGCAATTACAAATTACCAAATGGCCATACAATTTGATGCGGATTATGAATTGGCTGGGGATTTTTTGATTTATTCCATGATTTTTTCGGCATTTACACTCTTCTTTTTTATTTATATTCTTAGGGGGCTTGGACTTATATAGGATGATCTGCGAGGCATATCAGATAAGGTGAAATCCTTAACACTTTATTTACGTTTCTTTTGGATCTTTCTTGTATATAATTAACTCATAACATAGATGAAACATTTTTAATATATGTTTCCATAAATAAATCGACGAAAGTCCCTCTTCCGTTGGTTTATTAAGGGAAAGGGTGTTAAAGCCTTATCCCACTCCCAAATTCGACTGCCGAAAGGCAGTTGTTTTTTTTATGCCCAAAAGGTAAGTTATGAAAATTAATATAAAAGAGCAGAAACTATTTGAAAGAAAACTTTATGAAATTTAATTATTGGTTGTGATAGCATATTACTAAGTAAATAGCTGGCTACAAATAGTTTTGTAACGCAGAGTTAAGATTTTTATATTTCAGTTGTTGGATTTTGTATGAATATGTAGCTGTTTAGGGTTTTTTGTAAGTCTGGACAAAGGGAACATCACTCCGTGGTATAGTGATAGCATGGTAATTTTGGAAATCTTTAAAAATGGGGAAATTCTTTCCTGTATCCTTTTAGCGGTTTTTTGAGAAAATATCTGAGAGGTGAGAAAAATGGCTAAAGCAGGTATGAGAAGACCAAATCCAGAAGAACCCCACGGAACAGAGAGCAACCACAAGACGAAATTTCCTAAAAATGATGCACCCCCTGTTCCTGAAATTCAGGGGAAAGCAAAACATGGACATGAAAAAGCCGGTAGAATCAATTAACTTTATTGCAACACAACAGGATTTTTTGTTGAGGTGATCTTATGGAAAAAAATCAGAAAAAACAACAAGAACAAAGAAGTAAAAATAAATTTAACAATGAAACAATGTCTCAAAAGGTTCAGAACCAAAATGATACCCATAACTCAGTAAAAGAGGGAATGGGTCCAAACACCAAAAGATAAAAATAGGGCATCCAAGTGGATGCCCTATTTTTAATGGATGGGCAGAGTATTTGATACTCCCCTTAGAAAGGCTTTCCATCCTAGGTGTTCTTTTATAGTATATGCTTTTTTGCAGTTAGGGACATTCCAAGGGGTGGTTTTACAAGTTTTATAAAGTGTGTATATGGGTGTGTAGAATTTTTTACCTCAGAGGAAAAATATAATTAAGAATTATTTTTGAGAAAAAGTATTTTTTAATTCGTCTGGGGAGAGAGGGTGGTATTTTTAATGCCAAAATGGGATAAAAAAGGCATACCACAATATGAAAATAATGAGATGGTGGAAGATCTGATGCATAATTATTTTAAAATGTGCAAAGGAGAGCCGTTACGAGATGAGAATGGGAGTGTGATTTATCAAAAGAATGGAGAGCCCACTATGGTTGGAGCAAAGCCCCCGACTGTTTCGGGTGTTGCTTGCGCGCTTGGGTTTTTAAGCAGAAAAGATTTTTTAGAATACAAGGGGAAATATGCCCAGGTTGTTGCTCAGGCCAGGCTGACGCTAGAGGCGTATGCTGAGGAACGACTGTATGATAAGGATGGATTACAGGGGGCGAAATTCACACTAACCAATAATTTTCAAGGGTGGGCTGATAAAACGAGAGAAGACTATGATATACAAATTTACGAGAAGTTAGATGGCATTTTGGAGGGGATAAACAATGCAGCTAAGCAGTAAGCAAAAGGAATACTGGAATGATGCCAACTGCCGCTGGAATATCAAATCGGGGGCAACACGTTCAGGTAAGACATATTTGGATTATTACATAATTCCCAGAAGAATTCGAGCGGTAAGAGGTAAAGCGGGTCTTGTAGTTATTTTGGGTAATACGAAAGGAACACTGCAAAGAAATATTATTGAACCATTACAGAGAATTTTTACGTCTGCACTTGTCTCAGATATTCGCGCAGATAACACTGCAATGCTATTCGGAGAAAAATGTTATTGCTTAGGGGCGGGCAGAGAGAATCAAGTTGACAGAATACGTGGAGCAAGCATCAAATATTGCTATGGTGATGAGATAGTAACTTGGCATGAAGATGTTTTTCAGATGCTAAAAAGCAGACTGGACAAGCCCTACAGCTGTTTTGACGGAACTTGCAATCCGGAAAGTCCCAACCATTGGTTTTATAAGTTTCTACAAAGTGATGCAGACATTTATATGCAAAATTATATTTTGGAAGACAATCCATTTTTAAGCAAGGATTTTGTAGAAAACTTAAAAAAAGAATACAGGGGTACCGTTTTATATGATAGATACATATTAGGAAAATGGGCACTGGCAGAAGGACTGATTTATAAGGAGTTCGCAGATAATCCTGAAAAATATATGGTTTCTAAGGAGGAATTGCCCAAGAGTTTTGACTATATTGGAATTGGACACGATTTTGGAGGGAACAAATCAAACCACGCTTTTGTAGCTACAGGAGTTTCTTTTGATAACCATGTATACAAATTGCGGGCAAAGAGCAT
>NZ_DALYUL010000015.1:5395-9765 GCF_031981185.1 Anaerotignum sp. | reverse complement strand
TTCATTGGAAAAAGAATTTATAGATTTTGTGGAAGGCATTATTCGGGACTATGGCTATCCCAATGGCATTTATTGCGATAGTGCTGAACAGACCATGATTAACAGTTATCGTCAGCACACAACGTATCCAATTTATAACAGCATTAAACGACCGATTAACGACAGAATACGCTGTACCTTATTGCTTATGGGCGGGGAGCGATTTCATATTGTCAAAGGAGAATGCGATGATCTTGTGGGAGGACTTTCTACAGCGGTTTGGGATAATCAAGTTTTAGAGGACAAGCGATTGGATAATGGCAGTAGTGACATAGATATTTTAGATGCTGATGAGTATAGTTTTGAATACAACATATATAGATTGGTGGGGAATTATGATGCTTAAAATGGTTTGGGAATATATTGTACGAATTTTTGGTATCACGAAAACAAATACAACAAGGGAATAGATGAAGGAAAATATGGCATTCACCCAGAAATATGAGGCAGCAGATGAAATGAATCTTACTGCAATTTTTGCCAATAAGCTTTCTACCCTTGTTATGAACGAAAGCACTGCTGATGTTTCCGGAAACAACGGGAGGGTGACATTTCTAGATCAGTGCTTAATTGAGGTCTGGGATAGGATGAAGAGGGTTGTTTCACGCATGCTGGGGACAGGGGGGTGCATCATTGTTCCTTTTGTTAGGCAGGGAAAAATTCAATTTGATGTACTATCTCAGGAGCGGATGGTTATTCATGAAAAACAAGGGAACCGTATAGCCAGAGCAACGGTTTTGGCGGACAGCGTGAAGCAAGGAGAAAAACAATATTATAGATGGATGGATTATCGGGTGGCTGAGGGAAATCTCTATATTACAAATAAGGTTACTGACCAATGGGGTAACAATGCTTTTCTTGAGCAATGGGCAGAAATTGAGGATATTGCCATTGCCGGTGTTGACCGTGTTTTATTTGCCTATTTTCAATCGCCAATAGACAATAGACGCTTTGGTGACGAGTATGGTGTTCCCATTACATATGGTTGTGACAGTTTAATCAGCGAGATTTTTGAGTGTTTTGATCAAATTCGAGATGAGTATAAGCTGAAAGAGGTAAAGATTTTTGCAGACGAGCGCATGTTTCAAAAGGATGCCAAAACAGGGAAATATCGCATGCCGAGTAGGGTGTTTTTTGCCGCCCATGGCAAAGAAAATGGAGATATGATTGAAGTATTTAGTCCTGAGATTCGCCATAGCAGTTATTATGAGCGATTACAATATTTATTTGGGTTATTGGAAAAAAGTATTGGTACAAGCAAAGGGATTCTGACAGCACCGGAAAGCAGAGGTGCAACAGCCACGGAAATCAAGACCGGGCTTTACGATACATATGCCATAATTGGGGATATTCGAAATGCCGTTGAAAGAGGCGTACGAGACTATCTTTATGCATGTAATGTTTTAGCTAATTGCTACGAGCTGGCACCAATGGGAGCGTATGGGGTACGTTTTGATTGGTCTTATGAGATGATAGAAAGCAGCAGCGAAACGTGGGGGCAATTAAAGGATGCTCTAGAATTAGGGGTGAAAAGCAAAGTTGAGTTACGGCAATGGCTGAATCCCAACGAGACATCAGACGAAGCGCAAAAGGTTTTGGAGGAGATTGAGAAAAGACAAGAGAAATGTGGGCGAGACCCAAAGAATGCGTAAAGGTTTTGCCTCGAACTTTATGAACTTTTGAAGGAATTCAGTCAAAACTTTATTTAATCTTTAATAGGTTTTGCCTAAAAATATTGGACATAGTGTCCTTGAGAATTTTAAAAATCTCGAGGTTTCGTGCTAAGCACCTCGTACAATTAAATAGAAATCAATTCTTATGAATGCATAACATGAAATCGTGTGAAATTATTGAAACCTTTGATTTTCAATAAAAAAGAGTCAAGGGATGAGTCCCTTGCAAGGGGAATTGGGGACAGAATTCCCAAGTTCTAGTACCTTCTCTTTGTTCTTTCGTCTTTAGGCAATAGACGTTAAACAGGCCTTTTTTTGTACCCTTGCCTTGGGATAAAAGGAGGCGGCTCAGTATCGGGACTGGCCGAATGAAAAGGATAGAGCCTAAATAACTATACAAAAATTGAGAGATGGAAGGAGAAAAATTCATGGAATGGTTAAAAGAAGTTTTAAAGGGCCTCAACAATGCTCAAGAAATTGAAAAAAAAATTACAGAAGGAATTGGAAAAAATTTTGTTGCAAGAGTGGACTTTAATGCATTAAATAGCACAAAAAAAGGCTTAGAAGCTCTGGTTTTACAGCTTCAGGAGTCATCTGTAAAGGAAATTGACTTGAAACAAAGACTGGAAGAGCTGGAGCGAAAGATTGTGGCTGAAAAAGATGAGGCTATCCGTAAAGAACGGGAGGCTGCTCAGGAGGTTCATTTGAGAAACCGTTTTAATCAAGCTGTTGGTGAACAAAAATGGCGTGACGAACTGACGGAAAAGGCTGTATTTACTGTATTTCAGAAGGCTATCAGCATGGACATAAACAAAGGCAAAGAAGACAAGGAAATTTTGGAGGGGCTGACCAAGGATAAAAGCTATTTTCTAAATCCCAATAGACCTATTGAAATGCCAAGTATGGGTAGAGTATCCCTGACAAAGGTGGAAGAAAACAAGATGAGAGCATTAATGGGCTTGACCTTAAAGGACTGAAAGGAGAGATAAATGATGGGAATTGCTTTGGCAAAAAACTATACAAACTTGATTGATGAGGTATACAAAAGTGCTTCGGTAACTGCTGACTTAACCAGTGACAATAATATGATGAAAGCAGGGGGGAACGGTAACGAAATTTTATATCCCCAGATCAGTGTTTCCGGTCTGGGCAATTATGATCGAAACAGTGGTTACACTAACGGCTCTGTTGATGTGGTTTGGAAAACTGCCACATTTAATTATGATAGAGGCACAAAGCTATCTATTGATTCCATGGATGATGCTGAAACCTTTCAGGTAGCCTTTCATATGGCAGGAGCAACGCTACAAAGAGAAAAGGTTGCTCCCGAGTCGGATGCATTTACCTTTGCAACCTTAGCGGGAACAGAAGGGATTTCTGTAGCAGATGGAGCAACTTATTCAACTGCAGAGGCATTTCTGGATGCGTTGATGGCGGCAAAAAGCAAGATGGACGAGGATGAAGTACCTGAAGAGGGCAGAGTTTTATATGCAACCCATGCCCTTTTAAATAGCGTTATGGCACTGGATACCACAAAATCTAAAGAGGTTTTGACTAGCTTTGAGGTTGTGCGAAAGGTACCACAAAGCCGTTTTTATACAACCATTGATCTATTAGATGGCAAGACCACAGGGGAAGAACTGGGACATTATAAAAAATCCCCAGAGGGAAAAGACATTAATTTTATGATTGTACATAAAGGTGCTGTGATTAAATTCGACAAGCACGTGGTGGGAGATGTTATTGACCCTGCTGGAAACCCTGATGCCGACAGCTATATTGTAAAATATCGCAAATACGGCATCGTTGATGTATACAAGAATAAGGTGGCGGGTATTTACTTGTCTCATAAGGCATAAGGAGGCTGGCGATTATGTCAAAAAAAATTGGATTGGGTACAAAGGCTCAAAAAGTAAATTCTTTGGAAGAAGAAAGCAATTGCTTGCAGATAGAAATTCAAAAACTTCGCAAGGAGAAGAAGAAGATTCTAGAAGAGAATAAAGTGTTGAAAAAAGAGATTGAGACACTGAATCAAGATACTCCAAAGGTAAATCAAAAAACAGTTGAACAGTGGGAGAGTAAGCAGTAGGAGGGGGAAGGGCAATGGTATATGGAACCTACGAATTTTATCAAGAAAGTTTTGGAGGAGATGCTATTCACCAAGATGATTTTGACCGCCTAGCAAAACGGGCATCAGAGTATATTAATATGGCTACATTTGGAAGAGCAAAAGAATATATTGATGATGAAGATTTATTGAAAAGAGCTTGCTGTGCATTGGCGGAGGCAATCAAACTCAATGAGGAGGGCGGCGGTGTTGTGGCGGAGAGCATTGGAAAGATAACGAAAAATTATGCTGCAGGTGTTACAAATACACCAAATGAGGAGGAGCGCCTTTCCATTGCCATTTGCCGCTATTTATTGCCAACGGGGCTTTTATATTTGGGGGTGTAAAAGTTGAAATCACGTGAGGTATGTACCATATTTAATCGGATTTACGATCCTATTGTACGCAAATATATTTTACAACCTACTGTAATTACAGGAGTTTTTTGGCAGGAAACATTGGGGGCAAGACTGAATCAAGAGAAGCTTTATGAGGCGAATGAGGTTCATATCTTTATTCCTTTTTCTGCGAAAGCAACTCGAATTTATGGC
>NZ_DALYUL010000015.1:0-5385 GCF_031981185.1 Anaerotignum sp. | reverse complement strand
TCCGATGAATTTGAGAAAAATCCCACAGCCTATTTCACTTTGCGTCCTGAGGACAAAATAATGAAAGGAATTACTTCAGGGAAAAGTATTACCATTTTATCTATTAGTACTTTTGACTTTGGAAGTAAGGATATGCAGCATTGGGAGGTGTTGGCTAAATGAGTTTTTCAGTGAATTTTGCCAGCTTAAATGAATTGAAAAAAAGTCAAGGCTTAGGCAAGGATGGCAGAATACAGAAATACATTGACCAAGAGGTGATTCGTCGTATGGCACCATTTACTCCCTTTGGCACGGGGGCATTGCAAAACAGTGCTTATGGGAAATGCGGCGAGATAATTTATACTGTGCCTTACGCAAAATTTTTGTATTATGGGAAGGCTTTGGTCAGCCCTAGTACCGGGTCAACATGGGCAAGGTCTGGAGAGGAAAAAGTAATGACCAACAGGGTGTTAACATTCAAAGGAGCACCTATGCGTGGGCCATACTGGTTTTTGCGTATGAAGGCATATTATGGGCAAGAAATTTTGAAAGGGGCGGGAAACCAAATTGGAAAATAAAAGTTTAACTCAGTCCGTTCGAGATTTTTTTTGCACTTGCCCATTTCTAAAAGATGGGGTAATTCATGTGGATTATCTTGGGATTTGTCCCACAGAGTATAGTATTGACGGTGTTCCAGCCAAAAAAGAAGTAAAAATTTATATTGATGGGAGTACTCTGTGCCAGTTTGTATTTACCTTTGGCAGTGTGGAGAAATATGGGTCCAACGTGGAGACTAATCTTGAAAACAGCGGATTTTATGAAAACTTTGCTGTTTGGCTCAAGGAAAAAAGTAAAAAGAAGGAACTGCCATCCTTGGGATGCGGCAGGGAAGTGCTAGGTATAGAAGCGGAAAGTGAAGGTTATATGATTGACGCGAGAGAAAATATGGCAAGGTATCAGATTCAATGCCGATTACTTTATTTTGAGAAAGGGGTAAAGGAAATATAATGAGTGATACAGTAATGAGACATCAAATTGCAGATTATTTAAATACAAGCAGCAATACGCCAAGTTATGCGTTAATGGGTGTGGGGTTTAACACCCTAGATGAAAACCCAAATGCCCAGACGGATACAAAAACTTATATTCACCAAAAGGCACAATCCAGCCAGATTAAAAACTATCAGACGCAGTTTCCATTTGATACCGATTTGATTGCTTCTGAGGAAGCGGTTATGGCACTCTATGACATTGGAAGAAATCAAAAAACGGGGGCTGAGGCTGAGCTGGAATACGTACGCGTAGAGTTATTCCAGCCCCACGAAACCTTAGAAAATACCTTTCAAGGAAGAAAATTCAAGGTTGCTGTGGCGGTGACTGGCATTACCGGCGCTGGTGGCGAAGCCATAAAGGTAACAGGGACCCTTCATGGCGTTGGCGATCCAGTTTACGGTACCTTTAATACCACAACAAAAACCTTCACTGCAACTGAATAATGTATAGAAGGAGGGGGATTTTAATGAGCACCTTTCTAAAAAGAGAAACTAAACGGGAAATTAGCATTTTGGGACAAAATTATACTGTGGATTTTGGTAGAGATCACCTTGCTTTTATTTTTAAAAGGGTTCAAGTTGCGCTTGAAATAATTAAGAAAAAAGACCCAGGAGATTTAGAACAAGAAGAATGTTTTAAAGAGATGCATGATGAGGAAAAGGCAGTTCTAAAAAGAGCAATCAAAGAGATTTTGGATTGCCCAAAAGAGGTAAACTCCATTTTTAAAGGCGAGGATACCATAGTGCTTCACAGGGACATTTATACTTATTTGGTAGAGGAATATCTCGACGTTATGAAAACAAAATCCCCTTATAATATAGAGAGGATTGAAGGGCTATGAATCTTTTAATTGACTCATTACCCAAAAAAATATTGATTGATGATGAGGAGTATTCCATTCGATGGGACTTTCGTGTGGGAATTCTATATGAATTATTAATGCTGGACGAAGATGTGGAAGGGGCTGAGAAGCCCCTTCTTGCTTTGCGTTTATTTTATCCAAAGATTCCAAAAAATTGGGAGATGGCTTTGGAAGCCATTCAATGGTTTTATCGAGCAGGAGAGTCAGAAAAAGCGTCTTATCTAAAGAGAAACAATAAAAAGCAGGACAAGATTTATTCCTTTGAACATGATGCTTCATATATTTACAGTGCTTTCTTGGAACAATATGGTATGGATTTAACACTGGAAAAGCAACTGCACTGGTGGAAATTTCGTGCATTATTTCAAGGAATAAGGGAGGATACTACATTTTGCAAAATAATGGGTTATCGCTCCATGGAAATTTCCGAAAGCATGGAGAAGGAACAAAGAGAGTTTTACCGCAGAATGAAGGCATTATATAGAATTCCAACTTCAAAGGGTGAGGAGGAAAAACTATTTGCCATTGAGAATGTGCTTTTGTCCGGAGGGGATTTAACAGGGCTATTATTATAATTTATTCGGAAAAGAGGTGAGAAAATTGGCATATCATTATGATGGATATTTGACCTTTGGTACAAAGGTTGATGAATCGGGATTCGATAAAGGAGTCTCTGACTTGAAAAACTTAGCAGATCTCAGTGCTAAGGCAGTGTCGACCTCTTTCCTTGGGTCGGCAGGCAGTCTTTCACTATTTGCCACGGCGGTTAACAGTGGACTTGAAAAATTAACGGAGAAAGCCTTAGTTTTAGGTGATTCTGCAAAAAACAGTGTCACGCGAAGCGCTTTTGAGGTGGAAAAAACCATGAGCGGTCTTGAAAAAACTGTTGCTTCTATTTCAGAGGAATCTCTGGAAAAGGCAAAGGGTAAGGCGGGCTCTTATAAAGAATTAGGGAGCCTTTACCTAAAGAATATGAAAGCTGGCATGATAAATGAAGCCTCCTCAGCAATTTCAAGAATGGAATGGAAAATTGATGCAAACGTGAATGCTTTTGTTGAGGCGAATAAAAAGGCGGCACCGGCATATAGAAAGGCCGCCAAGGAATTAATGGCAGTGTACAAAGATGCAATAAATAATGGTACAAATGAAGCCTATAAGCTTATGGCAACAAAAGTTGAAAATATTACAGATGCTGCACAAAAACAATACGATGCCATTATAAATGAAAGACAGCGCATGGAGAAAAAGCTTTCCAATTATGGGGATTTGTTTTCTTTTGATGAAAATGGTGAAGTGCAGCTTGAAAACATTGATCGTCAAATTGATGGACTGGAGAGATATGCACAAATATTAGATAGGCTTCAAGAAAAGGGAATCTCAAAAGGGCTGTTTGATGAAGTAGTGGGAATGGATATTGGGGAAGGCATTGCTTTTGGCGAGGAATTACTTTCTAAGAGTGACGCGTTTTTTGAAGAGTACTCAGAAACTTGGGTAGAAAAACAAGACTTGGTGAGAGAAATTGCCGCCAAATTTTATGAAAAGGAACTGAAGGCTCTTGATGAGGATTTCTCAGGTGAATTGGAAAAGGCTTTAAATGATATTCCCTCCATATGTCAGGATATTGGCGTAGATGCTATGGATGGTGTGGTAAACGGTATGGAAAGTAGACGTGCTGAGGCTGTTGCCACTGCTAGAAGTATTGCAGATGCAATCATTGCCGAGCTAAAGCGTGCTACTGAGACAGCGAGCCCTTCCAAGAGAGCAGCTAGAGAGGTAGGAGAGCCCATTACACAGGGTGTTATCAAAGGCATGAAGGATGCTTACGACCCTCAAGCGTTACAAGTGTACACAGATCGCATGATGGCAGACATTGGGCAGGCGCAAAGCAAAGCTGCACAAAGCGTTTTGCAGAAAAATACTTCTAATGTTTGGAACAGTGCTACCTATAACGGTGGGGATTTCATATTAAAAGTTGAAAAGATGGTAAACGACGGGAAAGGTTCGGTTGCAAGCTTATTGCAGGAAGCAGAGTTTTACCGCAAGCAAAAAGTATCGGCGACGGGAGGTGTATAATTCTGGAGCCTTATTTTATTTTTAAAGGAATAAACAGCAAAGAAATGGGGATTTTGATTTCTGCCATGCCCGATATTATGAAACCTCAGAGAAGGGAAGCAGAAATTACAATCCCTGGGCGAAACGGTGTTTTAACCATTGATGAGGGAACGTATGAAGCCTATACCCTAAGTGTTGCATGCGGAACAAGGGGGACGGCAAGGCTTAGGGAGATTGTATCATGGTTAGATGGCAACGGCGATTTGATTCTTTCCACAGAGCCGGACAAGATATATAAAGCCAGAATCTGCAATGCTATTTCTATTTCTGATGTGATTTATTTGTACACCTCATTCCTTGTACAATTTAAAGTGTTTCCCTTCAAGTATTCTGTGGATAAAGCAGATGAGGAATTGACCCTTACTTCACCCACCACAATCTATAATCAAGGCACGATTTACAGTGAACCAATTATCACAGTTAATGGAACAGGAAATGTCACGATTACGATTAATGGCACAACCTACACACTTACTGGAATTAGCGGATATGTCACAATCAACAGTGAGATTCAGGAAGTTTACAAAGATAGTACAAACAAAAATAATTCCTTTTCAGCGTTGGATTTCCCGAGGTTTCAAGAGGGAGGAAATACAATCAGTTGGACAGGAAATGTATCAAGGTTAGAAATAAAGCCCAATTGGAGGTGGTTATAAATGGCGCAGGTCTATAAAAAGCTAGAAATAGACGTAAACAAAGATGTAACAAGTATGATTACTGCAGTGCAAAATGATACCAAAAGCAGATACTTAGATGTTGTTCTGTTAGACGGTAGCACACCCATTAATCTCACAGGCCATGAGGTTAGAATCTATGGGAAAAAGACTGATGGGAAGGAATTTTATAATAATGGAGCAATTAACAATGCAACTGCAGGAAGATGCCAATTTGAGTTGACTTCTCAGGCGTTGGTATTGGCACAGGATTTGGAAGTGCAGATTATTTTGTTCAAGAATAATGTGGAAGTTCTCAGTACGCAACCCTTCAAGATTCATGTAGTGAAAAGCCTCATTTCTGCAGGAGCTGTGGAAAGCAGTAACGAATACGGGGCGCTTGTGGTGCTATATCAAAATCTTTACGAAGCCCATACATTGCTATCGGTTATGGGTGCTGGTGAATTTTATGGCGCGTTAGCAACGTGTTCAAATTTAACAGTTAGTATTGACGGAGGTGCGGCAATGAGAGCATCAGGAAGCACTAGCTCAAACGCATTTGTACCATATGTGCCATCTGGAATAGGATCTCGTAGCACGTCTTCTAGTACTGGAGATTTATCACACCCAATGCCATTTAAAAGATCTCTTGTGATTACAGCGAATGCCGGAAGCAATTTAACGGGTGCATCAATTTCTTATGCGCTATATGAATAGGAGGTTATT
>NZ_DALYUL010000014.1:93629-94582 GCF_031981185.1 Anaerotignum sp. | reverse complement strand
TAAAAAATACAAATTAGCTGCGGGCAAAACAGCAAAATCTATCCTTATTTCCTGCGGTGCAAGGCTCGCTCCCTTTGACATCAAGGAACTGCGTGAGCTGACCGCTTACGATGAAATGGAGCTTGATACTTTGGGTGATAAGAAAACTGCCCTGTTTATCATTATCAGCGATACAGACGATACCTTTAACTTTTTGGTGTCTATGGCATATACACAGCTTTTTAACCTCTTATGTGATAAGGCTGATGATGTGTATGGCGGCAGACTACCCATTCATGTACGCTGCCTAATTGATGAGGCGGCCAACATCGGGCAGATACCAAAGCTCGAAAAGCTGATGGCAACCATTCGTAGCCGTGAAATCTCGGCCTGCCTCGTTTTGCAGGCACAGAGCCAGTTAAAGTCTCTCTATAAGGACAACTGTGACACCATCATCGGTAACTGCGACAGTATGGTGTTTCTCGGTGGAAAGGAGAAAACCACCCTCAAGGACTTGTCGGAAACTCTCGGAAAGGAAACCATTGATATGTTTAACACTTCCGATACCAGAGGAACACAAAGAAGTTACGGGCTTAATTATCAAAAGTTGGGAAAGGAGCTTATGAGCATGGATGAGCTTGCCGTTATGGACGGCGGCAAGTGCATTTTACAACTTCGGGGTGTTCGCCCGTTTCTCTCAGACAAGTATGATATTACAAAGCACAAAAACTATCAGTATTTAGCCGATTATGATAAAAGAAACACCTTTAGCATTGAAAAATATCTATCCACAAAATTAAAAACAAAGCCCGATGATATATATGAAGTTTATGATATGGGCGAAGTCAGCGAATAGGACACTACCCCCAAAAATGGTGGTGTCTTTTATTTTACTCAAAATAAAAATTAAAGGAGATTTTATATTATGGAATTTTTTAACGAAGCAATTAGCGTATTGCAAACACTAGTAATTG
>NZ_DALYUL010000014.1:52489-93619 GCF_031981185.1 Anaerotignum sp. | reverse complement strand
ACACTTGTTCCTCTTCTTTCTGGACTTTTCGGTTAATAGGAGGTAACAAATGCAAAGTATCATCGACGCTATAACCGAATGGATTAAGGAGATTTTAATCAGCGGTATTATTGGAAACTTGACAGGAATGTTTGATACAGTTAATTCCCGTGTCGGTGAGATTGCAAGTGAAGTGGGAAAAACTCCGTCAGCGTGGAATGGCGGAGTTTTCTCCCTTATTCAAAATCTTTCCGAAACCGTTGTAATTCCCATAGCAGGGATAGTATTAACCTTTGTAATGTGTTACGAGCTAATCTCAATGATCATTGATAAAAACAATATGCACGATTTTCCACCATCCGATATTTTTAAATGGATTATGAAAACCTTTATTGCGGTGTTAATTGTTACAAATGTGTTTGATATTGTAATGGCAATTTTTGATGTATCTCAAAGCGTTGTGGCAAGCTCCGCAGGCTTGATTATAGGCGATACAGGTATCAATATTGAAAGTGCCATCGGTAACTTGGAAACGGTATTGCAAAAAATGGACATCGGACCATTGATGGGGCTTTTTATTCAAAGCTTTGTGATACAGGTAACGATGCACGCACTGTCATTCTGCATTTTCATTGTCATTTACGGAAGGATGATGGAAATCTATATGGTAACATCCCTTGCGCCTATTCCCTTTGCTACAATGACCAATAAAGAATGGGGTGGCATGGGACAAAACTACATTAAATCCATCTGTGCATTGGCATTTCAAGCGTTCCTCATTATGGTGTGCGTGGGCATTTACTCCGTACTGATTAATGATATTGCAATGGGCGAGGACCCAATGGGTGCAATTTGGGGCTGCCTTGGCTACACATTGCTATTATGCTTTACTTTATTCAAAACAGGAAACATTGCTAAGGGTATTTTCAATGCCCACTAACTTTATAAAGGAGAACGCTTATATGAATATGAAAAACGCACCTAACATTGATAATGAAGCTGTTGCCGAGTTTTTTGGCAACCTTGAGGGGTGCTTAGAAAATATGGTAGACAGCCCCTATGAGCAGATTGAGGGTGAAACCTTTGTGATTATGACGGCGAGGGATTTCCACTATTTGCAGAACTGTCAAGCTCAGCAGCCTTTTATTAATTTGCTTTTGGAACAGCTTGAAGATTTCTCTATACAGCAGCTGGATCATATTCGTACCCTTGCCACCTCACAGCTAAATATTAAAATGGCAAGGGATTATTTTGAAAGAAAGGAATTAGCCTAATGGATACAAGACCTTTTTATCCCCACAGCTTTGGGGAAGCAAAACGAAATGAGGATACCGAGCGATATGTACTTTCCCACAGTGCAAATATTGATTGTAAAAATGCCATTGAAAAAGTTATCAGAGAAAACTACGATGGTTATAGACTTGGCAAAGATATCGCTAAGCCTGTCATTGAGGAATTTGGCTTTGACCGTATGAAATATGTGCTTTCTTATACGGTACAGCATTTTGACTATGATGGTCGTATCAGCAGCAATAACAAGGATTGGGCAAAAGAAACCTTTGTGCCGGAGGACACAGTTATGGATAGAGATAGAAGAAATGAATTTTTAGTCAATTCTTCTACGGGGCTTGTGGACCTCTTTATCAACCAGTACAAGCAAGAATATGAAAAACTGAATTTGTGGGATAAAAAACAGGTGAACCCTTCCAAGGATATGAATTTTGAGGGCAAGGTTATGGTTTTAATGCCGGAAATTCTAAATGAACAGCATAAAACAAGGGATGAGCAGTTGTTCTATGTCTTTGGTGGCTTTGGCTGTGATAGTGAAAAGGGTAATAAAAAGGTAATGGGTGAATTTCTCACTGATGGAGAAAAAACCAACTTCTATCGCTTTGATTTTTTGGGCGAAGCCAAAACAGACCTATTACCCGACTGGGCAAAGGAAAAACTTGCTGAAAAGACGAAGGAACAAAAGCCCTCCGTTCTACAGCAGTTAAAGGAAAACAAGGAGCAAATGAAGAAGGGTAGTCTTGCCCCTGTGATAGACAAAAAACAGGATAAGGGGGAACGCTAATGGCTTATGTATCTGTTCCCAAAGACCTTAATGCGGTCAAAACAAAGGTTATGTTTAACCTTACCAAAAGACAGCTTATTTTCTTCTCTCTTGCAGGGATTGTGGGATTACCCATTTTTTTCATCTTAAAAGGTAGCATTGACATTACCATCGCTACTCTTGTAATGATGGTTGTTATGCTACCTTTTTTCTTTTTTGCAATGTATGAAAAGCACGGACAAAAACCCGAAGTGATCATTAAACAGATATATATGGTTAAAAAAGGCTTGCCATCGGAGCGACCCTATAAAACCCAAAATGCCTACACACTTTTGGAAAAGCAATATAATCTCAATAAGGAGGTAACGCAAATTGTCAAAAGACAACACAAAACAGGAAGTAAAACTTACAAGAGCTGAGAAAAAGGAAATCAATAACATTATCGCAAAGTATAAAGGCGATGATAAAAAAGCAATGTCTGCACAGCAAAGTATTCCCTATAAACGCCTTTATCCCGATGGTATTTGTCGTGTGGACGAGGACTTTTATTCCAAGAGCATTTTATTTGAGGACATCAACTATCAGCTTGCGGAAAACGAGGATAAATCCGCTATTTTTGATGGTTGGAGCAACTTTCTCAACTACTTTGATACGTCCATTAAATTTCAGCTCTCTTTCCTTAATATCACAGGCAACGAAAAGATATTTGAAGATAGCATTACAATTGCACCACAGGAGGATGATTTCAACTCTATTCGTGAGGAATATTCTGATATGCTCCTAAAGCAGCTTTCCAAGGGCAATAACGGCATTATCAAGCGTAAGTATCTCACCTTTGGTATTCACGCAGACAGCTACAAAAAGGCAAAAACAAGGCTTGAACGCATTGAAACCGACATCTACAACAACTTCAAAAAGCTGGGTGCGCGTATGGAAAGCCTTGACGGAAAAGAACGGCTCCATCTACTTAGAAATATGCTTTATATGGACGAGAAACAATCCTTTAACTTTGAATGGAATTGGCTACCTGTATCGGGGCTATCCACCAAAGACTTTATTGTTCCTTCGTCCTTTTATTTTGGAGATGCCAAGCGATTTAAGACCGGAGATAAATTTGGTGCAGTATCCTTTATGGAGATACTGGCTCCTGAACTTTCCGACCGTGTGCTTGCAGATTTTCTTGAAATCGAGGGGAATCAAAATGTAACAATGCACATTCAGTCTATCGACCATACCAAAGCCATTAAAATGGTAAAACGCAAGCTGTCTGACCTTGAAAAAACGAAGATTGACGAACAAAAAAAGGCAGTTAGAAGTGGATATGATATGGATATTATGCCCGCTGACCTTGCTCTGTTCCTCACGGAGATGAAAAAGCTATTGCAGGATTTACAAAGCAGAAATGAGCGACTTTTCTATTTTACCTTTATGATTGTAAACACTGAAACTTCTAAGGATAAACTGGATAATATCGTTTTTGGAGCAACAAGCCTTGCCGGAAAGCATAACTGCATTCTCCATAGGCTTGACTATCAGCAGGAGCAGGGATTTATGAGCTGCTTGCCACTGGGGAAAAACTTAATTGACATCCGAAGGTGTATGACCACCACGGCAACCGCAGGCTTTGTGCCATTTACTACTTGCGAACTGTTCCAAAATGGCAATGCCCTCTATTACGGTATCAATGCTCTTTCCAGTAACCTTTTAATGGCTGACAGAAAGCTACTTAAAAATCCCAATGGACTGATTTTAGGCACACCAGGTTCTGGTAAATCCTTTTCGGCCAAAAGAGAAATCGTCAATGTGTTTCTTATTACTGATGATGATATTGCCATATTAGACCCAGAATCCGAGTACGCACCTTTGGTGCAAAAGCTGAACGGTCAGGTTATTAAAATCTCCCCACTTTCCAAACAGTTTATCAATCCAATGGATATTAGCCTTGACAATATGGAGGAAGAAAATCCACTTATCTTAAAGAGTGATTTTATCCTTTCCCTCTTTGAGGTGATGATGGGTAAGGTACAAGCTGATGAAAGAAGTATCATCGACAGCTGCTTGCAACAGGTTTATATGCCGTATTTTGCAGACCCACAAAATACTCAAATGCCAATTTTAGAGGATTTGTATAACAAAATTTTAGAGCGAAACAGCCCACAGGCAAAGCACATTGCCGATTGTATGGCGATTTATGTCACAGGCTCATTGAATGTGTTTAATCATCGCACCAATGTGGACATTAGCAATCGTGTAGTGTGCTTTGATACCAAGGAGCTGGGCAACGCTCTAAAAGAGTTTGGTATGCTTGTGGTGCAAGACCAGATTTGGGGCAGAGTCAGTCGAAACAGAAATGATAAAAAATCTACACGTTATTATATTGATGAAATGCATCTGCTTTTGGGCAAAGAGCAAACCGCCAATTATACGGTGGAGATTTGGAAACGTTTTCGTAAGTGGGGAGGTATTCCCACAGGCTTAACGCAGAATGTAAAAGACTTTCTTTGTTCTCCACAGGTGGCAAACATCTTTGAAAACTCGGACTTTGTGTATCTACTGAACCAAGCAGGTGGTGATAGAGAAATCCTCTCCAAACAGCTTAACATCTCCCCACATCAGCTATCCTATGTTACCAATTCGGGAGCTGGTGAGGGACTTTTGATTTACGGTAGTATCATTATTCCGTTTATTGATCACTTCCCAAAAGATACGGAGCTTTACAAGATAATGACTACAAAGCTTGAGGAAGTGTAAGATGGATGATAAATTAAATAAAGCTCGTTTAAAACTTGAAAAAGCTGAGTTGAAACGAGATAAAGCACTGGAAAAGGTACTCAGGAATAAGAAACAACTCAAAATGCAAAGAAAGTTCTATGAGAAAGAAAAGCCAAAGTCAAAGCTGGATTTTGGCGAAAATAAGTCAAAACCTTCTGATAAGCTAACAGACAAGCCTAAACCATCTGGTAGTTTGGTGGATATAGTAAAACCACAATCAACCATAGTGCGAAAATTCAAGAACGTACCACAAAAGGCAGTTGCCAGCAATGTTCATAAAGAAATTTCCGAAAGTGGAGATGACAATGTTGGTGTTAAAGCCACCCATGACAGCGAGCAGTCTGCTGAATTTATGGGTGAAAAATTGAAATCAGCATACGAGCATCAGAAATTAAAGCCCTATAAAACCCTTGCAAAAGCGGAAAAGAAGCTGCAAAAATCACAGGTTAATTACACCTACAGCAAGGCTATGGCTGAAAATCCGCAGTTAGGTAGCAATCCATTTTCCAAGTGGCAACAAAAGCAAAATATCAAAAAGCAATATGCCAATGCTCGCAAAGCCGGTACTGCTACCCGTAACACAGCCACCACCATTAAAGATATTATTAAAAAAGGTGTTGATACAGTTGCTGCGATTGCAGCTAATGCTGTGAAAAACCCTAGGGTTTTAATTATCAGCGGGTGCTTTCTGCTAATCATCATCATTTGCGGTGGTTTGTTTTCCTCTTGCTCGGTGATGCTCCAAGGTGGTTTCAATTCCATTGTGGGTACTTCCTATAACTCTGAGGATGAGGATATTGTTGAGGTTGACAACGATTACAAAAACCTTGAAAAAGAGTTGAAGGATAAAATTGACAACATTGAAAGTGATTATCCCGGTTACGATGAGTATCGTTATAACCTTGATGAGATCGGTCATAACGCCCATGAACTTGCGTCCTATCTTACAGCCTTATTGAAATATTATAAGCCAAATGAGGTACAAGGCGAACTGCAACAGATTTTTGATTTACAGTATGAGTTGGAATTGGAACGAGTGGTAGAGATTCGTTACCGTACTAAAACGAGAACGGACAGCGAGGGTAATTCTTATAAGGTAAAAGTACCTTATAAATACTATATTTTAAAAATCACTCTTACCAATACACCTATCAAAAACGTGGCTGAGGATTTGCTTACTGCCGAGCAATTTGAATTATTTAGAGTATATCTTGAAACCAAAGGCAATAAGCCCAATGTTTTTGGGGACAAATACAGCGAAACCGATAGCAATCAAGATTTAGAATATCAAGTACCTGCCCATAACCTCACTGATGAGGAGTTTGGTAAAATGCTCAAGGAAGCTGAGAAATATTTAGGCTATCCTTATGTTTGGGGAGGTAGCAGTCCTTCCACTTCTTTTGATTGCAGTGGTTTTGTATGCTGGGTAATCAATCAATCGGGTGTGGGCAACATCCCTCGCACCACGGCAACAGGGATATATAATCAAACAACACCAATTCCCAAAAGCGAAGCAAAGCCGGGAGATATAATCTTCTTTGAGGGTACTTATGACAGTGCAGGAGCAGTTTCTCATGTTGGGATTTATGTAGGTGATGGAATGATGATCCATTGCGGAAATCCCATTGGTTACGCAAATGTAAATAGCGGATACTGGCAAGACCATTTCTATGGGTTTGGAAGGTTTAACTAAGGGAAATAGTGGGATTGTTGCGATTGTAGGTGTATAATAAATATAATTTGATGTTAAGCCCTATAAGTCAATTGTTGTGACTTGATATAGTGGTCTATTAGAGAAATTTAAAAGATTCGGAAGAAAGAAGCTGATGGATAAAGGGATGGTTATAAAGCTAAGTAGTTACTGGGCAGGAAAACTACTGTATTTAATTTTATATGAGGTGGTTTGAAATGGGTAATTGGATAAATCCTAATGATAATATTCTAAGAATGCGATTAACAGAGGCTCAATATGCCGAAAGTTTTATTGAACATGGTACTGTAAAATTTAACATTCCAGATTTTTGGGTGAATTATGCGGAACAGTTTGGTGATGGACGAGGTGATTTTTATGAGGGAACCTTGGCTTTTTGTCATTACTTAGATTCTAATACAAAAAGAGAACTCAGTGGAATATATTCCACTACGAAACCTTTGAATCCAAAGGCAAGAAATTTGCTTAAAAAGAAATATAAACAAAGAATATTATTTAAAGATAAAAGAACCATGCAATTGCCGTGTCTGTGTTTATATATTTTGAAAGTTGATGCATTTGATTCACCTCAGAATGCAGGTGAACAAATTCTTAAAACTACAATTCCGGGCAGCTATTTTAGAGATTTTGTTGATAATAAACCGACAGAGTATGTTGAAAAGCAACCGCTAGAAAAACAACCAGCATTAATAATTATAAAAGATTTCGACTTGTTTAAAAAAAGAATGATTAAAGCATTGATGGATATAGGTGTAAATGAAAATGAAATAATTATAGGATATGTGCGTTACTACGATTTTGAGAAATACGGTTGTGAAGGTTGGTACGATTTTGGACAAGCGTTCCCTAAAGAATTATTTGTGAAAAATTCTCGATTTAGCGATCAAAAAGAAGGAAGAGTTATAGTGAACACGAGGAACAAAGAAGTATTAGAACGTCTAAAAAAACCAATAAATTTGGGAAATATGTCTGATATATCACAAATATGTAAAGGGTATTATCCAGACGGGATTGATATTAAAGTAACAGCAACTGTAGTTAAGGTTAAGGTTGAAGAAGGTTGATGAAATCTACTTCGCATAAACATTTGAATTTTTGTATACTTCAAATACATAGTAATTTCACTGAAAAATAAAATTCAATATTAAGCCAAATAAGACGAGAGCAATCTCGTCTTATTTGCGTTTCAAAGGAGGAAAATTCATTGCAAAACAAACTAAATAAAGTTGAAAAAGAGATTACTAAAACTGAGCGGAAAATCTCTGAACAGGAAAGCATATTGAAATCCTTGCAAAAGGAAAAGACAGACCTTGAAAATCTAATGATGATTGATGTTCTTAGAAAGCACAAGGTAAATCACAACGATTTGCCTACAATATTGCAGATTTTTGAGGAGGAGAAAGGTTCAAGTGTACCACTTAAAATAAACAATATGGAGGGACAACAAAATGAAAATATTTAAGAAGTTTACTACAATATTGGTGATAAGCGTACTATTTTGCTCAATTTCAACCGTAGCCTTTGCAGGTGGCGGTTCCGAATACGACGAAACCCCACCTGTGGTTGTGACACCAAAGGAAGAAACCAAACCGCTTACTCCAGAGGGCAATTTGACCCTTGTTGATGATATTACCACCACTTCCGAAACAGACAAGCAGTTTATCACGGCAGTTTCAAAAAATGGCAACTATTTTTACCTAGTCATTGACCGTGCAGGAGATAGTGATAATGTATACCTACTTAATATGATTGATGAAGCCGATTTAATGTCATTGATGGAGGGCGAACCTGCTAAGATTGAGGAGAAGCCAACAATCCAAGAACCCGTGCCTACTTCCGCAGAGACAACAGAAGAACACTCAGATGATAAAACAGATGAAACCAAAAGTAACACCTTGCCGCTGTTAGTGCTTGTATTAGCTATGTGCGGCGGAGGTGCTTTTTATTATCTGAAGTTCGTTAAGGGCAAAAATACTCATAAAGGCTCTACAAATTTGAATGAACTCAGCAACGATGAATATTCCGACGATGAGGAAGAATACGAGCTTGACCAGGATGATAGCTTTTTAGCAGATGATGAAAATACAGATTACAGGGAGGAATAAAAATTGAGATTAATCATTGCAGAAAAACCATCGGTGGCACAAAGTATTTCAAAGGTTCTGGGTGCTACCGATAAAAAAGATGGATACCTTGAGGGCAATGGATATTTCGTATCGTGGTGCGTTGGGCATTTGGTAGGTCTTGCCGGTACCGAGAAATATAATGAAGGTTATAAAATATGGGATTTAAAGGATTTGCCTATTATTCCACAGAGCTTTGCATATGAGGTATCAAAGGGCAAGGAAAAACAGCTTAAAATCCTTTGCAAGCTGTTAAATGACCCTAAAGTAGATGAAGTTATCAATGCCTGTGATGCCGGGCGTGAGGGCGAGCTTATCTTTCGTCTGGTGTATCAATTTGCCAAGTGTCAAAAGACGATGAAAAGGCTTTGGATCTCTTCTATGGAGGATAGTGCCATACAAAAAGGTTTTGAAAATCTAAAAGACGGAGCTAGTTTTGATTTGCTTTATGAAAGTGCTGCTTGCAGACAAAAAGCCGATTGGATTGTGGGCATCAATGCTACAAGGTTGTTTTCACTGCTCTACAATCAGCAGTTAAACGTAGGCAGAGTGATGTCCCCGACGCTTTCTATGATTGTGGAACGTAATGCAAGCGTCAAAGCCTTTCGTCCCACACCATTCTATACTATCGTCCTTGATAATGGTGCAGTGACCTTTACATCTGAAAAAATGGAGGGAAAGGCACATGCGCAGGAACTTCTTAAAAGGTGCAAAAATCAGCATTTAGTAGTTACAAGCATTGAAAATAAGGAAAAGGCAGAAAAACCGCCAAAACTGTATGACCTTACCACCTTGCAGCGAGAAGCCAATCGCAAATTAGGCTTTACCGCCAATCAAACATTGGAATATACCCAAAGCCTTTATGAAAAGAAGCTATGTACCTATCCAAGAACCGATAGTCGATTTTTAACCGAGGATATGGCAGATATCTTACCGGAACTGTCACTATATGCTTTGACAGTTTTACCATTTCCAAGGGATGAAGAATTTGATGTACCTTGCGATGCTCAGCTTGTGATTGACAGCAGCAAGGTTACCGACCACCATGCCATTATCCCCACCAAGAGCCTAGCAAACTATGATATAGAACAGCTACCATACGGAGAAAAAGCAGTCTTGACACTCATCATGTTAAGGCTGCTTTCTGCTTTAGGGGATAACCACAGATATAGCGAAACGGTGGTAACGGCAGGCTGTGGCGATACTGTTTTTACAACCAAAGGCAAAACTATTTTGCAAAATGGCTTTAAGGAATACGAAGTGCTTCTTAATATGATCGAGAAACAGGACGAAAAATCACTTCCTCTTATGGCTGAAGGCGAAGTCATTGAAAATTGTAACGCAGAAATAAAGGAAGGCAAAACTTCTCCACCTAAGCAATTTACCGAGGACACCTTGCTTTTGGCTATGGAAACAACGGGTAAAGACGAAAATATTGAAAAAGAGTTTTGCGGTATTGGAACCCCTGCTACTCGTGCAGGTATTATTGAAAAACTCATTAGTATTAATCTTTTGGAACGCAAGGGGGACAAGAAAACAAAGTATCTTCTGCCAACAGATAAGGGCAATGCCCTCATTACTATTTTGCCCGAAAGTATCCAATCCCCACTGACTACGGCTGAATGGGAAGAAAAGCTAAAATCAATTGAAACAGGCGATTTGTCCGCAAATGAATTTCTATCGGAAATTTCTAAAACGATCGAGAACCTTGTCAGGACCTATGATGTGGTAAAAGGAAGTGAACAGCTTTTTCCCTCACAAAACAAGGTGATTGGAAAATGCCCAAGGTGTGGTAGTAATGTAATCGAGAATAAAAAAGGATTTTGCTGTGAAAATAGAACCTGCGGTTTTGCCCTCTGGAAAGAAAATAAGTTTTTTACTTCCAAGAAGAAAACTTTAACCGAAAAAATAGTAAAAGACCTTTTAACCACAGGCAAATGCAAGTTAACAGGCTGTTATTCAGAAAAAACAGGTAAAACTTACAATGCTACTGTTTCCATTGATGAAACAGGAGGTAAATATGTCAACTTCGTTTTAGAATTTGAAAAAAGGGGGAAATAAGTGATGAGTGATTATCAAGTAAAAGATTTCATGGATTTGGTCAATCAAAATCCAAAAGAGGTTTTGTTTGCTCTAACCAACGATCAGAATTTGAGGGATAGAGTGAAAAAGCTCGTAAATATGTGCGATATTGGGCAGGACTTGGATACTAACCACAGTTTTGAGGAGCTAAGTATAATTTACGATTACACAAAGGATATTTGGTTAAAGTCAGAAGATTATGCTTTAGCGGATATTCAGTATTTTGCAGCAAAGGCAATCAACTACAATATGATTGATGTTTCTTCTCTTTCCCACATTCCTCTCAGAGAGTTTATTGATGCCCTTTGTAATGATAATACCGATGCGCTGTATAAAGCTGCACTAACTGCATTAGAAAATACTGATGATCGGTTTTTCTTTGACAAAGAAAGTGGTACACTGACTTGGCTATATTACAATCCCGATAGCATTGCAGGTGGACAATTTGTGCAGAATATGCTGTCCTATGAACAGATTTTAGAGGTTGCTAAAATTACAAGTAATCCACAGGATTTTTTCTATGACCAGTTAGAAAGCAGAGCGAAACAGGAACTGGGCGATATTGATACCGATGAATTTGTTGCTAGGCGGGCAACTTTTTTAAGTGGTAGCCATACTCTTTCCGGTATTTCGGAAAACACAATGGAAGCTCTTATTACTCTTGCAAAGGAAAGAGAAAACCATCTAAAGACTGCTGAAATGAGCAGCGAGCAAAATTATAATCAAATTGATGGTATTATTAACAACGAGCTCCCTCGCATCATTGGTGGATATGCTGTTACCGAAAGTCATATTGTTGGCAATTATGAGTTTGCCTTTGGCGAAAATGAAAAGGCTCCCTCACCTTATGCTTCTTGGCAAAGAAATATTAAAAACGATGAAGAACGAGCTGATGGCGATAACTGGTTTTGGGGGCATTATTTCAGTGACAAAGACAAGGCTGTTTTCGATTTTAAGGAACGCATCAAAGATGTTTTGGAAGAAGTGGCTACGAAAAGCCACTCAGTTACCACAAAGCTAAAAGCCTTTAAAGAACTGGAAAACCAAAGCGAAGGTGAAATTCATAAAAATCAAAATTTTGAACGATGATACCTGTTGACAATATGGGATAAATCCCATATAATATTAATGAGGATAAACACATATCCTATAAAGGTGGATTACAAATGACAGATTTTGAAATCGAATTTTATAAAAATCAAAATGGAGATGTTCCGGTTAAAGATTTTGTCCTTTCTCTTGATACAAAAATGAGAGCCAAGATGTTGCGGTGCATTGAAATTTTAAGGAAGAACGGAAATGATTTGCGAGAGCCATATACAAAGCCTTTAGGTAATGGCATATTTGAACTTAGAGCAAAACAAGGTAGTGATATTTCAAGGGTGTTATATTTTTTCGTAATTGGGAGAAAAATAGTACTAACAAACGGTTTTATCAAAAAAACGACGAAAACACCACCTAAAGAAATTGACCTTGCTGAAAAGTATCGCAAGGATTATTTAGAAAAAAATGGAAAGGAGTTGTAATTATGCGTGATGATTTTGATAGACTTTTAGAAGAAGAATTGAAAAATCCTGAATTTCAAAAAGAATGGAATGTTCTTGAGCCAGAGTTTAATATCATTCAAGCAATGATAGATGCTAGAAAAAATAGTCACCTTACACAAAAGGAGCTTGCACAAAAAACAGGCATTAACCAAGCAGACATCAGCAAACTTGAAAATGGCAATGCAAATCCCACTCTTTCCCTTTTACAAAGGCTTGCTGAAGGAATGGATATGCAGTTGAAACTTGAGTTTATTCCAAAACAAGAAATTGTCGTAAAATAATGAAAAGCAAACCCGATACAAGGATGGACCTCTTTGTATCGGGTTTTATTTATTTTTTCCTTGCTGGTTTTACGTTCACTTCGGGGTTTATATCCCCGATTATTTTGCCATGCTCATTTTCGTATTCTTTGATATTGTTGCGAATTAACACGAGAATGTGGCTATTAACAGAACGTCCCTCATAATCAGCAACAAAAGCAATTTTTTCAAGCATTTCTTCTTCGATACGTATGGATACACTTTTGATAGCCATAAATCAAACACCTCTTTTAGATATATTGTGTATTTATTTTACATATAATCCGTGTTATAATTTGGAATATAGATATACTATGTGTTTATAAAATGTGAGGGGGATTAAATTTTGAGCAATCGAAGTATTTATAGAAAAATAGCAAAGCAAAATGGTATGAGCATGAAAGAAGTCAAAACCGAGATGCAGACAGCACTTGAATACGCTTTTACATCGAATGACGATAGTATTATAAAAGCCTATCAGGAGCAGGTTCCCCGCAGGGGAGAAGTCCCCACACCCGAAGAATTTATAAAATATGCTGTCAACAATCAAATATCAAAAATTCAATCCCGATATAAGGACTAACCTCTTAGTATTGGGATATAATTAAAAGCTGGACATGTTGGATTACGTGTGCAGCTTTTAATCATATTTTCATCAAATAGTGGCAATGTGGAAAAATTCTAAAAGACCTATTTCTAAGCCCAAATACATCTCATGAATTACTCAAAGTTTTATAAGTGATAGGATCACTTAAATATACGTATATGCAGTCAACAAGATACAAGCAATCAAATAACAAAAAATCAATCCCGATACAAGAACAAACCTCTTTGTGTCGGGATTTTTTATGTCAAAAAACAAATTTAAGGAGGAGCGAATGAGCAGAATAAACGAAGTTTCAAAGCTATTTACCGATACCAAAGAAGATGTCTTGAAAAATATCAGTAACTGGCAAGACTATCTTACTACCGCAAGCAAATTCTATAAGTACAGTTTTGATGACCAGATTATGATTTATGCACAACGTCCTGATGCCACCGCTTGTGCCAATATCGAAATTTGGAACAAGAAGATGAACCGATGGGTGAAACGAGGTAGCAAAGGCATTGCCCTTATCCGTCAAAATCAAGGTGGAAAACCTCGTATTGAATATGTTTTTGAGGTTTCCGATACCAACGAGGTGAGAGGAGCAAAAACGCCGTATCTGTGGGAAATGCAACCAAACTATCACGAGGATGTGCTAAAGCAGCTCACAGTGTTTTATGGCGAGATTAAAAAAGATGATTTTGCAAGTAGCCTTATGGAGCTTACTGAGCGAGCCGTGGGTGAGCATTACCGAGAGTTTTTGCACGATTTAAACTATGATCTTGAGGATAGCTTTTTAGAGGGAATTGATGAACTGAATATGGATGTTGCCTTTAGAAATGCTGTTACTACAAGCGTTCAGTATATGGTGCTTACACGGTGTGGCATTGATACAAGAGAATATCTTGATGAGGACGATTTCAGAGGAATTACCGACTTCAATACCCCTGCCGTATTCTCTCATTTGGGCAATGCCATTAACTTGGTGTCAAATGAAATGCTCCTCACCATCGGTGCAGTGATAAGAGAAATTGAACGAAATTTACTTGCAAAATCTATTGATAATAAGCGGAAAGTAGATTATACTGACAATATAGAATTTAACGCTATAAAGCGCGAAAGTAAAAATGTAAAGGAGGAAAATGGCAATGGTAGAAAAGGTGAATTATATTCAGAACGGAGACTATCGGATACCGGATCTACAGATGGAGGATTTGGACAATCTACCCGACACAGTGGGCAAGTATGGAATGATGAGAGAAACGCATCTCAAGGAGAACCGCAGGGGAACCTACAGTCGAATGCTGCAAGACGGGAGTCTGTGGCCGCATTTGGTGGAGGTGGACAGGACAGCTCACAGCCAAGTAGAACAGATGACAGAAGAAATGATGAAAGCTCAGGGAGTAACCGAGGAGCTAAAAGCCAAAGATCAACTTCTTTGGGTGCAGATGGCAACAAACATGAAGCTACAAGCCGAGGAAGTGGTGATGAAGGACTTGATTTACGCAAGGTAAGTGGCAATCAAGTATCTATATTTCCTACTATTCATGAACAAATTGAGTCTATTGCAGAAAGTAAAGCAGTAAGCGACGAAGTCCCAAATGGGTCAACCGCCACGCTTGCTGCTTTTTCTTTTGCCCAAAACAGCCTATTTGATGCTGAATCTATCTCCTTTGAAGTGGTGGATAAAATTTTAGCAACGGGTGGCGAAGAAAAAAATAGTACTTCCCTTATCGCTGGATATATGGCATTTAATACTGACCTTTTTGAAAATGCAGATTATCTAAAAAATCATTATGGTAGAGGAGGCAAGGGCTTTGAGATTGATGGAGTAAAATACTCTTTTTGGTATGATGAAGATGGCATTTCCATTGCAAGGGGAAATCAGACCTATCACGCACAGAACAAAATAAATCTTTCGTGGGTTCAGACCGCCGAAAGGATTAGAAATCTACTGGAAAAGGGCGAATATCTCACTGTCGAGAAACTGGAACAGTCAAAAGAAGTTTATCAAAAATATGTGGCTGAATATTTTTCCTTTATGTATCGGGACAAAGCCGAGGATTACACCAATGAAAAACTTGATCCTATTGTAACGAGATTCGTATATCCTGATTGCACACAGGAAATTTGTACTCATTTGACGGATAAACAAAAGTTGTCTATTTTAATGCTTGGATTAAAGCAAATGGAGCAAGATTTTATTGCAGATAAAGATGCAACTATGCGAATTGCCTTTCATACACCAACTGAAATTATGGGCATGGCAAAGAATTTTCACATCTAAAGAAGAATTTGCTCCAATTACCCCGTCTTTTATTACCCAAGACGAACTAAATGCCATCTATGCAACTGATAATCGCACAAGGCATTTTAATACTTCTCGCATTGATACCTATGCCTTTTTCAAACAAGGGCATACAGAGAAAGAGAAATCCGACTTTCTAAAAAATCATTATGGCTGGAGTGGCAGTGGACACTGGGGTATTAGCTTGAACCATTCCGCAAGGGGTACTATATACGCAAGGGAAATTGATTTTAAGCCCTACGCAACCGTGATGGAAAACTGGGGACAGGTAACGAAGCGAATTGACCGATTGATTGCTGAAAATCGCTATCTTAGCAGTGCTGAGCTTGCCTACATTCCCACTTATGAAAAAGAAAAAATTGCAAGGGGCATCTTTCACTTTTACAGTTATGCTCCATCGGATATAGAAAGGCCTTTTGCTGCGCCAAGCAGTGATTACAGCTATATGGATAAGGCTGTAAAAGAGGTTGCGGAACAACTTGAGGATAGCGAGTTTGTAGATAATCTTATTGGACAGATGGAATATGTGCTAGGACAGACCCTCTCTGATGCGCGTGGGTTTGACTATATGCAGAAGGCTTTTAAGAATTTAAAGGATTTTCAAACCGGTGATTACTCTATTTTCAAAAGCCAAGAATACGCCATAAAGCGGGTGGAAAAAGACCATGAGGAACTGGACGAGGACAGTATCGACGATATTACCAATATCGCCAAAAAACTGGAACGCAAGCGAAAATCCACTCACAAAGAAACAGATAGTGGGCAGCTCACCCTTGATTTAGTAGGTGGTTCCGTATCCTCCATCTTAGAAGATAGGGGGCTTATGGTATCCGACGAACTTGTCGACTTTGCTACAGAAAGCCTTGAAAACCCCACAAATGAAAATATAGTTGCCAAGGTGGAAGAAATTATCAAGAAAGAAAGCAGAATGACCGAGCCTGCTCAACTTGCATATCAAGTGGGCAACCGTTATTTCTCCATTCAAGAAGTTGACGAAGGCTACGATTATTCTATCTTTGATGAAAACTTCCACGTTATTAATGGTGGCATTTATGATGATCCATCTATTTCTATGGAGCAAGTCATTAACCTGATCTGTGAAGATGATTTGGTAGAGGGCAATGCAAAGGAGATGGACTACAACTACCTTTTAGAGCAAACAGAAACACAAGCAACTGAGGAACTAGAAGCAGTTACAGCTTTTGATGAAAATCCTGGTGATTTTGATGAGGTAGTCGAAACAGCCATTGTAGAAGAAATTGGCGAAAAACTCTCCCATGAGCGAATGGAACAGCTCCTTAGCGACGAAAAAATCATAATCGAATATTTAAACCAAAAAGTAGACCACCCACATCAGATTGTAGGCATACAATCGGGTAGTCTGCTTTTGTTTTATGGTGATGATGCCGAGATAGCTGCACCCGTCCTTGGTCGCAAGGTAATTGAGCGAGACATTCCCCTTATCGGAAATACCAAAGTGACTGGCGGTTATGTGGCGGATTGGCAAGTGGCAACAAAAAACCTTAAAGATAAAGGAATTAACTTCTGTTTCATTGGAGAAGAAAACGGCGAGTACCACACCATTACTGAGCATTATGCAAAGGATTATATTCCTATTGGTATGGAGCTTACAATCGGTGGTAGAGATTTTGTTATTGACAGTGTAAATTATGACTTTGACAAGGTTTCCTTGCGGGATACAACATTCCAAAATGGCACTGGCTTTCCTATCTTTCGCAGTGAAACTGTGGATTATATCCGCTATTTTGTCGAGCAAAAGCAGGCGCAGCTGCAAGAGCAAAATATCTCTATTGTTACTGATGAAAAGCAGCCAGAGCTACAAACAATAATTAAATTTGATTTTGACGGAGGCGGTTTAGAGGATGCACCTTTTGCCCCTCCCACTAAACAAGTAGAAAAAGAAATTACGCATACTTCACCTAAAATCAATTACGCAATCACCAATGATGATTTGGGTGTCGGCACAGCAAAAGAAAAATATGCCCACAACATTCTTGCCATTCAAACGCTAAAACAACTTGAAACGGAAAATAGACGAGCCAATGCTGAAGAGCAGGAACTCTTATCACAGTATGTCGGTTGGGGCGGTCTCGCCGATGCTTTTGACGAAAACAAGGATAATTGGCGAAGTGAGTATGCCGAGCTAAAAGCCATACTCACACCCGATGAATACGAAATGGCAAGGGCCAGTACCCTTAATGCCCACTATACCTCACCTACCGTCATTCGTGCGATGTATAAGGCACTGGAAAATATGGATATTCCAAATGGCAACATTTTAGAGCCTGCAATGGGCAGTGGTAACTTTTTCGGGATGCTGCCACAGAGTATGCAAACCTCAAAGCTCTACGGTGTGGAATTGGATAGTCTAACCGGAAGAATAGCAAAGCAGCTTTATCAGAGGGCAAATATTCAAATTAAAGGCTTTGAGAAAACCGATTTTTCCAATGACTTTTTTGATATGGCAGTGGGAAATGTGCCTTTTGGTAACTACAAGCTCAATGACAAAAAATATGATAAGCTGGGTTTCCTAATACATGATTACTTTTTTGGAAAATCCCTTGATAAGGTTAGAAGTGGTGGTGTGGTAGCCTTTATTACTTCTAAAGGCACTCTTGATAAAGCAAGTAGTGAAGTGAGAAAACACCTTGCTGGGAGAGCCGACCTGCTGGGTGCTATCAGACTGCCTAACACAGCATTTAAAGCCAACGCAGGAACGGAAGTCACCAGTGATATTATATTCCTCCAAAAGCGTGACCACGTACCGGAGCGTTTACCTTCTTGGGTAGAGCTTGGCGAAACTGAAGACGGTATTGCAGTCAATAAATACTTTGAGGAAAACCCTCAAATGATTATGGGCAGTATGAAAATGGTATTGGGTCCTTTTGGAATGGAGGCCACCTGTGTTCCAAACCATGAAATCCCCCTTGCACAACAGCTTGAACAAGCAATACTCCACATTCTACCGCCCGATAAAGCACTGCTAAAAGATCCTGTTACCGCTATAGATGGAGAAAAAGAAGCTGCCACTATTGAAGCCACTCCCGATGTGCGAAATTTCAGCTATGCGCTTATTGATGACAAGCTATATTTTCGAGAAAACAGCAGAATGAAGCCTGTTTCTCTGTCTGATACAGCAGAAAAGCGAGTAAGTGCCTTACTTAGCATTCGTGATAAAACCAGAGAGATCATTGAAATGCAGTTGGAGGAATGTTCTGACGAAGAGTTGCAAAAGGCACAGCTAACATTAAATATAATTTATGACGATTTTAATAAGAAATTTGGGCTGATTAACAGCAAAGCTAATAAGCAAGCCTTTGTAGATGATGTTTCCTATCCGCTCCTTTGCTCTTTGGAGCAATTAGACGAGAATGGTAATCTAAAAGCCAAAGCGGATATGTTCACCAAACGCACCATAAAACAATCGGTTAAGGTTACCTCTGTTGATACTCCTACGGAAGCGCTGGCAGTATCTATTTCTGAAAAAGCCCGTGTGGATATTGGTTTTATGGCACAGCTTTTAGGCGGAGAGGATAACATACCTGTTATCATTGAGGACTTAAAAGGGATTATCTTCAAAGACCCTTTAAGTGATGCAGACAATAACCTTATTGACTGGCAAACAGCTGATGAATATCTATCAGGCAATGTGCGTGAAAAGCTTGCTATTGCAAAGCTATCTGTTTCAGATAACCCACAGTATCAAGTCAACTTAGATATGCTTACAAAAATACAACCAAAGGATTTATCCGCAGCTGAGATTGATGTTCGTATTGGTGCGACTTGGGTAGACCCAGAATACTATAAGCAATTTATGTTTGAAATTTTAGGCACTCCACGTTATATGCACAGTAGCAGAATTGATGTTATGTATTCAAAGCATACAAGCGAGTGGAATGTTAAGGGGAAAATGGAGGATAGGGCAAACCCTCGTGCCATTGCCACCTATGGCACAAAACGCAAAAATGCCTATCAGATTATAGAGGATAGCTTGAATCTTCGTGATGTGCGTGTTTTTGATACCGTCATTGATGATGACGGCAAGGAAAAACGGGTGCTAAATGGTAAAGAAACCACCCTAGCACAGCAAAAGCAGGAAGCCATCGGTGAAGCCTTTAAGGAATGGATATGGAAAGACCCACAGCGTCGAGAGGTTTTAGCAAAGAAATACAATGAAATTTACAACTCTATCCGTCCTCGTGAGTTTGATGGTCAGCATATTAAATTTGATGGTATGAACCCAATCATTAAGCTAAATGCACACCAAAGTAACGCTGTAGCTCGTACCCTTTACGGTGGTAATACGCTCCTTGCTCATGTGGTTGGTGCTGGAAAAAGTTTTACAATGGTAGCAAGTGCCATGGAGGGCAAAAGACTTGGTTTGCAACAGAAGTCTCTATTTGTTGTGCCCAATCACCTAACCGAACAGATGGGTGGAGATATTCTTACCTTATATCCTGGTGCAAATGTCCTTGTTGCCACAAAGAAGGACTTTGAGCCTGCGAACCGCAAGAAATTCTGCTCTCGCATTGCCACAGGTGATTTTGATATTGTGGTTATCGGGCATTCTCAATTCGAGAAAGTTCCTCTATCGGTAGCAAGGCAAGAGGAAATCCTAAAGACACAAATTGATGAAATTCTCTTTGCAATACAGGATGCAAAAAGCCAAAATGGTGAACGTTATACCATAAAACAGCTTGAGAAAACGAAGAAAAGTCTTGAAACAAGGCTTGAAAAATTGTCCTCGCAAGAACGCAAGGACAGCGTTGTAACCTTTGAAGAATTGGGGGTAGATAAGCTCTATGTAGATGAGGGACACCTTTTTAAGAATTTGTTCCTTCAAACAAAAATGCGTAATGTTGCCGGTATCGGACAAAGTGAAGCACAAAAATCTACCGATATGTTTACCAAGTGCCGTTATATGGATGAGCTAACAGGAGGTAAGGGTGTTGTTTTTGCCACTGGAACCCCTGTGAGCAACTCAATGACGGAACTCTACACTATGATGAGATATTTACAATATGGAACCCTCCAAAGGCTTGATTTAACCCATTTTGATAGCTGGGCTGCCAACTTTGGTGAAAAGGTCACCGCTATTGAACTTGCTCCAGAGGGCACAGGTTTTCGTGCTAAGACACGCTTTGCAAAATTCTTCAATCTTCCTGAGCTGATTAACATTTGGAAAGGTGCAGCAGATATTCAAACTGCCGATATGCTAAACCTACCTGTCCCCATAGCATATCACACAACCGTTGTAACCAAGCCCTCCGAGTTTCAAAGGGAAATGGTTAAAGACCTTGCAGACAGAGCAAATAGCGTTCGTAAAAAAGAGGTAGAACCTAACGTGGATAATATGCTGCGTATTACTTCTGATGGAAGAAAGCTGGCTCTTGACCAAAGGCTACAAAATGATCTGCTCTCCGATGATGAAAACAGTAAAATCAATACCTGTGTAAACAATGTATTCAACATTTGGGAGGAAAGTACCAATACCAGAGGAGCACAGCTAATCTTTTGTGATCTCTCCACTCCCCATTATGACGGCACTTTTAATGTGTATGATGATATTAAAAACAAGCTGATGGAAAAAGGTGTCCCACCGGAAGAAATCAAGTTTATTCATGATGCCAACACCGAGCAACAAAGGGCTGAGCTTTTTGCTAAGGTGCGAAGTGGTGATGTTCGTGTGCTGATTGGTTCAACACAAAAAATGGGTGCTGGCACCAATGTCCAGCGGAAATTAGTGGCACTCCATCACACAGACTGCCCGTGGCGTCCGGCGGATTTGGAGCAGCGTGAGGGAAGAATTATAAGGCAAGGTAATGAAAATAAAGAGGTTAAAGTCTTCAAGTATGTCACAGAAAATACTTTTGATGCCTACAACTGGTCGCTGATCGAAAATAAACAAAGGTTTATCGGTCAGATATTCACCAGTAAATCGCCTGCTCGTAGTGCAGATGATATTGATGCTACGGCTCTTTCTTATGCTGAGGTTAAAGCACTCGCCACCGGTGACCCAAAAATTAAGGAAAAGATGGATCTCGATATTGCTGTTGCAAAGCTAAAGCTAATGCGTTCTAACCACCAAAGTCAGAAATACGATATGGAGGATAGGCTCATCAAATACTACCCACAGGAGATTAAAAAGACAGTGGAACGCATAGATGGGCTAACCCAGGATTACAAGTTGGTACAGGCTCACCCCATAGCCGAAGACAGCTTTTCTATGTCCATTAAAGGCACAACTTACACCGAAAGAAAAGCTGCTGGCGAAGCTGTTTTACAGGCTTGTAAGGCTATCCTAAACCCCGAGGATAGAGTGAACCTTGGTGAGTTTAGAGGATTTTCAATGACCCTGTATATTGACAATGGCACATTTAGGATTGCAATGAAAAACAATATCACACATATAGCAGAACTGGAGAACAATATTACAGGTAATATTGTGCGTATTAACAATGCTCTTGAAAATATGCCTAAAACCATTGACAACCTCAAAAACCGTTTAGAAAACCTAAATGCCGAGCAGGCAGCAGCACAGTCTGAGGTGGATACCCCTTTTCCCAAAGAGCAGGAATATAAGGAAAAACAGACACGGCTTACACAGCTTAATATCGAGCTTGACAATGCAGAAAAAAAGGAAGAAGAAGCCGATCATAACAACGCCGAACAGGAGAAAAAGCCATCTGTTATAAAGGCACTCAAGGACTTCAAAGAAGAAATTCGAGCCGATGATTGCACAACCCAAAGCCCTGAAAAGTCTTATGAAGAAAGATAACTAAACCTTCATGTAGACTGCAAAATTTAACAAGGAATGGTTTGTTTTTGCAGACCATTCCTTTATTTTTTTATCAGAATACTTATGATTTCATATTGACTTTAATGCTCTAAAGCGATAGAATAAAGATAGAAAAGCAAACGTCAAGGAGGTTGAAAAAATGAGGACTTTATTTAAAATATTGCTATTTCCCATCATCGCAATTTTAACCGTATTAAGATTAGGTTGTCGATTAATAACTGTAGTCAGCGGAACAATTATTGGTACAATTTCTTCACTACTGTTTCTATTTACCCTTGTATGTTTGGCTATGGGGTTTGCCCAGTGGGAACAGGCAAAAGGATTGTTGCTTCTCTGCCTTGTATTCAGTGAAATCGGACTGTTTGGCTTGGTAAACCTCCTTCTAAATGGTGTAGATTGCGTTACAAGAAAGCTACGACAAGTTTAAAAGTTAATCATCATATTATAGGCTACTTCTTCGGAGGTAGCCTTATTTTTTAGGGAGGATTTCATGGCAAATAGAATACGAAAAATACAGCTGCACTTTATGGTTGATGAGCAGGAACGCAAAATCATAGATGCAAAAATGGAGTTAATCGGCACCAATAATTTGGGTGCATATCTTCGCCGTATGGCTATTTACGGTTATATGATAGAACTGGATATGGAGCCATTAAACAGGCTCACTGTGGAGCTTTCACGCATAGGCAACAACCTTAATCAGCTTACCAAAAGAGCCAACGAAACAGGCAATATTTATATTGATGATATTGATGTCTTGAGCGGTGATATAAAGGCAATTAAAGGGGATATTCGCATCTTTATAAATGCTCTTTTTGCTGATGAAAAATAGGAGATGATTTTATCGCCACAACACGAATTATTCCAATGCATATCAACAAGGGTAAAACCCTTGCCCAGTGCCTTACAGATAGAACCGATTATGCTAAAAACCCTGACAAAACCAATAGCGGAGAATTAGTCAGTAGCTTTATGTGTGATGCTGATTTAGTGGATAGTCAGTTTCTTTTATCCAAGCAAATTTACCTACAAAAAACAGGCAGAATACAAAAAAATGATGTAATCGCTTATCAGCTTAGGCAGTCTTTTAGGCCAGGGGAAATTTCTCCGGAGCTTGCCAATCTAATGGGCTACCAATTAGCAGAAAAAGTAACAAAGGGTAACCACGCATTTATTGTTGCTACCCATATAGATAAGTCCCATATTCATAATCACATTATTTGGAACTCTACTAATCTAAACTGCAAGAAGAAATTTAGAAACTTTTGGAATTCTACCAAAGCAATTCAAAAAATAAATGACTTACTTTGCTTGCAAAATGGTCTGTCTATTGTAGAAAATCCAAAGGGGAAATCAAAAGATTATGGCAGTTGGCTAGAGGAGGAAAAGCCACTTAATTTCTCTGATAAATTGCGGCTTGCCATTGATGAAGTTTTAGCGGAAAAACCGGAAAACTTAGATGAGTTTTTTAGCAAAATGAAGTCTAAAGGCTTTGAAACTAAGACAGGAAAAAATCTCGCCTTTAAGGGCGATGGACAAAGGAAATTTATCCGCTTACGGTCACTTGGAAAAAGTTATCAAGAGGATAATTTAAGAGAAGTTATCGAGGGTAAAAAGGAGCATAAGCCACAAAAAAGAGTTCGTAAATATAACGATAAAAAAGTTAATCTTGTCATTGATTTGCAGTCTAAAATCAGTCAGAAAAAAGGCACCGGATATGAGCGTTGGGCAAAGACTTTCAACCTTAAACAGCTTGCAAAAACGATGAACTATCTAACCGAAAACAACTTGCTTAATTATGAAGATTTAAGGGCAAAAGCCGAGGGCATAATAAACGAGTTTTGCCTCTTTTCGGACAGCTTAAAATCTGCTGAAAAACAGATGGCAGAAATATCTATTTTGCAGAAAAATATTATCGACTTTGCAAAAACAAAGGCTGTTTATGAGGATTATAAAAAATCTGGATATTCTTCTAAATTCAAAGAAGAAAATATCACTGAAATTCTGCTCCACCAGACCGCAAAAAATCATTTTAAAGAACTGGGTTTAAGCAAGCTCCCAAAGGTGGCAGACTTAAAAAGAGAGTATGCTACTCTCTTTACCGAGAAGAAAAAGGCATACTCTAAATACAATTCTTTGAAAAAAGAAATGCAGGAAATTTTGAATGCGAAAGCCAATGTTGAACAGCTCCTTGATTTTGATGAAAAAGAGGAACAACAGCAAAAGAAAAAACCGGAGCAGTCCTTATAACCGCAAGTGAAGCAAGGTGCTGCTACTCTCAAAATGAGAGTATAAAAACACAACAGAGGCTGATTGTGTTTTAGTGGGGATTGGGGATACTTCCCCAACAAGCGCCTGCCAGTGTGTACTGGCAGGCATTGCTTGCCAAGAATGTTCGTTATATATTATATGAAAAAAACCTCTGTATTTTTAGATAGATCCTTCGTTCTTGCACTCAAGTGAGAAAATGTCGCAATAAGTTGTGATATTTATTTATATATTTGGTGTAAAATCTTGTAAGGATAACCTACATGCTTTATAATATAGTTAAGTTGAAGCATAGTATTATATCTGTGATGAATGAGGGATGAGAATGAACATTAGCTATAAAAAACTATGGATTAAGTTGATTGAAAAAGACATAAAGAAAAGTGATTTACGAAAGTTAACAGGACTTTCAGCAGGAACTATTACTAGGCTAAATAAAAACGAGCCTGTTTCTATTACTGTCTTACTATCTATTTGTGAAATCTTAAACTGTGATATCGGCGACATTTGCTCAGCGGTGACAGATGCTGAGTCTGCTACAACAGATGCTAAATAATATAGACGAATATAGTTAGGTATGGAGGAAGATATATGGAGAAAAAATATAGCTCTGGATTAGTATCTGAATCCTTTTGGTTTATTGAATGTAAAAAAATTATCAAACTAAAATATGATGATTATTCTTGGGATGAGATAAGAACAATGTGCTTAGAGGAAAATTTGCTAGGTATATCCAAAGAGTATCGAGCCAAAAGAATATTTGGATATTTAAAAAATAGAATTAGCACGCTAGATGAAAAGGTAATGAAAATCTTTTTAGAGGGTGATTTGGCAACACAAAAAATTATAATTCTTATTGCAGCCGTAAAGCAAAATAGATTGTTTTATGAATTTTTATATGAAGTGTATCGTGAAAAAGTAATCCTTGGGGTGCGTGAACTTAACGACAGTGATATTAATATATTCTTCAAGAATAAGCAAGATCAAAATGAAGATGTTGCGAGTTGGACAGACACTACACTGAAAAGACTTAGAAGCACTTATATGAATTTTATGGTTGATGCGGGGCTGTTGACTGTAAATGGTAAAAAGAAAGAGACTACTCCTCCAGTGATGGATATTACACTAGAGCATTACTTTAAAGATAATGGAGAAATACAATTAATAAAAGCAATTACGGGGGTGAGCTAAATGCAAGATTTAGAAACCAGACTAAACAAGTTAGAGGACAAGATTAAGCTCCCGAATTTCAGGGAAAATAAAGGTCTTGGCAATGAGGTTGGATATTATGTATTTGACTATCCTGCTGAGCAGGAGATGGTGATTCGAGAGAGAGTTCAATATCTAATCTCAAAATATGAAAACAGTGATATTAAGTTGGTTGTTTTTGATTTGTATGATACAATTATTGACTTGCTAGAGAAAGAGGGATTTCTTGACCTTTGCATAGAGTTCGAAAAGACGAAAGGCTTACCTGAGATAACCAAAGCAATTAACGAAATGCTACGCATGGAAGAAGATAATCACAGCAACGAGCTCTTAGCTCATATTAAGGACAATACCCCAGAAGATGCTATTGTTTTTTTAACTGGAATTGGCAAATGTTATCCGCTTTTGCGTTCTCATAAAATACTAAATAATATGCACCAATTTGTAGATAATGTCCCGGTTGTAATGTTCTTTCCTGGCAAGTATGATGGTCAGTCATTGATGCTATTTGGCGAAACTAAGGACGATAATTATTATAGGGCTTTTAGGATTGTAGATTGAGAGGATAAATTATGATTATTAAAAATATGTTTTCTAAGCCAATCGATAGAGATATTAAAGGCGTTATTAAGGTTGGCCAGGGTGATGATGAGAATGTAAAGCAAGAGCTTGAAGAATATGTTGTAACAAGGGAACTGCAGAAGCATTTTGCAGACTTTTTTGCGAGCTATAAAAAAGGAATCGTAGGAAATACCGATAAAATGGGAGTATGGATTTCTGGCTTCTTTGGAAGTGGTAAGTCTCATTTCTTAAAGATTTTATCCTACCTTCTTGAAAATCGTGTGGTTGATGAAAAAACAGCAATTGATTACTTTGTTGAAGACAAAAAAATCAAGGATGAAATGGTTCTTGGTGATATGAAGCTTGCAGCAAATACACCTGCGGATGTTATCCTATTTAATATTGACTCTAAGAGTGGAATGGCAGATACCCAGAACAATAAAGAAGCTATCCTGTCTGTTTTCTTAAAAGTATTTAATCAGCATTTGGGTTTTTACGGAGCAAACCCCCACCTTGCTGATTTAGAAAGAACTCTTACCGAAGAAGGTAAATATGAGGAGTTCAAAAGTGCTTTTTTATCCATTCGTGGAAAAGAATGGGCAGACTCACGCCATCAATTTAGATTTATTCAAGACTATGTTTGCAAAGCATTGGTTCAAATTGAATATATGAGTATGGAAGCAGCGAAAAATACTTGTGAGAGTTTCACTAATCCCTATAATATGGATATTAGTACCTTTGCAAAAATGGTATGTGATTATATAAAGAGAAAAGGCAATAATCATCATGTAATATTTTTGGTAGATGAAATTGGGCAATACATAGGCGAAAAAACGGATCTTATGTTAAACTTGCAAACAGTTGCTGAGGATTTAGGCACTGAGTGCAAAGGCAAAGCTTGGATTATCGTAACAAGCCAGCAAGACATTGATAGCATCACAAAAACCAGAGGAAATGACTTCTCTAAAATTCAAGGTCGTTTTGATACAAGGCTGTCCCTCTCATCTGCCAACGTGGATGAAGTGATTCGTAAGAGAATTCTTGAAAAAACAGAAACAGGTAATCAGACATTAGCACTTCTTTATGATGACAAAGATACAATTATAAAAAATCTAATTATCTTTAACGACGGTATTGAAAAGAAGTTATACTCAGATAGAGCAAATTTCTCGGATATTTACCCATTTATTCCATATCAATTCAATTTGCTTGGAGATGTGTTGACTTCTATCAGAACGCACGGTGCTAGCGGTAAGCATTTGGCTGAAGGAGAGCGTTCTATGCTCGCTTTGTTCAAAGAGTCTGCTATGAGAGTTATGTTAAAGAATGAGGGCGCCCTTGTACCATTCAATATGTTTTACGATGCACTGGAGCAATTTTTAGACCATAGCCATAAGGGCGTTATAATTAGAGCTTATGACAATGAATATTTAAACCCTAATAAGCTAGAAGATTGTTTTGAGGTTAATGTTCTAAAGACATTATTTATGATTAAGTATGTCAAAGAAATCACCCCGAACCTTGAAAATATTACAAGTCTTATGGTTTCTGATATTGATGATGACCGTATTGCCCTAAAAGACAAAGTGGAACAAGCTTTAAAGCGTTTGTGTCGTCAGACTCTTGTACAAAAAAATGGCGAAATCTATATATTCCTTACTGATGAAGAACAGGAAATCAATCGTGAGATTGAAACTCAAAACGTTGAGTCTAATGAGCTAACAGGAAAAATATCAGAACTGATTTTCGATGGCTTATATGATGAAAAGAAATATAGATACCCTACATTTAATGGAAGATATACTTTTGGGTTTAATCAGATTGTAGATGATAGAACTTACAAGGCAAACCAAAACTACGATATTTCTCTTAAAGTATTGACGCCAAACTTTACAGATGCACAGATGGATGAAACGACTCTACGAATGATGAGCGGTCAGAGTAAGTGTGTTATCGTAGCACTTCCTGATGACAAGGGATTTATTGACGAAATCCGTTCAGCGCTGAAAATAGAGAAATATTTACGTTTGAATTCTACCAATGTTGTTAGCAAATATGAGCAGATTAAGGAAGCCAAACGAGTAGAAATGCGTGAAAGGAATGCCAACGCAAGGATTTTTCTTGAAGAAGCAATGAAACAAGCTACTATCTATATGAATGGCGATAAGGCACAAATTGCTGCGAAAGATATTTCTTCTCGTATCAATGATGCACTTGGTAAGCTAATCAGCACAGTATTTCATAAGTTGTCTTATATTGATACAGCTATGAATGAATCACATATACGAGCAGTGCTTAAAGGGAATAATAATGCACAGTTATCTCTTGATGGACAAGCACAAACGCCTAATAGACTTGCCTTAAATGACGTGCTTGATTTTGTTAGTATGAATACCCAAAGACACGCTAAAACATCGCTGAAATCCATTATGGAACGCTTTACAAAGGCACCATATGGATTTATTGAGGATGATGTAGAGTGGCTTGTTGCAAAGCTGTTTAAAGAGGGTGATTTGGCTTTCTTTGTAAACAATGATGCTGTTACACTTCTGAATAAGAGCGAAGATGAAGTGTATCGCTACCTAAGCAGAAAAGAGTTTTTAGAAAAACTACTTACAGAAAAGCGAGAAAAAGCCAATGATAAGCAGAAAAAAGCTGTTCGTGATGTGATGAAAGAACTCTTTAACATCACTCCAATGAGCGAAGAAGATGATGCAATCTTAAAGAGCTTTATGCAGTATGCAGATAGACTAAAAAATGAGCTAGAAAAATTAGAAATACATTATAAGAACGAACAAAGCTATCCTGGTAAGCAGGTGGTAAAGAATGGTAAAGCTTTTATGATGGATTTACTTGCAATTAAATATTCCGCAGAATTTTTCAAGATTGTTACTGATAAGCAGGATACTTTACTGGATTTTGCTGAAGATTATGAGCCTATTAAAGCCTTTTTTCATGGGGATCAAATCGAAATCTGGAATCGCAGCTTAAAGCTGATGAAGATTTATGATGACAGCAAAACTTTTATTGTGAATAGCGAAATTGAAGATGTTGTTACTGCAATTAAAGCAATAATGGCAAAGGCAAAACCATATAGCGAAATTAGAAAAATTCCTGAGCTTCTTGAGCGATATACAAACCTATACAATGACATGCTTACCCAGATGGAAGAACCTATAACAACCGCCATTGAAGAAGCCAGATTGCGTGTGATTCAGGAACTTGAGGGAAAAGAATGCCGTAATATTTTATCGACTAAGATTACAGAGCGCTTTGCAGAGATAAAGAAAAAGGCAGAAACATGTAACAATGTAGCTACCCTGCAAAACATCAAGGTAGAGGCTGATGCCTTAAAAGTACGTTTGTTAAATGAAATTGCAATGGAAGAAGCTAAAATAATAGTTGCAAAACAACCTGTCACACCGATAGAGGTTACGTCAGATGGTGAAAAAGAGATTCCCCAGCCACCTGTACCAAAAGCGAAAACACAAAAAACTATCAGTATAAAGTCAATTAACTCGGAACCAACTTGGAGAATTGAAACAGAAGAAGATGTTGATAAATATATCAATATCTTAAAAGATAAACTAAAACAGAGCATTAAAGAAGATATTATTCTTAATGTAGAATTTTAATAAAAAGGAGGTATTACTATGTCTATTCAAAAAATTCATATTTCAAATTTTACTGTGTTTAAAGATATAGATATTACTTTTTCAAAGGGTTGCAATCTTTTTATTGGTGAAAACGCAACAGGCAAAACCCAACTACTAAAAATGCTAAACAATAAAAATGTAGAGGGGCAACGTAGCTTATTTATGAATTATGATATTGAATCAAGTGGCAGTGAAAAAATCACTTATATCCCAGTAAAAGATATGCTTACGCATGCGAAAGGATTCATATCCATGTCTGAAAAATATCGTGAGTTTCCCTTCGGGAAAGAACTGATTGATATTATAAAAAAATCAGAGCAATGGCAACTGAAAAAAATACCTGATATTGCGAAAAATATTTTGTCTAAGCTAGAAATGATGATGGAAGGTAAAGTTCTTTATGAAAATGAAGAATTTTATATACAAAAGAAAAATGGCGAAAAAGTTTCCTTTGAGCATGAAGCGGAAGGATATAAAAAAATTGGTTTACTTTGGCAGCTCATTATGACAGAGAATATTACAGAGAACAGTGTCCTTCTTTGGGACGAACCGGAAGCCAATTTAAACCCCAAGTATATTCCTGACTTGGTGGAAATCATACTGGAGCTGTCAAGAAATGGTGTGCAAATTTTCCTTACCACTCACAGCTATATATTTGCAAAGTACTTTGAGGTAAGAAGAAGGAACAGCGATAAGATCCTTTTTCATTCTTTGTATAAAACTGAGAACAAAGGGGTTTTATGTGAAAGTAATCCCAATTTTAAAGATTTAAAGCATAATACCATTTCTAAAAGTTTTGAAAAATTACTGGATGAAGTGTATGATTTGAATGCAGGTGAATAGGTATGAGAAAAATTTTTGAAGAAGAAAACCATATCTATAAGATTGATTTTACGAATTCAATTTGGGCGCTAGATAATCTAAACACTATTTTTCATAATGGGAAAACAGAGCTTTCCGATGTGGATTTTATTGCAGAAACAGAAGATGCTCTTTTCTTTGTAGAATACAAAAACGCTGACATTCCAAACGCTGTCAATCCCAATGCATTTAATCCAAACGACAATAAAAAAATAAGTCAAGTTGTCAAAAAATACTATGACAGCTTAACTTACATAACCGCCATAGGGAAACCAATGGAAAAACGCAAAGTATATATCTATATTTTGGAATATCCTAATGGGGACAGTGTTACAAGAAAAGGAATCCGAAACAGATTACAGGGCAATTTACCTTTCCTTTTGCAGCAACAAAATGAGTTTGTGTATAAGTTGATTGATGAACTGAAGGTGTTGTCAATCAGCGAGTGGAATAAGGAGTATCCTGATTTCCTACTTGAAAAAATCTAAGCGTAGGGGGCACACCATGAACAAAACAGCAATTAAAAATTTTGCTGTATGGGCAAGACGAAAGCTCATCAGCGAAATTACTTATAAAGCAGGGCTTATCGGTATTAGTGAAAGTGGCATCTTGTCACCACTTCCAATTTCCACCGATAATATCGAGTTTTACGACATCGGCACAGGCAAGCCAACTGAACTTACGGGGGGCGAAGTCAAGCAAAGAAAGGCTTTAGTGAAGAAAATTGAAGAAAAAGAAAGTACTTCTGACTACAAAACTGCCTTTCAGTTTGTGGTAGAGGAAGTTGCCTACACTTGGTTCAATCGCCTTGTGGCAATCCGTTTTATGGAGGTCAATGACTATCTTCCCTCTCGTGTGCATGTGCTTTCCAGTGAAATGAGTGGCAAGGCAGAGCCTGATATGGTAACCACTCCTTTTGAAACCGATATGGAGTTTAGCTCCTATGAAACAGATAGAATTGTACAGCTCAAAGACGAAAACAAGCTGGACGAGCTGTTTCGTATGCTGTTTATTAAGCAGTGCAATAAGCTAAATGAAGTATTGCCAGAGCTTTTTGAAAAAACAAACGACTATACCGAGTTTTTGCTGAATATCTCTTTTACGGATAAGGATGGTATAGTAAGCCATCTTGTCAATGACATTGCAGAAGATGATTTTAAAGAAGCGGTTGAAATTATCGGTTGGTTGTATCAATATTACAATACTGAGCCAAAAGAGCAAGTATTTGCACTTCTTAAAAAGAACGTAAAAATCACAAAAGAGCATATTCCAGCAGCTACCCAGCTTTTTACCCCCGACTGGATTGTGCGTTATATGACAGAAAACTCCCTCGGTCGTTTGTGGTTGGAGGGACACCCCAATGACGACTTAAAAGCTGATTGGAAATATTATCTTGATGAAACAGAGCAAGAAGAAGTCGTAAAAACAGAGCTTGAAAAAATAAGAGTAGAATACAAAAAGATTACTCCAGAGGATATAAAGCTGATTGACCCTTGTATGGGTAGTGGGCATATTTTAGTGTATACTTTTGATGTGCTGATGCAGATTTATGAAAGCCAAGGTTATACACAAAGAGATGCAGCACAGTCTATTATAGAAAACAACTTGTACGGTATTGACATTGATAAAAGAGCATATCAGCTTGCATATTTTGCATTGATGATGAAAGCAAGACAATATGACAGGAGATTTTTAACTCGTGGAATATCGCTTAATTTAATCTATACATCGTCTAATATTGACTATGAATTTGCTAATAAATACAATTCAAAACAAATGCTTGAGTATTTACAAGAAACAGAAAATTCCTCTCTTGTAGGTTCATTAATTGAATGTTCACCTATTGATTATAATGAAATTTTACAGTTGATTGATAGTAAAAGAGATGTTGACTTTGGAATTGAATTTGCTTTGACTTGGGGAGAAAAGCGAAAAGAAATTAAAGAAAAAATAAAGTTACAATATATTGTAAACCAAAAATATGATGTAGTTATTACTAACCCACCATATATGGGGGCAAGTGGTATGAATGCAAAATTGTCTGATTATGTAAAGAAAAATTTCCCTGATAGTAAGTCTGATTTGTTTGCTGTATTTATTGAAAAGTGTTTGCAAATGACAAAGAAAGATGCCTACACTGCTATGATCACGCAACATGCATTTATGTTTTTATCAAGTTATGAAAAATTGCGTGGAAAGTTACTCCATACAGATTTCATTAATATGGCTCATTTGGGGGCAAGGGCTTTTGAAGAAATTGGTGGCGAGGTTGTGCAGACAACCTCGTTTGTACTGCGTAAAAGTAATATAAAAGACTACAATGCAACCTTTGCACGATTGGTGGATTATAACAGCCAACAAGAAAAAGAAAATGCTTTCCTGGCAAAAAAAGATTTGCGCATAGCACAACAAGAAAATTTCTCCAAAATCCCTGGCTCACCCATTGCGTACTGGGTGAGTGAGAAGATGTTGAGTGCGTTTAAGAATAGTATTATGCTATCTGAAAATGCAAATCCAAGACAAGGTCTAATTACAGGTTCAGTAGATAGCTTTGTACGAAAATGGTACGAATGTGATTTAACATTATTGAACTTTACATCCACAAATGATGAAAATGATAGAAAGGGTACATGGTTTCCATACTGCAATGGTGGAGAATATAGACGGTGGTATGGAAATAATGACGATGTTGTTAATTGGGAAAACAATGGGTTGTTAGTCAAAGGCTTTGTTGACGATAAAGGAAAACAGCGTTCAAGGCCACAAAATCAACAGTACTATTTTTGTGAAGGCGGTACTTGGTCAGCCGTTACAAGTGGCTCATTATCCGTGCGATATTTCCCGAATGGACACCTATTTTCAAATGCTGGAATGGCAATTTATTCAAAACACGAAACTTTAATAAGCCTAATAGCATTTTTAAATAGCAAGCTTGCAAAGCTGTATTTAAGCATATTTAATGAAGGATTAAACTATAATCAAGGTGACATTGCAAAATTGCCTATTATTGTTCAATCTAATGATTATATTAAAAATATATGTGAACAAAACATCTCACTCTCAAAAAACGACTGGGACAGCTTTGAAACCTCATGGGACTTTGAAAAGCATCCATTGGTACAATTATGCCATGGTGCAACTGCTGATGACGGACACGAAATTGCTTGTATTGAAGATGCTTATAATGAATGGGAATTTGACTGCAATGAGCGTTTTAATCAACTCAAAGCCAACGAAGAAGAACTAAACCGTATCTTCATTGATATCTACGGTTTGCAAGATGAACTAACCCCAGAGGTTGAGGATAAAGATGTAACCGTTCGCAAGGCTGATCTTACACGTGACATTAAATCCTTTGTTTCCTACGCAGTGGGTTGTATGTTTGGCCGCTACTCTCTTGATGTAGATGGTCTTGCCTATGCAGGCGGTGGCTGGGATGATAGTAAATATACTACCTTTATCCCTGATGTCGATAACTGTATTCCTATTACTGATGAGGAATATTTTGGAGATGATATCGTCGGTTTATTTGTTGCGTTCGTAAAGAAAGTGTACGGTACTGAAACTTTAGAAGAAAATCTTGATTTTATCGCAAAGGCACTGGGAAACAAGGGTAACACTTCAAGAGACATGATCCGCAACTATTTTATCAAAGACTTCTACAAAGACCATGTTAAAACTTATCAAAAACGACCAATTTATTGGCTATATGATAGTGGCAAGCAGGACGGATTTAAGGCTCTTGTATATATGCACCGTTATAATGCTGACACCACAGGTCTTGTGCGTGTGGACTATCTCCACAAAATGCAAAAAACATATATGAACGAGATTGACCGTATGCAGGACGAAATCGAAAACGGAAAAACCTCCGCTGATATTTTAAAGGCGGAAAAACGCAAAGAAAAGCTTGTAAAACAGCTGAAAGAAACCAAAGAATATGACGAAAAAATCGCACATCTTGCGCTCTCCCGTATTGCCATTGATTTGGACGACGGCGTAAAGGTAAACTACGAAAAAGTGCAGACAGGACAAGATGGCAAAAAGCTTGATATTCTTGGGAAAATTTAGGGGGTAATTTATGATTTTTGTTAGTCATGCTTGGAATAAAGGACAGCCCGAAGATAAGGTGTTACAGCTTGTTGATTTTTTGAGAAAGAATGGATATGAAGCGGAGTGTGATGTGCTCTATCAGCAGCAAAAAACAGCAATTAATTTTACAGAAATGATGGCACATGCACTTAGAAAAGCAGAAAAAACAATAATTGTTCTATCAGAAAATTATAAATTAAGAGCTGATGACTTTCAAGGTGGCGTTGGCACTGAATATAGATATATTATTGATGATTTTTCAGTTAATGAAAATAGATATATTCTAGTGTCTTTTAATGGAAGAAGACCTCAAATTATACCAGATTTTCTTAGAGGTAGAGATATTGTTGATTTAATACAAGATGAAAAAAATGAATATAGGGAACTGTTTTCCAAGCTAGCTGGTGCACCTAAGATTGAATTTTCTCCAGTATCAGCAACAAAAACGGTGCCCCCTGTAAAAAAGATAGCCAATTTTACCACAACTCATGCTGAAACATTGTCAAGTAAGTTGGATATAGATTTTTCAAATAGTGGACCAATGAGTCAATTAGATAAGAAAACTTTTTTGAGAGATTCTTTTGAAACTATCACATCGTTGTTAAAAGAATTATCAGATGAGTTCTGTATCCAAAATTCATATTATCAAATTAGTTATGAGCAAGTTGACTCTGTTACGGTAGTATTTGAAATTTATAAAAATGAAACATACATCCATGCTATTCAAATTTGGTTTGGCAATTTAATGAGTAGAGGTGAGTACTCAATTTTCGTGGGAAACACCATAGGAAGTAAAAATTCATTTTCGGAAATGATTATTTGCGTAGAGATAAATGGAAAGCCTAGTTTAAAATTTACTATGGGTACTTTATTTAACAAAAATGATGGTTCTATTGACGGAGCTATAAAGCAATTGTGGAAAAGCAATTTTGAATTATATTTAAGAAGGGATTAAATAATGACATATTATGAAGATGAAATATTACACGAATTAACTATTGGACAACAATACTCGGAAAAGCAATTACGTATTTTTATTGGAGAAAATAGTAGTGTAATTGTAATATCTAAATCTTGTAGTCAATTTAACGAGTATTCAAAAATAACACATAAAGTTTTAAATATTATTAAGGGATATGAACATAAAGGAGATAATGAAGGAACATATCATATTCCCAGTAAACAATTTAAAATATACATTGTTGAATAAATAATATAGTGCCAATAACAAGGCGGTGAAAATAAATGGCTGAACTTAACTTAAAACAAATCACCGACAAGCTGAATGCCGAGTTTGTTGGAGAAACAAGAAAACTAATATTTTGGTATGATGCAAATGCGGAGTTTGTTGATGACATTGACACGTTGGAGCTACCTAATGCCAAGGTTTTTCACCTTGAAAAGGATAACCAGTTTTATACCAAATACTTTTTAGAAAGGGTGGATACCCAGACAAACTATTTGATTTATGCTCCATTTCCAAAACCTGCTCTTTGTGATAACCATCTTGCGGATACAACCCGCTATTCTAAAGAGTTTTTTGCTGATAGAGCCTCTCTAATTTCTATAGATTTAGGGATTGATGAAAAGTACAAACCTGTTTTGCAACACTATATCAGTTTCTTTGGTGAAAAAGTAAGAACACAGAGGTTCTATAATTTAGAGATAGAGAATTGGAATGAGAATGTAATTGAAGTTGCAATGATGAGTGTATTATGCAGAATAAAAGTGGTTTCTTTTGAGGAGCTTGTTCGTACAATCATCACCAACGGTGAGCTGGAGAACAATAAGTACTTGGAGTTCCTCGGTAATTATGACCTAATAATCCCATTTTGGAGAATTTGTGAGGAAACCTTTGGATATACAGATGTGCAGCCAACTTTATCTAAATTTGTATATACGCTTTTTGTAACCTACTTTGCAAAGGTGATTCATCGTGAGCTTCCACAGTCACTCAAAAACTATTGCTCTTACAAATCGGGAAATATTATTGCCTTTGTAGACAGTATGATGAACAGTGTTATCTTCCGGGATGGCTTTGACAAATTGTCAGAACTTACTTATAACACGGTAAATATTGAGTCTGTTCTAAAAAGTTTCGAAGTCAGTAGCTTTGCAGAGCTTGAAATTTTCCGCAAGACGGATATTTTTATTATTAAATGGCTAATTGCAAGGCTTGAAAATGAAGATACGGATGCAAAGCTTTCAGGACTCTCTATTCCAGAAATCTGTAGGATGAGAAGGAAACTGCACTATGGCAACCTTTATTTTTCTCATTACTACATCATTGAAAACGCTTATTACTTGATTATGGCAGCTCACTTTGAACCTGAAAAGACTGTGCAAAATATGTGGGAACGCTATGTATCCACAGATTATGTGTTCGACCAACGGTACCGCTATTTTTACTATCATTATGATAAAATTACAAACAATGCAATGTATGACAATTTGCGAGAGCTTGTAGAGAATATCTACACAAATGAATATCTAAACCCGCTGTCTGTTGCTTGGAACAATGAGTTTGTAGAGTGTAAGGGTGAAACTGGTCTTACAAAACAACAGGATTTCTACAATAAATATGTTAAAAATGTAAAAGAAAGAATCATTGTAATTATCTCTGATGCACTGCGATTTGAAGTGGGACAAACTCTAATGAAACGTCTAACTGAAGATGAGAAATGCACGGCTACCATAGCCCCAATGCAGAGTGTTCTGCCTTCTTATACAAGGTTTGGTATGTCGGCACTCCTACCACATAAAGAACTTGCTATGGGAGAAGATTTTAGAGTTTTGGTTGATGGCAAGTTATGCGATGATATCAAATCTCGAGAGCAAATTTTACAAAGTTATTCACCTAGGAGTAAAACGATACGGTTTGATGATATAAATACAACCATAATTGCTAAAGAGGTTACCACAGGACAAGATGTTGTATACGTTTATCATGACCAAATAGACGCTCGTGGGGATGATTTGAAAACAGAAAATGAAGTGTTTAATGCCTGTGAGGAAGCTGTGGAAGAAATCCATACAATGATTAAACGACTTACCAGTGCAAGCAACACACATTTCATCATCACTGCTGACCATGGCTTTATTTATAAGCGTGACAAACTATCTGAGAGTGATAAAATCAGTGGACTATCACAGCAAAATGCCTTAGTGGGCAGAAGATATGTAGTCAGTGAGCAAGTAGTACATGCAGATGGCATCGGTACAGTAACACTTGGTAATGTTTTAAAAAACCAGGATACACGAATTGTATCTTTCCCTATAGGCAGTGATATTTTTAAAGTGCCTGGTGGAGGACTTAATTTTGTGCATGGCGGTGCATCGTTGCAAGAAATTCTAATTCCTGTTATTGATGTTCGAACCAATAAGTATCACACAGAAACAAAGGCAGTTTCAATTTCTCTTGTAAGCCTTGTTCACAAGATTACAAATCTTACAACGAATCTTGATTTTATACAAAGTGATGCTGTTACTGATGTAAACAAGGAGACTGTTTATAAGGTGTTCTTTATTTCTGATGAAAATGAAAAAATCTCTAACGACAATATTTATGTTGCAGATAAAAAAGATACCGATGCAAGCAAAAGAATATTCCGCTTGAGGTTTAATTTCAAAAACAAGCAATATGATAAAAACCGAAAGTATTATCTTGTAGCCTATGACGAAAAAAATGCTCTTGAAGTGATAAGGCATGAAGTCCAGATGGATTTGGCATTTGTAGATGATTTCGGATTTAACATCTAGTGAGAGAGGGGAAATTCTATCTATGTTAAATGAATCAAATAGTAATGGAGATAAAATCACATTAGGAGATGAACCCTCCTCCAATGAAATTATCAATAAAAAGTTACGTCAATATTTTGATGGCAAAATTGTACGCAAGGATTTGACGAAGTCCATCAAAGAGGGTGCTAATGTACCTATTTATGTTTTAGAGTTCCTTTTGGGGCAGTATTGTAGCTCTGATGACCCTGAAATCATAGAAGATGGTGTTAAAACAGTTAAGAAGATATTATCTGAGAACTTCGTTAGACCAGATGAATCGCAGAAAATTATGGCTAGATTAAGAGAATATGGGCGTCATACGGTTATTGATAAAGTTTCTGTAAAATTAGATATAAAGAAGGATGTATATGTAGCTGAGTTTTCTAATTTAGGTATAAATCAAATTATTGTGAGTGAGAATGATGTTTCAAAATATGAACGTCTTTTATGTGGTGGTATATGGTGTATTGTAAGCTTAAATTATGTAAAAATGGATGATAGATACCAAGAGCACGATAATATTTTTGGGGAAGTCGAACTTGTTAAGGCTAAAGATAAATCTCCAATTATGATTGATAAACTCACACCTATTCAAATGCCATATATAGATTTGTCAGAAATAAAAGAAGCAAGACAATATTTTACGAAAGAAGAATGGATTTCTGTTCTTCTGCGTTCTACTGGTATGGAAGCAGACAAGTTTACTGACCGTGAAAAATGGATGTTACTTGCTCGTATGATACCTCTTGTTGAGAATAACTTTAATCTATGTGAGCTTGGACCTCGTAGTACTGGTAAATCTCATATATATAAAGAAATTTCGCCAAACTCAATTTTAGTGTCTGGTGGACAAACTACAGTTGCTAACTTATTTTATAATATGACAACTAAAACGGTTGGTCTTGTTGGTATGTGGGACTGTGTTGCTTTTGATGAAGTAGCTGGCATTACATTTAAGGATAAGGATGGCATACAGATCATGAAAGACTATATGGCATCAGGTTCTTTTGCTCGTGGTAAAGAAGAAAAAGCCGCTAGTGCATCAATGGTTTTTGTAGGAAATATTAATCAGAGTGTAGATGTGCTATTAAAATCATCACACTTATTTGAACCATTTCCAGAAGCAATGGCTTATGATACAGCTTTTCTTGACCGTATGCACTGCTATGTCCCTGGCTGGGAAATACCAAAGTATAGACCAGACTTTTTCACTAATGAGTATGGCTTTATCACAGACTATTTTTCAGAGTTTATGCGTGAAATGCGTAAGGAACAATTTAGTGACGTAAGCGACAAGTACTTTAGATTTGGAAATAATCTAAATCAACGCGATGTAATTGCAGTTAGAAAAATAATATCTGGTTTTACAAAATTGGTATATCCCAATGCTGAATACTCAAAAGAAGATATTGCTGAAATCATTACTATTGCTTTAGAACTACGACGGAGAGTAAAAGAACAAATGAAAAAAATCGGTGGCATGGAATTCTATGATGTCAATTTTTCTTATATTGATGCAGAAACTTTTGAAGAGCATTATGTATCTGTTCCTGAACAAGGTGGCGGAAAACTGATACCAGAAGGTATGTTGAATCCCGGAAATATTTATACCGTATCAAGGGGGAAATCTGCTATGGCAGGAGTCTATCGCTTAGAAACCCAAGTGTTGCCAGGTAATGGGAAGTTTGAAAGAACAGGGCTTGGTGCAGACAGAGAAGCAAAAGAAGCAACCAATACAGCTCTTAACTACTTAAAAGCCAATGCAAATAGCATTAGTAGTTCCATAAGCACAACTACAAAAGATTACATTATCAATTATAGCGACTTGCAAGGCATTGGAATGACAAAGTATTTAACACTACCTACAGTAATTGCTATTTGCTCAGCTGCGCTTAATAAACCAAAATTATCCAGTTTGGCCGTTCTCGGTGATACAAGCATTAGCGGTACCATTATGAAAGTCGATGATCTAGCTAGTATATTGCAGGTTTGTTTGGATAGCGGTGCGAAAAAAGTACTTTTGCCAATAACTTCGGCTTTTGATATGGCGACAGTCCCAGCAGAATTAATGGGAGCATTTAGCATTATATTTTATAATACACCTCAAGAAGCAGTGTTTAAAGCTTTAGGCGTTGATTAAATAAAAAAACATTGCATTCGAGAATATTACAGAGGCAATTATCGATAGCGAGAATGATAGGTTAGTTCCAATATGTCCTCATTGCGGACACAATACACAAAATGAATAACTGATCAAGAGTAAAAAATCGTGCGAAGTAGATATTTAACTTCGCATGGTTTTTTTAATTGATAGATTGTAAAATGAAGTGCGCCATCTCAATAAGGGCAAAAGAATAGCCCATAATGAAACCTTCGTGTAGAATGGAGTTAACGAGACAACATTCAAAACGAGGAAACATTAT